>NC_013205.1:0-603751 GCF_000024285.1 Alicyclobacillus acidocaldarius subsp. acidocaldarius DSM 446
TTCACTTTGCACAAGTCCACAGGTGACACCGACGACAACCCGGACTTCCTATCGTTCGTCATACTCCCGCGTGCTGTGGACAAGTCCTTTCAACACTAGGGGGAACCTTTCGTGATGAGTACCAAAGTCGATCCGACCTACGACGCGCTGTGGAACCAGGTCCTCCAGATGGTTCAGGACAAGGTCTCCGGGCCCACCTACAGCACCTGGTTCGAGGACACCCACATCGTCCGAATCGATGAGTCGGAGCAAACGGTCTACATCTCCGCGCCCTCCACATTCGTACGCAACTGGCTGTCCGAACATTACACTTCCCTCGTCGAAACGCTGATGATGACCCTCATGGACCGCGAGTATCGGGTGCGATTTATCACAGAGGACGACGTGCAGGCCCCCGCCGTGATCGTTCGGCGCGCGCCCGAACCGGTGACAGCCGAAGAAGACACGGAGACCAACCTCAACCCCCGTTACACGTTTGACTCGTTCGTCATCGGCGCGGGCAACCGCTTTGCACACGCCGCGTGCCTCGCCGTTGCAGAGCGTCCTGCGAACGCGTACAACCCGCTCTTCATCTATGGCGGCGTGGGGCTTGGGAAGACGCACCTCATGCACGCCATCGGGCACTACGTGCGCCAACATTATCCGAATTTCAAAGTCAGTTACATATCCTCCGAGCGATTTACGAACGAGTTCATCGCGGCCATCCGCGACAAGAACCCCGACTCGTTCCGAGCTCGCTACCGCACCGTCGATGTGCTTTTGATTGACGACATTCAGTTCATCGCGAACAAGGAACAGACGCAGGAGGAGTTCTTCCATACCTTCAACAGTCTTCACGAGGTCGGAAAGCAAATCGTCATCTCGAGCGATCGCCCGCCTCGGGAGATTCCGACGCTTGAAGACCGGCTTCGTTCGCGTTTCGAATGGGGGCTCATCACCGACATCCAACCGCCCGATCTCGAGACGCGCATCGCCATCCTGCAGCGCAAGGCGAAAGCGGACGGCTTGGACGTTCCCGTCGACGTGCTCGCCTTCATCGCCAACCAAATCGACTCGAACATCCGGGAACTCGAGGGCGCGCTCACGCGAGTCATTGCGTACTCTTCGCTCGTGAAGGAAGATCTCAGCGTGGCCCTCGCCGAGGAAGCCTTGAAGGACCTCATCCACCCGAACCGCCCCCGCGCGGTGACGGTGAATCACGTCCAGAAAGTGGTGGCCGATCACTACGGTCTCAAGGTCGACGACCTGAAGGGCAAGAAGCGGACGCGGAATATCGCGTTCCCTCGCCAGATTGCGATGTATCTGACGCGCGAGCTGACGGATCTCTCGCTGCCCCGCATTGGAGAGGCCTTCGGCGGGCGAGATCACACGACGGTCATGCACGCCTGCGAACGGGTGCACGAGGAAATGATGAGGGACGACGAGCTGCGCGCCACCATCGAGCGGCTCAGCCAAGCGATAAGGACACTCACCTAAAACACAGGTTGTCCACAGGTGGACAGCGCAAATCAGCGGACTTATCCACAAAGTTGTCAACAGGCTGTGCATGAATGTTGCGGCGTGATTGAGGGGTTGTCCACATATCCACCGCGATGATCATGATCACGACGATGATCAGGATCCTTCCTTCTCCTCCTGTTGATCCTGACGCAACGCCCGCGATGACATCCAACGCCGCTCTGCACAGGGAAGGGAGTCGACGCATGGAATTCTCACTGCAAAAGCAGGCGCTCTCGAACGCCCTGCAGATTGTCTCCAAGGCCGTCGCCGTGCGAACCCCCAAACAGGTGCTGATGGGGATCCTCATCGAGGTTCACGAGGACGAGATCGTCGCAACCGCCTACGATCTCGAACTCGCGATTCAGACGCGCGTGCCGGTCGGCGAAGAAACCGGGCTCCGCGTCCATCAGACGGGCGCCATCGTCCTGCCCGCCCGATACTTCGGCGACATCGTCCGCAAACTCCCCGACACGGAGATTCATATGCGCGTCGATGCCAACTATATGACGGAGATCTCGGCGCAAAGCGTGGAATTTCACCTTCACGGCATCGACGCCGAGGAGTTCCCCGAGCTGCCGAACTTCATGGGCTATGAAAGCATGCAGATCCCTGCGAGCACGTTGGGGCGGCTCATTGAGTCGACCGTCTTCGCCGCGGCCACGTCGGAGGTCCGCCCTGTGTTGACCGGCGTGTCGATCACGTCGGATCCCACGCACCTCACGTTCATCGCCACCGACGGCCTGCGGCTCGCGCAGCACCGCGTGCCCCAGGCGGATCTGCCCGAGCGCCAGGTGGTGATCCCGGCGAAGTCGCTGTCAGAGCTGTCGAAGATCCTTCCCGAGGACGAGACGTCGGTGGAGATGGTGCTCACGCCGAGCCACGGGCTGTTTGTCATCGGCCCGACGCGGTTTTACACCCGGCTCTTGGAGGGCACGTATCCGGACACTTCGCGGCTGATTCCGCGCTCGGCGCGCACGCAGGTGGTGCTGGACGGAGACGCGTTTCTTCACGCCATCGATCGCGCCGCGCTCATTGCCCGCGACAAGGACAATCACATGGTCCGCCTCGAGGTGACGGGCGACACCCTGACAGTCACCTCGCACTCGCCGGAGGTCGGCAACGTCTCGGAGACCCTGCATGCCCTGCGCAAGGAGGGCGAAGATCTGCAGATCGCATTCAACGGGCGGTACGTGATCGAAGCCGTGCGCGCGCTCGACGCCGCCGAGATCGCGATTCGGTTCAACGGGGCGAATCAGGCCTTCGTCATCGAGCGAAGCGGCGATCCGTCCATGCTGCAGCTCATCTCGCCCATTCTCTGGAGGTCATGATGGACGTTCACATTCGCGGAGAGCACATCACATTGGGTCAACTGTTGAAAAAGGTGCAGATTGTGGCCTCGGGCGGAGAGGTCAAGTCGTTTCTGGCCGAAGGGCGGGTGCGCGTCAACGGCGCCATGGAGACGCGTCGCGGCAGGAAACTGCGCGATGGCGACGAGGTCGAGGTGGAAGGCGCGGTGTATCGCGTGGTGAGCGAGCCGGATGGACATCCGCCGCGTTGAACTCCACGACTTTCGCAACTATGCGAAGGCCGAGATCGAGTTGTCGCCAGGAGTGAACGTGCTCGTCGGCGAGAACGGCCAGGGAAAGACGAACGCCCTGGAAGCGATGCTGCTCATCGCCGTGGGCAAGTCGCACAGGGCTCATCGGGATCGCGATCTCATCCGCTGGGAACAGGACCGCGCGCGCATCCTGTTGGAGGCCTCGACGCGGTACGGAGACCGGCGCCTGACGTTGGAACTGGGGCCAGAGGGGCGCAGGGCGTTCGCCAACGGCGTTCAGGTGGGCCGGATGACCGAGTTTGTCGGCCAGGTGCAGGTGGTGCTCTTTGCGCCGGAGGACCTCGATCTCGTCAAGGGCAGTCCCCGCGTTCGGCGCAGGTTTCTCGACACGGAACTGGGACAGATGGAGCCCTTGTATCTCCACCACCTGAGCCTTTACAATCGCGCGCTCTTGCAGCGAAACCGCTGGCTGAAGACCGCACCGCTGTCTCCGGACGACGACGTGCTCGCCACGTTTGACCGACAGATTGCCTTTCACGGGGCGCACGTGATTCACCGGCGCCTCCGGTTTCTCGCGCGGTTGCGCGCATACGCCGCTCGCATCTACAGCGACATCGCGAGCGGCCGGGAAGAGTTTGCGCTCGCGTACCGAAGTTCGGTCTCCGGCGTCGAGGAAGGCATGAGCGTGGAGGAGATGGCAGACACCGTGCAACGCGCGCTCGAAAAAAACCGGGCGCAGGATCTGCGCTTTGGCACGACGAGCGCCGGCCCCCACCGGGACGACATCCTGCTCTTTCTCGACGGCCGGGAGGTGCACACGGCCGCCAGCCAGGGACAGCAGCGGACCATTGCGCTGTCGCTTCGGCTCGCCGAGATCGATTTCATGCACGAGGAGCTCGGCGAGTATCCCGTGCTGCTGCTCGACGACGTCCTGTCCGAACTCGACGATCTCCGCCAGCGCAACCTCGTGCTTGGGATGAGCCGCAAGGTGCAGACGGTCATCACCACGACCAGCCTCAATCGGCTCGGCCAGGAGCTGGACGATTTCCGGCTGTTCCGAGTTTGTTCTGGTATAATAGCCGAAGAACGTGTCTGAAGTGCGGAAAACTCGGCGATCCTGAGAGGATGGGCGCCGAGCCGCTTTTTGTTGTGTTCTGAGGCGGAGGGAACTTCTTTGGCGGATCGAATACCGGAACAGGTGTACGATGAGTCGCAAATTGAGGTCCTGGAAGGACTCCAGGCCGTGCGCAAGCGGCCTGGCATGTATATCGGCTCGACGAGCGCGAAGGGGCTGCACCACCTTGTGTGGGAGATTGTCGACAACGCGGTCGATGAAGCGCTCGCCGGGCGATGCACGCGGATCGTGGTGCAGGTCCACCCGGACAACAGCGTGACGGTCATAGACAACGGGGCCGGGTTTCCCGTGGGCATTCACCCGAAGACCGGAAGGCCCGCGGTCGAGACGGTCTTGACCACGCTGCACGCGGGCGGCAAGTTCGGCGGCAAAGGGTACAAGGTTTCGGGCGGCCTGCATGGCGTGGGTGCCTCCGTGGTGAACGCGCTCTCGGAGTGGATGCGCGTCGAAGTGCATCGCGACGGCCGCATTTATGTGCAGGAGTACGAGCGCGGCACGCCGCTGTACGACCTGAAGGTCATTGGCACGACGGACAAGACGGGGACGAAGGTCTCGTTCAAGCCGGATCCCGAGATCTTCACGGAGACGACGGTGTTCTCGGCGGAGACGCTCATGAACCGCCTGCGCGAGCTCGCCTTCCTCAACGCGGGCCTGGAGATTGTGTTCGAGGACGAGCGGGAGGGCGGCAAGCGGGCGGTCTTCAAGTACGACGGGGGCGTCGCGGAATTCGTCCGCTGGCTAAATCAGTCGAAGGACGTGCTGTTTGACGATCCCATCTACGTCTCCGCGGTGAAGGACGACGTCGCGGTCGAGATCGCCCTCCAATACAACGACGGCTATGCAGCAACGGTCTACTCGTTCGCGAACAACATCAACACGGCGGAGGGCGGCACGCACGAGGCCGGCTTCAAGAGCGCGCTGACGCGCGTGATCAACGACTACGCTCGGCGATACGGCTTCCTGAAGTCGAACGACAACAGCATGACCGGCGACGACGTCCGCGAGGGGCTGACCGCCGTGGTGAGCGTCAAGGTTCCTGAGCCGCAGTTCGAGGGCCAGACCAAGACGAAGCTCGGCAACAGCGAGGTCCGCGGCATCGTCGAGACGCTCTTCGCCGAGCGGATGCAGATGTTCCTCGAGGAGAACCCGTCCATCGCGCGGAAGATTGTGGAGAAGTGCATTCTCGCGGCGAGGGCGCGCGAGGCGGCAAGGCGCGCGCGCGAGTTGACGCGCAGCAAGAAGATGGACGTGACGAGCCTCCCCGGCAAGCTCACCGACTGCAGCTCGAAGGATCCGGAGCGGTCCGAGCTGTTTCTCGTCGAAGGAGATTCCGCAGGCGGATCGGCCAAGATGGGGCGAGATCCGCAGACGCAGGCCATTCTGCCGCTTCGCGGGAAGATCATCAACGTCGAAAAGGCGCGCTTGGACAAGGTGCTGGCGAACGAGGAGATTCGCGCCATCATCACCGCGTGCGGCACGGGCATCGGCGACGACTTCGATATTTCGAAGGCCCGCTATCACAAGATCGTCATCATGACGGATGCGGATCACGACGGGAGCCACATTCGCATTCTGTTGCTCACGCTCTTCTACCGGTTCATGCGGCCGCTCATCGACGCGGGCTACATCTACATCGCCCAGCCGCCGCTTTACAAGATCGAGAAGGGCAAAGTGGTGCGGTACGCCTATTCCGACGCCCAGCTCGAGCAGATCCTTCAGGAGATGGGCCGTGAGGGCGTGCGGCTGCAGCGGTACAAGGGGCTCGGCGAGATGAACGCCGACCAGCTCTGGGAGACGACGATGGATCCGGAGTCGCGCACGCTGCTCCGCGTCACGATGGAGGATGCGATGGATGCGGACATGATCTTCAGCATCCTCATGGGCGACAAGGTCGAGCCGCGGCGGGATTTCATCGCGGAACACGCGCGATTTGTCCGCAACTTGGACGTGTGACACGGACACACGGGCGACGCTTGGCCCGGGTGGAACCAGATGAGAGGTGGCATGCATGGCAGACGAGAGCAGCTCTCGCGGCATCTTGCCGGTGGATATCAGCCAGGAGCTGCGCAATTCGTTTCTTGATTACGCGATGAGCGTCATCGTCGCTCGGGCCATTCCGGACGTGCGCGACGGCCTGAAGCCTGTGCATCGGCGCATCCTGTACGCGATGTACGAGGCAGGCATGACGCCGGACAAGCCGTACAAGAAGTCGTCGCGCATCGTCGGCGACGTGCTGGGTAAGTTCCACCCGCACGGCGACGCCGCGGTGTACGAGGCCTTGGTGCGGCTGGCGCAGGATTTTTCCACGCGTTATCCGCTCATCGACGGGCACGGAAACTTCGGATCCATCGACGGCGATGCGGCCGCGGCGATGAGGTACACCGAGTCGCGCATGTCCGCCATCGCGCTTGAACTCCTGCGGGACATCAACAAGGAGACGGTCGATTTCATTCCCAACTACGACGAGCAGGAAGAAGAGCCCGTCGTCCTGCCGTCCCGCTTCCCGAACCTTCTCGTCAACGGATCGAGCGGTATCGCCGTCGGCATGGCGACGAACATCCCGCCGCACAACCTGCGCGAGGTGATCGACGGCGTCGTCATGCTGATCGACCATCCGGACGCGACGCTCGACGACCTGATGACGGTCATCAAGGGTCCGGACTTTCCGACGGGCGGCGTCATCTTAGGCCGCGAGGGCATTCGAAAGGCCTACGAAACGGGCCGCGGTTCCATCACGGTGCGCGCGGTCACGCACTTCGAGGAGCTTTCCGGCGGCAAGACGCGCATCGTGGTGACGGAGATCCCGTATCAGCAGAACAAGGCGCGCATCGTGGAGAAGATCGCGGAACTCGCGCGCGAGAAGAAGATCGACGGCATCACGGATCTCCGCGACGAGAGCGATCGGCGCGGCATGCGCGTCGTGATCGAGCTGCGCCGCGACGTGCGCCCGCAGGTGGTGCTGAACAACCTGTTCAAGCACACGGCCCTGCAGACGAGCTTCGGCGTCATCAATTTGGCGCTCGTGAACGGCGAGCCGAAGGTGCTCACGCTTCGCGAGACGCTCGAACACTATCTGAATCATCAGCGAGACGTCGTTCGCCGCAGGACGCAGTACGATCTCGCCAAAGCCGAGGCGCGCGCCCACATCCTGGAGGGCCTGCGTATCGCACTCGATCACCTGGACGAGGTCATCTCGCTCATCCGAAGCTCACGCACCGTCGACGAGGCGCGCCAGGGGCTCATCTCGACGTTCGGGCTGTCGGAGGAGCAGGCCCAGGCCATCCTGGACATGCGCCTGCAGCGGCTGACGGGCCTCGAGCGGGAGAAGATTGAGGCGGAGTATCAGGAGTTGCAGCAGCGCATCGCCGAGCTCAAAGCCATCCTCGCCGATCCGAAGCTCTTGGACGGCGTGATCCGGCAGGAGATCCTGGAGATCAAGGAGCGGTTCGGCGACGAGCGGCGCACGCGGATCGTGAACGCCGAGGGCGAGATCAGCGAAGAGGATCTCATCCCGGTGCACGACGTCGTGATCGCCATCACCCACCGCGGCTACATTAAGCGGCTGCCGCTCTCCACGTACCACAGTCAGCGCCGCGGCGGGCGGGGGATGACGCTCATCAACGCGCACGAGGAAGACTTCGTGACCGGGCTGCACGTGACGTCGACGCACGACTACTTGCTCTTCTTCACGAACCGCGGCCGCATGTACGCCATCAAGGCCTACGACGTGCCCGAGTTCGGCCGGCAGGCGCGCGGAACGCCCATCGTGAACCTGCTCAACATCGAGCAGGGCGAGAAGGTCACCGCGATGATCCCGGTGAAGTCGCTCGATCCGGCCGAGATCGGCGATACGTACCTGTTTTTCGCCACGCGCCAGGGCATCGTGAAGAAGACGCCGCTCGCCGAGTACTCGAACGTGCGCAAGAACGGGCTCATCGCCATCAACCTTCGCGACGACGACGACCTCGTCGGCGTGAAGCTGACGGACGGCACGAAGGAGATCATGATGGTCACGCGCAACGGGCTCGCCATCCGCTTCCCGGAGACCGATGTGCGCCCGATGGGCCGCGCCGCGACCGGGGTCAAGGGCATCTCGCTCAGCGAAGGCGACGAAGTCATTGCGATGGATGTGGCGGAGGACGATCACGACGTGCTCGTCGTCACGTCCCGCGGCTACGGCAAGCGCACGCCGGTGAGCGAGTATCGCGCGCAGTCGCGCGGCGGCAAGGGCATCAAGACGCTCAACTGCACGCCGAAGAACGGGCATGCCATCGAGATGTGCATGGTGACGGAAGACGACGACGTGATGATCGTGACGCAGGCCGGCGTGGCCATCCGCATCCACGTGCGCGACGTGTCCACCCTGAGCCGGAACACGCAGGGCGTGCGGCTCATCAACGTCGACGAAGGCGTCGAGGTGGCCTCCGTCAGCCGCGTGGTCAAGGATGACGACGAGGATTCGGAGCCGTGATCGCATGGGGCGCGCTTGGATGGAGGCGCGCCCGTCTGTTACGATGCGAGTGAGGAGGCGGTGTCGGTGCAGAACGCGTTTTGGGACTTTGTCGTGCACACGAGCGCGATGTTTCTCGCCTTCGCGACGTTTGTCGGGCTTTGCTTCATCGTGGTGAACGCGATCGTCAAAGAGAAGTAAGGCCGTGAGGCGCTGGTCGAGACGAGGAGAGTGACCGCATGTTTCGAAGGCTGACAGCGTCCGATCACGACCGCGTCGTTGCCTACTTGTCGAAACGGCCGGC
The DNA here is from genome assembly GCF_000024285.1 of Alicyclobacillus acidocaldarius subsp. acidocaldarius DSM 446. Lineage (GTDB taxonomy): Bacteria > Bacillota > Bacilli > Alicyclobacillales > Alicyclobacillaceae > Alicyclobacillus > Alicyclobacillus acidocaldarius. The sequence goes on from NC_013205.1 coordinate 8,948, forward strand.
GCTTCACACGTTTCTCACGGGAGACATCGAGCGGTACGGCTACGACGCGCCCTTTCAAGAGGTGTACGGGTACCTGTCCGACGGGCGTGTGACCGCGGTCTTGCTGCGTTTCTACGGAAGCTACATCTTTTCGACCGAGGGCCCCGAAGGCGTGGAAGACGTGGTCCGCATGCTGCAGTCCAACACGGCGTGGTCGATGGTGCAGGGAGACTCCGTGTCGCTCAGCCTTCTCCAGGACGTGGGCGGATTCCAACCGCGGCAGGTTCGGGAGTTTGCCTTTGCCGAACGTCCGCCGCACGCGCCGAGGCCTTTTGTCGACACGGCGGGGGTCTATCAAGCGACGGTCGATCACGTCGGGCAACTGTGGCAGCTGCGAAAGAGCATCGCGGAGTTCGCGAACAGCAACACGACGGAGTTGTCGCTTCGCCAATCGTTTGAGTCCGGCGACACGCTGTGCTTCTACGTCCCGGGAGAGCGCGGCGAGATGGCGGCCTCGGCGAGCGCGGTCGCCGAGAATACGTGGACGGCGATGGTCGTCGGCGTCTGCACGCGCCCTCTGTACCGGGGACTTGGGTATGCCACGCGGTGTGTGGCAAAGCTGTGCGACGTCTTTGACGAGCGCGGGAAGACGCTCTGCCTATACTACGACAACCCCAATGCGGGCGGCATCTATCGCCGCCTGGGCTTCGCCGTGACGAGCGGGTGGACGCAGTTTTTCAGGTGAATCGCCTGGGTGCGGCGCGGCGAGGGTTTGGCCGCGATCGGCGAGAAAACGTATTCACCTTCGGCCAAGGGATGGAGGCGCGCCGATGACGTTTGATGAGCTCATCGCCAGAGCCCAATCCGTGCATGGAATTCGGCAACTCTCGCCGGAGGCGACGGCGGGATCGGTGGCCGCGGCGCTCGAGACGGATCGGGGGCACGTGTACGTGGGCGTGTGCATCGACACGGCGTGCTCGCTCGGCTTCTGCGCCGAACACGCGGCTGCGGCGGCCATGATCACGGCCGGGGAAAATCGCGTCGTCCGCATGGTGGCGGTGGGAAGGGACGGCCGGATCCTGCCACCGTGCGGGCGGTGTCGGGAATTCATCCGGCAGCTCCATCCCGATAACCGAGAGGCCGAGGTGATGGTGGCGTCGGGCGTGATCGTGAGGCTCGGAGAGCTTCTGCCCCACGATTGGCTCGCGTGATGGCGAAGGCGGTCGCGCCTGGTGTGGAAGGGGGGAGTGCAGTGAAGGCTGAGACTTTGGAGGATGTGCTTCGGGATCCGGAATTCCGACGTCAATATCCACCGGAATTTTTGAAGGTTCTCGAAGACCCGAAGTTCGGCCAGGAGTTTCAACGATTCGTTGAGTGGGCGGAGTCGCTCATCGATACAAAGAACATTGGCAAGATGAGCCTGGACGAGCTGGCAGAGTCGGTCGCGAAGCGACTTTGGGGTGTCGTGCTCACGATGTTCGAACGGCAGGTCATAGAGATGGAGCGCGCAGGACGTGACGTGTCGCATCTTAGAGCCTGGCTTGCAAGGCACGGACGATTCCCTGAACGGGAGGACGAAGAAGGAGACGCTTGAGCGGAGGGCCGCGAGGGAACATCAAGCGCCCGTTGCCTGATTCATACGAATGCGTTTCCGCCTGAGCACCCCTGTTTTTTCCTCGTATTTTTCTCCGCGATCCCGCTTGACACAGAGGGGGAAGCGGTGATAGTATCGTTTTCGCCGCCCGCGAGGCGGCACGAAATCCGCGCGGTGGCGCGGGAATCGCTCCTTGAAAACTAAACACACGAGACCACCAAGCCCGTGAGTCCTTGTGACCACAGGTCAGGATAAAGCACTTGGATTGAGAGTTTGATCCTGGCTCAGGACGAACGCTGGCGGCGTGCCTAATACATGCAAGTCGAGCGGACCTCTTCGGAGGTCAGCGGCGGACGGGTGAGGAACACGTGGGTAATCTGCCTTTCAGACCGGAATAACGCCCGGAAACGGGCGCTAATGCCGGATACGCCGCGAGGAGGCATCTTCTTGCGGGGAAAGGCCCGATTGGGCCGCTGAGAGAGGAGCCCGCGGCGCATTAGCTCGTTGGTGGGGTAACGGCCCACCAAGGCGACGATGCGTAGCCGACCTGAGAGGGTGACCGGCCACACTGGGACTGAGACACGGCCCAGACTCCTACGGGAGGCAGCAGTAGGGAATCTTCCGCAATGGGCGCAAGCCTGACGGAGCAACGCCGCGTGAGCGAAGAAGGCCTTCGGGTTGTAAAGCTCTGTTGCTCGGGGAGAGCGGCATGGGGAGTGGAAAGCCCCATGCGAGACGGTACCGAGTGAGGAAGCCCCGGCTAACTACGTGCCAGCAGCCGCGGTAAAACGTAGGGGGCGAGCGTTGTCCGGAATCACTGGGCGTAAAGGGTGCGTAGGCGGTCGAGCAAGTCTGGAGTGAAAGTCCATGGCTCAACCATGGGATGGCTCTGGAAACTGCTTGACTTGAGTGCTGGAGAGGCAAGGGGAATTCCACGTGTAGCGGTGAAATGCGTAGAGATGTGGAGGAATACCTGTGGCGAAGGCGCCTTGCTGGACAGTGACTGACGCTGAGGCACGAAAGCGTGGGGAGCAAACAGGATTAGATACCCTGGTAGTCCACGCCGTAAACGATGAGTGCTAGGTGTTGGGGGGACACACCCCAGTGCCGAAGGAAACCCAATAAGCACTCCGCCTGGGGAGTACGGTCGCAAGACTGAAACTCAAAGGAATTGACGGGGGCCCGCACAAGCAGTGGAGCATGTGGTTTAATTCGAAGCAACGCGAAGAACCTTACCAGGGCTTGACATCCCTCTGACCGGTGCAGAGATGCACCTTCCCTTCGGGGCAGAGGAGACAGGTGGTGCATGGTTGTCGTCAGCTCGTGTCGTGAGATGTTGGGTTCAGTCCCGCAACGAGCGCAACCCTTGACCTGTGTTACCAGCGCGTTGAGGCGGGGACTCACAGGTGACTGTCGGCGTAAGTCGGAGGAAGGCGGGGATGACGTCAAATCATCATGCCCCTGATGTCCTGGGCTACACACGTGCTACAATGGGCGGTACAAAGGGAGGCGAAGCCGCGAGGCGGAGCGAAACCCAAAAAGCCGCTCGTAGTTCGGATTGCAGGCTGCAACTCGCCTGCATGAAGCCGGAATTGCTAGTAATCGCGGATCAGCATGCCGCGGTGAATACGTTCCCGGGCCTTGTACACACCGCCCGTCACACCACGAGAGTCGGCAACACCCGAAGTCGGTGAGGTAACCCCGAAAGGGGAGCCAGCCGCCGAAGGTGGGGTCGATGATTGGGGTGAAGTCGTAACAAGGTAGCCGTACCGGAAGGTGCGGCTGGATCACCTCCTTTCTAGGGAGAAGGTTTGGGGCTTACAGGCTTCGGTGGTGGCGTGTGTTTAGTTTTGAGGGAGCGAGAGCTCTCTCGGAGGACCTTGGCAAGTGCATAGGGAGTCAGGATAGGTGAAGCTAGGAAGGGCACACGGTGGATGCCTAGGCGCCAAGAGCCGAAGAAGGACGGGGCGAACGCCGATATGCCACGGGGAGCCGTAAGCGGGCTTGGATCCGTGGATGTCCGAATGGGGGAACCCGCTGGCGGGAAGCGCCAGCAGCTTGAGGCCGAAAGGTCTCGAGCGGGGAACCGGGGGAAGTGAAACATCTCAGTACCCCGAGGAAGAGAAAGCAAACGCGATTCCGTGAGTAGTGGCGAGCGAAAGCGGAGGAGCCTAAACCGCATGCGTGGGAAAGGCTGCAGCCGTTGCGCATGCGGGGTTGTGGGGCTGTTTGCGGCGAGCTGCAGGGTAGCCAGCCCAAGTGTACGCGTAGGAGAACGGTCTGGGAAGGCCGGCCAGAGACGGTGAGAGCCCGGTATCCGAAACGCGCGCACGAGGGTGGAAACAGACCCCGAGTACTGCGGGACACGAGGAATCCCGTAGGAATCCGGGAGGACCACCTCCTAAGGCTAAATACTCCTTGGCGACCGATAGTGAACGAGTACCGTGAGGGAAAGGTGAAAAGCACCGCGGGAGCGGAGTGAAAGAGAACCTGAAACCGTGTGCCTACAAGCAGTCGGAGCACCGATGGGTGTGACGGCGTGCCTTTTGTAGAATGAACCGGCGAGTGATGCGGGCGAGCGAGGTGAAGGCGGAGGAGCCAGAGCCGAAGCGAAAGCGAGTCTGAAGAGGGCGTGAGTTCGTCCGCATCGACCCGAAACCGGGTGATCTACCCCTGGTCAGGGTGAAGTGCGGGTAACACCGCATGGAGGCCCGAACCCACTGGCGTTGAAAAGCCAGGGGATGAACTGGGGGTAGGGGTGAAATGCCAATCGAACCCGGTGATAGCTGGTTCTCCCCGAAATAGCTTGAGGGCTAGCGTCAGGGGATGAGTTGTGGAGGTAGAGCGCTGATGGGGTGCGGGGCCCGCGAGGGCTACCAAGCTTCGTCAAACTGCGAATGCCACAATGTCGAGGAACCTGGCAGTGAGACTGCGAGCGATAAGGTCCGTAGTCGAGAGGGAAACAGCCCAGACCCGCAGCTAAGGTCCCGAAGTTCCGGTTGAGTGGGGAACGATGTGGCGCTGCGAAGACAACCAGGATGTTGGCTTAGAAGCAGCCATCATTGAAAGAGTGCGTAATAGCTCACTGGTCGAGTGGCGCTGCGCGGAAAATGGAACGGGGCTAAACCGGACACCGAAGCTCGGGATGGCGACATGGTAGGGGAGCGTTCCATGTGCGGGGAAGCTGAGCCGGGAGGCTTGGTGGAGCGCATGGAAGTGAGAATGCCGGTATGAGTAGCGAAAAGAGGGGTGAGAATCCCCTCCGCCGAAAGCCCAAGGTTTCCTGGGGAAGGCTCGTCCGCCCAGGGTCAGTCGGGACCTAAGGTGAGGCCGAAAGGCGTAGCCGAAGGAGAACAGGTTGACATTCCTGTACCACCGTAGGCGTTTGAGCGAAGGGGTGACGCAGGAGGACGAGGGAAGCGGCCGGATGGAAGGGGCCGTCCAAGCAGCGAGCGTGGGGTGTAGTGAAATGCGCACCCCGAGAAGCGTGAGCTGTGATGGGGAGGGAAGAAAAGTACCGAAGTCCCGACGTTCACACTGCCGAGAAAAGCCTCTAGCGAGCCGAAGGTGCCCGTACCGGAAACCGACACAGGTGGGCGCGTGGAGAACACGAAGGCGCGCGGGAGAACTCTCGTTAAGGAACTCGGCAAAATGGCCCCGTAACTTCGGGAGAAGGGGCGCTCTTCCGTGGGGAAGAGCCGCAGTGAAAAGGCCCAAGCGACTGTTTAGCAAAAACACAGGTCTCTGCGAAGCCGAAAGGCGACGTATAGGGGCTGACGCCTGCCCGGTGCTGGAAGGTTAAGAGGAGGGCTTAGGGGGGAACCCCGAAGGTCCGAATCGAAGCCCCAGTAAACGGCGGCCGTAACTATAACGGTCCTAAGGTAGCGAAATTCCTTGTCGGGTAAGTTCCGACCCGCACGAAAGGCGTAACGACTTGGGCGCTGTCTCAACGAGAGACCCGGTGAAATTGTAGTACCTGTGAAGATGCAGGTTACCCGCGGTTAGACGGAAAGACCCCGTGGAGCTTGACTGTAGCCTGATATGGGACAACGGTGTTCCATGTACAGGATAGGTGGGAGACGGAGAAGCTTGGGCGCCAGCCTGAGTGGAGTCGGCGTTGGGATACCACCCTTGGGACACGGTTGTTCTAACCGGCCTTGTGAGGACGCGAGGCGGGACAGTGTCAGGCGGACAGTTTGACTGGGGCGGTCGCCTCCTAAAGGGTAACGGAGGCGCCCAAAGGTTCCCTCAGCGCGGATGGAAATCGCGCGGAGCGTGCAAAGGCAAAAGGGAGCTTGACTGCGAGACGGACAGGTCGAGCAGGGACGAAAGTCGGGCTTAGTGACCCGGTGGTTCCGAGTGGAAGGGCCATCGCTCAACGGATAAAAGCTACCCCGGGGATAACAGGCTGATCTCCCCCAAGAGTTCACATCGACGGGGAGGTTTGGCACCTCGATGTCGGCTCATCGCATCCTGGGGCTGAAGTCGGTCCCAAGGGTTGGGCTGTTCGCCCATTAAAGCGGTACGCGAGCTGGGTTCAGAACGTCGTGAGACAGTTCGGTCCCTATCTGCCGCGGGCGTAGGATACGTGAGAGGGGTTGTCCCTAGTACGAGAGGACCGGGATGAACCGACCGCTGGTGTACCAGTTGTCCCGCCAGGGGCACCGCTGGGTAGCCAAGTCGGGAAGGGATAAGCGCTGAAAGCATCTAAGCGCGAAGCCCGCCTCAAGATGACGTATCCCATTCCGTGAAGGAAGTAAGACCCCTCGAAGACGACGAGGTGGATCGGTCTGGCGTGGAAGCGCAGTGATGCGTGGAGCGGACAGATACGAATCGGTCGAGGGCCTCACCTGCAAGACTCCCTATGCACGACGGCAAGGGCCAGGAAGACAGATGCGAAGCGACATGCGAGCGAGGCGTGGTTAGGTACCGACTCGTAACGCAGGCTTCGCGGAAGGGACTCAGAGGCGAAGTGAATCGCGAGCGAACACATCTGCAGCCCGAAGGGCGAAGCCGTGTGAGCGAGCGATGAACGAAGCCAGCCTGGTGACCCTAGCGGAGGGGCAACACCCGTACCCATCCCGAACACGGACGTGAAGACCTCCAGCGCCGAGAATACTGGGAGGGAAGCCTCCTGGGAAGGTAGGTCGTTGCCAGGCGAGAGACAAAGGTCAGGCATCTAGCCTGGCCTTTTGTCGTTTGCGCGGGCTACCTGCATCTCCGCGCAAGACGAGACGAGGCAACGGAGAATGGCCTCAGAATCGCACCCTATCGAAACGTAAGCCCCGGTCACGCGTTCTTCTCGGTCCGACGCTCAGCCAGCCGAACAAGCCCTCTATACGTTGAATGACCCATCCCTCTCGGCCAGCACAAAGGTTGCCGCCCTCCACTTCACCCAGAAGCGAAGTGCGAAGGGCGGGAGCAGATCTGCAGGCCGAAGGCCGAAGCCCTGCTCCCGCCCTTCGCACGAAGCTCTAGACGGTTTTGTCATCTTGACAAATGTGTGACCTTCACTCCCGAAGGCGCGGCAGCTCAAAAATCCGCGCATTGACACCCCCATAGCCGGTTGTTATACTGCTCACAATATTTTCGGGACGCCATGCGCAGAGAGCGAGATGAAGAGGAGGAACCATCGTGACGAGCGCCTGGGAACACAAATTTGTGGGGGAAGCCCTGACCTTCGACGATGTGCTGTTATTGCCAGCTCACTCGACCGTTCTTCCGCGGGACGTGGACGTCTCCACCCGGTTGACCACGGATATTCGCCTCAACATCCCCATCGTGTCCGCCGCGATGGACACCGTCACCACTTCGCCGATGGCCATCGCGATGGCGCGCGAGGGCGGGATCGGCATCATTCACAAGAACATGTCCATCGAGGCGCAGGCCGAAGAGGTCGATCGCGTCAAACGCTCCGAGAGCGGCGTCATCACCAACCCCATCTATCTCACGCCGGACAAGCCCCTGCGCGACGCGGAAGCGCTCATGAGCAAGTATCGAATCTCGGGCGTTCCGATTGTGGAATGCGGATCGCAGAAGCTCATTGGGATCATCACGAACCGGGATCTGCGCTTCGAACGGGACGATTCTCGACCCATCGGGGAAGTCATGACCCGCGAGAACCTCATCACCGCGCCGGTGGGAACGACGCTGGCGGAGGCGAAGGAGATCCTTCAGCGGCACAAGATTGAAAAGCTGCCGCTCGTCGATGCCGAGGGCAACCTGCGGGGCCTCATCACCATCAAGGACATCGAGAACGCTCGCCGATTCCCGAATGCGGCGAAGGATTCGCAGGGCCGTCTTTTGGTCGGTGCGGCGGTGACGGTTTCGCCCGACGTGATGGATCGCGTCGATGCGCTCGTGGCGGCGCACTGTGACGTGATCGTGGTGGATACGGCGCACGGGCATTCGGAGTTCGTGCTCAAGGTCGTCCGCGAAATTCGTTCGCGCTATCCGGACATTCAGCTGATTGGCGGCAATGTGGCGACGGCGGCGGGCTGCGAGGCGCTGATGGAAGCGGGCGTCAACGCCGTGAAGGTCGGCATCGGTCCGGGGTCCATCTGCACCACCCGTGTCGTGGCGGGCGTGGGCGTGCCGCAGATCACGGCCATTTACGACTGCTCCAACGCAGCGCGCAAGCGCGGCATTCCCATCATCGCGGACGGCGGCATCAAGTACTCCGGCGACATCGTCAAGGCGATCTCGGCCGGCGCAAGCTCAGTGATGATCGGAAGCCTGCTCGCAGGGACGGCGGAAAGCCCGGGCGAGATCGAGATCTACCAGGGCAGGCAGTTCAAGGTGTACCGCGGCATGGGCTCCATCGGTGCGATGCGGGCCGGATCGGGCGATCGCTACTTCCAAGGCGACAATTCGGAAGGGGACACGAAGAAGCTCGTGCCGGAGGGCATCGAGGGGCGCGTGGCGTACCGCGGGCCGGTGAGCGAGACGCTGTATCAGCTCGTCGGCGGCCTGCGAAGCGGCATGGGTTACACGGGGTGCGCCACCATCCAGGAGTTGCAGGAGAAGAGCCAGATGGTGCGGATCACATCGGCGGGTCTGCGCGAGAGCCATCCGCACGACGTGCAGATCACCAAAGAAGCGCCGAACTATTCGATTTGACGTGGAAAGAGGGCCTGCGCTGTACTACAATAATCGTTAGGTCTTCAACCACTCACCGGTTGGTTCCGGTTGCAATACAGAGGGGGATGCGGCATGTCGAATGTCGGCACGGATCGCGTGAAGCGCGGTATGGCGGAGATGCAGAAGGGCGGCGTCATCATGGACGTCGTCAACGCGGAACAGGCGAAGATCGCGGAGGCGGCCGGCGCCGTCGCGGTCATGGCGCTGGAGCGGGTTCCGTCGGATATCCGCAAAGCCGGCGGCGTAGCCCGTATGGCCGATCCGGCCATCATTGAAGAGGTCATGAACGCCGTCTCCATCCCGGTCATGGCGAAGTGCCGCATTGGGCACATCGTGGAGGCGCGCATTCTCGAGGCGATGGGCGTCGACTACATCGACGAGAGCGAGGTGCTCACGCCGGCCGACGAGAAGCACCACATCGACAAGACGAAGTTCACCGTTCCCTTCGTCTGCGGCGCGCGCGATCTCGGCGAAGCGCTGCGCCGCATCGCCGAGGGTGCGTCGATGATCCGCACCAAGGGCGAGCCGGGCACGGGCAACATCGTCGAGGCTGTGCGCCATCAGCGCATGATGCAGTCCGCCATTCGCCGCGTTCAGGCGATGTCCGAGGACGAGTTGTACGCCGAGGCGAAGAATCTCGGCGCGCCGTATCATCTTCTCAAGCAGGTGCACGATCTCGGCCGCCTGCCGGTCGTCAACTTCGCGGCGGGCGGCATCGCGACGCCCGCCGACGCCGCGCTCATGATGGAGCTCGGCTCGGACGGCGTGTTCGTGGGATCCGGCATCTTCAAGTCCGAGAATCCAGAGAAGTACGCGCGCGCCATCGTCCAGGCCGTGACGCATTATCAGGATTACGAACTGTTGGCGCACCTGTCCAAGAACCTCGGGCAGGCCATGCAGGGCATCGATCTCGCCACCTTGCGCGAGGAGGAGCGCATGGCGGTTCGCGGTTGGTGACGCGCAGACGGATACGCCTGCGAGAGCCGGGGGCGAAGGCCCGCCGGCTCTTGCACATGAGAGAGGAGGATGGGCCATGAAGATTGCCGTGATTGCGGTGCAGGGCGCGTTTCGGGAGCACATCGCGGCCTTGAAGTCGCTCGGGGTGGAGGCCTACGAGGCCAAGTGGGCGCGCGATCTCGAGGGCGCGGACGGCGTGATCATCCCGGGCGGCGAATCGACGGCCATCGGCAAGCTGATGCGGGAGTATGACATGCTGGAGCCCGTCCGCGCATTGGCTCGCGCGGGCAAGCCCATTTACGGCACCTGCGCCGGCATGATTGTGCTCGCCAAGCGCATCGAGGGAGAGGACACCGTCCACCTCGGCCTGATGGACGTGACCGTGCGCCGCAACTCGTTCGGGCGGCAGCGCGAGTCGTTTGAGGCCGAGATCGACATCCCGGCCATTGGCGCGCCCCCGTTCCCAGCCGTGTTCATTCGCGCGCCGCACATCGTGTCCGTGGGCGAAGGCGTGGAGGTCCTTGCGACGTACGAGGATCGCATTGTGGCTGTGCGGCAGGGCAATCTCCTCGCCACGTCGTTCCATCCGGAGCTCACGGACGACTACCGCCTGCACCAATACTTCTTGAACATGGCGCAGGCGCCGGTGGCACATTGACTCGAGCGCGAGGTGTGACATGTTAGATATCCGAGCCATTCGGCAACAACCCGACGTGTTCAAAGCGAAGCTCAAGCGGAAGAAGGTCGATCCGGCCGAGATCGACCGGCTGCTCGAGGCGGACGCCAGATGGCGGGATCATCTGGCGGAGGTGGAGCGCCTCAAAGCGCTGCGCAATCAGACGTCCGAGGCCATCGCGCGCAAGAAGCGGCAGGGGGAGGACGCGAGCGAGGACATCGCGCGGATGCGCGAGGTGTCGGACCGGATTCAGGCGCTGGACGAAGAGGTTCGCGAGTTGGAGCGGCAAGTGCGGGACCTGCTGCTCGCGCTGCCGAACGTGCCGCACGACTCGGTGCCGGACGGCGAGTCGGAGGACGACAACCCGGTCATCAAGACGTGGGGAGATCTTCCGAAGTTCTCCTTCGAGCCGAAACCGCACTGGGAGATTGCGGAGGCGCTCGACATCGTCGACAGCGAGCGCGCCGTGAAGATCACCGGCAGCCGCTTCGTGCTGTACAAGGGCCTCGGCGCACGGCTGGAGCGGGCGCTCGCGAACTTCATGCTCGATTTCCACGTGGAGCGGCACGGCTACACGGAGATGTTTCCGGCGTTCATCGCGAACGAGGAGAGCCTCATCGGCACGGGCAACCTGCCGAAGTTCGGCGACGAGATGTTCAAAATCGAGGGGTTGCCCTACTACCTCATCCCGACGGCCGAGGTGCCGCTCACGAACTACTACCGGGACGAGATCCTGTCGGCCGACCAACTGCCGGTGAAATTCGCGGGCTATTCGGCCTGCTTCCGCTCGGAGGCCGGATCGGCGGGGAAGGATACGCGCGGGCTGATTCGGCTGCACCAGTTCCAGAAGGTGGAGCTCGTCAATCTGTGCCTTCCGGAGCAGTCGTACGAGGTCCTCGAGCAGCTGACGCGCGAAGCGGAGGCTGTGCTCGAGGCGCTCCAGCTTCCGTACCGCCGCATTGAGATCTGCACGGGCGATCTCGGCGCGAAGGACGCGAAGAAGTACGACATCGAGGTCTGGCTGCCGGCGCAGAACCGGTACCGCGAGATCTCGTCGTGCACGAACTTCGAAGACTACCAGGCGCGGCGCGCCAACCTGCGCTTCCGGCGGGAGGAGCGGGGCAAACCGGAGTTCGTGCACACGCTGAACGGCTCCGGCCTCGCCATTGGGCGCACGGTGGCGGCCATCCTGGAGAACTACCAACAGGAGGACGGATCGGTCCTCATTCCGCGCGCGCTCGTGCCGTACATGGGCGGGATCGAGCGGATTGCGAAGGGCTGAGACGGGGAGGGGTGTCGGGTGCGAATTTCCAACATCCGCGTGCGGCTGTCCGCGGACGACCTGAATTCGATGATCGCCGAGTTCGCACCGGACATCCCGTTGCGCATTCTCGCCATCCAGCCGGACGGCGTGCACGGCCAGTTCAAGTTTCTGATGTGGAACATCGACTTCGCGGCGAGGCCGACGTGCAGCGCGGACAAGGGCGAGATTTCAATTGAGATTTCGGCGCGCAAGCTCGTGAACATCCCGCCTGCCATCGTGCAGATGAGCCTGCAGGAGGCCATGAAGGATGCGCCGCAGGGCATTGAGGTGCTGCGGCAGAGCCTGCGGCTGAACATCGCGAGCCTGCTTGAGCCGCTCGGCATTGCCCTGAAGCTCAACGAATTCACGTGCGCCGAGGGGGCATTGGTGATCGACCTGGCCCGCGTCGAGGTCGAGATGAAGGGGCGCACTTCGGAACTCCGATCGATGTGGAAGCGACGGGGGGAGTAGCGGCAAGTTGGATCGAGGCGTGCGTTCGGAAACCAGGCGCCAGCCCATGGAGGCGCTGCGGCGCCACCTGCAATCCATCGACGGCCGCGGGTACAAGGCGTATCAGGACCTCGAAGGGCGTTACGCCTTCCCTTCGTTCACCCTCGCCGTCGATCACGTCCAGGGCGATCCGTTCGCGGATCCGTCCAAGGTGCGGGTTCTTGTGCTGCGGGGCAAGACCGCCGTCGGGGACGCGTGGATCGATGCGCCTTGGCGCCGAATCCGGTGTGAAGACCTCTTGGCGCGGCGGATGGACGAGGCGCTGCGCCGCTTGCCGAATCGGGCACGCGGGACGGGGAAAAGTGGGCTTATCGCCATCGACGCGCCGGGGCAGAAGGTGCTGGAGCGAACGGCGGTGCAGATTGGGCGGGACGAGATCGTCATCTGCCTGTCCGTCGGTCTGCCGGCCGTCGGCAGGCGCGTGTTGGCGCGGGAAGCCGAGGCGATGCTCTTCGAGCAGATTCCCGCAGCCGTGGAGCGCGCCGTGTACGGCCTGCGCGAGGAGGAGATCCGCCCCGCGGTGGAACTGGCGGATCAGCAGGAGGCCATTCGCCGGTATTTGCGCGATCACGGCCTCGTGGCTTTTGTCGCCAACGGCTCCATCCTGCCGCGCGAGAGCGGCGTGAGCGACAAGCCGCTGCGCCGGGGCGCGGTGCCGTTTCAGAGCCCGCCCGAGTTGGAGATCTCCATCCCCGTGCCGCACCGCGAAGAGCCGCTTCGAGGCATGGGCATCCGCCGCGGCATCACGCTCATCGTCGGCGGCGGCTTCCACGGCAAGACGACGCTCCTCGAGGCGCTGGAGCATGGCGTGTACGATCACGTCGCGGGCGACGGGCGCGAGTTCGTCATCACCGACAGGGGCGCGGTCAAGATCCGCGCCGAAGACGGGCGGAGCGTGGCCCAGGTCGACATCTCTCCGCTCATCGGCACGCTTCCGCATGGCAAGGACACGACGCGCTTCTCGACGGAGGACGCGAGCGGGAGCACCTCGCAGGCGGCAAGCCTCGTCGAGATGATCGAGGCGGGCGCCACGGCGTTTCTCATCGACGAGGACACGAGCGCGACGAACCTCCTCGTCCGCGATGCGCGCATGCAGGCGCTGGTGGCGAAATCGGGCGAGCCCATCACGCCCTACGTCGACAAGGCGAGGCAGCTGTTCGACGAATACGGCATCTCCACCGTGCTCGTCGTCGGAGGATTGGGTGATTACTTCGACATCGCCGACTGCGTCATCAAGATGGAGGCGTACGTCCCGCACGATGTGACCGCGGAGGCCAAACGCGTGGCTGCCGCCATCCCCACCGCCCGCAAGCCGGAAGGTGGGCATGCGTTCGGGGCCATCCGCCAGCGCGTCCCCCAGCCCGACAGCCTCAACAGCCAGCGGGGCCACAAGGCGAAGGTGGCGGCGCGCGGGCGATATGCCATCCAATATGGCGCCACGGAGATCTCCCTGCACGCGCTGGAGCAACTCGTCGACGACAGCCAGACGCGCGCCATTGCGGCGGCCCTCTCGTACATGGAGCGGAAGGGCTGGCTGACGAAGGCGCTCACGGTTCGAGAGATCCTCGACGCCATGGAGGCGCAGTGGGATCGGGACGGGCTGGGATCCATCTCTCTCCGCCAAGGCCATCCGGGCGATCTCGCCCGCCCACGCCGGTACGAGCTCGCAGCCGCGCTCAATCGGCTGCGGACGCTGAGGTGTGAGCAGCGGAGCGAATGATGGAGGGAAGCACGTGAGCCGCGCGGCGCGGCGGATTGAGGTGAGGCATTGCGCCGCGCTCGCCGCGAAAGGGGCATGAAAGCTAAGGCCGGGCACGCCAGGGCATTTTCTTGCGGAGCGTTTCCCGGCTGTAATTTCCCTTTGCGGCGAGACCAGGCGTTGGGGTATAATGTATGTGCGATTTTCGCGCGTGCACCCGTAGCTCAGTAGGATAGAGCGGTGGTTTCCTAAACCGCGTCTTGCGCAGGTTCGAGTCCTGCCGGGTGCGCCAGAAAGTCAGTAACGGCGAGGGTTCTAGACCCTCGCCGTTTTACTTCATCCGTGCGGCGTGGTATGGCCAACGCGTGACTGTTTGAGCACGTGATGCCCGATGGATTGTTCGTGAATGGTCAACGACGTTCGATCATGTTGCGCCGGAAGATTGTCGGAGCAGATCACGAAGGGTGGGACACGGCGTGATCAAAGCGCCGCCACAGTGCTATTTTTGTCGACACGTAAGACAAGACGGAATCCCGCACGAATGGCGATGCTCCTCCTACCCGGACGGCATACCGGAAGCCATTCTACGGTGGAAGGTCGACCACAGAGAAGCGTATCCAGGCGATCGCGGCATTCGGTTCGACGCGTACCAAGGTGGGATACTGGCCGTCGACACGCATTGGCGGTTATTGGTGCGGCCCGGACACGCCCATGGCAGAACTTAAACTTCCCCTGCTTTTTCAAGTCTATCGTTCAGTCGCTGATGACTGTTGCCCGAATTCTAAGTTATGTATTATGTTCGCTAGCGGATCTTCCGTATGAAAACGAACGTTCAGGGGGTTTGTTCCAAGTGCTCATTTGATACCATTTCTGCAACTCCTGAGTTCGTTTTTCTAGCTTGTATGTCAACTGATTGAAGACCGAGATACGTGTCATGCCAGTGCGCATGAGGAAGGATACAGGAACTGTAATTCCTGTCGTGGCCCCAAGGGCATGAAGTCCATGCGTAACGAGGGAAATGGATCCAGATTTCAACAAGCGCGTAAATGCCTCTTTTTTGGCGGCCTTTGCGGACTTACTTCCTGCTCGAACCTGGCGCAGTTCTTGCGCTAAAATCATGAGCAGCGGAAGGCCGGGTTCCAAAGCCTCTAGGAAGTGATGACGCGTGTCGTTTCCTGAAAGAGTGTCATTGATGAACTCTCGAAGCATATCTTCTCCGATACCACTGTTAGTTACATGATCCAGAAGGGCATCCGAAAGCTGCGTGCCGTGATCGAACACGTCGCTCGTCGCAATGACGTGGATATTAGGGTGCTGCTCGATAGCGGCTTTGACGTACGAGAGAGACGATGTCGCTTTGAGTTGCAGCAATTCGTCGGTTGAGCCGTCTGCATTCACGATACGAATGTCCCATCCTGGCTGCGTGGGGCTATCGGCCAATACCGCGTGCTGGCCGGGTTGAAGGTGGATGTCTCCTACCCATTCTCCTTTGTTCAGCATATCGCGCACCATGACCTCAAAGAGCTTTCCGGACCATCCATTGACGACGCCCTGCAGTTCAGCGGGGCTCATGCGCCGAAGATCGTCAAAGGTGAGGTGAGGATATTGAAGATGAAATGCCTCCGTCATTTCCGGGGTCAGGACCGATGGGTCCATCGCCTGGGATGACACCCAGTCCGCAATAAGACAGGAACTGATCATGGCCATCATGAGATTCCGCACTCTTTGGCTGTATATTTCGCGCAACACGTCAAGCATCTCGTCAGCCCGCACGCCGCGTTCCTGAATGCGCAAGCGATATCGTTCGCGAAGGCGCTCCAGCGGTGTCATTTTGCCACCCATGTAATAATTTCCGACGTCAAGGATAGAGCCGATAGGGCGAGCGCAGCGAGTGCGGCCAGTAGCAGTCTACGAGATCTCTCCGTATACTGCTGCAAAGCCTCTTCAATCTGCTTGCTTTTCGCTTCATGCGATTCCATCCATGCTTCGTGTTCCATGACGTGATCGCCTAGGCCTACGACGATGTCTCTGTACGTTGCTGTAAATTCATCCATGGTCCGGGACAATCGAACGCCTGTGATGTAGTCCACCGTGGCTTTGGTTTTGTCACGCGTTTTAAGAACAAAGTGCTTCCCGGATGCAAAGGTTTTCGTTTCTTTCCCTTGCTCTGTCCTTCGCTTCTTGTCCTTCGACTGATCCTGCGAGGATGTTGAGTCTTTTGTACGCATCAATGGCACCTACCCTTCGAGATTTCAATGAGATCGGGTGTAAAAGAATCCAGAAGAATGTAACGCCCCAGTCCTAGGACAAAGAACGATCCGTTCTCAACTCACCGATAGGGTCAGCGTGATGCTCTGCCCGCCTACCGCAATTGTGACTGGCCACTGTCCTGCTGTAGTGGACGAGCCGACGCGCCACTCCCACGTGATGCGGCCCGAGCTGTCGGCCGTCTTTGGCTCGAGACCACTGGCGTGGCTCGGGCCCGTCTTATAGTCCACCTCGATGGTGCCCAAAGCGCCTGGCGTGGTCTGAATGGTGACGGACGCATATCCGCCGCGCTGGACGTTGAGGTCAGATGAGATGACCGTAATCGACGACTGACCCTCTGCAGTGTCTGAAGCAGGTGCTCGACCTACAGGAGTTGAGGGGTCCGGGCTCACTGAGGTGGATGGGCCTACGGCAGAGCCCCAATCGGGTGATGAGGCGTTCGAGTTCGTTTGCGATGGCGGCGGGAAGCCTGCATTCCCGATTCCCACGGAAGAATTTTTGCCTCCACTCGAGCTGGACACGGGGAACCCCCCATGGCTTGTCTCATCTTCGCCGCTTGAACTCCGGTTGGAACTCGAGTGTGCCTGAAGCCACTTCTGCGCAACGTCGAGGTTGAATCCTTGCGACGTCACATAGCCGGGTATGCTCCAGATTCCACGGTGGTGCCACTTGGCGTCGTTCTGTGCTGCTTCGAGCTGCGCGAGGTAGTCTGTGTTCGGTGCGTATACATAAGCTACACGCGCGAGGCCTTGGTCGACGACATCCCTGTTGTACAGGTCCGTGCTTGTTATCCAAACGTACGCGAGTAACCGGCCGTACTTGTCGCGAGTATGGCCAGGATGGCCTTCCTGAAGCCACACACGTTTGCCCACGGGGAGCAGCCGCTTCGCGTACGCCGAAGCCTCACGTGCGTAAGGTTCCACCGGCGTCTTCGGGTCGACTTGCTCTGGTGTGTCGATCAGGAGCATTCGGACGGTTTCCGTTTTCGGGCCTATTCGAACCTGCATGGTGTCACCGTCGATGTCTCGCGTGACCGTGGCTGCCATCAGACCTGTCGGGGCGTGCAAACCGACACGGCTGTCTGCGACCGCGGTCGGCACGAGCCCGACGAAAAAGGACACGGCAAGTCCTCCGAGGGCAAAGAGACTTGATTTCCAGACGTTTTTTCGGAACATAACTTCCCCTCTAGTGTAATTGTGAATTTAGTGGAAATAAGCTACGATTTGGTTGAGATCATCCAGGGAGATATGCTATATTGTAAAAGGTGTTCAGAAAATGGTCAAGTGCTCCAAAGTGGCTAAAAGAATGAAGAGGCACGCGCATGCGGAGGGGGTCCGATCGACATCTCGCCAGGGCGAACGGGCGTACATCCCACGGTGCGCGATGTCACGGATGGAATAACTCAGGGCGTGGATGGATGAGCATGACAAACCATTGTCCCTGCACTTCTTCTGGGACCGTTACGTGCGAGGGATCTGAAGGTTCAGGTAGATCCTCTCCGTCGCGTTCAATTCCATAGAGCTGAAGTGTGAGTGCTTCTTCTGCCATGGCTACGGCGTCATCAAGGTTGCAGCCCTGCGTGACGCACCCAGGAAAGTCGGGAAACAATACGACGAAGGATCCATCTTCGTATGGGTCGAAAATCGCAGGGTATCCTCGTGTGGCCATCGTTACACTCCTCTATGCTCACGGGCTCTTCGAACCGTGCATCACAAGGGACGTAATTTCAAAGTCATATTGTTTTGAGCCGCTTTAATGAACAAACTGGGAGGAGCAGGTCGGAATCTTCCCGCCGCTCCCCGTTACGCCCTCAATTCGACATGTGTTGCAAGTCAGCTGCCGATTGAGGCGTGGTACGACACATTTGCCGATCCCACGGTCGCGGATGCTGTCCTCGATCGGCTCGCCAAATGCTCACAAGCTCTTGTTGAAAAGGCCATTACGAAAGAGCTTATAGAAGGGCGACGAAACTAGTAAATACGCAGTAGCTGAACGGCAGACCATTTGCCTATCCAAGACATGTCGAAAATAGTGTCCAAAAGTTATTGGGCTGAGTGTGCAAGAGTTAAAATCCTGCACTGGTCACACTGCGGGTTTTGGCTCTGGTGTTAGGTTAAAACAGTGGACACGGCGAATCGAGAATGTAAGAATAAGTCGATTCGAGGTGAGCCACGTGACACAAAAGTACGACAACGACTTTAAACTCCATGCTGTTCAACTCGCTTTGGAAGGCCACAAGCCAGCAAGTGAAATCGCAGGCGATCTCGGGATATCCGTGAAAAGTTTGTATGGGTGGATCGCCAAGTATCGCGAAGATCCTGAAACCCCATTCGTCGGAAGCGGGAACCTGAGACCGGAAGCGAAAGCGATGCGCGATCTGGAGCTGGAAAGTCGCCAATTGCGAGAGGAGAATGAGATCCTAAAAAAGCCATGCGCATCTTCACCAATGGCCAGAAGTAGTGTATGCCTGGATCCACAATCACCGCTCCGAATTTCCGGTTCAGAAGATGTGCAAAGTCCTCGCTGTAACGTAAAAGTTGACCACGTGGGGGCACATTGACAACCAAAAAGTTGACCACCCCGGCACCTCTGTCCTGTACCCTGGAGTTTGGTCGGAACTCTGGGTCGACAGGGGGAAGGATCCCATCACTCTCGTTCATTGGAAATGATCTGCCTGAGGCGTTTTCACAGAGGCTTTCCCAAGGGCGAGTGGAAACGAGCGACTCCGTGACGACGGTCTCTTGACGAAGGCTCATACTTCAGGAATAAAATATGAGTGAGTACTCACTCTCACAAGGTAGGAGGATTCGAAACGATGTCCTCGAGGCGTTGGCTGGTCGCAGGGTTCTTCGCACCGATAGTTGTTATATGTATCTTCATGTTCACTTTTATTCCAGCTGTGCGTAGTGCAGGGGAGCGTTTGTCTGAGCTGAAGGTCGCAGTTGTCAATGAGGCTGGGTCGCAAGGGGTAGCATTGCAGAAACAGCTGGCTAAACACCTGCCTTTCACGGCCATCACGGGTCTAGACGAGCGGGCGGCGCGCCAAAAGTTACTGACTGGAAATGTCGAAATGGTTATTCGCATTCCATCTGATTTCTACGAGAAACTCGCAAGTGGCAATGCTCATCTAGATTTTGAACTGACGGACGCCTTGTCGCCAAACGTAAAAAGTATGATGCAATTGACTGAGGCACGGGTGACACAAGCGACGAACGCAGCTGTGTTGGAAGTTGCAAAATGGAAACTGGATAACGCGCTCATGAAGCAGGTGGATGTCGCACCTGCGAACACCTCCCAGTCAAAGGAAGTGGCAGTGTCGGCGGCGCAGAGAGAGGTCTTCTTGGTTAAGCTCATGCAACAGATTCAGCGGTTTCCGACGCAGCCTGTCCGTGCAAACGAAGTGGTAGTAGCATCAGCACCCGCCGTGGCGGAGTTTCTTCCCTTCCTCACGGTGGTGACATTTTTCATTGGAAGCATCCTTGCATCTTTAGCTGCTTGGTTTGCACTGAAACCTTTCGACGGATCTGCACGGCGAAGGTACATGGCGTGGTTCGAAACGTTAGGGTATATCCTCATTGTATCGTTTGCAGCGGCTGCAACCGTCGTCGGAGTCGCGCAAATGTACGGCGTGTATCCCGTCGTTCACGCCTTTCGCGCGGTATGTAGCCTTGCCATCTCGTTCGGCGCTGGTTGTGGATTGGTGGGAGGGCTCATTTACCTGCTCAGACTCCCTGGAATCGGGTTGTATGCTCTGTTGTTTCCTTTTCAAATGCTGTCATCCGGAATTGCCCTGCCATTTGATATGCTACCGCAAGGATACCAGAGCGTCGTCCGCGTTCTGCCAGCGTTGCACGTCACCCGGGTGGTGAACTGGCTGTATGTAGGTGTCGGGGACGTGAGCGCAGACCTGAAGTGGCTTGGCTTGACGGTTCTACTGGCTGCCTTGGTCATGGGATTGCGGCTGGTCTTTGTACGCAGGCGACAGGTAAAAGAAGACAGCATCTAGCGGGTGGCGTGGTGAGGAATATAGAAAGTTTGTCCTTGCGGCATGTATGCCACAATTCGAGTTTCGTTTCCAGTCTTCACCTCGTGATCGCCAAATTGCTGTTTGGTCTCGCTCGCCCATCCCCGCGAACGGCATGTCACGCGAGACCGGAACGACTCGAAGACGAGTATGAGAATATTTATGTGCTGTGCAACAGATCGACCGTGAGCTCGTGCTTGTAGGAGAGCGGTAGCATATTTGCGCCGCATCGGCTGAGATTGCGCGCGTTATCGTGGACATCAATCGCCACCTCGGCCCGCGGGACCTACGGGATGACGGGCGGAGTACCCCACCCGTCCGTCTCCCACCTTCGAGACGGAGTGGCGGAGTGTTTTCTGGATGGAAATTTATCGAAAGGTGAATATCCAATGTCCGAGCGAATGGACCAGTGGTTGACCGAGTTGGTGCGTCTAAACGAGGATGACCGCGTGACCGACCGACAATTGAACATCTTACGCGCGGCGGTGGAAGTGTTCGCGGAGAAGGGTTTTGCTGCTGCGTCCACGAGCGAGATCGCACAGCGGGCAGGCGTGGCCGAAGGCACCATCTTCAGACACTATAAGACAAAGAAGGATTTGCTTCTTTCCATCACGGTACCGGTGATCGATGAATTTGTCGGACCGTTCTTGCTCCGAGATCTCGAGACCATTCTTACTGCCCAACACGAACGGTTTGAAGACTTTCTACGAGCCGTATTGTTTAACCGCTTGCAATTTGCAAAGAAATATGCTCAAGTTCTGAGGATTTTAGCTCAAGAAATACCTTTTCATCCCGAGTTGAAGGCGCAACTCAAGCAATATGTCACCGAGAATGTGTTGAAGCGCCTAGTCGGGATTATTGAACACTTTCAGGAAAAAGGGGAGATTGCGCGGATTCCCGCGCGGACTGTGATCCGGCTAACGGTGTCAGTCATCCTAAGCCATGTGGTGTTGCGTCACATCCTGTTTCACGATGCACCCTGGCGAGATGATGAGGAAATTGAGATGACTGTTCGTTTCATTGTGCAGGGTTTAAGGCCGGACGCGAGCAGAGACCAGAAATAAACTTGAGGCGGATGCTCTCGCCTAGAAACAATCAGATGTAGAGGCCCATCCAGTGAGGACGGAGCGGTGGATCTGCCTCGGCGCGTCGATATGGTTCAAATGAAAGGCGTGAGTTCTTCTGCAACCTGGTGAGTTGCGATGGTCAAGGGGCGAATACCTTCTCCCCAAGGGGGTATGCTTCCTTCTTAAATTACCGTCAGCGTGAGAGAAATGCTCCGTGATCCGACACTGATGGTAGCCCGCCAGTGTCCAATCGAGGTATATGTTTCCCATGTCATCATCCCTGAACCGTTGGCCGTTTTGCGTTCGAGTCCTCGTGCGTAACTTGGCCCTGTCTTGTAGTCCACGTCGAGATACTCTCTGTTGCTCAGCACGCCGCTGGAATGGCCGCTGATGCATAATCCCCAGGCGGCACGACCACATTCTGTGCGACGATCGAGATGGACTGTGCCAAGCGTGCACGGTCCATTTGGTTGGTCCGCGTTTTCAGTAAAAAGCACCGCCGTGCTGATGACTAGGCTAGCATCCCGCACGTGGGCTGTCTGAACTGCGCCGTAAGTAAAATCGTGCAGAGTGTACGCTCCGTGTCATCCTAATCTACTTCTACCAGATTGAAAAATACATCCAATTGTAAAACGTTCGGTGTATAACGCCAAAGACGAACGAGCCAAGGGAGCGTGACTGCCTGTATGCAGGCTTAGGACCACGCGGCGCGCGATCGGGCGAAGATATTCAACTCGCGCGCCCGCAAGAGCCCCCTCAATACTCCACCATCGCGCCGCCCCACACCAGGCCGCCGCCGAACGCCACCAGCATCAGCAGATCGCCGCGCTGGATGCGCCCGTCGCGGATGGCGGTGTCCACCGCAATGGGGATCGTCGCCGACGAGTTGTTGCCGATGTTCTGGATGGTGCTCACGACCTTCTCCTGCGGAAAATCGAGGCTTTCCGCCACCGCGTCGATGATCCGCTGGTTGGCCTGGTGCGGGATGAGCCAGTCGATCTCGTCCCTCTGCCGCCCGGTCTTCTGCAACAGCTCTTCGACCGTGGAGGACATCACGTTCACGGCCAGCTTGAAGATTTTGCGCCCGTCCATCACAATCTTGGCCTTCGCGCCGTCGCCATAGGGCGTCCGACTTCCGCCCCCGGGGATGTACAGGTTGTGGAAGTAGGTGCCGTCCGAATGGATGGTCGTGGCGATCACGCCGCGGGCGGCCCGATCGTCGCTGCGCGAGACGACAAACGCGCCGGCGCCGTCGGCGAACAGGATGCACGTGCCGCGATCCGTGTAATCCGTGAAGCGCGACAGCGTGTCGGCGCCGACGATGAGGACGTGCTCGTGCACGCCCGATTTCACGAACTGCTCCGCCACCTGGAGCGCAGACAAGAAGCCCGCGCACGTGGCGTGAAGATCAAACGCGCCGATGTTCCGGCAGCCAAGCCTCGCCTGCACCTGACAGGCGACGGGCGGCAACAGGTAGTCCGGGGTCTCCGTGGCCACGATGAGCAGATCGATGTCCGTCGGATGGAGCTTTGCGTCGGCGAGCGCCGCCTGGGCTGCGAGGTAGGCAAAGTCCGAGGTGGCCTCGTCAGGCCGCGCAATCCGCCGCTCGGCAATGCCTGTGCGGGTCTGAATCCACTCGTCGGACGTTGCCACCATCTGTTCAATTTCGACATTGGTCAGGCGCGTCTCCGGCAGGTAGGAGCCCACGCCGCGAATCACGGCCTTGTACAATCCATTCACCTCTCCGCCAGTATAACAGCCAATGGCCGACGCGATGAGGGGCAAAGTGCGCCAGTTTGGTGACGAAATTGGCGACCTTACGCGGTTCGCTACCCAATCTGGATAGCGGTTACAATGGAGATACACGCGGAGCTGAGCCAATTTGGAGGTGGCTGGATGATCGCACTTCACGACAGGTTGCGCGGCGGCATGTGGGGGTTGCTTGTGGGTGATGCGCTCGGCGAGCCCTATGTCGGACTTCAACCCGAGGAAATACCGCCTGAGGGCGAAATTGACATGAAGGGGCCGCCTGGGGAATGGGTGGCCGTGGTGCCACCGGGCACTTGGACCGACGATGGTGCGCAGGCGCTGTGTCTGCTCGACTCGCTTCTCACGTGCGGTCGGTTCGATCCGGCGGATTTCGCCGCGCGGCTCATCGCGTGGCATGACGAAGGCCTTTGGACGGTGGACGGACAAGCATTTGGCATTGGGTGGCAGACAAAACTGGCCATTCAGGAGATGAAGCGCGGCGTGGAACCGGAACGCGCGGGCAATGTGCGGCCGGAGGGGAAGGGCAACGGCGCGCTGATGAGGGTCCTGCCGCTCGCGCTGTGGCATCGGGGAGATGATGCTGCGCTTGTTGAAGATGCGCACCGGCAGGCGCGCGTGACGCACGGTCATATCACCAACCAGGTGTGCTGCGCCGTCTACTGCCTGTGGGCTAGGCGAATCTTGGATGGGCAGGCGCGGGGTGAAGCGTACGAGGGTGCCATCGCGGCGCTGCGCGGCCTTTACGGGGAGGATTCTCCCTACCGCCGGTCTCTGGAACAAGAGGTGCGTCCAGACGATCCGCCTGTCACGAACGGCGACGGCTACGTCGTGCACACGCTCAACGCGGCTCGCCTGGCCCTTGAAGAGACAAGCTACGAGCGGGTGGTCAGGCGCGCCATTCAGCTCGGCCGCGACACGGACACCAACGCGGCTGTGGCGGGCGGACTCGCCGGCGTCGCGTTCGGAGCGTCGGGCATCCCCGAAAGGTGGCGTCGCCAGCTCAGGGGGCGGGACATGGCGGAACCGCTCGTCGAGTCGCTCGTGCGATGGCGCCTCGGCTCTTGATCAGCCGTTGACCGTCGGGTAGATGGCGGTCGGATCGCCCTTGAACTTCGTCTCCGTGTAGAGCGCCGGATTGGTCAGCTCGTAGCCGGGCTGTCCTTCATACGACAGTTGGAGCGCGGGTTGAAAATACACGTTCCGGTAGGCGGACGGCTGGCGGAACGCGCAGTAGAGCGCCACCGTCTGACCGGGGGCGATGGCGATGGGCGCGCGGACGTCCTTCGCCTGTTTCGGAATGGTGAGGGGTATCTCTTTCGGATTGATCACGTACGCGGTGCGTTCGACGTCGACGCCGCCGCCCACGGCGAAACCGTCAAACGTGACAGCGTGGGGAAGCGGGTTCTTGACCGCCATGGCGAATACGTGGGACGTCGCAAAGGCACCGCTCTCGCCCGCGAAGCTGCGCAGGGGCAGGAGCCACCCCACGCGCTTCGGCACGAGCGTGACGTCCATCTCGCCGAACGAGAAGGTGTGCGTCCAATTTGGCGTCGCGATGGTGAGCGTGGGCTCCGCGCCGCGTATGGATCGCGTTGCCACGGCATTGAAGTGCAGCTGAAACTCAAGGGTGTCGTTGGCGAGCTGAAGTTCCTGCTGGGAAAAGGAACGCGTGTGCAGGCCCGGCGCCTGAAGCTGCGCGGACGACACGACGCTCTGCGATGTGGGGTTCACGTCGATGAGCAGGCATTGAAGCGCGAGCGGCGCCTGCTTGGTGGTCACGGCGTCAATCATCCAGTGGTTGATGAGCATCCACTGCGACGGCGCGGTGGGCGAGCCACACGCGGTGGAAACCGCGCAAACGCCGAGGAGAGCCGCGGAGGCGGCGGCGCGAGAGAACCATCCTTGGATAGCCACGCTATCATCCTTGTCCATGAAGGGTTGGAGAAATTATAGCACGCCGAGGTCGCCATGGGCTTGGGCGAACGCGAGAAGAGGGCCCGCCGCGACGGCGGGCCTTCCGGCTGGATGGCCTTGCGTTGCGATGTGGGAGCGAGCGGACACAACCGTCACCCATCCCAGGACATGGACCAGGCGGTGGACTCGGTTTGGACCGCCAGCACGTCGTCCATCAGGCGGGCGAGTTGCTGCGCCTGCGCGCGGCGGCTGTAGGCCGGATTCCACGCGCGCCGCTCGGTGGCAGGCTGCGCCATGAGATGGAGCATGGCCTGCGCGATGGCGTCGGGATCGTCCGGCGGCACGATGATGCCGGCCTGCTCGCGGCGGATGAGATCGGCGGCTTCGCCTTCGCGGAGCATGGCAAGGATGGGGCGTCCGGCGTACAGGTACTCGTACAGCTTGCCGGGGACGTAGTCCTTGGCCTGCTCGGACTGATCGCCGATGAGAAGCGTCGCGTCGGCGGCCAGCATGCGGGCGAGTGCCTCGCGGCGCGGGAGGTAGCCGAGCGGCTCGATCACGGCCTCAAGCCCAAGCTCCCGGATGAGGCGCGCGTGGTGATGATGGCCGGGGTAGTCAAGCACGCCCGCGAACTGAATGCGGATGCGATGGGGTGCGATGTGCCCGCTCTGAAGCAGGCGATGCACGGCCTGAAACAGGGCGTCGGCGGATCGGCCGGAGTACAGGATGCCGCCGTAGAAGAACGTGAACGGCTCCCCTTCGCTGCGCCGCCTGGCGGGCGCGGGCGGAAAGTCCGCCTCGTCCACGCCGTTTCGAATGACGTGGATGTCGAGCGCGCGACGCGGGTATTTGGCCGCGAACAGCCGCCAGAAGCCGTCTGTGACCGTCACGATGGCCGCTGCGCGGGCGAAGACCATGCGCTCGAGCCGCCGCTCAAGGGCGGCGCGCCACCCGCGGTGGTGGAAGTGCAGGTTGTCTGTCCACGGATCCCGAAAGTCCGCAATCCAGGGCGTCCGCGTGAACGCCGAAGCGATGAGGCCTGCAAGCTGCGTGCTCTGCGGCCCCGAGGTCGTGTAGATGCAGTCCATGACGCGCTGCCGCACGATGCGCCGGGCCGCGAAGCCCGCCCGAATCGCCCACACCACGGATTCGTCCGGAATGAGCGCGTGCTCTTGGGCCCACTTCCACGCGCCCCAGGCGAGTCGCTTCCACAGGGGGAGCCGCGCCTGGGCGGACGCCTGCGGCGCGGGCGTCGAGCCATCGCCCACGATGCGCCCCGACCAGCGCGCGAGCTGTTTGGATACAGGATCCGTGACGCGCACAATCTGCACGTCCCCAGGGATCTCGTCGAGGAGCGACGGATCGGGCGTCGCACTGTAGACGTGATCGGCCGTGAGCACGGTGACCTTCCAACCGAATTCCCCGAGATACTTGGCAAATTTGAGCGGCCGCTGCACGGCGATCCCGCCGACCGGCGGGAAGTCGTGGCAGATGATAAGGGCGTGGCGGCGCTTCATGGCACCATCTCCACCGCGCAATCTCGCGTGGCGGATACGTGTGGGGCCGAGACGGCGATGTAGGGCAGGTGGCTGTCGCCGCGGATCTGCCAGCCCGCCTGTTTCAGACTTGGTACGAGGCGGCGCTTGAGATCCAGCACGGCGAGCGGCTGCCGGGCGCGGGCGAGAAGGTCCGGCCAAGGCGCTGTGTCAAACTCCGCCTGCCACGCGGCGACGGCCACGGCATCCGCGTTCGCCAGGCAGTCTTCGAGCGACGGCGCCTGGAAGGGGAAGTACGGATCGACCGTCGGATCGAACGCCGTCACCGCGGCGCCGCGCTCGGCGAGGATCTCGGCGAAGTGGATGGCCGGGCTTTGGCGGATGTCGTTCGATCCGTCCTTCATGCCAAGGCCCAGAAGCGCCACACGCGCGCCCGAAAGCCGCTTGCCAATCTGGCGCAGTGCCTCGTCAAGTTGGCGCGCGGCGCGGTGCGGCGCCGTCAGGTTGATTTGGCGAGCCAGTGAAAAGAGCGGGATATGCTCTTCCGATGTGAGCGAAGCCGCGAGGTACGCGTACGCGTTGGGGATGCAGAAGCCGCCGACGCCAATGTTCGGCTCGAGCAGGTGCACGCGCGGATGCGTGTTGGCCATGCGGATGAGCTCGTACACGTCCACGCCGTGCTGCTCGGCGACCACCTTGAGCTCGTGCGCCAAGGCGATGTTGACGTCGCGCTGCGCGTTTTCCACGACTTTGGACAGTTCGGCGACGCGAAGGCTCGTCTTGTGCAACCTACCGTCCGTGAGGCGGGCGAGCACAGCCATGGCGCGATCGGCGCACGCGTCTGTCAGGCCCGCCACGACGACATCGAGGGTCTGGAACTCTTCCATCGCGCGGCCCTCGGCGACCCGCTCCGGCGCGTAGGCCACGTGGAAGTCCCTGCCCGGAACGAGGCCGCTCGTCGAAGCGAGGCGGGGGACAATTTCGCCCTCCATCATGCCGGGGACAAGCGTGCTGCGGATGAGGACGAGATCGCCCGGGGAAAGAGCGCGGCCCAAGTCGTTGACGCAGGCGAGAAGGAGCGTTTTGTCGACGACGTCGCCCGCCACCGGAAGGCCGACGGTGACGATGAACGTGTCGGCGCGCTCGGCGGCTTCGGCCAGCGATGTTGTGGCGGTGAACCGAGCGCTTTCGAGGTGCCGGCGCAGGATGCTTTCGAGGGATTCGCCGCGGTACGGCTCCATCACGTGCGTCACGCCGGCGCGGAGCTCGTTCACCTTGCGCTCGTCCACGTCGACGCCGATGACCGTCTCGCCGCGCTCACAGAGCGCGAGGGAGAGCGGCAAGCCAATATAGCCAAGTCCAATGACTGCGATCTGCGTGCGCATGCGGTTCCTCCCCGTAGGTTCGGATCTAGCATGAGAACGTGCGTGAGGTCTTTATGCGCAGCGTAGCAAGCGAGGATGAACTGTTTGTGAGGAGTTTGCAAAGATTTGGTGTACAACTTGCAAGAAAATCGCCCGGCGCGCGAGGAGGGTGACTGCGCCGCTCGGCGAGCAAGCGATTGTTTTCAGACTCGTCACAAATTTGTCACACAACCTGTATCAAAACACTATTCACAAACCAGGCATTGTTTTAATACAATTGTGCCAGAACAGCAGCCTCAGGCCGAGGGGAGATGAGAGAAACAGACGGGAATGAGCGAACCGCCTCGCATCTGTAACGCACATTTCACGGACTTGTTCTCGGAATCTTGGCACAGCGTGAAGTGACTCGGCATGAAACAGGAATGAGACAGGCGCGATGTCAAAGGCGCCGCGACATGGAATCTAGGGGGAATGGAAGATGACATACTTCAAAACGGCGGCGGAACTGGAGCAGCATTGGAAGACGGATCCTCGTTGGAAAGGCGTCGAGCGCGCCTATACGGCCGAAGACGTGATTCGGCTCAGGGGATCGGTGCACATTGAACACACACTCGCGCAGATGGGCGCGGAGAAGCTGTGGCGGGGTCTCCATGAAGACGGCTTCATTCGCGCGCTCGGTGCCCTGACCGGCAACCAGGCCGTGCAACAGGTGAAAGCGGGGCTGAAGGCCATCTACGTCAGCGGCTGGCAGGTGGCGGCGGACGCCAACCTGGCTGAGCATATGTACCCGGATCAGAGCCTGTATCCGTCCAACAGCGTGCCGAGCCTCGTGCGGCGCATCAACAACGCGCTGTTGCGCGCGGATCAGATTCAGACCGCGGAAGGCAAGGGCGACATCGACTGGATGGTGCCGATTGTGGCCGACGCCGAGGCAGGCTTCGGCGGGCCGCTGAACGTGTTCGAACTCATGAAGATGATGATTGAGGCCGGCGCCGCGGGCGTTCACTTCGAAGATCAGCTGTCATCGGAGAAGAAGTGCGGTCACATGGGCGGCAAGGTGCTCATCCCCACGTCGCACGCGGTGCGGAATCTGACGGCCGCCCGTCTCGCTGCCGATGTGCTCGGCGTGCCGACGGTCATCGTGGCGCGCACAGACGCCAACGGCGCGTTCCTCATCACGAGCGATGTCGACGATCGCGACGCGCGGTTCATCACCGGCGAGCGCACGCCGGAAGGGTTCTACCGGTTCCGGGGCGGGCTGGAGGCCGCAATTGCCCGCGGACTCGCTTATGCGCCGTACGCGGACATGATCTGGTGCGAGACGTCCGAGCCGAACATCGAGGAAGCGAAGCGGTTTGCGGAGGCCATCAAGGCCGAATTCCCGGATAAACTTCTGGCCTACAACTGCTCGCCCTCTTTCAACTGGCGGAAGAAGCTCGATCCGAAGACCATCGAGGAGTTCCAGGAGATCATCGCGTCGTTCGGCTACAAGTTCCAGTTCGTGACCCTGGCGGGCTTCCACGCCCTCAACTACAGCATGTTCGAGCTCGCGTATGGCTACAACCAGCGCGGCATGGGGGCGTACTCGGACCTGCAGCAGCAGGAGTTCGCGGCGGAGGCCCGTGGCTACACGGCGACACGCCATCAGCGGGAGGTGGGCACGGGCTACTTCGATGAAGTGGCGCAGGTGGTGTCGGGCGGGCTCTCGTCCACGACGGCGCTCACCGGCTCCACGGAGGAGGAGCAGTTTGTGGAGGCGTGACGGCTCCGGAGCCGACGGGCTCACGAGCCCAGCGATCTCGGCGCTCTGCGAGGATGGTTCCAACTCGGCATGGCACTCACTTTGGGGCCCGGTGCGGCCCCCTTTTTTTCGTGAGTAGCCGGAGGGTAGCAGGTGGGACGATCAAGAGCGGGATGATTGGACGCCTGCGATTGAAGGGCTCGGTTCAGGGCGAAACGGCGCGTGTGGTGCCGTGGATCACCGCAGTGATGGAGAAGCGGCGGGGGTAAGGAGCGCGAACCTGAATCGATGGCGAAAACCCGGGGGGTTCGCGAAATGCAAAGATTCCGCGTGGGGACTGGATTTTTGGGCGGTGAGCGGGTATGATGAGGGCAGTTGGAAGGCGTGTGAAGGACGCGCGATGCATAGGTTCGCGATTTTCGCCCGGAAAGCCGCGCCAGGAGCGGGCTCAGGAGAGTAGCCTTAATCCGCCGAGATCGTCGGCGGCCCCATTGAAGCCGGGTCTTGGGGCGGGCGGTTCATGCGGTTTTATTACCTTAATCCGCCGAGATCGTCGGCGGCCCCATTGAAGCGCGCCATGAACACAACGGCGGTAGTTGGACCGACCTTAATCCGCCGAGATCGTCGGCGGCCCCATTGAAGCACGTGCCCAGTGTGCGGATGTGAATACACTCATCATTCTTAATCCGCCGAGATCGTCGGCGGCCCCATTGAAGCAAGATCGAGGCGGGCAAGCTCGCGGAGGAGGCGGAGCTTAATCCGCCGAGATCGTCGGCGGCCCCATTGAAGCAACATCATATTAATCCAATTCGATTTATTGCGGAAGAGCTTAATCCGCCGAGATCGTCGGCGGCCCCATTGAAGCAGATACGACAATAGGAGGCTGCTCCGGAACTTCAACGTTCTTAATCCGCCGAGATCGTCGGCGGCCCCATTGAAGCGTATGTATCGGGGACGGGAGTAACCCTTCTCAAATCTTAATCCGCCGAGATCGTCGGCGGCCCCATTGAAGCTGGCGCTTGTGAGTTACTTAGAGAATAGCCATACACTTAATCCGCCGAGATCGTCGGCGGCCCCATTGAAGCCATCAGTTCCTTGACCCTCTCGTTTGCCACGTCGCCTTAATCCGCCGAGATCGTCGGCGGCCCCATTGAAGCGTGAGTTCATGATGAACCACGTGTAGTGATCAATGGTCTTAATCCGCCGAGATCGTCGGCGGCCCCATTGAAGCTCGTTTTTTCAGTCGTCGTTTGTCGGGGCGCTCGAAAACTTAATCCGCCGAGATCGTCGGCGGCCCCATTGAAGCGGCGCGAGGTCAGCGCGGAGCATGTCACGGACGCGCGGCTTAATCCGCCGAGATCGCCGGCGGCCCCATTGAAGCTATAACCATTTGTGATACATCTGTCATAGAGGAACAATCTTAATCCGCCGAGATCGCCGGCGGCCCCATTGAAGCCCAAGGATCTGCGTCAGAACCACTCAATTCTGCCGGGCTTAATCCGCCGAGATCGCCGGCGGCCCCATTGAAGCGTGCTCGGTCAGTGGGCACTGGAGTCAGGCTGGGGTACGTTGATCCGCCGAGATCGTCGGCGGCCCCATTGAAGCAAAATTCGGCTTGATGTTTGCGACATAGCGATTCTCGTTGATCCGCCGAGATCGTCGGCGGCCCCATTGAAGCGAGAGCGCTTTTACGCCATCGAATACGAGCGGAGCAACGTTGATCCGCCGAGATCGCCGGCGGCCCCATTGAAGCCTGAGTATGATTTCAGCTCGATACGCATTCAGTAAAACTTAATCCGCCGAGATCGTCGGCGGCCCCATTGAAGCCCGGACGACCAATACGACCGCCTTTGCGTCGAGCTACTTAATCCGCCGAGATCGTCGGCGGCCCCATTGAAGCACCGCCAGCCAGAAGATGCCCACCCAGTCGTATGGCTTAATCCGCCGAGATCGTCGGCGGCCCCATTGAAGCATGCTGACGATCAACACGGACATCCGGTGGCAGTGGCGTTGATCCGCCGAGATCGTCGGCGGCCCCATTGAAGCTTGGTGGCGGCCAAACTCGAAGGAAAGGAAGCGATGCGTTGATCCGCCGAGATCGTCGGCGGCCCTATTGAAACGCGGCGCCCCCCAATCACGACAAAGAGGGCGGGAATCATCCGCCCTCTTGAATCGTCGTGATGCATTCCGCTTTTAAGCTTCTATCCTCCAAAAGTCACTCCGTGAGCCAAGCCAGCATCCGAGTGCCACAACGGCCATACCGACCAGGGAGATGGCGTCCGACGGACTGAGCCATCTATCCAACACGCCGCCGACCCACGAGCCGAGAGGCGGACCAAGTGCAATCAGTGAGCCCCGTAGGCCCATGATGCGTCCCATGACCTGCGTCGGCACAGAGCGCTGGACGACGGTCCGCGCCAGCGGTGGATACCCGCCAAACAGGAGTCCGGCGCAGGCGAGGAACACGTAGATGAGCGTGAAGGCGTGGATCCAGAACAGCGGCGCGAACGCCGCGCCCCATCCGATGATCATCATCGCCATGACTACGCCGGTCCTGCGTCTCTTGGACATCCAGCCACTGAACGCCGCTCCAGCAATGGAGCTGATGGCATAGGTGGACCAAAGGCTGCCTAGGATCCAGGCACCTCGACCAAACTGTCGGTGTGTCAGGAGAGGTAACTCGATGTCAAGCGCGCCGTACGCCAGATTGAGCGCCCACGCGCCGATGGTGATCCACCAGACCGGACGCAGCGCGTACAACGTCTTCATGGCCTCGAGGGTGTTTTGCACAAACGATCGCGCCACTTGACACTTCGTCATCGGCGCATGCCTCGCCTGCGCGGGTACCTTCGCCATTCCAACACATAGCGCCGCGAGCCAAAACGAAATTGCGTCCGCGAACAAGGCCGCGGAGCTACCTACGCGCGCGATGGCGAATCCGCCAAGGGCCGGTCCCAGAATGGCTGCGCCGTTCCACAGGATCTCCATGAGCGCATTGACGGAGCCAAGCTCATCATCCGCGACAATATTTGGAATGACGACGCTCCAGCCGATGGTCGAAAACGGCGTAAGGCAGCCTGCCGCAATCGCGAACATCAGAAGCGCCCACACAGGAAGCACGTGCAGACGTTCCAGCACGGCGATGGATGCGAACAAAGCGCCGAGCATGACGTGGGATGTGATGAGCGCCCGTTTGTGCGGTGTGTGGTCCAAGACGTGCCCAACGGTGGGGCCGAGCGCGACGGCTGGCAGGCCGAAGGCAAGCCCCAGCCATCCCATGATCTGCGCGTTCTTGGTCAGGGTCATCGTGGACCACAAAAGCCCCATCCAGCCCACCTGATCGCCCAAGACCGAAATCCCATCCGCCACCATCAACAGTGCCAGACTGCGACGTCGGTACCACCCGTATGTTCTCATGTTCAGTTGTCACCTCGTCAGGAGCCCCCTGCTGGAAGCTCGCAAATGGTTGCAGACGGGGCTTCCCCCGACGAGATGGATCAAATGGGCCTGTGCATCCGAACGGCTCCTCCCGGCAATCTCCAGAACATTGTAACACGCGCCCACAACAAAAGCGCCGCTCGCGTGGAGCGACGCCTCTCCTTGATTCTCCGCATTATCTCCGCGGTTCGTACGGGATGCCATCCGCCGCTGGTGGCGTGGATCGGCCAATGAGCCCGGTCAGCGCGAGAATGGTCAACGCGTACGGGATCATCTGCAGAATGTTCGACGACACGCCATGGCCTTGCAGCACGATGCCGAGCGCGGTGGAAAAACCGAAGATGAGCGCCGCGCCGAACGATCCGAGCGGCGTCCACTTGCCGAAGATCATCGCAGCGAGCGCGATGTACCCGCGGCCGCTCGTCATGTTGGACGTGAACCCGTTCAGAATGCCGATGGACAAATACGCCCCGCCGATGGCGGAAAACACGCCGCTCAAGACCACGCCGAAGTACCGCAGCCGCCACACCGGAATGCCGAGCGTGTCCGCCGCGAGCGGATTCTCGCCGACGGATCGCATCCGCAGGCCGAGTCGCGTGGAGAACAGGAACCAGTGAGACAGGAAAATCAGGACGATCCCGATGTACACGAGCACGCTCTGGTTCGTGAAAATCACGCCGATGTACGGAAGGCGATCCAGGCCCGGGATGCTCACCGACGGCAGCTTCGGCGTGTTCACGGGGGTGCCGTTGTATCCGAAGAGCGTGTTGAGCAAGAACGTCGTCAGGCCCGCGGCGAAGATGTTGATGCCCATGCCGAGCACCGTCTGGTCGGCGGACACGTGAATCGCGCCCCAGGCGAGCGCGAGCGCGGTGAGTGCGCCGCACACGATGGCGGCCAGAAGCCCGATCCACGCGTTCCCGGTCCAGTACGAGAATGCGACGCCGAAGAACGCGCCGATGAGCATGATGCCTTCCATCGCGATGTTAACAACGCCCGTGCGCTCCGAGAACGTGCCGCCGACGGCCGGGAGCGCGAGCGGGATCGCCATGGACAAGGTCAGCGCCCAAATTTCGGGGTTGGAGAAGACCATCCGTGCGCCTCCTTTCACAATCCGGGAATCGGCTCGTCAGCTTGCGGGCGTCTGGGCTCTCGTGGAGCGGCGCCGCCGATACCAACCGATCACCTGCGGGATGATGCGTTCACATCCGACAAAGAAGATGATGAGTCCGGTCAGCACATTGGTGAGCGAAGCCGGGACGTTGGAGACAATCTGCATGTTCTGACCGCCCGTGGTCAGCGCGCCGAAAAAAAGGCCCGAGATGACGACGGCGAGCGGGTTGTTGCGCGCGAGAAGCGCCACCACGATGGCCGTGTAGCCGTAGTTCGACGAAAAGCCATCGAGCAGCTGATGATCGACGCCGAGCATTTGCACCGCCCCCGCCAGGCCGGCGAAGAGCCCCGACAGCGCGAGCGCGATCACGATGTGCAACTTGACGCGGATGCCGGCGTATTTCGCCGCGCGCGCGTTCAGGCCGACGGATCGCAGGGAAAATCCGAGCGTCGTCTTGTACAGCAGGAACCACGCGACGATCACGGCGAGCGCCGCGATGAGCATGGAGATGGGCGACAGCTGGGATCGCGCAAACCCTTGCGTGAAATAAGGAAATTGGGTGTTCGACGCGATGAGCGGCGACTGGGGGATATACCCCTTCTCCTGCATCGGCCCGCCCTCAATGAGGTAGCGTGCGAACAAAATCGCGATGTAACTCATCATCATGGTGGTGATGACCTCGTGCGCGCCAACGAACGCCTTCGTGAGCCCGGGCACGATGCCTGCCCACAGCGCGCCCGCGATCATGCCGGCGACGAGGCAGAAGAGCATGTGCAGCCAGCCGGGCAGGGACGTGAAGTGGTAACCCACCCAGACCGCCGCCGTCGCGCCGATCCAGTACTGGCCGTCCGCGCCGATGTTGAACAGCCCGCTCTGAAACGAGATGGCAATGCCAAGCCCGATGATGATGAGTGGTAGGCTCGCCGTGAGCGTATTGCCCAAATTGCCGAGATTGCCGAACGCGCCCGAGATGAGCGATCCGTACACGGACACCGGATTGTACCCGAGCGCCGCCACCAGGATGGCACCGATGGCGATGGCCACCAGGCTCGCGGCCACGGGCAAGAGAATCGACTGAAGCGCCTTCACGCCGTACCCTCCTTCGCGCGCCGGCCCGTCATCATGAGGCCGAGCTGCTCGCGCGTCGCCTCCGCCCCATTCACCACGCCGACGATCTCGCCGTCATGCATCACGGCGATGCGATCCGACAGGCTCAGGATCTCGTCCAGTTCCAGCGAGATAAGCAGCACCGCCTTGCCTTCGTTGCGCAGCCGGACGAGTTGGCGGTGCACGCC
The DNA here is from genome assembly GCF_000024285.1 of Alicyclobacillus acidocaldarius subsp. acidocaldarius DSM 446. GTDB lineage: Bacteria > Bacillota > Bacilli > Alicyclobacillales > Alicyclobacillaceae > Alicyclobacillus > Alicyclobacillus acidocaldarius. The sequence continues at coordinate 44,297 of NC_013205.1, forward strand.
TTCGATGGCGCCGACGTCCAGCCCTCGTGTCGGCTGAGCCGCAATCAGGACGAGCGGATCTCGCGATACTTCGCGGGCGAGGATTACCTTTTGCTGGTTGCCGCCCGAGAGCTCCGAGGCCTTGCGCCGGAAATCGGGCGGGCGCACGTCGAACGCCTCAATCAGCCGCTTGGCGTACGATTCGGCAGCGCGTCGGTTCAAGATGCCGCGCCGCGAAAACGGCGGCCTCCGAAAGTCGCGGAGAATGATGTTGTCGGCGAGATCGAACGAGAGAACGAGGCCGTCGAGCTGGCGATCCTGCGGCACATACGCGATGCCGAGCTGCGTCCGGTCCGCGGGGGAGAGGTGCGTGATGTCCCGCCCGTCGAGCGCAATCTGCCCTGCCTCCGCGCGCAACAGGCCCGCGATGGCGTCCGCCAGTTCAAACTGCCCGTTTCCGTCGATGCCCGCGATGCCGAGAATTTCGCCGCGCCGGACGGTCAGGCTCACGCCCTTCACGCGCTCGTGCCGATCCGCCGACCGGACGCGCAGATTTCGCACTTCCAGAACGGGCGATCCGGCCTCCATGGGCGGCTTCTCCACGCGCAACACGACTTCCCGGCCGACCATGAGGTTGGCGAGCATCTGCGGCGTCGCACCTTTCGTTTCGAGCGTTTCCACCGTCTTTCCCGCGCGCATGACCGTGACGCGATCGCTGATTTCCAGAACTTCGTCCAGCTTGTGGCTGATGAAGAGCACGGGCACGCCTTCGGCCTTCAGCGCGCGGATGATGTTGAACAACTCCCGCGTCTCCTGAGGCGTGAGGAGTGCCGTCGGCTCGTCCAGAATGAGCACGCGCGCTTTCCGGTAGAATGCCTTGAGGATCTCCACGCGCTGCTGCAGGCCGACGGTGAGATCGCCCACTTTCGCGTTGGGATCGATGGCGAGGCCATACCGCTCGGACAGTTCGCGGACGCGCCGAACAGCTTCTCGGCGGTCAAAACGGAGCCCGCCCGGTTCGTCGCCCAGGACGACGTTTTCGGCGACGGTGAGCGCAGGAATGAGCATGAAGTGCTGGTGCACCATGCCGATGCCGGCGAGAATGGCGTCGCGCGGGCTGCGGAAGTGGACAGGCTGTCCAAACAGCCGGATCTCGCCGGATGTGGGCTCCAGAAGGCCGTAGATGACCTTCATCAGGGTGGACTTGCCGGCGCCGTTTTCGCCGAGGATGGCGTGCACTTCCCCTGCTTGCACGGTCAGGTTTACGCCGTCATTGGCCTTGACGCCTGGGAACCATTTTTTGAGGTCCACGACTTCCAACACAGGTTCCAAAGCCGGGATCGCCTCCAAGTGAAGAGCTCCAAGTCGTGGGAAGAGCGGCGCGCGAAAGCGCCGCCCTTCCGCCGTTCACTTCTGCACGGTGGCGGATACCTGAATCTTGCCGCTTAGGATCTCCTGTTTCGCTTGGTTGACCGCGTCCGTCACCGACTTCGGCAGGCCCGAGATGAGCGGCGCAATGCCGACGCCGTTGTTCGCAAGATCAAAGGTGTTCACGCCGCTCTTGAAGGTGCCGTCCTGCACGGCCTTGATGGTGTCAAACACGGACGTGTCCACCCGCTTGATGGCGCTCGTGATGACGGTGCCGGGCGCGAGATACGACTGGTCCGTGTCCACGCCGATGGCGTAGACCTTCGCGCTCTGCGCGGCTTTAATGGAGCCGATGCCGGTGCCGCCAGCCACCGGGAAGATGATGTCGGCGCCCTGCGCAATTTCGTTTTGCGCGTACTGGCTGCCCGCCGCCTCATCGCTGAACGAGTTGGTGTATTCGACAATGACCTTGCCCGTCGGATCGACGCTGTGGAACCCCTGCTGGAAGCCCGCGATGTACGTATCCACCGGCGGGATCTCCTGGCCTCCGACCACGCCGACGGTGTTGTGGCTGTTGATGTTCTTCAGAAGATGATTTTTCTGCACCATGCCGGCGACCACGCCCGCGAGATAACCGGCCTGCTGCGACTGGAAGATGGCGCTCGCCACGTTCGGAATGCCTGTGATGCTATCGTCGATGATGAGGAAGTGCGTCTTTGGGTATTCCTTGGCCACTTGTTGCACCGCGTCCGCCATGAGGTAGCCTACGGCGATGACGAGATCGTACCCATCCTGCGCGAAGTGGCTGAGGTTCGGGACGTAGTCCGACTCGGATTGGGACTGGACGACGCTCGTCTGGATGTTGGGCAGCTCTTTCTGCGCCTCCTGCATGCCGACGTACGCCAGGTGGTTGAAGCTGTTGTCGTTCAAGCCGCCGGTGTCGGTCACGAGGCCGACCTTGATGGTCTTGCCGCTCGTCGAGGTGGTGTTGCCCGTGCTGCCGTTGTTGGACGTGTTGGTAGCGCTCGACGAGTTGTTGGTGCCGCACCCCACGACGAGGGCGGCCGCGGCCAGGATGGAGAGGCCGCTCTGCCAAATCCGCTTCTGCATGTGTTGAACCCCCTTGAGAATGGATCCGATCAACGCAAGCATTTGCTACCGAGCACGTTTCCATGCTCGGAACCATTCGACGCAGATTCGACACCCGTCGACGAATCTCCTGTGTCAATTTGCTGGATCTCGCCTTGGATTCGAGTCCATGTTGCACAAAGGAATGGAAGACGAAACCGTGCGAAGTGGCGGTCGTTTCGGATAAAGGTGCGTCGCGTTTGGGCGCATCCCGCGATTCGCGGTATGATGGCCTTGATGAGTTCGGGCCCGCCGGCGGAGCGCGGGCCGCGATGGCGCGAAAGGAGAAGGATCATGGCATCGGATGTGAAACAAACGGCGCTTTTGGTGATGGACGTCCAGAACGGCATCGTTTCGCGGTACATCCAGGATGCACCCGCCATGCGCCCGTTTCAGGAGGCCGTCTCGGCTGCGCGCAAGGCGGGCATTCAGGTCATCTTTGTGCGGGTGGCTTTCAGTGAAGGCTTTCCGGAGGCGAGCCCGCGCAACAAGATGTTTGCGCACCTCGCGCAGGCCGGCAACATGACGGTGAGCGCCGACTCCACGCAGATTCACGAATCGGTGCGCCCAGAGGCGGGCGAGCCGGTGGTCACGAAGTACCGCGTCAGCGCGTTTGCCGGCAGCAACCTGGAGGTCATTCTGCGCGCCAAGGACATCACGCATCTCGTGCTCTGCGGCATCGCCACATCGGGCGTGGTGCTCTCCACCCTGCGGGAGGCGGCGGACAAGGACTACGCGCTGATCGTGCTGAAAGACGCCTGCCTGGACGCCGATCCGGAGGTGCACCGAGTGCTCGTGGAGAAGGTGTTCCCGCGGCAGGCCGACGTCATGACCGTCGAGGAGTGGGCGAAGACGCTCGTGTGAGGCGGGGAGGCGGAGAGCGTGGAAATCGCGCCGAAGATTCACCTGTTGGAGTGCACCAAGGGAAGCTACAGCTACCTTGTGCTGGGCGACGAGCCTGTGCTTGTCGATACCAGCATGCCTGGGCGGGCGGACGCGATGGTCAAGGCGCTCGCGTCCCTCGGCCTGAAGCCGGGCGATCTCGCCCACATCGTCCTGACGCACCTGGACGTGGATCACATCGGCAACGCCAAGCGGCTGAAGGAGCTCTCCGGCGCGACGCTCTGGGCACCCGCGCCGGATATTCCGTACATCGAGGGCGCCGAGAAGCCGAAGGGCGTGCGCCGCGCGATTGCCGGGCTGATGCGCGTCGAACGGCCGAAGGTGGACCGCGCGCTCGAGCCAGGCGCACACGTGGGCGGCCTGGAGGTGGTACCCGCGCCCGGACATACGCCCGGGCACGTCTGCCTCATCGCGCGCGACACGCTTCTGGCGGGTGATCTCGTCACGACCCGCGGGGGCCGACTGAAGAAGTCGCCGTCCTTCCTCACCTGGGACAAGGCGGCGCTCAGGCAGTCGCTCGCGGACGTGGGCAGGTTGTCGTTTGACTGGGTCTGCCCCGCGCATGGCGATCCCGTCCGGCGCGGATCGCTGTGGGAGGCGCTGCTGGAGTAGTCGGGGGTTCTGGGCTCGTGAAGGCGAGGCGCGGGCGACGCGCCTTGTTCCGCTCACACGCCGACGTTCGATTCCTCGGGCTCGCGGACGTAGGGCAGGAGCTTTTCGCGCGCCCAGTCCGGCAGCGGAGCGGATTTCCGCTTCTCGAAGTCGTAGTGGACGACCACCGCGGTGCCTTCACACATCACCTCGCCGCGGACGCTGCAGATTTGGCAGAAGAATTCGAAGCTTGATCTCCCGAGCCGCGTGAGCCACGTGCGCGCCACCACGTCGGTGTGCTCAGGATAGCGCGTCTCCTGGCGGAAGTCGATGTGCAGCGAGGCGATGACGAGCGGCAGCCGCTGGCCGGGGAACACCTCCTGCAGGAAGGAGATGCGGGACTCCTCCATATAGGTGGCGTAGACCGCATTGTTCACGTGGCCGTTCAAGTCGGTGTCGCTGTAACGAATATGAATCGGCGTTTCATGGATCAAACTGCATTCCCCCTGTCGGTTTTGTCGTGTTTCCCTGCAATCCATTGTAAACGAAGTCCACAGGCAAGGAGGAATCCCTGTGCGCCGAATTCGCCGGCTCCGCATGGCAGTTGCCATCGTCGCCTCTGCGGCATGGCTCGCCGGATGCGGGAGTCCCACCGGGTACCAGCCGCAACCGCCCGCTCCTGGAGTATCTGAATTTTGGCAAATCATGCAGATCCGCGTCCCTGAGGATGATGCCCAGCGATTCGTGATGGACTTGGGCCTTGCGACGCGGGAGAGGGAGGGAAACTACAGTTTCTGGATGTCCGCCTTAACATGGCGAGCGCTGGGAAAACGCGATCACGCGTCGCTGTATGAGCTCGTGATTCCGAACTGCTGCAATATCGCGTTGCCATCGACGACGGTGACCTACGGCCAAGCGAGCAACAGTCTCGTTCAAACGGTCGATTTTGAGCAGGACGAGCGCAATGCCGTTTTCTATATCTCGGCGTCACAACCCCTGCAGTGGTCTCAGACGGCGACCGATGCCAAACACCAGACGGTCTCGCTCGTGTTTGTTCCCGTTGCTTCATAAAACGAGTGGGAGGCTGAAGCTTCCCGATGGCCTGTCAACCACGGGTGACCCGGGGAGATGCGCATGGCAGTTGTGACCGACATCCTTTCAGGGCTGTTGATGGCGTGGTTTAGTCTCTTATTCATAGGAATCAACCGGTTCTGCGGGAGAGTCAAGTGGAAGGATCGCGACGCTTGGCAGTACATCCTGCTCGAATGCATGCTGATCCTGTACTTTATCGGGAGCTTGAAGCGATGGTATTTCGTGATCCCGATCATGGCGTTTTTGTTTCCTGTGTGGGATTTTCTCCAGTTCCGTGCTCATTGGCTTTCGTGGATCACCGGTGCCTCGGATGAAAGGCTTCGACGTTATGACGACGCATTCGGTGACAATGTGTACTTGCTTCCCAAATCCGACAGGAGGACTGTGCCGGACGCTTACCACACGGTCCAACACGTTTTGATGGCGCTAAACACGATCGCGGTCTTCGCCATGTTGCGTTGAGGCTTCGAAGCATGCGCGAGCGCGCAGGGCACCGGGCCCTGCGCACTCATCCTTCCATCACGCAGGCGCGCCGCACTTTCCACCCCACGCGCTGCCCTTCCTGGTATTGCGGCGGGCCCACGTGACTCGCCAAGAGCCGCCCGGCGAGGGACTCGAGTTCGTACAGCGTCCGGTGCCCCACGTATTGCACGCGCACCACGCGGCAAGGCAGGGACGCCTCGTCGTCGGCGGTGAGTTCGCACCACTCCGGCCTCATCATGAGCGTCCTGCGGCCGAGATCGGCCGAGCGCGGCGCGGACGTCAGTCGAACCGTCTGCTCGCTGTCCGCGATTTGCACAAGCGCCTGCCCGCTCCCGTTCACCTCGCGCACCACGCCCGTCGCGCACGCGGCCGGCCCCAAAAGCCGGGCGATCTCGGCCGTGCGCGGGTTCTCGTACACCTCCGCGGGAGATCCCACCTGCAGGATCTCCCCGTGCATCATGACGGCCACGCGGTGCGCCAAAGACAGCGCCTCGTCCGCTTGGTGGCTCACGTACAGCGCGGCCGCCCCCGTCTGTCGAATCCGCTCCCGCACCTCGTGCATGAAGGTTTCGCGGTTGGCCGGATCGAGGCTCGCGGTGGGTTCGTCGAACAAGTACAGCTCCGGCCTCGACGCGAGCGCCCGCGCGAGCCCGACGCGCTGGCGCTGGCCGCCGGAGAGTTCCGACGGATAGCGCGCGGCAAACGCGTCCATGCCCACCGCGGCGAGCACCGATTCCGCCTCGCGCCGCGCCAGAAGGCGCGCCATGCCCCGCCTGCGCAGTGGATAGGCCACGTTGTCCACCACCATCCACTGCGGCCAGAGCGCGTGCGACTGAAACACCATGCCAACCCGCCTGCGCTCCGGCGGAAGCGAGAGCGTGGGCGAGGCCACCATCTCCTCGCCAATCCAGATGGCGCCCGATTGAATGGGATAAAACCCCGCGATGGCGCCGAGAAGCGTGCTCTTGCCCGAGCCAGACGGCCCGACGAGCGCGACGATCTCGCCCGCCCCAATGGTCAGCGACGCGCGTCTGACCGCCACCTGCTGGCCGTGCGCCACCGTGACGCCGGCCGCGGAGAGGCGATGCGCGTTCGAATCCTTCATCCGAGCTTCACCTCCTCGAGGGGTGCGGCCGGCATGGCCATGCGAAGCTGCGACAGGCCCTGGCTTCGCCGCCTTTTCGGTTCGCGCAGCGCCAAGAGTCCCAGGGCGAAGCTCGCGGCCGTCATCCACACGGCCAGGACCGCGACCGTACGGACATCGCCGCCTTCGCTCGCGGACAGCACGGCCACGGCGATGGTCTGGGTGTTCGGGCCGTAAAGCAAACTCGCGAGCGTCACCTCGTACAACCCGGACATGAGCGCCTGCAGCGCCACCTGGCGCACCGCGGGTCGGATGGCGGGCCAAATCGCCGCACCATACGCCCCCGCAGGCCCTGCGCCAAACGATCTCGCCGCGCGCCACGGGTCCAGCTGCGCGTTCCGGCGAGCTGCCACGATGGCGTCGGCGAGGCCGTAGAACTTCGCCACGTAGGCAAGACCTAGGATCCACCACGTGCCGTACAGCGCGTGCCCGAACGCCACCAGGATGGCGACGGCCACGGCCGTTCCAGGCGCCGCATACTGGAGCCAGAGGGCGAGATGGGCCGCCCGCGCCATCGCGGACGCAGGCACGGCCTCCGCGGCGACAAGCCCAAGCAAGGCGATCACGGCGGCGGCCACAGTTGCGAGTACGACCGTGTGCACGAGTGCGGGCCACGCGCTGACGAGCGGCGAGAGGAGTCCTGCCGCGTCCCAGTTCCTGGGCGTGGGCGGCAGGCCGTAGGCTCGCGTGAGCGCGGTGAGCACAAGGGCGGCGAGCGGCAGGCCGCTCGTCGTCGCCACGTACAGCGCGTATGCGGCGAGCGAAATCGCGCGAGCGCGCTTGGGGAACAGGGGCAGCGGCGGTGCGCCGGGGGCAGACGTGCCGAGGCCGGGATCAAACCGCATGACCCCTCGGCTCACGGTCACCGCCAGCGCGCCGACGGCCATGAGTTCAAACGCCTGCCACGTGGCGGCCGTGAATCCCTGCGTGCCGCCCGTGGACAGGTTGGCGAAGATGGAGGTGGCCGCCGTGCGAAAGCCGCTTGGCTCGCCGAGTTCGTAGGGGACGCCGAAGTCGCCCAGGGCAAACGCGAACGAGAGCGCCCAGGCGGCGCAAAGCGGCCGCAGCGCCACCGGCCGAAACGCGGCCCAGAACGCCCGGAACCAGCCGGCCCCGCACGATCGCGCGGCCCACATGGGTTCGACGTTCATCGCCGCGATGGCCGTGAGGCCGCTCAGATAGCCGATGGGGGCCGCGTGGATGGCGAGGGCCGCCGTGACGCCCCACGGCCCGTACAGCCAGCCCACGTGGACGTGCGCCCATTGGTCCAGGAGGCCGGCCCGGGCGTACGCGTCGCCGAGTGCGAACGCGCCGATGAACGGGGGCGTCCACAGGGGCAGGAGGCTGATGGCGTGAAGGGCCGCGCGCCCCCTGCGTACGGCCCCGGAGAGCATTACGGCCCAGGCCATGCCGACGAGGCTCGCGATGGCGCTCGATACGGCGCTCGTCCACAGAGCGTTCCACAGCGGGCCGAGGGTCGAGGCGAGGACCGCCGCCGACGGGAGTTCAACGGCGAGATCGAACACAGGGTAAACGCAGAGAACCGCGGCGGCCGCGGCGAGCACGGCCGTGCCGGCCGCGGTGTGCCACGAGGTGCGCCACATCATCGGAAGATCTGGGCAAACTCGCGGAGGATGTTCGCCCGGTCTCGTTCCAACTGCGCCCAGGGCACCTGCGTCAGCGACGCGCCCTTCGGCACCGTGGGAGACGCGCCGAGGACGGGCGACAGGCCGACGGACGCCACCACCTTCTGACCGGCCGGGCTCAGGAGCCAGTTGGCAAACGCCTTGGCCACCGGCGTCTCGTGCCCCTTGACGAACGCCAGAGGCCCCGGCACCACGATGGCGCCGTCCTGCGGCCACACCACACCGATGGGCGATTCTTGTTTCACGAGCGTGAACGCGGCGCTGTCGTTGGTCATGCCCACGTCCACCTTGCCGCTCGCGACGTCGTCCGCCACGGTCTTCACCGACGACTGCACCGCCGCGCCGTTCTGCTTCAGCGTCTCAAAGTAGTTCCAGCCGTAGCGCGTCTCCATCATGCCGACAAACGCCATGGTGGTGCCGGAATAGGACGGATCGCCGATTTCCACCTCGCCCTTGTACGCGGCGTTGGTGAGGTCCCGCCACGAACGGGGCACAGGCAGGGACATGCCTTTGTGGTACACGATCACGTCGTGAAACACGTACGCCCCCACCCAATTCGCGCCCTGATCCGCGCTCGGCAGGTGGCTTGCGGCAGACGGCTTCTCGCGCGAGAGAATGCCCTGGGCGGCCAAGGTGTCCGCCGCGGTCGGATCGGCCAAGAGCACCATATCCGCGCCGATGGCGTGCGCCTTGGCCTCCGACTCGAGCCGCGTCACGAGCGCGCCCGTGCCCGTGGTCACCATCTGCACGCGCGCGGCCGGATCGTACGCCTCAAACGCCTGCGCCAGCGCCTGCGCGTTCTGCTGGGTCAGCGCGGCGTACACTGTGACGGTGCCCGCGGGCTTCGCCCCTTGCGCACTCGCCGCGGCCTGCGCGGGGGCATGGGGATGTTGCTCAGCGTGCCACGCGGCGACACCCGCCGCGACGACTACCGCCGCCGCGGCGACGCTCAATCCCTTCATGAGCATGGGTTTCAACCTCCATTCGTCTCCTTGCCCCGATGGTACGGGGCGTGTGTGGAGATTCGATGAAGGGAAGCACACGCAAAGGTAAAAGATTGGGAACCTTGTGTTGAGATTTCGTCACGCCTTGCGCATGTACATCCGCACCGCAAGGGGGGCAAACACCAGCATGATGGCCACGGCGCCGCCGAGCGAGATGGCGATATCGGGGGTTGCCTGACCCTGATTGGCGAGCGACCGCACGGCGGCAATCAGGTGGGAGAGTGGATTGACGTTGACGAACACCTGCAGCCACTTAGGCATGGTGTTGACGGGCGCGAAGGCGTTCGACAGGAACGTGAGCGGGAACAGGATGAGCATCGAGATGCCCTGCACGCTCGCCGCCGTCCGCGCCACGACGCCGAAGAATGCGAAGATCCAGCTGAGGGCGAACGCGCACACGATGACGAGCAGCGCGGCGATGGCGACGTGGGCAAGGCCCCCACGTGGGTGATAGCCCATGAGGTACCCCACGGTGAAGATGAGGACCGTGGCCAAAAGGTACCTCACCATGTCGGCGAGGAGCGCCCCGGCGAGTGGCGCCATGCGGGCGATGGGCAGGGCGCGGAAGCGATCGAACACGCCCTTGTCCATGTCTTCGCGCAGCTGGACGCCGGTGACGACGGATGCGGTGATGACCGTCTGCACGAGGATGCCCGGGATGACGAGCGGCAAATAGTTCTGTGAGTTGCCGGAGATGGCGCCCCCGAAGATGTAGGTGAACATGAGCGTAAAGATGATGGGTTGCAGCGTGACGTCGAACAGTTGCTCTGGCGTCCGGCGCATCTTCAACAGGCCGCGGTAGGCCATGGTGAGCGACTGGCGCAGCGTGGTCGCCATGGAGGCGCGCGCCTGGATGGCTTCAAACGATGTCTGTTGCATCAGTCACTCTCTCCTTCGTCGGCGGTTTCGGCCTCGTGGCCGGTGAGGGCGAGGAACACCTCGTCCAGCGTCGGCTTTTGCACGCCGAGTTCGGTGATGTCGATGCCGGCCGCCCTCAGCGCCACGAGCAGATCCGGCACGACGCTCGTGTCGGCCAAGGGCGCGATGATCCGGCGCCCCTCGGGCGATGGCGTGGCCTGCGCGCCAAGCGCCGCTTCCACGAGGGCGCGAGCCCGCGGCACGTCCTCCGGGTTGGCGAAGGTGAGGTGCAGGGAGGACCGTCCCACCGACGACTTCAGCTCGTCCGGCGTGCCTTCCGCAATGACGCGGCCGCGATCGATCACGGCGATTCGATTCGCCAGCTGGTCCGCCTCGTCCAAATATTGCGTGGTCAGGAGCACGGTTGTGCCTTCGCGCACGAGCTGCCGGATGGTGTCCCACATTTGGGCGCGGGTGCGCGGATCGAGGCCGGTGGTGGGTTCGTCAAGGAAGATGAGCGGCGGCGTGGCGATGAGGCTGGCCGCCAGATCCAGGCGGCGCCGCATGCCGCCGGAAAACTGCTTCAGCGGGCGATTGCGCGCCTCGGTGAGGCCGAACTGTCCGAGCAGGCGCTCTGTCGTCGCCCGCGCCTCGCGGCGGCTCTGGCCGAGGAGGCGCGCGAAGAGCACCAGGTTTTCCGCGGCGGTGAGCGTCTCGTCGACGGAGGCATACTGACCGGTCACGCCGATGAGCTGGCGCACGCGTTGCGCGTCCTTCACGACGTCGTGGCCGAAGATGCGCGCCGCACCTGCGTCTGGGCGCAGAAGCGTCGCGAGCATGCGCACCGTGGTCGTCTTGCCGGCCCCGTTGGGGCCGAGCAGGCCGTACACCGTGCCGACCTGCACGGACAGGCTGACGCCGTCGACGGCGCGATGTGGACCGAAGGCCTTGACGAGATCGACCGCTTCGATGGCGAGCGCGTCGGCGCCCGTGGCGGCTGTGAGGCGATTCGTCGGCGTTTTGAGAGACTGCATGTGCAACATCACTCCTTTCCGTCTGGCGCTCATGGTAAGGCGCGTTTGTGAACGCAGGATGAACAGCGGCTGGGCCCTTGTTCACCGTCCGTTCATCCATTCGTGGTACGATCCCAGCACGTAAGACATTGCGCGTGAGGTGATGAACATGGCGACCATCCTCGTGGCCGACGACGAGCCTCACATCCGCGAACTCGTGCGCAGCACGCTGGAGCGGGAGGGGCATCGGGTGGTGGAGGCGGCGGACGGGCGCGAGGCGGCGGATGCGGTGGCCCGTGAGCCGGTGCAGCTCGCCGTGATCGACGTGATGATGCCGGAGGTGGACGGGTTCGAGCTGACGCGGTGGTTGCGCGAAGAGCGCGATGTGCCGATTCTGCTCCTGACCGCGCTCGGGGAGACAAGCCACAAGGTGCGCGGCCTCCGGCTCGGCGCGGACGACTACCTCGTCAAGCCGTTCGCCCCCGAGGAGCTCGTGGCGCGCGTCGAGGCGCTCCTGCGCCGCTACCGCATTCGGGCGGACGGCGCGCTCGATCTCGCCGTACTCCGTCTCCTCTCGGACACGTATGAAGTCGAGGCGAACGGGGAGCGCATGGCGCTTCCGCCGAAGGAGTTTCAGCTTCTGTTCACGCTGGCCGCGTCGGCGGGCAGGACGCTCTCCCGCGACAAGCTGATTGAAGAGGTGTGGGGGTACGACTACGCGGGGGACGAGCGGACGGTGGACGTGCACATCAAGCGGTTGCGCGTCAAGTTCCCCGAGGACGTGTATCCGTTTCGCATCCGCACCGTGCGCGGGTTGGGCTATCGCCTGGAGGTGAACGCGTGAAGGAGCGAGCCGCCTCGCGGGGGTCTGACGACGACTTCCGCGCCCGTCATCAGCGCTGGCAGTGGCGCGAAGCGTTGGACAGGCTCCTCTGGATGTCGTGTTGGTCGTTTGTGTTGCTGAGCGCCTCGTACGGCGTGGTGCGCCTCATGGGGCGTGCACTCGGCTGGCGGCCCGTGCCGTACGGCCAACTGATGATCATCGGCGGCGTGGGTGTGGTGATGCTCGCGCTCGTCGCGCTTCTCTGGAACGCGCTTGGCTTCGATCGCGATGATCGCCTCTTTTTCCGCATTCTCGACTCCTTGAGCGAGATTGGCCGCGGGAATTTCAGCGCCCGCGCCATGCTGGAGGTCCGGCGTGGCTTTCCGGATCACCCCATGAACCAGCTGGTGCTGCACGTTCGCGAGATGGCGGAAGGGCTCGAGCGCATCGAACAGATGCGCCAGGAGTTTGTGGCGAACGTGTCGCACGAGATGCAGACGCCGCTCACGTCCATCCTCGGCTTCGTGAAGGCGCTCAAATCGGACGGACTGTCGGAAGGCGAGCGGCGCCACTATCTCGACATCATCGAGGCGGAGAGCGAGCGGTTGTCCCGCCTGGCGGACAACCTGCTCAAGCTCACCTCGCTCGAATCGGGCCATCACCCGGTGACGCTGACGCGCTTCCGTCTCGACCGCCAACTGCGCGAGGTGGCGATTGCGTGCGAGCCGCTGTGGACGGAGAAAGGTCTCTTCCTCGACATGCAGGTGGAGCCCGTCGAGTTGGAGGGCGACGAGGACCTCCTCGGCCAGGTGTGGATGAACCTCTTGTCAAACGCCATCAAGTTCACGGAGCCGGGCGGCCGAATTCAAGTGCGCCTCGAGAAGGAAGAAACAGGCGTCTGCGTGTCGGTTGCGGACACGGGCATCGGCATCCGTCCGGAGGATGTGAGCCGCGTGTTCACTCGCTTCTTCAAGGCGGACCGGTCGCGCGGCAAGCCGGGCAATGGGCTGGGCCTCGCCATCGCCAAGCGCATTGTGGAGATGCACCGCGGGGACATCTCGGTCGAAAGCGAGCCAGGTCGTGGGTCGACATTCAAGGTGCACCTACCGTATACTCAGGGTGGAAGATGAGGATTGAAATTCTATCGCGAAATCTGATGAATTCCAGCGTCCTTCGGGGAGGCGTGATGCGTGCTCGTCGCCGAAATCCTCCTTCTTCTCCTGTACGCGGCGATTGAATTCGCCGTGGGCCTGCTCTTTGCCTGGGCGTTTGGGCGCATGTTTCGCGTGAGGTTGTCGAGGAAGACGAGGCTGTGGATGGCGACCGCCTGGGCCGTTCTCGGCGTGATTCCCACCGCGCTTGGAATCAACGGAGGATTGTGAATCGGTTGAACAAACGCCGGAAAGGGGCCTCGTATGGTCGGTGCGTTTTGGCACGGCCTCATTCTGGCCTTCGCCCTCATCCTGCCGATTGGCATGCAGAACGGATTTCTCCTCAGCCAAGGCGCGCTGCACCGGCGATGGCTGGCGGCCCTGCCTGCCGTGGTGACGGCGGCCCTCTGCGACACGTTTCTCGTGGCGCTCGCGGTCTTTGGGGTGTCGGGCGCCGTGTTTCACATCGTTTGGCTGCGCGTCGCGCTTGGCATGGTGGGCGTGGCCTTTTTGTTGTACATGGGCTTTCAGACGTGGCGCCAGAATCCCGACGATCACGCCGTGACCTCCGAGGTCTGGTCGCCGCGTCGCCAAATTGGCTTCGCGATGTCCGTCTCACTTCTGAATCCGCATGCGCTCATGGACACGCTCGCCGTGATCGGCGGAAGCGCGGCCGTGTACGGCACGTGGGGGCAGAGGGCGTCGTTCGCGGCGGGGTGTGCACTCGTGTCGTGGGTGTGGTTCTTCTTCCTCATGACGCTCGGCCACGTGGCGGGCCGCGCCGCGGCGGGGGTGGGACTGAGGCGCGTCATCAACCGCATCTCCGCCCTCATGATGTGGGCCTCCGCGGGACTTCTCATCCACATCCTGCTCACGTTCCGCTGAAGCAGGGCGGCTTCGCCTGACGGCCGTAGCAGCGCATGCCCGTGCGTAGCTCGGGCCGGCTCGATGCACGCGGTCTCGCGCGACCGCAGGAAGCCCGACGCGGAGATGGCGCCCGCGCGGGGGCGCCATCTGACATTCGCAGGGCGAGCAGGTCAGTTCACCACAAAGTTGACCACGCCGCCGTTGGTGAAGTAACAGTTGCCCGTCCAGTTGCTCGTGTCAAACGCCTGGAAGTTGAGCGGATACGTGCCTGCGCTCACCGATGACGGCACCTGCCAGGTGGCGGTCACGGTCTCGGTCTGGCCGGGAAGGAGCGTGGTGCTCGGCCAGTACTTTTGGAAGATAGCGCCGTTTTGCCCGTCCACCTCCATGTCGATGAGCCCGTTCTGGAGCGCGTCGGTCGACGAGACGTTGGCGAACGTGGTCTGGATGGTGACCGTGTCACCCGGCGCAATGGAGATGTTGGTTCCCGACGGATAGTGGCCACTTGCGTCAGGCGCGGGCACGGTGTACGTGGTGCCGTTCACCGTGATGACCGTGTTCTTTGTGACAATGTCGCCGTACTTGGCTGCGGGAGGCTGATTCACGGTGATGGTCGCGCCCGTCGTATCGGCGTCGTACGTGGCGCCTGTGGCCGGATCGAAGGCGAACGCCTCGACGGTGTAGGTCCCGTTGGCGGCCGGGGCCGCAAAGGTCCAGGATTCGCTCACCGGCTGGCCTGGCGCGATATCCACGCCCGTCATTTCGTGATTCGCGACGAGATCGCCCGTCGAATCGTACAGCTCGAGTTCCACCGTCGCATCGCGTACGGGCCTATCCGAGCTGAACGACGCGGTGACGGTCTCGGAGCCGCCGGCGGTCACGGTAGGCGAGGAGAGCGCCAAGGTGTCCGTCACCGACGCAGCGGCGTGCGGCGCGGGGATGAGCGGGTGCAGGACGAGATCCACGCCGCTGTACGGCATGAGTTTGACCGAGTGGGCGGTTGGCAGCGTCAGCGCTGGGCTAACCGCGCTCGAGCCTTCGCCGTACACGAGCGCCTTGGTGATGGCGTACGGTCCCACGCCGAGCACGTTCAGATCTGCGCTGTAGATGGTCGACGGACTGCGGTTCACGAGCATCAGGGCGATGTCGCCGTTGGGCTCCCGCACCGCGTGCACGTCGATGTCGCTCTGGGAAGAGGCGGAGCCCAGGAGGGTGTCACCCGGCCGCGCGAAGTCGGACACGAGCTGGAAGCCGTAGTACGGCGGCAGCGGGGTGTATTGAGGCGGCTCCTGGACGCCCTTGGGCGTGGCCTGCCCGGACGACAGCAGCCCGTAATCGCCAAACAGGTTCTGGCCGTAGAGGCTCGGACTCGTGTAGTTGTCCTCGGCGCCGTTCAGGAGGTCCCACCAGTCGACGTTGGCCGCGCCCGCCTGCACGAAGCCGGCGAGATCGTCCGCCAAAAAGAGTGCCTCGGGCAGATTCGTCGACTGCTGCCCCGGGTTGTAGGACACGCTGTTGGTCTCGGTCACGAAGATTTGGATATTTTTTGCGTTCGATCCGGCGTACGCGTTGATCTCGCGCTTGAGCTCCGCCACCATGGCGGGGATCTGATCCGTGTCGGCGAGGAGCCCGGCGTCGGTCTCCTGGCCGGGGGTCTCCGGGTACCAGTGCACGTCGACGAAGTCGATGTATGGGCCGAGCGCCTTGAGCACGACCGTGTTCCAGTCGTCGTTGCCGTTCACGGTGGCGCCCCAGGGCCAGTTGTACGGCATGGTGAGCACCGCGCCGATTTTGATGTTGGGATCGACGGCGCGCATGGCCTGGATGAACTGCAGGGCGTTCTGCGCGTAAGCCTGCGGGCTCAGGCCGGGGTTACCTTTCTGCGGTTGGTTCGGGACGGCGTGATCGTCCGCTTCCCAGCCGTTGCCGTTGTAGTAGCCGTTCCCGTAGATCTCGTTGCCGATTTCCCAGTATAGGACGTTGTCGTGATGGGTGACGTCGGCGTACTTGACCCAGTCGGCCGCGAGCTGGGGCGTGCCGGTGCCGTAGTTGACGGTGATGATGGGCGAGGCGCCCACGGCGTTCACGAACTGCATGAAGTTGTCAAACGTGTCGTTGGGGTTGACGTAGCCGCCGTCGTTGCGCGTGTTGGTCTCCCAGTTGTACACGTCCGAGATGGAGCCGCCGGGCCAGCGGATGAGCGCGGGATGGAGCGCCTGCACCTCGGAGATGACGGTCTGCGAGTTGAGCCCGCTGTCCCACACGGCCGCGTTCAGCCCAAAGGCGGTGGCAGGAACGGTCCGGAGGCGGGCGGCAGTGTTCACGGTGATGGTGGCGCTGGCGGTGGGCGCGCCGAAGCCGAGCGCGTTCGTGCAGATGCGGGTCGCGAGCGCGGTCTGCGCGGCGCCCTGCGGGTCGACCTGCGTTTCAAAGCTCGACCAGGTGCGGGCGAGATCGGACGGAGACAGCCCGTTCTGGCGCAGGTAGGCGGAGATGGTGGGCGAGAGCGACGCGGCCTGCGCGAGCGCGTTGCCGACAATGGAGCTAGAGGCTTGGCGGGCCAAGATGGCTTTGGACGATTGGCCGATCTCGGTCAAAAACGATTGATAGAAGAGGCCAACGGCGCGCGGCGAGAGCAAGGGAGAAATGGACTGAAGCGTCTGTAAAATCTGCGCGGCGTTGCTCCCGCGGGTCGATACAGCGCCGTATGTGGCCAGGTTGAACAGGTTGGCGACGGCCTGCGCAGCCTGGGACTGCGCGCTCGTCGTCGGCGTGGCATTCGGATACAGCCACTGGAGCCACTGCGATGTCGACAGGTTGGACGCTGCCTGCGCTGCGGCCTGGACGGCGGCGAGCTCGGGCACCGTGAGCGCGTCATGAATCACCTGGATCTCCATCGAAATCGGCGTCGACACGACGTCGGCGGCGCGCACGCGGCCGGCGGCTCCTGCAGGTACTTTCGGCGACGGATGGGCGGCGGCCCACGCGGGCGACGCGCCGGTTCCCAGCGCGATGAGTGCGGCCAGCGCAGCAGACCAAGGTCTCTTCAAGGCGATCCCTCCACAGAGAAAGCGGTTTCATGAACTTCAAAACGATTTAGTAAAATCGATTTACTTTCGTTATAGCGTCGGTTGTCTATAATGTCAATGAGCATCTTTTTCGCGGTTCTGCAGGCCAAGCGTTCCGCGTTCAGATAGAGATTCCTTAACGAGGAGGGATTTCTGCGTGGCCACGGTGAAGGACATCGCGCGGCTGGCCGGGGTGTCGCCCACGACCGTATCCTGGGCACTGAACGGCAAGCGCGTGAGCGAGGAGTCGCTGCGCAAAGTGCTCGAAGCCGCGCGCGAACTCAACTATCACCCCAAGATGAGCGCTCGAAGTCTGCGCGCGGGCAAGGTGTTTTCCATCGGATTTTACATCGTCAATCCGAGTCTGGATCCTCGCTTGAACGGCTATTTGTTTCCCATGCTCGCGGGCATTTCGAAGGTCCTCGCCGAGGACAACTACGCCATGCAGTTCGATATCGTCACGCCCGACAAACTCGATATGTTAGCCAAGAAAGCGCTCGAACATTCTGTCGACGGCATGCTCGTGCTGCCCCAGTTCGCGGGCGTGACGGAGCGGTTGCTGAAGGAGCTGCCCGAGAAGTTTCCCGTGGTCTACATGCAACAGGATCCGGCGGCCAGTCCCGACCATTGCGTCGTGATCGATCAGGCCGCGGGCGTGGAACTCGCCATTCGACATCTGTACGATCTCGGCCATCGCGCCATCGGCGTCATCGCAGGCCCCGCAGAACACGTGGACAATGTGCTTCGCCTGCGGGCGGTGCAGGCGGTGTTTCGCGATCTCGGCCTCAGCTGGCGCGAGGAGTGGGTGGCGCACGGGCAGTTCGACATGGAGAGCGGCGAGGTGGGCATGCGCCGGATCTTGGAGGCGCCGGATCGCCCGACGGCGGTCTTCTGCTTCAACGACTACATGGCCATCGGCGCGCTGCGCGCGGCGGCGAGCGCGGGCCTACGGGTCCCAGACGATATCTCCATCCTCGGCTTCGACGACACGGACGTGGCGGAGGCGAGCACGCCCGCGCTGACCACCATTCAGCAGCCGGTGTTTCAGCAGGGCCAGCAGGCGGCCGCCATGCTCATGCGGCTCATCAAAGGGGAGGAGTTGCCCAAGCAGGTGGAGCGCATCCGGCCGGTCGTGATTGAGCGGTCGTCCGCGGAGCGGAGGCGGGCATGAATCCGTTCGAGGGCCGGCGCGTGCTGCCCGCCGTGCGCAGCCTGAAGGACTTCGAGGAGCTCATGCAGGGGCCGCATCCGGTCGTGGTGCTCTTGGAGACGAATCTCACTGCGCTGCCGAGCTTGATGCGCATGGCGAACAAGGCCGGCAAGCGGCTCATCCTCCATGCGGATCTGATCCAGGGGCTGAAGCACGACGAGGCGGGCACCCAGTTTTTGTGCCAGATGATCCGGCCATATGGCATCATCTCTACGCATGCGAGCGTGATCGCGACGGCGAAGAAGCAGGGCGTGATCGCCATCCAGCGCGTGTTTCTCATCGATTCGCACAGCCTGCGCACAAGCTATCGCGTGTTGCAGCAGGCGAAGCCGGACTTCCTGGAAGTTCTGCCTGGCGTGGTGCCGCAGCTCATTGCGGAGATTCGTGAGCAGACGGGCCTGCCCGTGCTCGCGGGGGGATTTGTGCGGACGAAGGAGGACGTGGAGCGGGCCGTCGCGGCCGGCGCGACGGCGGTGACCACCTCCGTGAAGGCGCTGTGGCAGCTGTGAGGGCGGATGGCGCGGGGCGCTCACTTGGCGACGCGCTCCGCTTCGCGCGGCGACATGGCCTGAGGCTCTTGGTACGTGCCTCGAAATATTGATGCCACCGCGCCAATCACCATGAGGATCGCCGAGATGACAAACGCCAGCGCGAGGCCGGTGTGGAAAGGCGGCGAGATGAGCGTCGGGAAGAAGTGCTTGCCCGTGATGGCGGCTACTTGCGATGCAGGCAGCTTGCTGAGCACGTTCAGGCCGTTTGGGCCGAGCAGGGATTCGAGCGGATTGTACCCGAGGAGCGCCGCGAAGAGCGACGAGGTGGGCGGAAGTTTCGCGATGGCCTCCGCCGCCTTGACGGGCACGCCGTGCGCCGTGAGCCCCGACACCAGCGCCTGCGGCAGCTTCGCCGCGAGTCCGGCCACCACGATGGAGAAGAAAATGCCCATGCTCATCATTTGCCCCGCGTTGTTGAAGGTGGAGCGCATGCCGGATGCCACGCCCCGGTACTGAGCCGGCACGGAGCTCATGATGGAGGCGTTGTTCGGCGACGCAAACAGTCCCATCCCCACGCCGATGACGAAGATATCCGCCCAGAACGCAAAGCGGTTGAAATCGATAGGAAGTGCGGCGAGCAGCAAAAATCCCACTGCGCTCACCAGAAGGCCGCCCGTGGCGAAGGCGCGCTGCCCGAACTTGTCGGACAGGTAACCGCTGAGTGGCCCGGCGGCGAGAAATCCCACCATCTGCGGCAGCGTGTAGAGCCCCGCGATGAGCGGCGTGTTCTCGTACGACACGCCGTGCAACGGCAGGTAGATCCCCTGCAGCCAGATGATGAGCATGAAGCTCAGGCCACCTCGCGCGAGCGAACCCATGAACAGCGCCACGTTGCCCAGCGTGAACGGCCGAATGCGGAACAACTCCAGGCGAAACAGCGGATCCGGCATGCGCCGCTCGATCACGCCGAACACGCCGAGCATCACCACGCCGCCGATGAAGAGCGCAAGGACCATCGGCGATGTCCAGCCCATGCTGTGGCCCCCGTACGGCATGATGCCGTAGGTCAGCGCGAGCATCAGGGCCAGCACGCCGAGGGCCAAGGTCGCGTTGCCGGGGATGTCGAGTTTCGCGTCGCGCTGCGGTTTTGCCATCTCCTTCAGCATCAGGTACGCCCACACGGTGCCGATGATCCCGATGGGCACATTGACGAGGAACACGTACCGCCAATGCCCGGTCGAGGCGAGGATCCCACCCAGCACGAGACCCACGACGCTGCCCGCCACCGCTGCAATTTGGTTCAGGCCAAGCGCAAGACCGCGTTGGTTGTTGGGAAACGCGTCGGTCAGAATAGCGGCGCTGTTGGAAAAGAGGAACGCGCCGCCAATGCCCTGGATCATGCGGAAAATGATGAGTTCCAGTTCTCCTGCCCTGCCGTGGCTCCAGGTCAGCGAGCAGAGGACAGAGCCGACGGTGAACACGAGGAAGCCCAAATTGTAAAGGCGAACGCGGCCGAACATGTCGGACAATCGGCCGAACGTCACGAGCAGCACCGTCGTCGCCACGTTGAAGCCCATCAGGACCCACAGCAACAAACTCGTCTGGCCGCTCTGCAGCGGATTGACCTGAATCCCTGCAAAGATGACCGGCAGCGCGATGATGAGAATGGTGCCATTGATGGAAGCCATTAGCACGCCAAGCGTGGTGTTGGAGAGCGCTATCCACTTGTAAGCAGGGCTTCTCGCATCCAAAATTCTCACTCACCCTCTTGGTCTGGAAATCCAACCGTCCTTGTCGCGGCCTCTTCGCGCTCAAGCCGGGCCCGAATGCGCGCCAATCGGTCCATGTAATGCTCGCGCATGGACCCAAGTCTCAACATCTTTTCGTCGATGTGGCGAACCACGTCCTCAAGCAAGCGCACCGATTCCGAAAGCATTTGCACGTTGTGTTCGGGCTCGTGACCTTCTGCGATGCGCGCCCGATATGCCTTCAACTGGTCTTCTGTGGAGAGAATGGACCGAATCTCTTGCAGCGAATAGCCCAGGGCTTCCTTGAGGCGAAGAATGTGTTCGATGCGTTCAATGGTGTCTTCGTCATAGACTCGGTGTCCGCCCGGTGTTCGCGGAACCTCAGGAATGAGACCCTTCTCTTCATAATAATGGAGTGTGCGCGGCGTGATGCCCAATCTTTCCGCCACGGCCTCCACAGTCCATGCTTTGTCGCGATCCATCTTCCACCTCCTCATCTTCTGCCGCACCCCAGTGTACGCCAATCGGAAGCTAACGTCAACGTGAGGTTTAAGAGGGCCGTCAAACTGGGTACCTCATCAGGTAAAAGGAACGCCTAACTCGGCGCCAGGCGGGGCCGCCGAGGATCTCGGCGGATTAACGAAGCGCTGGCGAGGATGCTTACTGGGATGAACTTGCTTCAATGGGGCCGCCGACGATTTCGGCGGATTAACGAGAAGTCGAGGAGCAGTTTGCGCATCGGATTCGGGCTTCAATGGGGCCGCCGACGATCTCGGCGGATTAACCCAATGCTTACATGAGAGACACCACATGTAGTGCGCGCTTCAATGGGGCCGCCGACGATCTCGGCGGATTAACTGCGGGTTCGCGCCGAGCGCCTTCAGCGTGGCGTTGCTTCAATGGGGCCGCCGACGATCTCGGCGGATTAACCCCCGTGCCCGTCGTGTGGACAATGTTATCGCCCGCGCTTCAATGGGGCCGCCGACGATCTCGGCGGATTAACTGGGCATGTCCAAAGCATGTGACTGACGCGCCACGGCTTCAATGGGGCCGCCGACGATCTCGGCGGATTAACGTTGCACAGGCGGAGGTGTCCGCGCCCGAAGTGGCGTGGCTTCAATGGGGCCGCCGACGATCTCGGCGGATTAACTGCCACCGCCGTCTGCGAATGGTCCGCACCAAGTCGTCGCTTCAATGGGGCCGCCGACGATCTCGGCGGATTAACATCGGTGCAGCATGCGGATCATCCTCGACGGCAAGCTTCAATGGGGCCGCCGACGATCTCGGCGGATTAACTCTACCATAAGCGCATATTGTGTAACATTTGATGTGCTTCAATGGGGCCGCCGACGATCTCGGCGGATTAACGTCGGCATGTCACTGCACTCCCATTTCCGGCGGCGTATGCTTCAATGGGGCCGCCGACGATCTCGGCGGATTAACTACAGATTACAAGACTGTCGTGGATCTTCCAGTTGGTGCTTCAATGGGGCCGCCGACGATCTCGGCGGATTAACGACCATTCCGATAAACCAAATGCCTATGGCTAGCCAGCTTCAATGGGGCCGCCGACGATCTCGGCGGATTAACACCCGCTGACCCAGGGCACGCCGATGTACCAGCGGATCGCTTCAATGGGGCCGCCGACGATCTCGGCGGATTAACTTAGGTTACGATAAATACAATAAACCGTTCAAAGAAAAGCTTCAATGGGGCCGCCGACGATCTCGGCGGATTAACATTGATACTGTAGCAACTTTAACACAACCTATCATTGCTTCAATGGGGCCGCCGACGATCTCGGCGGATTAACACTCGTGGTCGGTTGTGGTCTATCTCGGCTACGATGAGGCTTCAATGGGGCCGCCGACGATCTCGGCGGATTAACAATCGTGATGTTGTTCGGCACATCGGGATTGAGGAAGCTTCAATGGGGCCGCCGACGATCTCGGCGGATTAACCCCCCTACTCGCATTAGGTCAACTCAACAGGCGCAATCGCTTCAATGGGGCCGCCGACGATCTCGGCGGATTAACGCTATCCTCCAGAGCCCCGCTCCTGACGCGGTTTTCCGGGCGCAAATCGCGAACCCCTCTGAAGAGGGCTTGTCTCACGTCTTCCAACTGCCCTAATCATACCCTCTCACCGCCAAAAAATCCAGTCCCCATGCGGAATGTTCGCATTTCGCGAACCCCCTGGGTTTTCGCCATCGATCCAGGTTCGCGCCGTGTGCGTGAGTACCGCCTCCGCAAGCGTCCTCGGTCGATGTACACCTGAACTGCTGACGCGAGCCCGTGTCGCGGTGCGTCACGACGCGACTCACTCAAAGCGCCTCGTCCACAATCCCATCCCAGAAGATTATGGCTTATGGTTCATCACAAATGCTCCAAAAACACGTTCTCAAGCCGCCCTTCGCGCGCTATAATAACTTTTCTACTCCCGGTCTCAACTGAGATGCAAGGGGGTGGCCGATGGATGAGTGTGCTCTTGGCATATGCTCTCTTAGCTATCTTTGCGGCTCTCTCCGGATTGAACGACGGAGGCAATTTGCTCGCTGTGCTCTCGAGTTCGCGAATTCTGCCTGTGGCGGTCGTGATCGCCGAGATGGGCACGTGCATGCTTGCGGCTCCGTTCCTCGTCGGAACACGCGTGGCGCACACCATTGGCGCGGGGATCCTGCCGCTTCCCGAACTCAGCCTGCCAGTGGTGACGGCGGCGCTCGTGGCGACGCTCGTGACGCTGGCCGCCTGTTATTTGTCAAACGTGCCTACGAGTATCACGTTCGCGCTCGTGGGCGCGATGGGCGGTGTCGGCGCGGTGATGCTTGGTATGAATCGGGTTCACTGGGCGAGCGTCGGGCGAGTGGCTGGATCGCTCGTCATGAGCGTGGTGTTGGCAGGGGCTGCGGGATACGCGGCTCACTTCGCCGCCAGGGTCCTCCTGGGACGTGTGTCGGCGCGAGCGGGACGGGCGGCGCTTTGGACGGAGATAGCGACATCCGCTTGCGTATGCATAGGATACGGCGCAAACGATGCGGAGAAGACGCTGGGACTTTTGGCGCTCGTGACGGGCGTGTCGCATCATCACGGCACATTTCACGTGGCGCCGTGGATGGTCGGGTTCTCGACCGCGGCCTTTCTGGTGGGACTGCTCGTCGGCGGCTGGCGCGTGGCTCGCACCATTCAGGGCCACGTCTTTCGCATCCGGCCCATTCACGCCGTCATGAATGAATTTGCCACCGCGGCCGTCGTGATCGCGGCCTCAAGCCTGGGCGGGCCGGTGAGCACGACGCAGGCGCTCGACAGCTCGCTCGTGGGTGTGGGGGCGAGCGCGCACGCGCGGCGGGTGCGGTGGCGCGTGGTGCGGAAGATGGCCGGGGTGTGGCTCATGACCATGCCGCTGGCGTTTCTCGTCGGATGTGTGACGGGACAACTGTTTGTTTGGGGGGGATATCGATGAGCAAGCTGGCGCAGTGGCTTCGCCCGCATGAATCGAGGTTTTTCGCGCTCCTGGAGGCGCAGGCGCGGCAGGCACAACGAGGTGTGCATCTGCTCGGCGAGATCGTGGAGATGAAGCCGGGTGAGGCCGAGCTGCGCCGGTATGCGGAGCGGATGCGCGTGCTGGAGCAGGAGGGCGACGCCATTCGGCGGAACGTGATCGAGGAACTCATCCGCAGCTTCATGACGCCGATGGATCGGGAGGACATCTACGATCTCTCCCGCAGCCTGGACGACATCCTCGACTACGCACATACGACGGTGCAGGAGTTTCTGGTGTATGCCATTCCGTTTGAGCCCGCCATTCACGAGATGGCCGGAGCGCTGAAGGAAGGCGTGGATGCGCTGGCCGAGGCGGTGGCTGGGCTCGTGAAGCCGGGGCCCTCGGTGCACGCCGCGATTGTGCGGGCGAAGAAGATGGAGAACCGAATGGAGGAACTGTATCGGGAGTCGAACGCCGAGCTGTTTCTGAGCCAGGACGTGCACCACATCTTCCGAATGCGCGAGGTGTACCGCCACCTGAGCAACGCCGCGGACCGGCTCGATCGCGCCGCGGACATGGTGGGGAGCATCTTGATCAAGGGGTTGGGGTGAGGGGGTGGCCCGTGACGGCCCGCAGCCCAACTGAAACCCTTTACACGAAGCGCGCGGGTGCGGTACAGTGGAGGCAAGTTGAAAGCTTTGCCTCTGAGCGTCTGAGACGGCGGCAATGACGCGTGGTTCTCCATGCGGACTTTGTCCGCCGTTTGTTTGTATCTCGCAGCGACTCATTCGGTGTTTTTGTGGAGGGTGCCATGGACGCTCGAACGTTTATCCTCGCCTTCGACCAAGGCACAACCAGCTCCCGCGCGATTCTGTTCGATCGCGCCGGGCGCATTCACAGCATCGCCCAGAAGGAGTTCACCCAGATCTATCCGAAGCCCGGCTGGGTCGAACATGACCCGATGGAGATCTGGGGCACGCAGAGCGGCGTCGCGCGAGAGGTGCTCGAGAAGGCCGCCGTGTCCCCGGAACAGGTGGCGGCCATCGGGATCACCAACCAGCGCGAGACCACGGTGGTGTGGGACAAGGAGACCGGCAAGCCTGTCTACAACGCCATCGTCTGGCAGGATCGCCGCACGGCCGATATCTGCGATGAGCTGAAGGCGGCCGGTCACGCCGATGCCATCCGCGACAAGACGGGCCTTGTCATCGACGCCTACTTCTCCGGCACGAAGATCAAATGGATTCTCGATCACGTCGAGGGCGCCCGCGAGCGCGCCGAGCGAGGAGAGTTGCTTTTCGGTACCATCGACACCTGGCTTGTGTGGAACCTGACGCGCGGCAAGGTCCACGTGACGGACTACACGAACGCGTCGCGCACGATGCTCTTCAACATTCACACGCTCGATTGGGACGACGATCTCCTCAAGCTGCTCGGCATCCCGCGCGCCATGCTGCCTGAGGTCCGGCCCTCCTCGTCCATCTACGGCCACACCGATGAACACACGTTTGGCGGCGCGAACATTCCCATCGCCGGGATCGCAGGAGATCAACAGGCGGCGCTCTTTGGGCAGACGTGCTTCGAACCGGGTATGGTCAAGAACACGTACGGCACCGGCTGCTTCATGCTCATGAACACAGGCGAGAAGCCCGTGGCGTCGCCGTCCGGGCTGCTGACGACCATTGCCTGGGGGCTCGACGGCAAAGTCACGTATGCGCTTGAGGGAAGCGTCTTCATCGCGGGCGCAGCGATTCAGTGGCTGCGCGACGGGCTGCGCTTCTTCGATGCGGCGGCCGACTCGGAATACTTTGCGAGCAAGGTGGAGGACACAGGCGGCGTGTACGTTGTGCCGGCGTTCGCCGGCCTCGGTGCGCCGTATTGGGACATGTACGCTCGCGGCGCCATCTTCGGCTTGACACGCGGAACCCGCAAGGAGCACATCATCCGCGCTACGCTCGATTCGCTCGCGTACCAGACGAAAGACATCCTCGACGCGATGCAGAGGGACTCTGGCATCGAGCTCAAATCGCTCCGGGTCGATGGCGGCGCGGTGGCGAACAACCTGCTCATGCAGTTCCAGGCGGACATTCTCGGCGTGCCGGTGGAGCGGCCGCGGATCACCGAGTCCACGGCGCTTGGCGCGGCGTATCTCGCCGGGCTCGCGGTGGGGTTCTGGTCCAAGGACGAGATCGCCCGGAGCGGAGACATCGAGCGCCGTTTCGATCCACAGATGGACGCGGAAACACGGGCGCGCCTGTATCGCGGATGGCAGCGCGCCGTGGAGCGCACGATGGGTTGGGCGCAGGAGGACATCTGACGGCTCGTGGATCCGCGCCTTCGCGGACGGTATAATGAACTTGACAAGTTCATCAAGCATGGTTGAGATGATGAGAAAACCACAGGTCAGGTGCCGGAAGGGCGCTTGGTTTGTGGTTTTTTCTCTTGTTCGGACGCAAAGGAGGCACATGAGATGGCGGAGGGGCGGTTTTCGATCGCGGCGAGATCGGCCATCAAAGCAGAGATGGCCGGCGAGCCGTTGGATCTGCTCATCATCGGCGGCGGCATCACGGGGGCGGGCATCCTGCTCGATGCGACGGCGCGGGGCATGAAGGCGGCCCTCGTCGAGATGCAGGACTTCGCCGCAGGCACGTCCAATCGGTCGACGAAGCTCGTGCACGGCGGCCTGCGGTATCTGAAGCAGTTTGAGGTGGGGCTTGTGGCCGAAGTGGGCAAGGAACGCGCCATCGTCTACGAGAACGGCCCGCACATCACGACGCCCGTGTGGATGCTGTTGCCCATCATCGAGGGCGGCACGTACGGGTGGCTGGCGACGAGCGTGGGCATCTACATCTACGACAAGCTCGCGGGCGTCAAGCGATCCGAGCGGCGCAAGATGCTGAGCGCCGAGCAGGCGCTTGAGATCGAGCCGCTGCTGCGCCGAGAGGGACTGAAGGGCGCCGGCTATTATGTCGAATACCGGACGGACGACGCGCGCCTCACGCTTGAGATTCTGAAGAAGGCGGTGGAGATGAGCGGGCTTGCGCTCAACTACGCGAAGGCCACCGGCTTCCTCTACGATCACGGCCGCGTCGCGGGTGCCGAGGTCGAAGACGTGCTCTCCGGCGAGACTTTCATCGTTCGGGCGAAGAAGGTCGTCAACGCCACCGGCCCCTGGGTCGATGAACTCCGGGAGAAGGACGGATCGAAATCCGGCAAGACGCTGCACCACACCAAGGGCGTGCACATCGTGGTGGATGGCAAGCGGTTTCCGCTGCGCAATTCCGTGTACTTCGACGTGCCCGATGGGCGCATGGTCTTCGCCATTCCGCGCGACGGCAAGACCTACATCGGCACCACCGACACGGATTACCACGGCGATCTCGTCCATCCGCGCATGACCAAGGCGGATCGCGATTATCTCATCGACTGCGTGAACTCCATGTTCCCAAGCGTCAAGCTGACGGCGGCGGACATCGAGAGCAGTTGGGCGGGCGTTCGGCCGCTCATCCACGAGGAAGGCAAAGATCCGTCCGAGATCTCGCGCAAGGACGAGGTGTTTGTCTCGCCGTCCGGGCTTCTCACCATCGCGGGTGGCAAGCTCACCGGCTACCGCAAGATGGCCGAGAAGGTGGTCGACATGGTGGCGCGCGATCTCGCCGAAGACGGCCGGCGCTTCGGACCGTGCACCACGGACAAGATCCCGTATTCGGGCGGGGATTTCGGCGGATCGGACAAGATGCCGGCGTTTGTCGAGGATCGCGTGCAGCGCGGCGTGAAGCTCGGCCTGGCGGAGGAGGACGCGAGGCGCCTCGCCCGCCGCTATGGCACCAACGTCGATCTCGTCTTCAACCTGCTCGCGTCCGGGCGCGATCGCGCAGAGGCGCATGGGCTGAGGCTGGATGTGTACGCGGAATTGGAGTACGGCCTGCGGCACGAGATGGTGGCGACGCCGTCCGACTTCTTCATCCGTCGGACGGGCGCGCTGTACTTCGACATCGACTGGGTGCGGGAGAACCAGAACGCCGTCATCCGGTACATGGCGGCGGCGTGCGGCTGGAGCGAAGAAGAAACCGAGCGGCACGCGCGGGAACTCCAAGCGCGCGTGCTGGAGGCAACCACGGTGGAAGAAGACATCCCCGCATCGGGCAATCTCGTGGGGGCGTGAGGATGGCCTGGCGAGTTCTCGCCTTGAGCCTCGGCGCGATGGAAGGGCGGCGCAAAGTCGAGCGAGTTGCGACTTGCGCCGCTTTCCTGCTTTTTCTACAAAAATCGATGCATTTCGTTGCAGGAATCCTCACCGCCGTTGCCGAATCCATCCCGCGCAAGCTTCGATTCGGACGTCAGGGGGCGTTCTTGTGGGACTGTGGAAAAGACTGGCTTTTGGGCTCCCGGCCGCGCTCGGCATGCTGGCCGTCGGGGTGCCGACCATGGACGCGGACGCTGTGCAGGCGGCGCCGCTCGCGAATCCGTCGACGGAAAATGCGCAAGATCTGGGGCCTGCCAACGCGAGTCAGACCGTCACGGCGTCGGTCATTCTGCACGTGCAGAACCCGACGGCTTTGCAGAACTATATCCAGCAGACGGAGACGCCGGGCAGCGCGCAGTATCACAAGTTTTTGACGACGAGCCAATTTGCCGCGCAGTTCGCGCCGTCGGATCAGACCATCCAGCAAATCGAGCAGGAGCTTGAGCAGTACGGCCTGCAGGTGGTGAACGTCAGCGCGGATCACCTGGATCTCCAGGTGCAAGGGACCATCCAGCAGTTTGATCACGCGTTCAACACCGTGATCGACCTGTTCAAGGCAAACGGCCAGGTGTTCCGCGCGCCGAAGAAGCCGCCGCAGATTCCGGTGGCGCTCCTCACCAACGTGCTCGCGGTGGTGGGCCTCGATACGGCGAACGCGGCGCAGTCGCTCACCGTAAAGACGCCGCATGTGTCGGGGATGCCGTCTCCTAAAGCGGTGCTGCCGCAAGGAGGCAGCACGGCGACGGGCACGCCGGGGAGCTACACCGTCGGCGATACGGCGAACCGGTACGACGTCAATCCGCTCTATCAAAAAGGCATCACCGGCAAGGGCGAGACAGTCGGCATTGTCACGCTTTCGAGCTTTAACCCACAGGACGCCTACACCTACTGGAAGGGCATCGGGCTGCACGTCGCGCAAAACCGCATTCAGATGGTGAACGTCGACGGCGGCGGGCAGATGGACGATGGGTCGGTCGAGACGGCGCTCGACGTCGAGCAGGCGGGGGGCATCGCGCCAGACGCCAACGTCGTGGTGTACGACGCGCCCAATACGGATCAGGGCTTTATCGACGCGTTCTACCAAGCGGTCTCCGACAACCAGGTGGACTCCTTGTCCGTGAGCTGGGGGCAGCCGGAGATCGACTATTTGCCTCAGATGAACCAGGGCCAGTCGTACGTCGACGAGCTGCTCGCCTTCACACAGGCGTTCATGGAGGCGGCGGCACAGGGCATCTCCGTCTATGCTGCCGCCGGAGATTCGGGTGCGTACGATACCGCTCGCGATTTCCCGCCCTCGCAGGGATTCTCCACGCCTCTGACGGTTGACTTCCCGGCGTCGGATCCGTTCGTCACGGCCGCGGGTGGCACGACGGTACCGTTTTCCGCCACGTTTTCGCTCGGCAAAGTCAACATCACGCAGGAGCAGCCGTGGTCGTGGCAGTATTTGCAGAATCTCGGCTATCAAGGCCTGTTCCCCATCGGGACAGGCGGCGGCGTGAGCGTCATCTTCCCGCGCCCGTGGTATCAAAATGGCGTGAGCGGCGTCCAGAACAGCGCGGCCAACCAGGCCTTCACCGACTCGCAGGGCGTGCTGTACGGCTCTCCCTTCACCTACAACCTGCCAAGCAACTACCCGGGCCGCAACCTGCCGGACGTCTCGATGGACGCGGATCCGGAGACGGGCTATCTCGTGTACTGGAGCGCAGGGGGCGGCTGGCTGGCGGGCTACGGTGGCACGAGCTTTGTGGCGCCGCAGCTGAACGGCATCACGGCGCTCATCGATCAGTACGTCGGCGGCCGAGTCGGATTCCTCGACCCGGTCTTCTACCAACTCATGCAGCAGAATGGGTACGGCGCGAATCAGCCGTTCAACGACTTGACGACGGGGAACAACTGGTATTGGTCCGCGGTGCCCGGGTACGATCGGGCCTCCGGAATTGGCACGCCGAACGTCGCCAACCTGGCGCAGGCCATCAAGTCGATGGGTTGAGATGGATCACCTCGGAGGCGCCGCTGGCTTCTGAGTCGGCGGCGCGCAATGGGTAGATGAATACGGCGTTGCTTGGGTATACAAGTATACGGTAAAATACCATCGACGTGGGACTGCGAGGAGGTGGAGACGTGATCGCGGGTGTGACCTACGGTGTGGCCAAAAAGACGCTCGGAGAACAGGCGTACGAGGTCATCCGCGAGGAGATCTTGTCGCTTCGGCTGCATCCGGGGCAGACGGTGTACGAGTCGGACTTCACGCGCATGTTGAACATGAGCCGCACGCCGGTGCGCGAAGCGGTGCGCGCGCTTGCGATGGAGCGGCTCATTGAGGTGCTGCCCCAGCGGGGCATGAAGGTGGCTTTGATTTCGGAGCGGCAGGTGGAAGAGACCCGATTCGTCCGGGAGAGCCTGGAGCTTTCGGTCATCCGCCGCGTCGCGGAGGACGTCGCGCAGGATGCGTCGGTCCGCGCCCGGCTGGAGAGGGAGATGGCGAGATCGCTCCAAGATCAGCGGGAGGCGGCCGAAGCGGGGGACGCGCTTCAATTTATGCACGCGGACGATGCGTTTCACCAGATTTTTCTGCAGCACTTCGACAATGAGACGCTCACGGCCATCGTGGCGCAGATGCGTGGGCATCTCAACCGGGTGCGGATGTTGTCGCTGTTCGAGCCCGAGCGGATGAAGCGGCTCGTCGGGGAGCACGAGCGCGTCGCCGAGGCCGTGCTTTCGGGCAATGCCGACCGGTCCGCGGAGGCGATGCATCATCACCTGGCGAAGCTGATGGAGGATCTGCCAGGGATCAAAGCCCGGCATCCGGCGTTCTTTGGCCCCTGACCGGCGCGTGAGGAGGTCCTGAGCATGCGGTTACAAGATAAGGTGGCGCTCGTCACCGGCGGCGGGCGGGGCATCGGAGCCGCGATTGCGCGCCGATTCGCGCAGGAGGGTGCGGACGTCTGCCTTGTGAGCCGGACGGAGGCTGAGCTCGAGGCGCAGGCGCAGTGGATTGCGTCGCAAACGGGGCGCGCCGCGTTGCCGGTCGTGTGCGACGTGTCGAATCCGGCGGACGTCGAGCGCGCGGTCGCGGCGGCCGAGGAGCGATTTGGCCGGATCGACATTCTGGTCAACGCGGCGGGCATCTCCGTGGCGGCCCCGTCCACGGATCTCTCCTTCGATCGATGGAAGGCGTGCTTGAACATCAACCTCGACGGCACGTTTTTGTTCTGCCAGGCGGTGGGGCGCGGCATGATTGCGCGCGGGCAGGGCGGAAAAATCATCAACATCACGTCTGTCGTCGCGCACGCGGGCATCCCGGAGCGGGCGACGTATGCGGCGAGCAAGGGCGGCGTGCGCCAGCTCACGCAGGCGCTCGCGGTGGAGTGGGCGAAGCACAACATCCAGGTGAACGCCATCAGTCCGGGCTTCATCATGACGGAGATTGTGCGCGATTACATCCGGCGCGGCATTCACAAGCCGGAGAAGCTCGTCGCGCGCATCCCGGCCGGCCGTATGGGCCAACCCGACGACATCGCGGGCCCCGCGGTGTTTCTCGCCTCAAGCGATTCCGACTACGTCACGGGCACCATTCTCATCGCCGATGGCGGTTTTCTCGCCAACGGCTACGTGTGAGGTGAAGCGCCTTGACGAACATCCCTGAGGGCGATCTCGACTACCGCGCTTGGTTGCAGGAGAGCCCGCTGCCCCGCGCCGTGCCGGAAGCGGCGCGGCGGATGGCGGTGTACGGCCCGGCGGATGATCCGCTCCTTTGCACCGCGGCGGCGGAGTGGGGGCGCGCGGTCCGCGCGGCGTGCGGGGAAAGCCCGGCGCGCTTGGCGAGAGACCCGGGCGGTGCGCCGAGTGTGCCTTGCGTCGCCATGGGGCTATTGTCGGCGATGCCACGCGGGCTTCGCGAGGCCGCGCAGGCTGCGCTCGCCGGCGCGCCTTCGGACGAGGCCTACGCCATCTTGCCGGTGGATGGGCAAGGCGTCGCAGTCGTCTCGCGGACGCCCGCCGGTGTGCTGTACGGCGTGTTCCACCTCATCCGCCGCCTGCGGCTCGGCGAACCGCTCCACGAGCCTTGCGTCTCCTCACCCAAGAACGCCTGGCGGATGCTGGATCACTGGGACAACGCCGACGGCACGATTGAGCGCGGGTACGCGGGGAAATCGCTGTTTTACCGCGGTGGTCAAATCGATTTTGACGAGGGGCGCGTACGGGATTACGCGCGGCTTTTGGCGTCTGTCGGCGTGAACGCCATCGCCATCAACAACGTCAACGTGCACGAGACCGAGACGCGCTTCCTCACCGAGGCGCATCTGCCGGGCGTCGCGCGGCTGGCCGACGTGTTTCGCCCGTACGGCATCCGGGTGTTCCTCAGCATCAACTTCGCGAGCCCCGTCGATCTCGGCGACCTGCCGACCGCGGATCCGCTCGATCCGCGCGTTGAGGACTGGTGGCGCGCGACGGCGGATCGCATCTACCGGCACATCCCGGACTTCGGCGGCTTCCTCGTGAAAGCGGACTCCGAGTTCCGGCCCGGTCCCTTCACCTACGGGCGCGATCATGCCGACGGCGCGAACATGCTCGCCCGAGCGCTGGCGCCTCACGGCGGCGTGGTCATCTGGCGGGCCTTCGTGTACAACTGCCTCATGGACTGGCGGGACCGGCGCGCCGACCGCGCCCGGGCGGCGTACGATCACTTCGTGCCGCTCGACGGCCGCTTCCTGGACAACGTCCTGATTCAGATCAAGAACGGGCCGATGGACTTTCAGGTGCGCGAGCCGGTCTCGCCGCTCTTCGGCGGGCTTTCTGCGACGAACGTGATGCTCGAGTTCCAGATCACGCAGGAGTACACCGGCCAGCAGCGCCACGTGTGCTATCTCGCGCCGATGTGGAAAGAGGTGCTCGACTTCGACACGCACGCGCGCGGGCCGGGATCGACGGTGGCCGAGATCGCGAGCGGCAGGTTGTTCGGGCGGCCGCACGGCGGCGTGGCGGGCGTCGCGAACGTGGGCGACGATGTCAACTGGACGGGGCACTCGCTGGCGCAGGCGAACCTGTACGCGTTCGGCCGACTCGCTTGGGATCCGTCGCTCGATCCCGCCGGGATCGCGCGGGAGTGGGCGCGGCTCACGTACGGCGACGATCCGGATGTCGTCCGCACGGTGGTGGGCATCCTCATGGCCTCCTGGCCGGCGTACGAGGCGTACACCGCGCCGCTCGGCGTGGGCTGGATGGTGAACCCCGGCCACCACGACGGGCCCAATCCGGAGGGCTACGAGTACTCAAAATGGGGCACGTACCACTACGCGGATTGGCGAGGTGTCGGCGTGGATCGGACGATGGCCACGGGCACGGGCTACACCGGCCAGTACCACGAGCCGATGCGAAGCCTGTACGAGCACCTGGAGACGTGCCCCGACGAGCTTCTCCTCTTCTTCCATCATGTGCCGTACACGCACGTGCTCCACTCCGGGAAGACGGTCATTCAGCACATCTACGACGCGCACTTCGACGGCGTCGAGGCGGTGGCCTGGATGATCGAGGCGTGGCGGCGGCTTCAGGGGCGGATCGATCCCGTCCGCTTCGAGCGCGTCCTCGCGCGGCTCGAGGATCAGATGCAGCGCGCCGTCGAGTGGCGGGACGTGATCAACACGTACTTTTATCGAAAGTGTGGCATTCCCGACGCACGGGGGCTCCACATCTACCCGTGAGCAGGGATTCAAGCCATCGGCCGAGAAGGATACGGCGGACCTTGGCCGATGGAGGGGTTTCTGTGGCGTCGTCTCGAACGAGGAAGAGGCTCGGGTGGGTTGGCGGAGCCGTCTTCTTGGCGGCCGCGCTTTACGTCGTGTACATGGCCTACGCGAGCTTCATCGCGGATCCGGGGGATGTGTCGTTCCTCGCGCACAAGACGAGCCTTCATCGCCATCTGTCGCACGGGGCGTGGCTCGTCGCCCTTCACGTTCACGTCGCGAGCGCACTCGTCGCCATCCTGGCGGGCGCGCTGAATTTCGGCTGGACGCGGGCCCGCGCGCACCCGGTGCTGCATCGCGCCGTGGGCTATCTGTACCTCGCGGGCGTCCTCGGCGTCGACGGGACGAGCGGTTATCTCGCGCCGGAGGCGACGGGCGGCGAGGTGGTCACCGTCGCCTTCAATTTGCTGAACGTGTACTGGCTCGTGGCGGCGTTTTGGGTGTACTGGATGGCACGAAAGCGCCGCCCTGACGCGCACAGGCGCTGGGCCGTGCGAAGCTATGTGTTTCTCGACACCAACGCGCTGAACCGCGGATTCACCTGGCTCAGCGTGCACGTCGCGGGGCTCCCGTTTGCCACGGCGTACACCATGGCCGTCTGCCTGAGTATTGCGATGAACGTTGCACTGGGCGAGGTTCTCGCCCGAACCTTGTACCCCTGCACCTCGGCGCGCCGCGCATGAGAATCTGGCGTGTGCAAAACGAAACGGGGCCCGCGGGTGGGGCCCCGTTTTTGCGCGATGGGTTGTGGCCACCTTCAGGCGGACGCCTCCACGTCCACGCGGTAGTCGGACGGGCTCGTCTCGTCTTCGCCGTTCGACAGGCCCATGGCCCGGAAGATGGCGCTGAAGACGACCGCAATGACGATATTGACAATGAGCGCCCAGATGCCGGCGTACGCGGTCACGCCGCCCACGGTGTAGCTCGTGGACTGGTAGCCGGTGCTCGCCCACATGAGGACGCCGAGCACGATACCCACCAGCCAGCCGAGGAACAGCCCGCGGCGGTGGAACCAGCGCGTGAACAGGCCGAACACGACCGTCGGCAGCGTCTGCAGGATGAGGATGCCGCCCACCTGCTGCATGCTGATGGCGTACTGCTGCGGAAATCCGAGGATGAAGACGAGCGCCAGCAGGATGATGATGAGCGACACGATCTTCGCCACGCGCGCCTCGTTCTCATGCGAGGCATTTGGCACGAAGAACGCCTTGTAGATGTTGCGCGTGAACAGGTTGGCCGATGCGATGGACATGATGGCCGCAGGAACCAGCGCGCCGATGCCGATGGCGGCGAAGCCAAACCCTGCGAACCAGGTCGGGAACTCCTTCAGGAACAGGAGCGGAACGGCCTCGCTCGTCGATTTCGTGTGAACGCCTGCGGCGAGCGCCATGTAACCGAGCAGCGCGATGATGCCGAGCGCGAACGAGTAGGCCGGCAGGAGCGCCATGTTCCGCTTCACCACGCGGCGGCTGGAGGCGCTGAACACGCCCGTGACCGCGTGCGGGTAGAGGAACAGCGCGAGCGCGGAACCCAGTGCGAGCGTCCCGTACGTCGCGTACAGCTTCGGCGACAGCGCGATGGAACCCGGCGGATGGTGCTTCGCGAGCGCCGCGGCGGACGCGTGGAAGATAGGCCCGAACCCGCCGAGCTTGATGGGGATGAGGATGACGGCCACGATGATGGTGATGTAGATCATCAGGTCTTTGACGATCGCGATCATCGCCGGCGCGCGCAGGCCGCTCGTGTAGGCGAACAGAGCCAGAATGATGAACGCGATGATGAGCGGCCAGCTGCCTGGGATGCCCATGGCCGTGATGACGGCCTGCATGCCCGTGAGCTGCAGGGCGATGTACGGAATGGTCGCCACGATACCTGTCAGCGCCACGGCGAAGGACAGCAGGCGATCCCCGTAGCGCCCCTGCACGAAGTCGGAGGCGGTGACGTAGCCTTTCGATCTCGCGACGGACCAGAATCTCGGCAGAATCAACAGGAAGATGGGATAGACGACCGTGGTGTACGGCACGGCGTAAAAGCCGAGCGCGCCTTTTCCATACATGAGTCCCGGCACGGCGATGAAGGTATAGGCGGTGTACAGATCTCCACCCACGAGGAACCACGTGATGAGCGTTCCGAATCGGCGCCCGGCGAGTCCCCATTCCTCCAGGTGGGACAGGTCACCGCGCCGCCATCTCGCGGCGACAAAGCCGAGAACGGCGACAAAGAGAAAGAAAATAATAAAAATAGAGAACGCAGTCCAGTTGATCTGCATGCGCTCACCCCCTTACCCTCAGTCGTCCTTGAGGATGTTGTACAAAAATGCGGTGATGATGGCCGCGATGATGATCCAGAGCATCTGGTACCAGTAGAAGTACGGGATGCCCCACAACTCCGGCTTGAGCGATCCGTACAGGCCCGGAAACAGCGATCCGATGACGGGTGCGAGGATGAGCAGGTACCACCACCGCTTCGCTTTCGTGGACGGCTTCTGCGTGTCGTTCACCGTGTGCACCTCCCTTCGAATTGGCTGGCGCTTGCCCATGTAAACAACCGATTGTTTGTCTCTCCGGCTGTCAGCGCTTACAGATGGGCAGCTCGTCATCATTTATAAGCTACGACAGGCTTGTCTGTCAAAGACATGCGTTGGAAAGATGGTGGGCGTTGGTCGCACGCCAGGTTCTGTCCGACACAAGGGGCAGGCGCCCCGCCCAGCGCGTGGAGAGGGCGCGTCACGAGCGCGTCACCTGCGGGATATCGGAAGGCGCACTTCTACCGCGGTGCCGATGGGTGCCTCGGTGCGGCGAATGTGGATCTGGCCGCCGTGCTGTTGCACGATGCGATGCACCACCATCAGCCCGAGGCCCGTCCCCTTTTCCTTCGTGTGGTACAGCGGCTCGCCGAGGTGCTCGAGTACTGAGTCCGGAATGCCTGGCCCCGTGTCCTGGATGTGCACGATGGCCTCGGCCTCCGTCGACGTGACCCACAGAACCACTCGTCCTCGGGTTTCCGCGGCCGCCTCGATGGCGTTTCGCAGGAGGTGAACCATCATTTGCCGCAATTGGCCTGGGTGGCCGAGCACCTGGGCCGGCGGCAGCGGGCCGAGATCGACCGGGACGCCTCGTTCGAGGGCGAGCGGTTCGCACGCTCCGATGGCGGCGCGGGCCATCTCGGCGAGATCGCACGGAATGGGTTTGAAGGCCTCGGGCCTGGCGAGGACCATGAGGGAATCGGTCACGTCCTTCATCCGCTCGAGCTCGCCCCAGATGGCCTCGTATGCGCCGGGCGCGAGTTCGTCGAACTGCGAGCGAAACAATTGCACAAAACCCATCACGGTCGTCAAAGGGTTGCGAAACTCGTGCGCGATGCTCGCGGCGAGCTGGCCGACGGCTTCGAGCCGCTCATCGCGCAGGCGGCTGGCTTCACGCCGGAGGCGCGGCGCAAGGTCGCGGGCTTGGAGGATGTAGCTCGGGGAATGGGTGCCCGAGCGGATGAGCGTCAGGCGCAGCGCCACGTTGACGCGCACGTCGTCAATCTCAAGCGCCACATCGTGCTCCTGGCCGTCTGCGCCAGCCGGCGTGAAGAGTTCGTCGAAGCGGGCGAAGTCTTCGGGCGCGACGAGATCGAACACGGAGCGGCCGACGAGGGATTCGCGGCTGAGCCCGGCGGAGGCGAGGAAGCCGGGAGACGCGAAGGTGATCTCGCCGCTCGGCGCAGCGATGAGGACGAGATCGGCCGAGTTCTCGGCGATGACCCGGTACGTCTGGCGAGCCGACTCACACTCGTCGGCGAGCCGCGCGTGGGCGCGGGATAACCAGAGAAAGCTCAAAAACAGCGCCGCGGTGGGAAGCGTGACGGCCCAATCCGCTTCGTGCGCGGAGAGAAGCGAGGCGAGCGACGCGGGAATGAGGAGTGCCGCTGGGTGAAGGCCGCGAAGCGCCCCAAATGCCGCGCCGAGCCGCCGCATTGAGCCGTGAAAGCACGCGAGGGCTGTGAGGCGCGCGAGTTCGAACAGGACGGCGGCGAGGGCGGATCGAATCAAGTAGGGCAGAAAGAGCGCGTGGCGAAGCGCGGCGTAAGCCGGGACGAGCGCGAGTTGGTGCGTGCCGAGCGAGATGAGAAGGCGCCTCAGGTGTGCGCCCGTGAGCTTGCCGTCGACAGAACGAAGGAATGCCGCGATGACGCTGAACAAGATGGTGGTGCTCGCCGCCCAGAAACCGAATTGATCGGCCGCCCACACATAGCAGAAGACGGACGTGGACCACTGCCGCCCGCCGGGAAGCTGGAGGGGGAAGAATTCCAGCCCGCACGCGACGGCGATGAGGATCCACAGAAGGCTTTGGGTCTGTCCGTACAAGCCCCAGGCTGCGCAGAAGGGCACCGTGAGCCCAATGGCGAGCAGGGCGTAGGGATAGGCGCGGCGAAAATCGTGGTTCAACGCAGCATGCGCTCCTTTGTGCGGCGAGAGATTGGGCGGATCGGCGGGTTGTCGACAAGCCCCCTAAAAGCACAGGAAGAATCGGGACGAAGCCCCGATTCTTCCGCGCCGGTCAAGATGTCGAGTGATGCCAATCTGCCTTGCATGTCGAAGTGTAGCGCACGGCGGCCGCGTTGGAAAGCGAAAGATGTCGAAACAAAGGGACAGGCGTCGAGATGAGGCGGAGACGTTAGGTTTCGACTACCTGCTGCGCGGGGCTCAGGCGCCGCGCGGCAGTCGCCACAGAACACCCGTCACGGGCGGCGCATTTCGTACGGCCGACCCTTCCAGTGATCGCCCGTGCGGAGCCAGAACCGCCTGGCGGAGTCGAGGGTCATGAGGGTGTACAGGACGCCGGCCAAGGGAAGCAGGGCGGATCGCGCCGGAGACAGGCGGTACCACCGGAGCATCGGCACGAAGGTCGAGGCGAGGATGGCGTACGCGAGCCCGCCAAGGCACAAAGCGGCGAGGCTCCCCGGCGCGCCCGCCAGAAGACCCACGAGGCCGGCGATTGCGGCAGCGGGTGGCACGGCGTACAAGAGGAGCATGCCGAGGGCGGTGCCCAAGAGGAGCACGGTGGAGAACCGCAGCTGCACGAACGCGGTGCGCGCAATCATCCGCCAGATTTCGCCGAGGGTTCCGTACGCCCGCACGCTCACCACGTCGTCGCCAAGCCCGAGCCAGAGGCGCCCGCCGCCATCCGCCACGAGCCGAGCGAGCGCACAGTCGTCGATCACGGCGTCGCGAATGGCCTCAAGCCCCGGGGGCGTGGGCAACAGGCGGCGCCTGACGAGCACGCATCCGCCCGCCGCGGCCGCGGTCCTTCGCCTAGGGTGAGCGACCCACGCGAACGGGTACAGCTTCGCGAAGAAGTAGACGAACGCTGGAATGAGGAGCTTTTCCCATGCGCTCTCGGCCCTGAGCCGAACCATGAGCGAGACGAGGTCCAACCCGTCTCGCTCGGCCCGCGCCACGAGGGCCTGGACGCTCGTCGGTGAATGCGAGATGTCCGCGTCCGTGAACAGCACGTACGCCGCATCGTCCGGCACGTGCCTGAGACCATTCTGCATGGCCCACACCTTGCCCGCCCACCCAGGCGGAAGCGCATCCGCGCGCACCACGCGCAGACGATGCGCGAGCCTAAGCTCCGACGCAAGGCGCTCGGCCACCTCCGCCGTGCCGTCTGTGCTGTGATCGTCCACGAGCACGACGTGGAACTCACCGGGGTACGCCTGCGAGAGAAGCGTCGGAAGCGTCCTCGGCAAGACGTCCGCCTCGTTGCGCGCGGGCACCACGGCCCACACGGCCGGCCACGCGCGGGGCGCCCTGGCCTCGGCCGCCATCCTTGCGGTGTTCATGGAGAGCGCCGTGCGCCAATAGAAGCCGCGCCCGAAAAGCAGGAAGATCCACGCCGCGAGGCTTACGGCCGCGGCCCAAGCCAGCGCCGTCATGGGGCAACGCTCCTTCCTTCGCGGCGCCTATCGCCGCGTTGTCCAACGATGCCTGTACAATTGCACCTGAACTCAGTATACTGATTAGAAACTTGCCTGCGGGGATGGATGCCCGTGAGTCAAATTCGCTTTCACCTGGATCGGCTCCTCTCTGAGCGAAACTGGAAAATTCCCGATCTGGTGAAACGGTCCGGTGTCAACAAGAACACGCTCTACGCCATGAAGAAGAACGCCATCACCCGCGTGGATCTCCGGGTGTTAGAACGAATTTGCGACGCGCTCTCGTGCAAGCTGTCCGATCTCATGACCTACGAACCAGAGGGGGAGACGCATACGAAGGGCCTGCTCTTCATCCTGTCCGGGCCTTCCGGGGCAGGGAAAAACACGCTCATCAACGCGCTTCGGGACCGGTACGATCTCGGCCTGACCTTCATCCCGTCGTTTTCGACGAGGCCCATGCGGCCGGGTGAGACGAACGGCAATCCCTACTACTTCGTGTCCCGCGAAGAGTTCATGCGCATGGCCGAGCGGGGCGAATTCCTCGAGTACGAGACCATCCACGGGAACTTGTACGGCACGCACCTGTTGAGCTACGAGCGGGCCCTCAACGAGGGCCGCATCATCATCAAGGACATCGACGTGAACGGCGCGCTCAACATGAAGCGCGTGTTTGGCGATCGCGTCATCCTGATCTACGTCCGCCCGACGTGCCTCGACGATCTCGAAGGAAGACTTCACCACCGCGGCGACAAAGAGGAAGACATCCGCATCCGCATGCAGCGCCTCAAATACGAGGAGTCGCTGTCGGATCAGTTCGATTTCCTCATCTTCAACGATGACGTCGCCACCGCCACAGCGGAACTCGCCCACATCATTCGCACCTGCACGAGAAAGCACGCGTAAAGGCGGGACAGCATGCAGGTGAACGCTCATCCCCGCGTGCGCTTCTCGTTGCGCTACAAGATCATCGCCATCCTCTTCGGCGCCATGCTCGTGGTACTCGCGCTCGGCGGGACGCTGTTTTACAGCGTCGCCAGGCAGCAGATGCT
Organism: Alicyclobacillus acidocaldarius subsp. acidocaldarius DSM 446; assembly: GCF_000024285.1. GTDB lineage: Bacteria > Bacillota > Bacilli > Alicyclobacillales > Alicyclobacillaceae > Alicyclobacillus > Alicyclobacillus acidocaldarius. Next base: position 85,305 of record NC_013205.1, read on the forward strand.
CAAGAGCGCGGACAAGCAGGCGCAACTCCTCGCGCAACAGATTGAGCTCGAGGTCGAGTCGAGCGAGGCCGGGCAAGCCTACATCGACAATCTGCTCGGCAACGAGCTGCGGATTGCCTCCATCGCGATTGAAAAGCAGCTGCCGCCCCACTGGCGGGACGTGACGAACGAACAGTTGCGCCAGCTATCCGCAGAGCTCGGCGTGAGCGGCATCACGCTTCTCGCGCCCACCGCGGACGACATCGTCGGCGTGCGCTCGTCGGATCCGCGCGAGATTGGCCTTTCCACGCGCGGCATGGGCAAATGGTACATCGCCTTCCGCGATCTGCTCGCCGGAAGGCCCCAGGCGTCCACGTACGGCACTGCGGGGAAAAACTACTGGTCTGGGCCGTTCGCCAACGCCGCCTCCGATCCGTCCAAGGTCGACAAGTGGGGCTACTACTACGACGGCACGACGGATTACATCATCGATCCGTTTTACGTCCAGACGTCCATTCCCGGCTACGAACAGGTGGTCAGCGTCAACAGCACCATTCGCCACATCCTGGCGACGGAGCCCGACATCCTGTCCATCGCCGTGCTGAACAGGACGTTCGACGAGAAGCCCATCCGCTACTCGTACAAAGGCGTCTCCTGGATCGATATCGCCAATCAGCCTGTCATGTACGGCGCCTATCGCTATGCCGATCACGACCTCGACGTCCGGCTCAAAGACCGCGCTTTGTCCACGGGCCACATGCAGACGGCTCTCGATCACGTCGACGGCACGACCGTGATGAAAGCGTTCATCCCCGAGTCGGAGCAGGGGAGCCGATACATCGTCGAGATCGTGATGAACTATCGCATCATCACCGCTCAGCTCGGCGATCTTCTGCACGACATGGCCATTCTGGGCGGCGCGCTCCTCGTGCTGACCGGCGTGCTGTCGTTCGTAGGCGCCGAACTCATCACGCGCCCGCTCAAGCGCATCACCGAGGCCGTGGACGAGATTGCCGACCGGAATTTCGCGGCGCACGTCGACGTGGCGCGGTCGGACGAAATTGGCGTGCTCGCCGCGCACGTGAACGAGATGTCGGAGAAGCTGGTGGAATATTTGCGCGAGCTGACCCGGCGCGAGCGCGGGAGAGGCGTGGACTACCTCGTGATGGCCACGCAGGCGCTGGTGCACGAGCTCGGCACGCCGCTCGCCGCCATTCGGCAGATGTCGGAGCTGTTGCCGAGGCTCGAGCCGAACCTCGGAGAGAAGGCGCGCGAGATCCTCGAGCGGATGCGATCCGCCTCCGAATACGCCAACCGAATTGCGCGCGACTTCACGGCGTTCTTGCGCAACGGCATGTTGACCGTGAGGCGCCGGGACGTGGTGCGCCTGGTGTCGGACGCCGTTGGCCTATGTTCGTCCATGGCCCAGGCCCGCCATGTGAAACTCTCGTTCCGGAACGAGACCGGACATCGGCACGTGTACCTCGATGTGGATGAAGACAAGCTGTTCGGCGCCATCGTGAACCTCGTGAGAAACGCCATTGACGCCATTCCGGACGATCGCGCCCGCCGCGAGGTCGACGTGACGGTGAGAATTGAGGCCGAAGAGCTGCACATCGACGTGATTGACAGTGGCGTCGGGATCCCGCGGGACCGCTGGGACCGGATCTTTGTCCCGTACAGTTCCACGAAAAAGGGCGGGCTCGGCCTCGGGCTCACGTTCTGCGGCCTCATCGCCATCGCGCACGGCGGGACGGTGGGCGTGGTCCAGTCCAGCCCTCAGGGCACGCATATCCGCATGCGCCTGCCCCTCAAGCACGAGCCGATTCAGGTGGACGCGTAGATGGTGATGCGGGTCGTGAGCCTGTGCGTCTCGTCGAAGACGGCCGGCGGCACGTCAAACCACGCGTCCTGAGCGGAGCCCCAGGTGGGGTCCACCAGGATGTACCGGTGCTGGTCCGGGATCCACACCTCGTTCCATGCGTGGGACCCTTCCACGCCGCCGGTCACCGCCACGCCCTCGTCGATGCGCACGGTCAGGCCCACGGCGTGCGCCATATCCGCATAGAGGAGCGCGTAGTCGGCGCACACGCCCTTCCCGGTCTCCAGCGTGGTGAGCGGGGACTGAGCGTCCCATTTGCCATCGTCGACGTAGTCGTCGTATTTCTTCCAGTCGTAGTGGACGTGGTCAATCTCCCACTCGTACAGGGCGCGCGCCTTGGCGTACGGAGAGGTCAATCCGCTTGTGATGGCCAGGGCCTTTTCCGCCACAGGTTTTGGCACGACGAGAATGCCCGTCTCCTCGCCGGGGCCGGTGGGCACGACAAACAGGGAGATGTCCGCTGCCACGGTCTGCGCCGCACCTTTGGCCAAAACCGGCATTTCGCGCTCCGCGATGGGGCGAAGCCACGGCGTGTAGACGTGATGCGACAGCCAGCGGTACGCGGGCGACGCCTGGGAGGCGCGCGCGAGAGCTGGCGCAGACACATACTGGAGAACGAGAAACAGGCAGGCGCCGACCGCCGCGGCGCGAAAGGCGCCAAGCACGCCGCCGACCACGAGCCCGCCGGCGCGGCTCAGGGCGCGCATGCGTCCGCGCGGGCGGATCCACCGGGCGCCGAGCGGCGCGAGCAGCGCCCCGATGGCGGACGAGACGACGAGGTAGGCGGCGAGAAACGCAATCCAGTTGCACAGCCTCGGGGACTGCTGCCAAAAAGCGGCGAGATGCGCTAGCCAACTGGGCACGGACGCACTCTGGCTATCCTGCAGGACGAAGTTGCGGATAGAGCGGCTTGCCGCAAAGGCGGCCGCGGACGAAGCGACGACCTCGGCGACAAACGCCGCGGTCTGCACAAGCCTCCGCGACTCTCGCTCAAATCCGCGCCGAAAGCCCGCCAAGGCCGAAACCGCCACAATCGCCCACAACACCCACTCCAGCCAGTCGTTCACCGGAACACCCCCAGCTCTTCAGTCTATCCCGATTCCCGCCGATGGAGTAGTATGAAGAATAGACATCAGCTGGCGCGGGGGGATGCGTGTGGCATGGACGGCGGATCAGATCCCGAATCTCAAGGGCAAGTGGGCCGTCATCACGGGTGCGAACAGCGGCATCGGATGGCAGGCGGCGCGTGCGCTCGCCAGGCGGAGGGCGCGGGTCACGCTCGCGGTTCGCAATCGCGAGCGCGGCGAAGACGCCAAGGCCCGCATCCTGGCGGAGGTGCAAAGCGCCGAGATCGACGTGCGCCTGTTGGACCTGGCCGATCTCGACAGCGTCCGGTCGTTCGCGGAGGCGCTCGTGGCGGAGGGTAAGCCGCTCGACCTGCTGATCAACAACGCGGGCGTGATGGCCACTTCGTACGGCACGACCCGGCAGGGCTACGAGCTTCAGTTCGGCACCAACCACCTCGGCCACTTCGCCCTCACGCTCCAGCTGCTCCCGATTCTCGCCGGGACGACGGGCGCGCGCGTGGTGACCGTGAGCAGCATGGCGCACCAGATGGCGAAACACTTGGATCTCGCGTACGTGCGCGGTGGCGGGCGCTACCGGCGATTCGAGAGCTACGCGCAGAGCAAGCTCGCGAATCTCCTCTTTGCCTACGAGCTCGACCGGCGCCTGAAGCGCCGCGGGCTTCCCCTGAAGAGCATCGCCTGTCATCCCGGGTTTGCCGCGACGTCCCTCGTGGAAAACGGCATGCTGAAGAGCGCCTGGGCCAAGCCGCTGGCTCGGATTGTGAATCGCTTCGCGCAGCCGAGCGAGATGGGCGCGCTTCCCACGCTGTACGCCGCCACGCATCCGGACCTCGAAGGCGGCGAGTACGTCGGGCCTGACCGCGGATCTCGGGGTTACCCCGTCGTCGTGTCTTCGTCCCCGGCTTCTCGCGATCTCGCCGCAGCGCGCGAGCTTTGGAGCGCCTCGCTCGAGATGACGGGCATTCCGCGCGACGCCTGGTACGCGCTCGAGGACGAGTGACCTGCGCCATCACGCGCTCCCGGGAGCCAGAAAGAGGGATAGACGTGGCCAAGCTGTACTTTCGCTTTGGACAGATGAACGCCAGCAAGTCCATCCAACTGTTGACCGTCGCGCACAGCTACGAGGAACAGGGCAAGAAGGTGGCGCTGTTCACGCCTGCCATCGACGACCGGTACGGGCGCGGCGTCATCGCGTCCAGGGTGGGCATCGCCAAGCGGGCCGTCGTCGTGGAGGAGGACACCGACCTGTTCGCGTGCGTGCGCGCGCAGATGCCCGACTGCGTGCTGGTGGACGAGGTCCAGTTCCTCCGCGCCTATCACGTGCGGCAGTTGGCGCGCGTGGCGGACGATCTCGACATCCCGGTGATCATGTACGGCCTCCTGAAGGACTACCGCAACCGCCTGTTCGAGGGCAGCGAGGCGGCCATCCTGTGGGCGGACCGGATAGAAGAGATCAAGACCATCTGCGCGCATCCCGGCTGCGACCGCAAGGCGACGATGATCCTCAAGGTGAAAGACGGGCGCCCGGTGTACGAGGGCGAGCAGATTGAAGTCGGCGGCAACGATCTCTACAAATCCGTCTGCCGCAAGCACTACTTTCACCCGGACGTGGAGGGCCTGATGCGCGCCACAGGCCCATGACGGCGTATCACCGGCTTAACGCGCGCCGGCTTCTCCGCTTCACAGCTCGAGCGACAGCTGGATGGCGGGCGCCTTCGCCAGGTCCTCTTCCGCTGCGCGAAGACAGGCAGTAAGCGTGTACACAGGCATGTTCAACTGACATGCCACGTACACTTCCAGTCGGGCGCCGCGCGAGCGCTCCCACCCAGGGAGCGTCACCACGGCGTCCGCGTCCATCAGCATGCGGATGTCTCGGCGCATGGCGGCGTACCAATCGTCTTCGGGCGAACCATATTCGGCCGGGTTGATGACCCGAAAGCCCCGCGCGCGGAGTGACTGAGCGGCCTCCAGGAAGGCCGGGCGATTCCCGTGCGGGAGCCCCGTCATGGGACCGGACAGATAGATGCACTTCACGTGATCTCGCCTCCCCAGCATCTTGAGTTCAGGATATGCGAACGTGTGTTCGGTGTCAAGTGGGGTTGTGTCATCGGTTCCTTGGCGAACGTTTCTTGTTTATGTACAATGAACGTTCGGGTCGCGGGGAGTGCATCCGTGCACCTGTGGCCGCGATGGCGAGGGGGATCCCAGATGGCAGAGCAGTACGACGTGATCATCGTGGGCGCGGGGCCCGCGGGACTCTATGCCGCCTACGAATTGGTGGAAAAGGCGCCGAAGCTGAAGGTGCTCCTCATCGACAAGGGCGTGGAGGCGCGGTTTCGCCACTGCCCCATCATGGAGGGGCGGATCGACAAGTGCCCGCCGCCCAACAAGATCAAGACATATGCGAGCTGCTGGCCGGCGTGCGGCGTGATCAACGGCGCGGGCGGCGCGGGCAGCTTTTCGGACGGCAAGTTCAACATCACCGCCGAATACGGTGGCTACCTGACGGAGTACCTGCCGGCGAGCGAGGTGCTCGGGCTCATCGAGTACGTGGACGCCATCAACCTTCGACACGGGGCGCCCGACGCCGTGACCGACCCGTCCACGCCCGCCGTGGCCGCCATCGAGCGGCGGGCTATGGCCGCCGGGCTCAAGCTGCTTCGCGCGCGCGTGCGCCACATCGGCACCGACAAGAACCTGGAGCTCATCCAGTCGCTGTTCGAGCACCTCGGCCGACACATCGATCTCCGGTTTCGCACCTTCGTCGAGGACATCGTGGTGGAGGGCGATCGCGTCGGCGGCGTGATCCTGCGCGGGGGCGAGATCATTCGAAGCCGCTACGTGCTTCTCGCGCCGGGGCGGGACGGCGCGACATGGCTGTCCGATTTGTTCCGGCGGCACAAGCTCAAGATGACCAACAACCAGGTGGATATCGGCGTGCGCGTGGAGACGTCGAACGTGGTCATGCAGGAGCTGAACGAGCACCTGTACGAGGCCAAGTTCCTGTTCCAGTCGCCTGCGACGGGCCTCATGGTGCGGACGTTCTGCGCAAACCCGTCCGGCCACGTGGTGATTGAAAATCACACGGGCGTCATGGCGGCCAACGGCCATGCGTATCACGATCCGGCGCTCGGGTCGCAGAACACGAACTTTGCGCTTCTGGTCAGCCACCGGTTCACCGAGCCGTTCGACAAGCCGAACGAGTTCGCGAAGAGCATCTGCCGGCACGCGAACGAGCTGTCGAACGGGTCCATCATCCTGCAGAAATACGGCGATCTGCGCAAGGGCCGCCGTTCGACGCCGCAGCGCATCCGCGAAGGGTTCGTCGAGCCGACGCTCAAGGAGGCCGTGCCGGGCGATCTCGGCCTCGTGCTGCCGTACAAGACGATGGTCGCGCTGATGGAGATGGTGGAGGCACTCGACAAGGTGGCGCCCGGCGTCGCGAGCGATCACACGCTGTTCTACGGCGTGGAGGCGAAGTTCTACGCCGCGCGCGCCGAGGTGGGGCCGGATCTGCAGACGAAGATCGACGGCTTGTACTGCGCGGGGGACGGCCCCGGCATCTCGCGCGGCATCTCCCAGGCGGCCTCGTGCGGCGTGCACGTGGCGCGGCAGATTGCAAAGCGCGAGACGTGATCGACAGGCGGCACATGCTTGACGCGCAAGAGAGAGGCCCAGGGCCATCTGAGGTCCTGGGCCTTTTCGCCGTGCGCCGGTGTCATCGCGAGACGTGCACCAGCTTGCCGTCCTGGAAGTAGAGCCGCGCGCCGTTCGGATACGTCCAGACGGTCTCGGGCCTGCCGTGGTACGTGGTGGACGAGATGGACGACGGCGGTCCCCACTTCGCCCGCGCCTCCGACTCGGAAATCCCGAGCGGCAGGTAGGGATACGCCCCGCCGGAGCCCGTGGACGCCCCGCCGCCGGACGTCCCGGACGCGCTCGACAACGGCTGCGCCTTCTGCCAATACTGGGCGAACCACGCCTGCGCCTGCGCGCGCACGAGGGGCTGCGTGACGGCGATCCCGACCTCCCGGTTGTCGTCGAGCGAGTTGGCGGAGAGGTTCTCGCTGCCGACGAAGACGGCCTCCGTGCCCGCAATCAGCTTCGCGTGCACATAAGGCGACGACAGGAGCCGGACCTGCACGCCGTGGCCCGCAAGCATGCGCGCGTTCGCCATCTCCTCGCTATCGATGGAGGACGGAAGCAAGAGCTCGAGCTGGCGGCCCTTCGCCTCCATGGCCGCCATGACGTCCGGGGCGTCGTACAGCTCCTCCTCGGCCATCATGACCGGGCCGGGCTGGCGGATCTGATCGGCGAGCGCCTTGGACGATCCCGGCGACACAATGAGCGCGGGCGGGAGGCTCGGCCGGGGGCGCCCCGCCCAGTCCGCCTCAAACAGCGCGTCGAGATCGGCCGGGAGGGTACCGCCGTCGATCTCGACGTTGTCCTCGAGGTTGGCGCCGCCGTCGAGGGCCGAATACGTGGCGTTGGCCGAGCCGACAATGGCGACGCGCCCGTCCACCACCAGGTACTTGGCGTGATCGTAGCTCGTCGCGGAGGGCGACCACGTCTTCACCTGCACCTTGGAACCGCGGAACATCGCGAGTTCCTTCGAGACAGCGTCCGGGAAGTCGTAGGGGTGGCTGTCGAGGATGAGGCGCACCGCCACGCCGCGCGCCGCAGCCTGCTTGAGCGCGTTGGCGACGTTTTCGTCGGTGAGTAGGTAGACGTTGTAATCCACGCGCTGGCGCGCTCGTTCAATCGCGCTCACCCAGGGTGCCGATCCGGCGCCGGGCTCCCCAATCCACGTGAATTGGCTGGCGGACGCCGCGATGGAGGCGGACTCGTTGGCCGGGGATGGCGCGGCGCCCGTCGCCGCGCCTTGGGGAGACGCGCCGGCCGTCGCACGTTGGGGCGAGACGTTCGCCTGGCCGCACGCCGTCATGAAAAGCAGGGCGGGCGCCACAGCGGCGGCCAGCCTGAGCCGAAGCCGACCTTTGTTCACGCGCATCGCTCCCTCTGTGAATTGGTGATCCGATTGTAACAAATCTCTCCCCTGGCATCACGCGGAGGGCGGCGTGGGCGAGGGGACAGCCTTGGTGGCGATTTGCCTCAGCCGGAGATCGTCCAGGATGATGCCGGACACCTGGCACGCCAAGGCCCGGTTCACGGCCAGCTCGCTCTTCGCGGTCCACGCGTACACCGCGAGGTGGTGGGATTTGGCCTCGGCCACAAACAGGGGATCCAGATGTTCGATGTCGGGGTGGAGGCTCTGCGCGCCGAGGCGCTCCGCGAGCTGGATGGGCTCGAGCAGGCGCCCGGTGAAGAGCACGCCGATGGCGATGTCGCGGTCGAAGCGGCGAACCTCGGCCAGCGCGGCGTGATCGAAGGAGGAGATGAGGACGCGATCGCGCGCGTTGTGGCGGTAAATGGCGCCAAGGACGCGGCGGATGAGCTGGCGGGTGTGCGCGACGGGGCTCGTCTTCAGCTCGATGTTCAGGCACATGTGCGGCACGGTCGCGAACACCTCGTCGAGCGTGGGGATGAGTGTGCCGCGAAAGCGCGCGTCAAACCACGATCCGGCGTCGAGCTTGCGCAGATCGGCGAGGCGCATGTCGGCGGCCAGGCCGCTGCCGTTGGTCGTCCGGTCGACCGTCGGATCGTGCAGGACCACGACGCCGCCGTCGCCCGTCAGGCGGACGTCGAGCTCAATCATGTCCGCGCCCAATTCCGCCGCCCGCACGAAGGCGGGCAGCGTGTTCTCCGGGCATTCGGCGGACGCGCCGCGGTGGGCGATAAAGAGCGTGTCGTCGCGCATCAGGAGTTCTCGAATCATGCGAAGACCTCCTTGTCTTCGAGCGCGGATGTCATCCGAGGTTTTGATCGGCGGCCTCTGCGGCCTGATGCATCGTGGCCGCGACGGGCTTGCCCTCGTCGAAGATGCCTTGCAGCGCCTGTTGCACCGGCTGCAGCACGGCCAGGTACGCGGGGGACGCCGGCGACGGATGCTCGTACTGGAGCTCCTCAATGGCGGTCCGGTACTGCGGGTGCTTCTCGAGGTACGCCTGGTAGACGGGGTCGTTCAGATCCGCCTTCTGCACGGGCAGGTAACCGGTCTCGGTGGACCATTGGACCGACTGCTTGGGCGCGGTCCACCACTGGATGAACGTCCACGCGGCCTTCTGTTGCGCGGGCGTGGCGTCCTTGAAGATGGCGAGATCGCCACCGCCCGGCGGGACGGCGAGCGTCTTGCCGCGCGGCAGGAGCGCGGTGCCCCACTGGAACTTGTCGCCCACGCCCTTCGTCACCTTGCCCGCGCTGCCGATGGAGTCGATGTCCATGGCCACTTGGCCGTTGATGAAGTCCTGCGTCATGAGGTCCCAGTAGTTCGGTCCCGTCTCGACCTTGGCGTATCCCTGCTTCACGAGCGACTGCTCCGTCTCGAGGATGGAGAGCGCGGGCGGCTGGTCGAAGGTGGCGCGCTTCAAATCGGGCGACAGGATGGAGCCGCCGCCTGACTCCACCGCGTATTCCCACGGCCACCAGTCGACGAGCGGTTCGAAACCGTAGATCTTGTTCGATCCGGCCCCGCTCGTGAGCTTCTTCGCGTCCGCCGCGAGCTGCGCCCAGTTCGAGGGGGGCGAGGCGATGTGCGCCTTCGCGAAGAGCGTCTTGTTGTAGTAGAGCACGGGCACGCTGCGGTTGAAGGGCACCGCGTAGTATCGGCCCTGGTACTGGGTCGAGACGAGGATGCCCGGCAGGAAGTTGGACGGCTTGTCGACGCTCGAAGACTGCATCAGGTTGGTGAGGTCGAGCAATTGCCCGCTCGCCGCGAAAACCGGCATCGCGTGCACCTCAATTTGTGCGATGGTGGGCGGATCGCCCGCCTTGATGGCCGCGAGCAGCTTCTGCTGTTCCTCGCCGCCGCCGGAGTAGCTGCCTTGATAGGTCGCCACGACCTTGATGCCGGGGTGGGTCTGGTTGAACGCCTGCACCATCTGCTGAATGTCCTGGCTGAGCGTCGTGCCGACGCCGTACCAGAAGGTGATGGTCACGGGCTGGCTCGATGCCGCGGCCCGGCTGGCGCCGGTCGCCGCCTGTCCGCCGCCGTTTGCGGCGGGCGCACCGCATCCCGTCGCCACAAGTCCGAGCGCCAGGAGCGCGCCGGATTTCCACAGTCGATCTCGCTTCATGGGTTTCGCCTCCAATGTATGCGCCTCGAGCGGGCGCCGTGTTTATCCCTTCACGGCCGTCTGGGCCACGCCCTGGACGAAGTAGCGCTGGCCGATGAGGAACAGGATGACGACGGGCGCGATGGCGAAGATGTCAAAGGCCATCGCGTAGTTCCACTGCAGCGTCTGGCCCGCGTCCTGCGTCAGGAAGTACGACAGGGCGACGGGCACCACGCGCATGTTGGTGGTGTTGGTGGCCACGAGCGGCCAGAACAGGCTGTTGTAGTGATAGACAAAGTTGAGCAGCACGAGCGTCACGATGGTCGGCTTGTTGTTCGGCAGGACGATGCGGGTCAGGATCCACCACTCGCTCGCGCCGTCCACCCGCGCGGCGTCGACGATGTCGCGCGGCAGCGTGAGAAAGCCTTGGCGCATGAGGAAGATGCCGAAGGCCGATCCGGCGTACGGCAGGATGAGCGCGCCGTACGTGTTGATGAGATGCACCGCCGACAGCATGGTGTAGACAGGGACGAACGTCGCCTGCATGGGCACCATCATGGCCACGAGCACAGCGAAGAACAGCCAGCGCTTGCCGCGGAGCGGGATGAAGACGAGCGCGTACGCGGCGAGCGAGGACGTGATCACCTGGAGCGCGACGATGGCGCCGTTGGTGAACACGCTGTTCCACAGGTAGAGGAGAAACGGCTGAGCGCGCCATGCGGCGGCGAAGTTGCTCCACGCGGGGTGAGCAGGCCACAGCGCCGAGGACAGCAGATCATTCGTCGGCATGAGCGACGTGCGGATCATCCAGTACACGGGCGCCAGGCACAGCGCAGCCGCGATGGTCAACAACGCGTACGAGGCGATCTTCAGAACAGGGTTCGCCTTCACGATTCCTCCACCACCCATCGGCGGCTCAAGCGCATCTGCAGGTACGAGAGGCACGCGAGCACGAGGATCAGGATGACGCTCGCCGCTGAAGACTCCCCGATGTTGAACGCTTGAAAGCCTTTCTCGAAGATGTAATAGGCGAACGTGGTGGTCGCGCCGTCTGGACCGCCTCCGGTCATGACGTACACCTGATCAAAGGTCTGGAACGTCTGGATGAGGCAGATGACGACGGCGAAGAACAGGCTTGGCCCGAGCGCGCGCAGCGTCACGTGGCGAAATACCTGCCACCGCCCGCCGCCGTCCACCTGGCACGCCTCCATCAGGGACGTCGGCACGCTCTGCAGACCGGCGAGGAAGATGATGGCGTAATAGCCGGTGAACTGCCACGCGGTGAGGATGAGCACGGACAGAAGCGCCGTCCGCCCTTGGCCGAGCCAGTTGACCGGCGACAGGCCGAGGCGCTGAAGCGCCAGATTCACCGGTCCCCCGTCCGTGGCGAAGAGAAGCGAGAAGATGAGGCCTGAGCTCACGAGCGGAATTACGTACGGGCCGAAGACGGCGGCGCGGAACAACGCCCGCCCGCGGATGCGCTGGTTCAGAAGCAGGGCGAGCACAAGGGCCACGGGCAGCGACAGCGCCATCATGCCGACGGCCAGCCACAGCGTGTTCGACGCCGCCTGCCAAAAATCGGGCGCGGCAAGCAGGTGCGCGTAGTTGGCGAATCCGGCGAACACCGGTTGCGGGGTGTACAGCGTCGACTGGTACAGGCTCAGGTACACCGCGTAGCCCATCGGCACAAACACGAACGCGAGCAGGAAGAGAAGCGCGGGCGCCATCATCGCGAGGCCGGTGATTTGAAGCGACATGCTGCCTCGCGCGGAGCGCCTCTCCCCTTCCACCTGTGCGATCACGGCTTCGGCGGCCTTGGCCACGAGCGCCCTCCTTTCCAATGCGCGATGTTCAAGCGGATGGGTTTCAACGCGAGTGTAAGCGTCGACTGTGAATCGCCTGCGAAGGAAGTGTGACCCTTGTGTGAAGCTCTCGTGAACTCGCGCGATTTGGTATAGTGGGGGAGGAGCGTTCGTGCAGAATCGCATACATGGCTGACAAGGGGAGCGAACGACGTGATCGAACAAATGCGAAAATACGCTGAACTCGTCGTGCGAGTGGGGGTGAATCTGCAACCAGGGCAGCCGCTCGTCATTGGCTTCGGATCGCGCCAGGTGTATCCGGATCAGGTGCCGTTTGCAAGGCTTCTCGCGCAGGCCGCCTACGACGCGGGCGCGAGCTACGTGCACATCGACTGGGGCGACGAGTGGTGGCTGCGCGAGACGGTCAAGCGCGCGGATCTCGCCATCCTGCGCCAGTGCGCCCAGTGGCAAGTCGAATGGGTGGAGCGCCTCGCGGAGATGGGCGCCGCTTACGTCGCCATGCCGGCGAGCGATCCGGCGCTGTTTGCCGGTATCCCGCGCGATCGCGTCGAGCAGGCGGAGCGGGCGGTGCGAGAGGCGTTTCGGCTGTTCGACAACCAGCGCACGAGCGATCGCTACCGCTGGACGCTGGCCTCGGCGCCGACGCAGGCCTGGGCCGACGCGGTGCACCCGGAGCTGCCGCGCGAGGATCGGCTTGAAGCCCTCTGGCGGGATATCCTGCAGGCGTCGCGGGCGACGGGCGAAGATCCCATCGCAGACTGGGAGCAGCACATCGCGAACCTGAAGCGCCGCGCGGCATGGCTGAACGACCTCAAGATTCACGCTCTGCACTACCGGGCGCCGGGTACGGATCTCACCATTGAGCTCGCGGAGGGCCACTACTTTGAGGCGGCCGGCCATCCCGACGTCAAGGGATTTCGCTTCGTCGCCAACATCCCGACGGAAGAGGTGTTCACGGCGCCGAAGAAGACCGGCGTGAACGGCACGGTCGCGAGCACGATGCCGCTCAATCACGGCGGATCGCTCATCGAAGGCATTCGCCTGCGCTTCGAAAACGGGCGCATTGTCGAGTACAGCGCGGAGAAGGGCGAGGAAGCGCTCAAGGCTATCATCGAGGCGGACGAGGGCAGCCATTACCTCGGCGAGGTGGCGCTCGTGCCGGTGGACTCGCCCATCGCGCAGATGAATCGCATCTTCTACAACACGTTGTTCGACGAAAACGCCAGCTGCCACCTGGCCATCGGTCGCGCGTATCCCCTCATCGAGGGCGGCCACGAGCTCGCGCATGAGGACTGGGAGGCGCACGGCCTGAACGACAGCCTCATGCACGTGGACTTCATGATTGGCTCGGCCGATCTCGACATCGACGCGGTGCTTCAGGACGGCCGCACGGTGCCCATCTTCCGCAAAGGGCGCTGGGCGAGCGAGGCGTAAGGCCGCTTACGGCGGGAGGGGGACGACGGATGGTGAAGCCTCACTGGGATGCGACGCAGTACGAGTTTGAATCGCGGCGCACGGTCGTGTTCGCTCGGCGGGGGATGGTGGCGACGACGCAGCCGCTCGCCTCGGAGGCAGGGCTCGAGGTGCTGCGCCGCGGCGGCAACGCTATCGACGCGGTCGTGGCGGCCGCGGCGGCCCTGGCCATCGTGGAGCCCACGTCGAACGGCATCGGCAGCGACGCGTTCGCCATCGTGTGGAAGGACGGCAAGTTGCACGGTCTCAACGCCAGCGGCCACTCACCCGAGCGGCTGACGCGGGATGAGCTTGAGCGCCGCGGCCTGCGGGAGCTGCCGACGCACGGCTGGCTGCCCGTCACCGTGCCCGGCGCACCGGCCGCCTGGGCGGCCCTCGTCGAGCGGTTCGGCCGGCTGTCGCTCAAGGACGTGCTCGCGCCCGCGGTCGATCTCGCCCGCGACGGGTTCCCCGTACAGCCAGTGACGGCCCGCAACTGGCGCCGCGCGATGGAGGCGCATCGAGACCGGTTGACCGATCCGGTGCACGAGCCGTTCTTCCGCCTCTTCGCCCCAGGCGGCGAAGTCCCCGGTCCTGGGGATCTCTTTCGCAATCCGGACGGCGCGCGCGCGTTGGAAGCGATTGCATCGTCCGGCGGGCGCGCGTTTTACGAGGGCGAGATTGCGGACGCCATCGACGCGTTCGCGCGCGAGACGGGCGGCCTCCTGTCCAAGGCCGATCTCGCCGCCTACAAGCCCGAGTGGGTCGAACCGCTCTCTGTGCGCTATCGGGATTTCGAGGTGTGGGAACTGCCGCCGAACGGTCAGGGCATCGTGGCGCTGATGGCGCTCGGCGCGCTCGCCGGCATGGATCTCGCAAGCATGGACGAGGCGGATCGCGCACACGCGATGCTCGAGGCCATCAAGCTCGCGTTCGAGGTGGCACTCCGTGAGGTGGCGGATCCCCGCTTCATGCGCGTGACGCCAGCGTCGCTTTTGTCCAAGGATCACCTGGATGCGCTTCGCGCGAAGATCGGCGACGAGGCGCACCTGCCCGCGGTGGAGCGCCCGTACTACGGGGGCACCGTGTATCTCTGCGCCGCGGACGGCGAGGGCAACATGGTGTCGTACATCCAGAGCAACTACATGGGCTTTGGCAGCGGCATCGTCGTGCCGGGCACGGGCGTTTCGCTGCAGAACCGCGGGCACAATTTTTCCATGGATCCGTCGCACCCGAACGCCCTCGGCCCGCGCAAGCGCCCGTACCACACCATCATCCCCGGCTTCCTCACGCGCGGGGGCGAGCCCGTGGGGCCGTTTGGCGTCATGGGCGGTTTCATGCAGCCGCAGGGCCACGTGCAGGTGCTCGTGCAGATGCTCGATCTCGCCCGCAATCCGCAGTCGGCGCTCGACGCGCCGCGCTGGCAGTGGCTGCAGGGGAAGCGCGTGCTGGCGGAGGCGGCCTTGGGCGAGGACGTGATCGCCAAACTGCGGGCGCGCGGCCACGAGGTCGACGTGACGGACGACGGCACGCCGTTCGGCCGCGGACAGGTCATCTGGCGCCTGCCGAACGGCGCGCTGGCCGGGGCGACCGAGCCGCGCGCGGACGGATCCATCGCGGCGTGGTGACGCGGATGGGCGCGTGGCTGGGGACGCTCGACGCCGGCCCGCGTCCATCTAGCACTTCGGCACGCCCGCCGGCCCGAGCGCCGAAGCCACCACCGCGAGCGCCGTGCGGACGCCTGCAACGAGCGTCGTGAGCGGCAGGGACGGCGCCTGCTTGTGAAGCGCCTGCTCGGTCATGTAGGGCACGTGGATGAAGCCCCCGATGATACCTGGGGACTCCTCGGCGATGAAGTGCATCAGGCGGTAGAACGTGTCGTTGCACACGAACGTCCCCGCCGTGTTCGAGATGTGCGCGGGAATGCCGGCGCCACACATGGCCTCCACCATGGCGCGAATCGGAAGCGTCGAAAAGTAGGCGGCGGGCCCGTCCGGCGCGATGGGTTCGTCGATGGGCTTTTGGCCCGCATTGTCCGGAATGCGCGCGTCCATGATATTGATGGCGATGCGCTCCGGGGTCACGTGCGTGCGGCCACCGGCTTCACCCAGGCAGACGACGGCGCGCGGCTTGACCTCTCGGATGGCACTCACAAGTTCCTCTCCGGCCCGGCCGTACACCGTGGGCAGGCGCCGCGCAATCACCCGATAGTGGACGCCCACGGTCTCGCCCGCGAGCGATCTCGCCACCTCCCACGACGGGTTGAGCGCCTCGCCCTGAAACGGCTCGAATCCTGTCACCAATATCGCGTCCATGGGCCTTCCCCCATCGCCGACCGATTTCCGCGGTCTTGCCGCGGTTTCCTATGCTATCTGTTCGCGCTTGCTTCGCGGAAATCCTGTCGGCGCAGGGAGAGCGTCGCGCTTGCAATGACCAAATGACCAAATTAGAATTCTGGTCAGAGTGCGTCGCAATGCGCAGAAAGCGAGGGATGACCGTGCGGGATCGCATTGAGGAGGCCGCCAAGCGGGCGTTCTCCGAGTTTGGCTACAAAGGCACGACCATGGACCAGATTGCCCGGCTCGCGGGCGTCAGCAAGGGGGCCATTTATCTTCACTTCCCGAGCAAGGAAGCGCTGTTTCAACACATGCTGCGCGGGGTCATCGCGCAGGTGCGAGACGCGTTCGAGTCGGCCCAGGTGGAGGGCGACGATTACTTTCGCAATCTCGAGCGCGGCCTGCGCGCGCTCATGCGGTTTCGCGCCGATCACGCCATGCTCTCGAAGCTCGTCCAGGAGGTCCGGCAATTTGGGACGGCGGAGGCGCGCGCGGGGCTCGGGGAGCTTGAGGCCGCCATCCTGGACTACCTGGCGCGCCACCTGAAGCGCGGCGTGGAGCTCGGCGTGGTGCGCCCGTGCCGGGCCAATCTCGTCGCGTTTGTCCTCCTTCGCGCCTACACCGCGGTTTTGCGCGACTTTCCGTCTGCGGAAGGTCCGTTGTCCGAAGAGGACCTGTACCAGCTTTTCACCGGCGTGTTTGTCGACGGCTTGCGCCTGAGGCCCGGCGAGGGCGAGCCCAGGAACACGCAGAGTGAGCAGGAGAGGTGAGGCGGATGGCAAGCGTTCCCGAAGGCACTGCGCGCGGAAATGTCTTTCAGGAGTTCGCGAGGCTGCGCAGACCCAAGATGATGGTGCAAGCCGCCGGGATCGCGCTCATCCCGGTGTTGTACGCGGGCGCGTTTCTCTGGGCGTTTTGGAATCCCTACGGCCATCTCGATCGCCTGCCGGTGGCCGTGGTCAATGAGGATGCGGGCGCCTCGTTTCGCGGCGAGCGGTTGAACGCGGGACGAGACCTCGTCGAGAAGCTGAGGAGCGATCACAGCCTCGGCTGGCACTTCGTGACACCCGCGCAGGCCTCCGCGGGGATGGCGGACGGGGCGTATGCGATGGAAATCGTCATCCCGCGCGACTTTTCGAAGCGCGCGGTGAATCGCGCCGAGCATACAGGCGCGCCTGCGCCGGAGATCACGAGCGTCACGAATGATCGGTACAACTACATCGCGGGCGTGATCGGGCGGAACGCGGCGGTGAAGCTTGCGTCGGAGACGGCGCTGGAGCTTGCGAAGTCCTACACGGCGTCGCTCGTCGATGCGCTAGAAAGCTCGGGCACGGGGCTTCACAAGGCGGCGAAGGCCGCGGATGCGCTCGCCTCCGGCGGGCGAGAGCTTGAGGCGAAAGGCGAGTTGCTGGTGAGCGGAGCGTCCCAGTTGGCTGCGGGCGCGGATCGGCTGGCGGGTGGACTCGAGCAGGCGTCTCAGGGCGCGGGCGCGCTGGCGCAAGGTGCGTCGCAGGCTGTGTCCGGCGCGGACCGCTTGAACGCGGGGCTTGTACGGCTGAACCAAGGCGCTGAGTCGCTCGCGCAGGGCGCTTCATCCTGGGCGAACCAAGCGCGCGCGTTCGGGGAGGCGGGGGACAAGCTGGGCGAGGCGGCTCAAGAGGTCGGACAGGGCGCGTCCCAGCTGGCCGCGGGCGCGGGCAAGCTCACGACAAGTCTGGGTCAGTTGGATACCGGCGCGTCGCATCTCGCGTCTGGCGCCGAGGCGCTCGCGCAAAACGCGTCCCAGTTCGCGCAGGCCGCGAATCAGACCGCGGCGGGATCGCAGCAAGTGGCGTCCGGCGCGAAACAGTTGGCGGAAGGGCTTCAGCAGTTGGCGAAGGCCAATCCTGCGCTCGCCGAGACGCCTGCGTTTCAATCGCTCCTCGCGACGAGCGCAGAGGTGGCGCAGGGCGCCGCGCAGACCGCGTCGGCCAATGAACAGCTGGCCTCTGGCGCGGCAGGACTTTCGCAGGGGGCGTCGCAGTTGGCTGCGGGCGCCGAGTCGCTTGCGTCCGGGCTGAAGCAGGCGGAAGCCGGCGCGGCCCCGCTGCAACAGGGGCTTCAACAGTTGGCGCAGGGGGCAAGCGGCGTGGCGCAAGGAGGCACGCGGTTGGCGGCGGCATCCGGCCAACTCGCCACCGGCGCCAGCCAAATCGCGCAAGGGGCTAAGGGACTTGCGGCGGGCACCGGCGCGGCGCAGCAGGCTTCGTCCTCTCTGCGCGGCGGCTTGGTGCAGCTTCAGGGAGGCGCCGCCAAGCTCGCCGTGGGCAACCGCGCGCTCGCGGGCGGCGCGGCGTCGCTCGCAAGCGGCGCGGGAAAGCTTGCAAACGGCCTCGGCGCCTACCAGGCGGGCGTGGGCAAGCTCGCGAGCGGTTCAGAGGCCCTCGCGGCGAACCTCGCGAACGGAGCGTCCAAGCTGCAGGCGCTCCACGGCGGCGCCGTGATCGCCGCCGTGGCGCACCCAGTCTCCCTGCATCAGGTGGAGCTCGGCGACATTCAGACCTACGGCAACGGGTTTGCGCCCTACTTCCTGTCGCTCGGGCTGTACGTCGGCGTGCTGATGATGAGCGTCATCTTCCCGTTCCGCGAGCCTTACGGCGAGCCGAAAAGCGGCGTCGCGTGGTTCTTCTCGAAGTGGCTGCTCGTCGTCGCCATCGCGTGGGCGCAGGCGCTCATCGCCGACGCCGTCGTGCTCGGCCTCGTCGGGGTGCACACGGCGCATCCGCTCGGATTCGTGCTCTTTTCGCTTTTCGCAAGCACGACCTTCGCGTCCATCCTGCTCGCGCTGGTGGCGCTGCTTGACAACCCCGGCCGCTTCCTCGGCGTGGTGCTCCTCATTCTGCAGCTCACGTCGACGTCGGGGACCTACCCGGTGAGCCTGTCGCCTCGCTTCTTTCAGGCGGTGGGGCCGTGGCTGCCCATGTACGCCACCGTGAGCGGATTCCGCTATCTCATCGGCGGCGGCGATCCGTCCCTGATGGCGCGCGATCTCGCGGAGCTCGCCATCTACACCGCGTCGTTCATCGCCATCGGCGTGCTGCTTTTCGCAGGTTTCTTCCGGCGCCTTGGGCGCGCGGAGCCCAAAACGGTGTAAACTGATACGGAGAACTCCATCGAGGCGCTCCCCCGCAGTGACGGGAGCGCCTCCGTCTGTTGAGACGGCGTCGCGCGGACCGCGAAGGTCTTCGCGCCGTTGGCAGAGCGCCACGCCGAAGGAGGAACGTCGCATGGAAGGACAACCATCAGCACGCCACCCCGACTGGGAGTCGGAACAAGCCTACGTCGATCGCGTCGTGGCCGCCATGCGCGCCAAGCTCGCGGAGCTTGAAGGCGTCTTGCGCGGCGTGCGCGGCGAGATCGTCGAATTTCGCCGGCACTTCTGGGACGACGTCACCATCAACCTGAGCACCCTGGACGATCTCGTCGAAACCCACTTCGCCATCCGCCAGCAGGCGGAAGTCCTCGGCGAACGGGAGCGGCGTTATCAGCAGGCGGCGAAGACGAAGCGCACGCTGGAACGCCAGATTTCGTCGCCGTTTTTTGCGCGAATCGACTTTCGATATGAGGGCGAGCGCGAGGCCGAGCCCATCTACATCGGAATCGCGTCGTTTCGCGACGAGCGCGATCAGACGTTCCTCGTGCACGACTGGCGCGCGCCCATCTCGAGCGTCTACTACGACGCGCTGCCGGGACCGGCGTCGTTCAAGGCGCCGGCTGGGATCGTGCGGGGCGAGCTGACACTGAAGCGCCAGTTCGTCATCCGCGGCGGCGCTATCCTTGCGATGTTCGACGCAGGGCTGACCATTGGGGACGAGCTCCTCATGTACGCCCTGTCGCGCCGTTCCGACGCGCAGATGCACAACATTGTCGCGACCATCCAGCGCCAGCAGAACGTCGTCATCCGCGACGACGAGTCTCCGGCGCTCCTCGTCACCGGCGCGGCCGGCAGTGGCAAGACGTCGGCCGCTCTGCAGCGCGCCGCGTATCTTTTGTACAAGCACCGGGGCGATCTCGACGCGCGCCAGATGCTCTTTTTCTCGCCGAACCCGCTTTTCATGTCGTACATCTCGAACGTGTTGCCCGAGCTCGGCGAGGACAACATCGAACAGGCGACGTTCTACGACTATCTCTGCGCCAGGCTTCAGGACGAGTTCGTCGTCGAGGATCCCTTCGATCAGATGGAGCGCCTGCTCGAGGCGGGCGAGGACAGCCGCATGGCGAGGGCCGTGCGGTACAAGGCGTCGAAGGCGTTCGCGGACGAGATCGACCGGTACGTCGCCGGCCTCGCGCCGCAGATGCGCTTCCATCCCATTCTGGTGGAGGGGCGCGTCATCGCGACGGCGACCGACGTCAAGGCGGCGTTCGACAGGACGGATCCAGGGCTTCGCCTCCCGCTTCGCGTCGATCTCGTCAAGGAGGAGCTCTTGAATCGCCTGCGCCAGTTCGAGCGCGACGAGGCGCTTTCCGACTGGGTGCAGAAAGCCGTGGACGGGCTGCCGGACGAGGCGTACCGGCGCGCGGAGCGCACGGCAGCCAAGCGCAAGCGCGAGCGCCCCGATCTCGATGAGCAGGAGGAGGCGCGCCGGCTGCTCGGACGCGAGGTGCTTCGCCGGATGCTTCGGCCCGTGCGCCGCTTCGTGGAGACGCTTCGCTTCGTGGACACGGCGGGGATGTACCGCGCTTGGTTCGAACAGGCGGCGTCGAGTCCGCCGGAGGGCTTTCAATCGGAGGACTGGGCGCAGATCTGCCGCCAGACCGTGCGCGAGATGGACGAGGGCACGCTCTGGTACGAGGACGCGACCCCGTACCTGTATATGAAGGAGCAGATCCTCGGCCGCGCGGTGAGCGCGCCCATCCGGCACGTTTTGGTGGACGAGGTGCAGGACTACTCCGTGCTTCAGCTGCGCCTCATCCGCAGCCTCTTCCCCTACAGCCGCATCACGATGCTCGGAGATCCAGAGCAGCTCGTGTCGCCCCATCGCCCCGGCATCCTCGAGGAGGACGAGATGGCGCGGCTCTTCCCCGGGCTCGTCCGGGTGGCGTTTGGACAGAGCTACCGCTCGACGCGGCAGATTGTCCTGTTCACGCGCGGCATGGTGCCGAAGGGCGCAGAGATTCAGCCGTTCGATCGCGACGGCGCGCTGCCGCGGCTGGCGGAGGTGTCCGGAGAGGCGCAGCAGGCGGGCGTGATCGCGCGGTGGCTCGGCGAGTTTGCGGATGCGGGGTACCAGACGACGGCGGTGCTGACCAAGACGCAGGCCGAGGCGGAGCGGCTGGCCAAAGCGCTGGAGCGGCTCGGCGTGAAGCTTCGGCGCCTCGACAAGCGCGCGGTGAGCCTCGAGCCGGGCGTCGTGGTGGCGCCGGTGTATCTGGCGAAAGGCGTCGAGTTCGACGGCGTCATCGTCGCGAACGTGTCGCGGGAACAGTACCAAACCGCGTTGGATCGGCAACTGCTGTACACGGCCTGCACGCGCGCGATGCACGAGCTTCGCATGGTGTCCGTGGGCGAGGCGAGCCCGTGGATTCTCTCGCAGCCCGCGGACACGTACGAGCGCGTGGACGCCGCAGAGGTGAACGCGACGTGAAGATCTATCTCTTCCGCCATGGGCAGACCGTGTACAATGCGGACGGCGAGCGGTTCTGCGGCACCTCCGACGTGGGACTGACCGCGCTCGGATGGCAGCAGGCCCGCCGCGCCGCGCGGCTCATCCGGGGCGTCCGCCCGGCGGCCATCGTCCACTCCGGCCTGCGCCGATCGCTCGAGACCGCCATGGCCATCCGCGAGTCGCTGCCCGGCGCCGCGGATTGCCCGCTCGTCGCCCACGAAGGATTTCGCGAGGTCGGGTTTGGCGCCTGGGAGGGGCTGACTCGGGCCGAGGTGAATCGGCTGTACCCGGAATTGTACGCCGAGTGGCTCGCCCGCCCGGAGGAGGCGCGCATTCCCGGCGGGGACGACCTGTACGAGCGTCAACAGGAGGCCGTCGACGCCTTTTTGGACGTCGTGGCGCGCTACCGCGACGGCGATCTCGTCATCGTCGCCCACAACACGCTCAACCGGCTGCTCATTCTCGGCCTCATGGGGCTCGACGCGCGTCACTATCGGCGCATTGTCCAGGAGAACGCCTGCCTCAACATCCTCGAGTACCACGAGGAGGAGGGCGTGCGGCTGCACGCGCTCAACCGTGTGCCGGAGCAGGACGAATAGGCGCGGCCCGGAATGGTTTGTTCGCGCGATGTGGTAAGATACTTTCGGAGATTCGCGACGCTAGGAGGGGAAGACGTGATCGAACTATCCCTGGAGAAAGCGAGAAAATGGTTCACGGAAGAACACGAGGCGCGGCTTGCGCCCTTGGCCCAGTTCGCGCTCGGAGAGTTGAATAACCGCGATCGCGATGCCTTCGGGAAAGGGTGGATCGACTGGCCGGCGGCGGATCACAGCGCGCTGTACCGCGATGTGGACGCCATTGCGGCGGACTTTCGCGCGAAGTCGAATGCGACGGTCGTCATTGGCATTGGCGGGTCGTACCTGGGTGCGCAGTCGGCCCTGTCCATGGCGAAGCCCGCGTTCACGGGCGAGGGCCATCACGAGGTGATCTTCGCGGGGCAACAGCTCAGCCCGACGTATCACGCGCACCTGCTCCAATACCTGGACAAGCGCGAGGTCACGCTGGTCGTGGTGTCGAAGTCGGGCACGACGCTCGAGCCTTCCGCGGTCTTTCACACGTTCCGCGAATACCTGGAAAAGCGGTACGGTGTGGAGGAGGCCAACCGCCGCATCTGCGCCATCACGGACGCCGAGAAGGGCAGCCTGCGCCAGTTCGCGGACGAGCGGAAGTATGCGACACTGCCCATCCCTGACGACATCG
The DNA here is from genome assembly GCF_000024285.1 of Alicyclobacillus acidocaldarius subsp. acidocaldarius DSM 446. Classification (GTDB taxonomy): domain Bacteria; phylum Bacillota; class Bacilli; order Alicyclobacillales; family Alicyclobacillaceae; genus Alicyclobacillus; species Alicyclobacillus acidocaldarius. Next base: position 107,942 of record NC_013205.1, read on the forward strand.
GCGGGCGGTACTCGGTGCTCACGGCGGTCGGGCTTTTGCCGATGGCGCTCGCCGGGATCGACTACAAGCGCGTGATGCAGGGCGCGGCTCGCATGCGCGAAGAGCTCTCGAAGCTCAAGGTGGCGGATCATCCGGCGGTGAAGTACGCGCTTGCGCGCCACGTGCTGTACCAGCAGGGCTTCGTGGCGGAAGCGCTTGTGACGTACGAGCCGCGCGTCGCGGATTTCGCCGGATGGTGGCAGCAGTTGTTCGGCGAGAGCCAGGGCAAGGACGGCACCGGGCTTTTCCCCACGATGCTGCGGTACACGACGGATCTGCACTCCATGGGCCAATACGTGCAGGACGCGCGCAAGATCCTCGTGGAGACGGTGCTCGACGTCCATTTCTCGGACGAGCCGGAGCTCGTGGTGCCGCGCGGCCTGGACGAGAAAAACGCGTATCTGGACGGCGTCTCGTTCTCGCGGCTGCAGGAGGTGGCCGTCGAGTCGGTGATGGTGGCCCACAGTGAGGCCGGCGTGCCGAACATCCTAATTCGGGCGAAGGGAGATCCGGAGTCGCTCTACGGCGAACTGGTCTACTTCTTTGAGGTGGCCTGCGCGGTCGGGGGGTACCTCATGGGCACCAACCCGTTCGACCAGCCGGGCGTCGAGGCGTACAAGAACGAGATGCGATCGCGCTTGAAGGCGTAAGTGACAAGGAGAAGGGGCAACGGATGGAACAGAAGCTTGCGCTTGGCATCGACATTGGCGGCACGAACGTGAAGTTGGCCATCGTGCGAAGCGATGGCCGCGTGTTGGTGGACAGGTCCATCCCCACGGCTCCCGAGCGGGGGCCGGAGGCCTTCTCCCGCACGGTCGGCGCAGAGGCTCGTGCCATGGCGAACGAGGCGTCCGTGGCGTGGGACTCCGTCGTGGGCGCGGGCGTGGGCATGGCGGGCTTTCTGGATGTGGAGCGCGGATGGGTGGAGGAAGCCGTCAACTTGCACTGGCGGGATGTTCCCCTCGCGGATCTGCTTCAGTCGGCGCTAGACAAACCTGTTCGCGTGGACAACGACGCCAACGTCGCGGCCCTCGGCGAGGTGTGGCTCGGCGCGGGGCAGAACGCGCACACCGCCCTCTGCGTCACGCTCGGCACGGGCGTCGGCGGCGGTATTGTCATTGGGGGGCGCATCCACCGCGGTGCCTCGACCATGGCCGGTGAAATCGGTCACATCATGGTGAAAAACGACGGGGAGCTTTGCAACTGCGGCCACCGCGGCTGCCTGGAGACCCTCGCCTCGGCCACCGCGCTCGTGCGCCACGCCGTCGCGGCTGGGGTGAAGAGTCCAGGTGGGGGGGAACTCACCGCGAAAGAGGTCTTTGCGCTGGCCGCGGAGGGCGATCCGGCCGCGCGCGCGGTCGTCGACGACATGATTCACTGGCTGGCGGTGGGGCTCGCGGTCGTGGCCAACATCCTGAACCCGGACGTCATTGTCGTCGCCGGCGGGCTCGTGAACGCGGGAGATCAGCTCATGGAGCCGCTTCGTGCCGCGTTTCAGCGGGAAGCGCTGGCCCGAGTCGCGCGCGCGTGCAGATTGGTCCCCGCGAAACTCGGGGATCAGGCCGGCGTCCTGGGCGCCGCCCGGCTGGTGCTGCAGGATATCGAAAGCCTGTGAGGCAGGCGGTTTCCCCTGCCTCACGTTTGGGCGAACGTCGCGCGGAGTCAGCGGAGGTAATCCTTGACGCGATCGTACACAGCCTCGGGCGAAAGGCCGTCCGCGGAGATGACGGGGACCTGCTGGATGGCGCTCTGCATGCCCATGAGGTTCTTGTCGAGCCCCGTGATCACGACGGCGCCCACCGAAGGCTCCATGTGGGAGGACATGTCGACCACCTGACAGCCCTGGCTTTGAAGGTACTCTTTGACCGGCGTCAGACCAGGTTCCACAGCCACGGCTTTCATGACGCATCCCTCCTTGGGCGTTCGTTCAGGGCATAGTGTTTGAGGGCGAATCGAAAATATGCGGGTGGGGTTTTGCCTTGGAAGGAGGTGTCACCCAAGTGGGACACGTGCACATGATCTTCGGCGTCATCCTCATCATTCTGGCCATCCTGGCGACGGCGTGGGAAATTGCGGCGCAGCGCGGGCTGCCTCGAGCGCTGCGCGGTGTCGTCATCGGGCTCTTTGACCTGCAGGTGTTGCTCGGCATCATCACGTGGATTGTGCGCAGGCCGAACTGGTCGTTTGTGTTCCATCCCATCATCATGATCGTGGCGGTCATCATCCTGCACGTGATGACGTCACCTTCCGCCACCCGATCCCGCAGGTTGACGGGATGGATTGTCGCCACGGTCTTGTTCATCATCGGCGCGGCGATTTATCACGCCTGACGGGCCTTCGCTTGCATGGAGGCCGTTCCATCTCGCGGCCATGCGATCCCGACAGGGAACAATCACCAGCAGACAATCGGTTCAGATCTTTGTAGAATCGATAGAGAATGGAGATTGGCTTGCCGACAAGGGGCTTGACGCATGGCCGACCGACTGCAATTGCAAATCCGATACCCGGAACAGGGGCTCACCGAGCGCGAGCGACAGCTGGTCGTCTGCCTGGTTCAGCGCATCTGCGTGCACCATCTGCAGCGGCGGCGCGATCGCTCGGTCCACATTCGGCCGGCGAATGTGGACTCCATCCATCTGCTCGTGAACGAGGTGATTGAGGTGGAGCCGGCCTTGGCTGACGACGAGCGCGGCGAGATCCTGCGGGCGCTCGTGGAGGACGTGAATCGCACGCTGGCGCTCTGCGGCATCCGCGGCGAAGACATCGTGCGGGTCCATTTGGCGTAGCCCGCAAAAGTGGCGCCGAGGCGCGGGACTCGGTACAATCGGGGTGGGGAGTGATGGCCGTGAAGCTTCACATCTCGACGTTTCAGATGCCGGACGGTATGTACATAGCTACGTGCGCAGAGATCCCCATGTGCCGGGCGCTGCGGCAGAACAAGGGACACGCGGTGCAGGACGTGAAGCAGCAGATCCGGCGCTTTCTCGCGGAGCGGCAGGCGGAGAATCGTCCGTTTGAGCCGGAGCCGCTGTTGGAAATTGAAATTGAAGCGCCGAATGGCGCTTGACGAGAAGGGCATGCTGTGTTATAGTCTAAAGCGTTCGCCGCGTTAAGCGAACGGCGAAGGAACCTCGCGGGGTGGAGCAGTTGGCAGCTCGTCGGGCTCATAACCCGAAGGTCGCAGGTTCGAGTCCTGCCCCCGCAACCAGATGGAGCCGTGGTGTAGAGGCCTAACATGCCTGCCTGTCACGCAGGAGATCGCGGGTTCGAATCCCGTCGGCTCCGCCAAAAAGGACCGCTCACGTGAGCGGTCCTTTCGCCTTGTATGGGGCCAGCTTCGGGCGTTGTGCGCTAGGTGCGCCTCGGCCACCGCGCCGCGTCTCCGAGAAGCGCGGTGATGGCGGGGACCATCCAAGGCCGCACCACGAAGGTGTCCAGCAGCACGCCGATGGCCGTGACGACGCCGAACTGAAGCAGGACCTGAATCGGCAGGGACGCGAGCATGGCAAACGTGCCTGCCAGGATGAGGCCGGCAGAAGTAATGACGCTTGCCGTGTCGGCGACGCCCCGTTCCACGGCGGCGTCAGCCTGTCCCCGGCGCCAGACCTCCCAGATGCGCGACATGACGAAGATGTTGTAATCTTCGCCGAGTGCCACTAGAAAGACGAACGCGTAAAGCGGGATAGCCCCCTGCATGGCGGGCTGATGGAGGACCTCACGAATCACGAGCCAACCAAGGCCCATGGCGGCGCCGTAGGAGAGCACGATGGTCGCGAGGAGATAGAGCGGCGCGACGACCGACCGCAAATAGACGAGCAGGAGGAGCCCAATGGCGACAAGCACAATGGGGATGACCACCCGCGTGTCTCGAGCCGTGATCGCTCGCGTGTCTTCTTGAGCGGCGGTTTCGCCGGCCAGGAAGACGTGCGCGGCTTGCCCACCCGCTGAAGCGCCCTTGGCCGCAGCTCGCTCGATGGATGACAGCGCCGCCATGGCGGTTTCGCTATAGGGGTTCGTTCGCAGCTCCACCTGCATCAAGGCCACGTGGGCATGGTCACGGACCGCCACCAGGTGCACCTGCTCGACGGCGGCGAGCGATTGCACGGCGCGGACGGCACCTTCGGGGCTCCCGCCCTCGACCAGCACGTCGATGGGCGCGAGCGCGCCTGGGCTCTCGTGGGCCGACAGCACGGCGTAGCCTTCGCGCGAAGGCATGTCCGCCGGGAAGGACGAGAGCAGATCGTAGCTCGTGCGCACGTGTGGCAGGGCGAGGCAGCAGGCGGCGAGGGCGAGCGAGCCAAGGACGGCCACCGGCTTGCGCCGCCGCACCGCTGTCCGCCCGAGCCAGCGCGAGACGCGCCCTGGCCGCCCTGCGTCCGGCGCATCTGGTTCATAGCGGGGAATTCGTGGCCAAAACGCCGCGCGCCCAAGCGAGCCAATGAGCGCCGGCACGAAGGTGATGGCGACGAGGGCCATCACGAATACCGCGACGCTGAAGGGGATCGCGAACTCGTGAAAGGACGGCGATCGCGCCGCCAACAGTGACAGAAGCGAAGCGGACACCGTCAGGCCGCTCATCAGAATGGCACCTGCCGCGCTTTTGTAGCCAGCGCGCAAGGCGTCGATCGGCCGCTCATGACGCCGCAGCTCCTGGCGGTAGCGGGCGATGAGGAACAGGCAGTAATCCGTTCCGGCGCCAAACAGTAGCACCGTCAGGATAGACAGGGTCTGCGCGTCGAAGGTCAGGCCCCCGTAACGCGCCCACGCGCCAAGCAGCGAGCTCACGACGGCGTATGCGATCCCGACGCTCACGAGCGGCACCAAGGCCAGGATGGGCGAGCGGTACAGAACGATCATGAGTGCCAGCACGAGCAGCGTCGTGGCGATGAGCAGGGCGAGATCGGCGTGCTGGAACAGATGCGTGGCGTCGACTGCAATGCCTGCTGGCCCTGTCACGTAGGCGTGCAGGCCGGGACGGTCCAGTGCGAGATTGAGCGCGCCGGCGCCGACGGCGCGGCGGAGGTCCTGATCGATCTCGTCCACGGCTTGATTCAGCTGGTCCTGCGATGCGTCCGCGCGCAGGAGCACGGGGAAGCTCACCACTTTGCCGTCATCCGAGGCGAAGCGCGCCGCAGCTCCGGACGGGAGCGCATCGAGCGGGGGCACCTGCGTTTGTGCCGTCACGGGATGCGTGCGAAGTTCGCGGACGGTCCGGCGAATGGCAGCCCAATCGGCGGAGGAGATGCCGGTCGGATCGTAGAAGACGAGGATGGCGGGCGTGCCGGACGATGCGGGGAACGCATCCCGCACTCGGGCGGTTGCCATCTGGCTGGGAGCCGAGGCGGGCAGAAGCGTGGAGCGGTTGATCTCCTCTTTGGACGCCGCGGGGAAGACCGCGGCGAGCAAGGCAGCGGCGAGGAGCCATCCGAGGATAGCCGCCGCGCGCCAGGTCCGGCTCCACGTTCGGACTTTCGGTTCGAATCGATGCAATATCGTCGACCTCCTTTCAGCGATGGCATAATTATATATACCGGATAGTTAATTTGTAAATGCGCTTTGCGCGCTGTGCAAAATCCGATACCATCGAAGGCGATGTCGATGAGAAGGTGAGACCATGCGGAACGCGAGGAGCCGGCGACCTGGGCGCCCGCCGCAGGTGGAGATGGAGGAGCCGACGGCTGAAAAAATTCTCCGCGCGGCTGCTGAGTGCTTCATGGATCAGGGATTCGCGGCGGTTTCGATGGACGACGTCGCGGAACGAGCTGGCGTCACGAAGGCTGTCGTGTATTACTATTATGGTTCCAAGACGGAGCTGTTTCAGCGCGCGATGATGGAGGTCATGCGCGCTTCCCGCGAGCGCACGCAGGCCATTCTGCGCGAGAACGGGCCGCTGCGCGAGCGGCTGCAGAAGCTCACGCGGACCCGCCTTGCCATTCCAGCGACGCTCGACATGAACCACATCCTTCGGGGCAGTCAACGCGCGCTTCGCCCGGACCAAGTGGACGAGATGCACAGAGCGGAAGAGCAGCTGGTGGAAGTCATCGCCCAAGAATTGCACGCGGAGATGGAACAGGGGCGCTTGCGGCCGGTGGACGCCATGTTCGTGGCGCGCTCGTACCTCGCGCTTCTCGGCATGGGGCAGGCGGAGATCCGGCGTCGCGGTGGAGGACAAGCCGCCATCGACGAGATTGCGGAAGAAATCGTGGATCTGCTGTGGCGCGGGATTGAGCCGCGGTGAGGCGAGGGCGTGACGCGCGCCCATCTTGCCAAAACCGGGCGAACGTCTAAGCTGACGGGCGCCCCGCCACATACCGTATAGCGAACGCTCGCAAGAAGGAGGAGGATGTTCATGTACGGTGTGTTTGGTGGGTACACCCGTTGGGCGGTCGTGTTCCTGATCATCTTCGTGCTGTTCTTCCTGTTCGTCCCGGCTGCGCCGGTTGCGACGGCGTCCTGCTGAGAGGCGGAGCCGTCGGGGCGGCGGCTTGGCCGGGCCGCCGCCTGTTCTCCTGTGCGTTCGGCTCCTTGGCGGATTTCCGGCAAAAAAGGCGGCCATGCCGGCCGCCGACGCATGCGCGCGATCACGCCTGTTGAAATGCAGGGTCCTCGTACGGATGCGCGACCCATCCCGCCGGATCGATGAACAGGCGGACGGCCACCACCTTCCGCTCGTCGGTGAGCGTGAAGAAGTGCGGGTTGCCCTCCGGGACAGAGATCACGTCACCGGCGCTCAACACCACGTCGAAGTAGCCGCCGTCTTTCCCCTTGATGATGAAGATGCCGCTACCCGACACGATGGCGCGGACCTCGTCCTCGGTGTGTGTGTGGACCTGCTCGAACTTCTTCAAGAGTTCATCCAAGTTGGGCGTCGACTCCGAAAGCGAAATGACGTCCCACTTCACGTAGCCCCGCTTGCGGGAGAGGTCCTGGATCTCCTCCTGCAGGGCCTGAAGAATCTCGTCCTTTTCCGCGTCTGAAAGATCGAACTTGCCCTTCAGCGCCTCCGGCAGCTTCCGATCGACGTCCCAGTGATCGTAATAGACCTCATTGCGGTTCAGGAACTCGCGAACCTGGTCCTCGCCGCGGATTTCTTCGCCCGTGTTGCGAATCCGTACGTATGCCACCACGCCGACCTCCCTGTGTGCATCTCCAATGCCGCGGACATCCGCCGCTTGCTGTATATCGTAGAATTCCGCCCGGCATTTGTCCACAGGCAGGCGGATCGACAGCGGAGGCGTCATCTTAGCTCAGGCTGAGCCAGGCGCTGTTGCCCAACATCGCGGCGCCGGACGTGGCCTGGTAGATGACCCGGATTTGTCCCATCTCTCCCTGCATCCATGGCGCATACACGAAGACCATCGACGCCTGATTCGGGTAGGCGAGAAACCCGGGTGCCGTGGCGTGCGCTTCGGCGCGGGCGAGGGTCTGCGCCCATGTGTCGACGACGGCGTCGCCCCGCTTCGGGATCCACTCGATCTCCTCCAACCGATACCCTTTGGGCGCGTTCGCAAGATGAAAGCTCACCGTGTGTCCGCGCCCGCTCGGCGGGCGGTCGATGACGACGTCGGGAGCCGGCTGGGTCGCAGCCATCAGGTCCACCGTGCCCTGAGGCCAGAAGACCGAGACGTGATCGACCGTGGGCCCGCTGTGACCGCTCGGAAGCCTTGGGAACACCCACAACAGCTGATAGTCGGGTCCGGCAGGATAGAGGTAGATGTAGGAGTCCTGCGTATAGCGGACGCTGCCGGGTGCGCCGAGGACGCCGGCGATTTCATGGTACGTGAGCGTGCGGAGCGCCTGCGCGTAGGATCGCACGTCGAAGATCTGCTCCCCTTTGTTGAGGCCAAACGCCACGTCCTTCGCGCGGTACGTGAAGTACACGCCGGAGCCCGCATAGGCCTGTGAGGACGGCGATCCCCAGGCCTTGATCACCTGATCGATGTTCTCCCCGTCTGCAAACGGCACGCCGGGAAGTGAGCCGCGCAGTGCCGCCTGCATCACGCTGCGCACCATCTCGCCCGGATTCGGCGCGCGGCCCGCGTTCGCGCTCTCGGGCGCTGTTCTCGTCCCCGCGTGCGAGGCGGATGAAGAAGCGGGCGCCGCATCTGCGCTGGAAGCGGCGGTGTTCGCGACGTTCCTCACTGCTCCCGCTCCGTTCATGCCGCCCGCGAGATCGGTCTTGGCCGTTTGCGTCGCGCCGCACCCCGCAACCGTCATCGCGATGGCCATCGTCGAGCAGAGCCCGAGCCAGGTGGACCAGTTTCTCTTCCAACTTGCGCGCTCGTGCGCATCTCGCGCCCTTCGCGCTCCCTCTGTTCTGTCCTTCACGGCGAAGCCCCCTTGGGAAGCGAATGAACCGCTGATCATGAGACGATCCCGCCGCGCACGTGGTGACAAACCGCTGCCACACGCTTCATCTCACTGCCGCTGGCCTCCTGTCCACATGCTTATCCACAATTTCATCCCCAATATCCACAGGTCGCTGTGGAAAACCGCGTGTGACGGGCGATCTCGCTTGTGTATAATGGCGGTTGGATTACCCACAGGGATGTGGACGACTCGGCCCGAGTTCCACGCTGAAGGAAACGAGGTGGCTGATAAGATGGTGAACCAGGATTCCTCCCCTCGCGATGCGGTGGTCGCCACCTATCGCTTGCGGGATCGTAAGGACAAACTGGAGGCGAGAGCCGAGGGCATTGCCGTAGGCCTGACCATCGGGACCTGGACGGACCTTCCCGCCGCGCGCAAGTCCGAGGTGGCGAAGCACTGCGGCCGCGTGGAGGGCATTCGCGTCCTGGACGAACGGCCGGACGGAGACGTCGTCGCCGAGATCGACATCGCGTATCCCGTGGCGAACCTAAATGGCACCTTTGCGTCGCTCCTCGTCACGGTGTTTGGCAAGCTGTCCATGGACGGCGAGATCCGGCTCGAGCGGCTTCAGATGCCCGATGAGCTCGTGCGCCAGTTCCCCGGGCCGAAGTTTGGCGTCGAGGGCGTCAGGCGGCGCCTCGGCGCGTACAACCGCCCGCTCGTCATGAGCATCTTCAAGGCGTGCGCGGGGCTCACGCTGGACGAGCTCGTCGAGGCGTTTGGCGAACAGGCCGAGGGCGGCGTCGATCTCGTCAAGGACGACGAGATCTTCTTCACGGAGGCGTACGCCACGCCGGAGGATCGCGTCCGCGCCTACGCGGCGAAGGCGGACGAGATCGCCCAGCGGACGGGGCGAAGGACCGCCTACGCCGTCAACCTCACCGGGCCGGTGCACAGCCTGCGTGAGAGGGCCCGCAGGCTCGCGGAGCTCGGCGCCGGCGCGCTGCTCGTCAACGTGGTGGCCTACGGCTACGACGTGGTGGCCGATCTCGCCCGCGATCCCGACGTCGATGTGCCGATCCTCGCGCATCCGGCTGTGTCGGGGGCGCTGTACGGATCGCCCAACTACGGCATCGCGGCGGACATCGTGCTCGGGCAGCTCATGCGGCTCGCGGGGGCGGATATCGGCATCTTCCCGTCCATGTACGGCAGCGTGACGCTCGGCCGCGAGGCCACGGACCGGCTGCTTCAACACCTGCGGGCGGAAGGACCGCACAAACCTGTCCTTCCCGCGCCGTCCGCCGGTATCTATCCGGGCCTGGTTCCGCGACTGTACCAGGACTTCGGCGTCGATCTCGTGCTGAACGCGGGCGGTGGGATTCACGGCCATCCAGGCGGCGCGCGCATGGGCGGTCGCGCGTTTTTCGACGCCATCTGGGCCGTCGAACACGGCGTGCCGCTCGAAGAGGCCGCGAAGGATCGCCCGGCCCTGCGCCAGGCACTGGAGAAGTGGGGGATGCCCTCGTGACCGTGCGCGTGGTCTGTGATTTTGACGGCACCATCTCCGAACGGGACATGATCGTGAGCATCATGCGCCACTTCGCGCCGGAGGCGAGCGAGCCCATCATCCAGGCCGTGCGCGCGGGCGAGCGATCCGTCAAGGACGGCGTCGAGGCGATGTTCGCCCTCATCCCGTCGGATCAGTACGGCGCGGTGGTGGCGTACGCCCAGGCGGCGACCGCCGTGCGCCGAGGTTTTCCACAATTCATCCACACCTGTGAACAAGTTGGGTGGAAAGTCGCGATCGTCAGCGGCGGATTCGACTTTTTCGTGGAGCCGGTTATCCACAGCTTATCCACAACACCTGTGGATATCTACTGCAACCGGATCGACGCGAGCGGGCCGCGCCTGCGCGTGATCTGGTCGAAGCCCTGCGACGAGGCGTGTGACGGCGGCTGCGGCCTGTGCAAGCCGCGCGTCATCCGCGAAATCGCGCAGCCGGGCGATCGCGTCATCGCCATCGGCGACGGGGTCACGGACGTCAAAGCCGCGAAGATGGCCGATTTCGTCTTTGCGAGAAGCGATCTCCTGCGCCTGGCGCGGGAGTTGGGCCTGCCCCACCTTCCGTTTGAGACGTTTGACGACATCACGGCGGCGATTCTGGACAAGAGGAGCGAATTGTATGCCCACCTTTCATGAGGCGCAAACGAGCGTGATCGAGCTTGCCCACTTCGCGGCGAGCCGCGGCTGGTTGCCCGCGACGAGCGGCAACCTGTCGGTGAGGGTGACGGACCATCCGCTCCAGTTTGCCATCACGCGAAGCGGCGCGGACAAATCGCGGCTCCGGCCCGAGGACGTGCTGCTCCTCGACGCGGACATGCGCGTGCAGGGTGATGGGCCGTACAAACCTTCCGCGGAGACCACGGTGCACGTGGCCCTATACCAGAAGTTCGGGTGCGGCAGCATCCTCCACGTCCACACGGTGTACAACAACCTGGTGAGCGAGCTGTACGCCGATCAGGGCTTCGTCGAAATCCGCGCGCACGAGCTGGTGAAGGCGCTCGGCCACTGGGAGGAAGACGCTGTGGTACGCATCCCGATTGTGCCGAACTGGGCGGACCTTCCTCGGCTCGGCTCGGCTGTGGCCGAGGCGGCGCGCGTCGACGTCCCCGCCGTGCTCGTCCGCGCGCACGGCGTGTACGCGTGGGGCGACACGCCGGACGATGCGCGCCGGCACCTGGAAGCGGTCGAGTTTTTGTGCGAATACGTCTACAAGCTCGATCTCGTCCGCCTAGCCCGCGGCCTCGGCGCCGTATAGCGGCGAGGCGTTCCGCGCACACTACTCGCTGAAAGCGGGGTGGAGCGCCGTGGGCCCTGAATTTGCGTCGTGGTTTCAGGATCTCGATTCCGAGACCATCATGTGGATGATCATCCTCTCGGTGATGCTCATGCTCGTCGGCGGGGGACTCTTGTATTGGGATCACGTCATGCGCAAACACGAAGAACCCGTGCATCCGCTCGATTCCCCTGGGGAGCGGCGCTGACAGGCCCGATGAGGCCGTCGGCGCCGCCATTCATCTGCGCAAGGCCGCGAAGACCACCTCGCACATCATCGCATCACATACACCTTTTCTCCCGACGGGAGCAGGCGATTTGCCCTATCGCGCGAACGGGCCGAGCTATTGGTCTCGGCCCGTTCGCGCGTCGTGCCGTCGCACGCGGATGTCCACCACGGCCCAAGCCGCGGCGATGCCCACGACAAACGCGAGTCCCCACAGCCAGTCCGGCACCATGATGACCAGCCTCCTTCGGTCTGCCGCTAGCCTGCGCGAAAGGTGGGGCCGCTATGCGCGACCCACGTGCGCGGACCGGCCACGGGGTCCCCGGCCCGGCAGGAGCCTGGGTGCCTGTTGCCACCCTCACATCACCCGCACGCGGTACGCCTTCATCCACTCGTTCACTTCCCACAAGTAGTGGAACATCTGGGCGGTGCCCATGATCTGGCCGAACCACGGCCGGTGCTCCATGGGATGCTTGCTCATCTCCGCCAAGGCGCGAATGGCGTTCGAATCGACAAACGGCAGGATGGGCGAGGACGGATCGTTCAGCATGGCGAGGGCCCGCTGGCGCACGAGGGCCAGATACGCCGGGTGGGGTGTGGAAGGGTACGGGCTCTTCTTGCGGTACAGCGCTTCCCGAGGCAGGAAGTCTTCCATGGCCAGCCGCAGGATGCCCTTGACCTCGCCGCCCGCCGTCTTCAGCTCCCAAGGAATGTTGAACACGTATTCCACCAGCCTGTGATCGCAGAACGGCACCCGCACCTCGAGGCCGGACGCCATGCTCATGCGGTCCTTGCGGTCGAGCAGCGTGGGCATGAAGCGCGTGATGGACAAATAGCCAATCTCCCGCACGCGCGCGGCGCGGCCCGTCTCTCCAGGCAGGCGTGGCACCTCGTCAAGCGCTTCGTGGTACCGCTCCTTGACGTACGATTCGGGGCGGATGCGGTGCTTCAGTTCGTCAGACATGATGGCCATGCGCTCGTACAGCCTCAGCGACCATGGGAACGTGTCCGCGGCGAGCGCGTCCTCGCGGTGAAACCACGGATAACCGCCGAACACTTCGTCCGCCGCCTCGCCGGACAGGGCCACGGTGACGTCTTCCTTCACGCGCTTGCAGAAGAGATAAAGCGACGTGTCGATGTCCGCCATGCCGGGGAGATCGCGCGCGAACAGTGGATCGGCGAGGTGGCGCTCCAAATCCGGCGTGTCAAAGGCGATGGGGTGATGGACGCTGCCGATGTGCTCGGCGATCATCTTGGCCCACGGGCCGTCCAGGCTCTTCTGGAACGCGTTCGCCTGAAAGTACTTCTCCATGTCGACGAACTCGATCGCGTACGTATGCAGGGGATCGCGCTTCATGCGCTGGTAGTAGCGCGCCGCGACGGCCGACACCGCGCTCGAGTCGAGGCCGCCCGACAGAAACGTCCCAAGCGGCACATCGGAGACCAATTGGCGCTCGACGGTGTCGATGAAGAGATGGCGCACCGTCTCCACCGTCTTCTCCAGGGAATCCGCGTGTTCGCGGCTCTCGAGCTTCCAGTAGCGCCGGACGGAGATCCCCTCTGGCCGCGCGATGAGCAGATGCCCCGGTTTCAACTCCTCGATGCCCTTGAACACGCCGAGCCCGGGGGTTCGCGCGGGGCCGATGGCGAAGATCTCGGCGAGCCCCGTCTCGTCAATGACCGGCTCCACGCTCGGGTGCGCGAGGAGCGCCTTGAGCTCGGACCCAAACGCCAATCCATCCCCGATGCGCGTGAAAAACAGGGGTTTCACGCCCAGGCGATCTCGTCCGAGCACGAGCTTCTCCTCGGCCTGATCCCAGATGGCGAACGCAAAGATGCCGTTCAGCCGCTCGACGCACGCCTCGCCCCAGGCGATGTACGAGACGAGCAGCACCTCGGTGTCCGAATAGCCATCGAAGCCGTAGCCGCGCGCGGCGAGATCGCGCCTCAGGTCTTCTGTGTTGTACAGCTCGCCGTTGTACACGATGGTGTAGCTGCGTCCGTTCACCGTGCGGGTCATCGGCTGCTTGCCGCCTTCCGGATCGACCACAATCAGCCGGCGGTGGGCGAAGAGCGCGTGCGCCGCCGCGAACCAGCCGCTTGCGTCGGGGCCGCGCGACACGAGCGCCTGCCCCATTTGTTTCACGATGTCGATGTCCGGCCGCAGATCGCGCGTCCAGTCGACCCAGCCAGCAATTCCGCACATGGGCAGTTCCTCCTTCGCATGACGCCACTTGGCGTAGACCACGGAATCGACATACCTTATGCGGGCGGGCCAGGATAGGTGCCCAGGAGTTCGGCGCGGCCGCTTCGCGGTTTTGGTATACTGGGGCGAGAAAGGCGCTGCGCGAGGAGGAGATGCCGATGCCCATCGTCAATATGACCGAGGTGCTGGCGAGGCAGATCTTGAAGGATCCGGAGCTTCAGAAGCTGCTGCCGTGCCATTGCGATCAATGCCTCGACGACGTCCTGGCGATGGCGCTGAACCACCTGCCTCCGCGCTACGCCACGACGGATGAGGGGCAGCTCTACGTTCAGGTGGAGTATCTGCGGCCCCAACTTCGATCCGACATCCTCCGCGAGCTGACCCAGGCGGCGCTTCGGGTATCGAGCCACCCGCATCACCCGGGCTCGGGCGATGCAGATGCGTCGCCGGCGGAAGACGAGGGCGGATTGCGCGCATGATGGAACAGGCAGCCGACGAGCGGTTCATGCGCCGGGCGCTGGAACTGGCGGAGGAGGCGGCTCGCTGGGGCGAGGTGCCCGTGGGCGCCGTGGTAGTGGAGAACGGGCGCATCGTCGGCGAGGGGTTCAACCGCCGGGAGACGTGGCGGGATGGGACGGCGCACGCGGAGATGTTGGCCATCGAGGAGGCGAGCCGTCGGCTGGGCGGCTGGCGCTTGACAAATTGCGTCTTATATGTCACACTTGAGCCTTGTCCGATGTGTGCCGGAGCCATCGTCCTGTCGCGGGTGCAACGCGTCGTGTACGGCGCGACGGATGCGAAGGGCGGGGCCGTGGCGTCCAAGGTCCGGCTTTTGGAGCCGGGGCTCTGGAATCACGCGCCGCAAATTACCTCTGGCATTCTGGCGGACGATTGTGCTAAACTATTAACGGACTTCTTCCGGAAGCGCCGACTGAAGCGGCGCGACGGGGAAGTGTCCTGAGACCATCGCGGAGAGATGTCTGAGTGGTCGAAAGAGCCCGCCTCGAAAGCGGGTAGGTCCGCAAGGGCCTCGTGGGTTCGAATCCCACTCTCTCCGCCAGAAAGATCGGTGTCCGGCGAGCCGGACACCGATTGTGCCAAAATGGGCGAAAAAACGCGGCTTTGGACCAAATCCTGATTGGGTCCCGCGCGGCGAAAACTCCCGAACCGTGTCAGGTCCTGACGGAAGCAGCACTAAGGGAGACCTTTCGGGCGACGCGGGGGTGCCTGATCGGGGTTTGGTTCAAGGCCGCGTTTTGCTGTGCGCTGGCCCATGCTGCGCTCGTGTCGAACGTCGTCGAATCCCGGGATCTTTCGTCGATGGAGCAGGATTTGCTCCTGGAGCTACGAATACACCCAAGACAACGACTGCGACATAGAGTGGGTGATGCTTGTGCGCGGCGCACGCAAGTCGAGCGCGGTTCGTGAATCGCTCTCCGGGCAAGTGAACCTCATCCACGCGGGCGTGGTATTTCTCTCGAAAGACCTGCTCATTCGCCTGGAGAACCGGCTCGCCAAGGACTTGTTCGGGTGGACGGAAGAACGATGCATCGCGCCTCTTTACGAGGTTTTGCCGATAGATTCTGAGGAATACCAATTGCTCTGCCGCATCGTGGTCGAGGACTGCGAGTATCGGGACGTGGTCGTCAAGTGGGAGGCGGGCGGCACGGTTCGCCACGTCCTCATGGACTCGTTCGTCGCGCGTCACGCGGAGACGGATGAAGCGGGCGTGTACGTCGTGCTGCGGGACATGGGCAACTTCGCGCTGCTCAACCAACACACGGAGAAAATTGAGCGCATCGCGACCATCGGGCGCCTGGCTGCGGGCGTGGCGCACGAAATTCGCAACCCGTTGACGACCATCAAGGGATTCCTCCAGTTGCTCGAGCAGCGCCTCGAGCGCGTGGACATGTTCGACGAGATCGCGTACATCCGCGTGATGATGCAGGAAATTGAGCGGGTCAACGCGCTCGTGACGGAGCTTTTACTGCTGTCAAAGCCGCAGGACATGACGTGGACCACGGTGTCTGTATCTGAGGTGCTCGGCCACCTGCGCCCTTGGCTCGACGAGGAGGCCCGCAAGCGGGGCGTCGAGACGGTGTACGAGGTTCCGGCCGATCTCGAACTGCAGGCGGATCGCGGCATGATGGATCAGCTGTTCGCCCATCTCGCGAGAAACGCCATCGAGGCGATGGACAAAGGCGGACGGCTCACCATTCGCGCTCGCGCGGAAGAAGGGCGCGTGGAGATCGAGTTCTCCGACACAGGTCCAGGGATTCCGTACTACCTCTTCGACCGCATCTTCGACGTGTTCTACACCACGAAGGAGAAGGGCACGGGCCTCGGTCTCGCCATCTGTCAGCGCATCGTGGCCGATCACGGCGGGCACATTCGCGTGAGTTCGAAAGGGTTCGGCACGACGTTCACGGTGTCGCTGCCGCAGACGAGATCGTCGTCGCTCCAGGTGATTCGCCACCGCCAGTCGTCCTGACCGTTCAGAAGTTGCTCACGGTCCAGAACAGCGCGGCGCCCCACGCGTTGCGCGACCATTTCGTAATGGACTGCGTGATGCAGAACAGGACGCCAATCGCCACATCGGGCCATGCGCGAGCCCAGGGCACGTGGTAGGCCAACACCTGAACGGCCGCGTGAAGCGCGCCGAACCACGCGCCGCCGAGCGCAAGCCCGGGCCACGAGGGGTGCGGGCGGCGCAAGAGGGCGAGATCGAGATAGGCGTAGACGTAGGACATCCACAGGGCTTCGAGGAAACCCCACAGGGGCACGTAAAGGACGAGCACCGCGGGGAGGCCGAGGGCGCGGCGGGCGAGGTCGAAGTGCGAGACGCGGAACCCCATGTCTTGGGCGGCGAAGAGAAGGAACAGGTAGACGAGGCTGTAGGCGATTCCCAGCGTGAAGGAACGGCGCGCGCCCGTGCTCATGAGCGGAAGGTCTCGCCATCGGACGGGGCCCCACCAGGTGGCGGCGAGCGGCGCGGCGACGAGAGTGCATTGCACGACGAGCCCGCGCCAGAATCCGAGCGGCACCGCCGTCTGCGGAACGACGTTGGCGAAGAGCGCCCCCGCGATGGGCGCGAGGAGGACGAGGATAGGCGCCATCAAATCGCCTCCCTGCAAGCGTTCAGATGGTTTTGGCGTTTCCATCAAGGGGAAGATTCGATGACGGCGGACCATCTCCTCTCTGAGCGCACCTGCCTCCGCCCCGGCCGGGCTTTCGGGTGGGCGTTCGATGTTCGCCTCGCCGTGAAACGGGCCTCCTCCTATGGTAGAGTATCGGTGGAAGGAGGCCCAGCATGGCGTACCAGGCACTCTACCGCGCGTATCGCCCGCAGACGTTCGAGGACTTGGTCGGACAGCCTCATGTGCGCCAGACCTTGACCAACGCGCTGAAAAGCGGGCAGCTGGCGCATGCATACCTGTTTTGCGGGCCGCGCGGTACGGGAAAGACAAGCACCGCGAAGCTCTTGGCCAAGGCGGTCAACTGTCTGCAGCCGAGAGACGGCTTCGAGCCCTGTAACGCCTGCGAGGCCTGCACGAGCATTCAGCGCGGATCGAACGTGGATGTGCAGGAAATTGACGCCGCGTCCAACCGCGGCGTGGACGAGATCCGGGATCTGCGCGATCACGTCCATTACCTCCCCACGATGGCGAAGAAGAAGGTCTACATCGTGGACGAGGTCCACATGCTGACGCCGGAGGCGTTCAACGCGCTCCTCAAGACGCTGGAGGAGCCGCCGGCGCACGTCTTGTTTGTGCTCGCCACCACGGAGCCCCACCGCCTTCCTGCGACCATCATCTCGAGGTGCCAGCGATTCGATTTCCGCCGCATCGCGCCGGAAGCCATTGTGGAGCGCCTGCGCCTCGTGGCGCAGAGCCAGGGGATTGAAGCGGCCGATTCCGCGCTGTGGCGGCTTGCTGAAGCGGCCGACGGGGGATTGCGCGACGCGCTCGCGCTGTTTGAACAGGCGGCGGCGTTTGGGAACGGCCGGATCGATGACACAACCGTCGCCGATGTGGTGGGCAGCGTCGATATCGGATCGCTCGTGGCGCTCGTGGGCGATCTCGCCGGGCGCTCGTTCCTCTCGGCCATGGACAGGCTCGGGCGCTGGTACGCGTCGGGCAAGGATGCGAGCCGCATCGTGCACGACCTGTTGCAAGTGGTGCGCGATTTGTTTATCGTCAAGCTGTCGCAAAGCCCGGACGCCCTCGCCGGCAAGCCTGTGGATCCGTATCAACCGGTGGCGTCCCGCGATGACGTCACAGTAGACTGGCTGCTGGCCGCCATGCGCAAGCTGGGCGAACTCTACACGCAGCTTCGATACGTGGAAGAGCCGCGTTTGGCGCTCGAAGCGGTGCTGATGGGCCTCGCGGCCGAGAGGCGGTCCAAAGACGACGTGGATCCGGCGGGTTCCATCGAACCGGCGCGCACGGGTGCCGCCGCCCGGCGGGAGGGACGCCCACCCGAGCAGCCGGCTCAAGCCGACGCCGATTTGCCCGTTCAGGCGTCCGCCCCGGCGCCTCCGGCGCCCGAAGTTGCGCAGGGCGATCCGGATGCGCGTGAGGCGGTGACTCGATCCGCCCCCGCCCGCGCGGCCGCGCACCGCAAGCGCGAGACGCTGGCGCGGCTGTATCGCGATCGCGACGAGGCGCTCGAGGCGCGGCTGCGGGAGATGTGGCAGGACGTGCTCGCGTCCGTGAAGGCGAAACGCGTGCAGACGCACGCTTGGCTTTTGCACGGGGAGGTGGCGCTCGCCACGCCGCGCGCCGTGGTGCTGTCATTCAAGAGCCGCATTCACCGCGAGGCCGTCATGAAACCGGCGGATCGCGCGGCCATCGAAGCCGCGCTCGCCGAGGCGCTCGGACAACCTGTGCATCTCTTTGCCATCCTGCAGGCCGACTGGGAGGAGTTTGCGGCGTCTTTGGCTCCGGCCCTCGCCGAGGAAGCCGGATCGCGCGAAGACGGCGAGGCGCCGTCGACGGATGTGGTCCAGTTGGCCATCGACCTGTTTGGAGCTGACAAAGTGACCGTGGAAGACGAGGGAGACGACCGATGAAAAACATGAACCAGTTGATGCGCCAGGCGAAAAAGATGCAGGAAGAAATCCTGAAGGCCCAGGCGTCGCTCGCGGAAAAAGTGGTCGAAGGCACGGCGGGCGGCGGCGCCGTCAAGGTGCGGATGAACGGGCACAAGGACGTGGTGGCGGTCGAGATCGACAAGAGCGTCGTGTCGCCGGATGACGTGGACATGCTCCAGGACCTCATCCTCGTGGCCATTCAGGACGCTTCTCAGAAGGCGAACGATCTCGTCGAAGAAGTCATGGGCAAGTACACGCGCGGCCTCAATCTACCGGGGATGTTCTGACGATGTACGGGTACCCGGAGCCGGTGGCGCGGGCCATCGAACATTTCATGAAGTTGCCCGGCGTTGGGCCGAAGACTGCCGCGCGCCTGGCATTTCACGTGCTGGAGATGAGCGAGGCCGACGTTAAAGCCTTCGCCAAGGCGCTGATCGATCTCAAGACGGGGCTCACAGAGTGCGCCGTCTGCTGCAACATCACGGAAGCGTCTCCGTGCGCCATCTGCCGAGACCCACGCCGAGACCGGCGCGTCATCTGCGTCGTGCAGGAGCCGCGGGACGTGATCGCGATGGAGCGCACGCGCGAGTATCATGGGCTGTACCACGTGCTGCACGGCGCCATCTCGCCGATGGAGGGCGTGGGCCCGCAGGACATTCGGATTCGGGAACTGGTGACGCGAGTGGGCGAGAACGAGATTGAGGAAGTCATCCTCGCCACCAACCCGAACGTCGAAGGCGAGGCGACGGCGATGTACATCTCGCGCCTGTTGAAGCCGTTCCAGGTCAAGCTGACGCGCATCGCGCATGGCTTGCCGGTGGGCGGCGATCTCGAGTACGCGGACGAGGTCACGCTCGCGAAGGCCCTCGAGGGCAGGCGGGCGCTGTAGCGCGGCGCTTGGACGAGGGCTGCCTCGCCGTGCCTAGAATCACGCTGTTCAGGAGGTACGGTTGTGTTTCGGGAGTTTTTCAAGGACTTTCGAGCGTTTATCCGACGCGGGAACGTGATGGATCTGGCCGTCGCTGTCATCATTGGCGGGGCGTTTGGGCAGATGGTCACCGCGCTCGTCAATGACGTCATCATGCCGCCCATTGGGCTTTTGCTTGGCAAAGTCGACTTCAGCAACCTGTACATCAATCTGTCCAAGAAGCATTATCCATCTCTCGCCGCGGCCAAAGCCGCCGGTGCCCCTATCATCCAGTACGGGTTGTTCCTCAACACGGTCGTCAATTTTCTGATTGTCTCGCTTGTGATCTTCGTCGCGATCCGGCAGCTCAGCCGGCTGAAGAAGCCGGAACCTGTGAAGGCTCCGAACACGAAGACCTGCCGTTTTTGCCGATCCGAGATTCCGCTCGAGGCTCTACGCTGCGCGTATTGCACCTCGTTTGTGGAGGGCGAAGTCGAGGAGGCGTAGTGTGTGCGCAGGGGGACGGGGGGCGAGGATGCTCCCTTTTTTGTGGTTTGAAGAATCAATTCGGAGTCCTTTCATAGGAGAAGTGGCAGCAAACATTACAGAATGAATTGATTTTACAGATAGATAGTGCATATAATCAAATTCGTAATAGATACGTAGTCGACCGTCGACTGTCGACAGCATGCAAACAGGATGGAGAGGCGATCTGTGACGGCCATTCAGCGGAGCGAGCCTTTGGTCAAGCAAGTGTACAAGTATCTCTACCACGCCATCTTGTCGGGGGAATTTCGTCCTCGTGACAAGGTGGTGGAGACTCACATTGCGGAAAGGCTTCAAGTCAGTCGAAGCCCCGTTCGCGAAGCGATAAGACTTCTGATCCAACGGGATCTTCTTGTGGAGGATGCGGACGGAGTTCGAGTATTTCAACCTACGCAGCGCGACTTCGCGGAACTGTATGAGATGAGGCTCGCCCTTGAACCGGTGGCAGCTGAGCGTGCTGCCGAGAACGCGCATTCGACTTGTGTTGCTGCGCTTCATGAGAACGTT
This sequence comes from Alicyclobacillus acidocaldarius subsp. acidocaldarius DSM 446, assembly GCF_000024285.1. Classification (GTDB taxonomy): domain Bacteria; phylum Bacillota; class Bacilli; order Alicyclobacillales; family Alicyclobacillaceae; genus Alicyclobacillus; species Alicyclobacillus acidocaldarius. The sequence goes on from NC_013205.1 coordinate 128,610, forward strand.
AAACAAACTGAACAGGCGCTTGCCCTCGGAGACTGGGACAGCATTGTGGCACTCAACAAGGAGTTCCACGAATGCATATGGCAGATGTCTGGGAATCGAAGGATTCTCAAAGCTATGCAGGAAATTACCGATCTCGTCCAGTTCTATTGGCGAGCACTTCTCGACATCCCTAATCTGGATATTCAAATCGTGGGAGACCACCAGCAAATCGTCCAATACATTGAAAGGAGGGATTCTGCTGGAGCACATACCGCTATGAAGCAACACGTAGCCAAAGATCTTAGGGTCATATCAGAACGCTTTCGAGACGCAAAGAATGCCTTTAAAGAACAAATCTTAGATGAAGCTTAAGGGGGTTCATCCGATATGAAACGCAGTCGATGGTTCAGTGCGTTCGCAGCGATGTCGCTCGTGGGGATGGTTACCGGATGCGGACAAATGGAAACCTTACCCGCGTCGGCCAACTCCCCTGCTTCTGAGGCCGCTGATGCTCGCATGACGACGCTCACGGTCGGTCTGCAGGCGGATCCAGCCACACTCGATCCAGCGCTCTCAAGTGCTCTCGTCGACCGTCAGGTAATGGCCAACATTTATGACACGCTCTTCTCCCTCACACCGAGCGGAAAAATCGTCCCGAATCTCGTTGAATCGTATTCCGTGTCCAAGGACGGCCTTGTATACACATTTCAGCTCCGACGAGGTATCAAATTTCAGGATGGAACACCGTTCAACGCAGAGGCAGTTAAGTTTAACTTGATGCGTGATATGTCCCCTACATCTGCAAGAAAAAGCGAGCTCTCCTCTATCGCGAGCATCGAAACTCCGGCGACGTATACGGTTGTCATACATCTCTCGCATCCTTATAGTCCTCTGCTCGCTGTCCTGACGGATCGCGCTGGCATGATGGTTTCGCCGACGGCAGTGAAGAAAGAAGGGGCCAACTATGCTGACCGTCCCGTTGGAACAGGGCCATTCATGTTTTCCAGTCGTGTGAAAGGCGACCACATCACACTGATTGCGAATCCGCATTATTGGAAAGGTAAGCCAAAACTGAGTGGGGTTACATTCAAAATTTTCACAGATCCGAATGTCGAAATCACCAATCTGGAAAATGGGAGCATCCAGCTTGCGGACCAGGTTCCATCGCAACAACTTCCTATTCTCGAAAAGAACTCGAATTTCGTGGTCTCAAACAAACCTGGTATTGGGTATCAAGGGATTTATTTAAATGTATCCCAGCCGCCATTTAACAACAAATATTTGCGCTTAGCTGTCGATGCGGCCATCAATCGTTCGCTACTCGTGAATGTCGCATTGAAAGGAGAGGCGACTCCTGCTTGGGGGCCATTCAGTCCTGAATCTCCCGTCTTTGACCGTGCCCTGGATCTGCCGCCTGCGCCAAACTCTCAGCTCGTGGGGAAGTACTTGAAGGAAGCTGGAGATCCAAATGGCTTCAGCTTCACGCTCCAAACGGCAAATAATCCTGTTTCGACTGAAATCGCGCAGATCGTGCAGAGCATGCTCCAGCCCTATCACATCCAGATGAATATTCAGCAACTTGAGTTCGGAACGTTGCTCGCGAACAACACCAACCACGACTTTCAGGCATCGGCCTTAGGGTGGTCGGGGCGCATTGATCCGGATAACAACGCTTATCAGTTCTGGCACACGGGCGGGGCGCAAAACGGCTCGAATTTTAGCGACCCGACAGCGGATAAGTTGCTCGACGAAGCTCGCGAGACATTGTCAATGACACAAAGAAAAGTCTACTACGATGAATTTGTTCAAGAATTACACCGTCAGGATCCGTATATTTTCCTTTACTTCCCAAATAACACGTACGCGTACACAAAGCAGTTGCATGGATTCCAATCGTATCCGGATGGTGTGTTCCGTCTGTACTCCATGTGGCTCTCGTGACACGCAACATCCTCATGGGCCTCTGCCGCATCTGTGGGGAGGCCCAGTTAGAAGGTGAATGGAGTGCGCTACGTTATCGAGCGATTCATCACAACGATCCCGGTATTGTTTTTCTTAAGTATCATGGTTTTCAGTTTCATTCACCTTATTGTTAGAGTCTCAAGTGGTGGTGTAAAATTCGTCGTCTCCAATTGACGAAGAAGCCACCGTGCGTGTCTACTAAGTGTGACCAACACCAAAAGTAGGAGGCACGCAACGATGGCTTCGCTCAATAGCTTCGCAGTTCTCGAATGGATTCGCAAGATGCAAGACGTGGATCAGATCGATTTTTTACGGGAATTGATGCAACTCGTGACGCAGTTCCTCATCGATGCGGAAGCCGCAGAGAAAATCGGTGCCGAGCGCTATGAGCGGACGGAGAGCCGTGTCACACAACGAAACGGCTATCGTTCAAGGGCCTGGGACACGCGCCTCGGGACGGTCGATTTGAAGATTCCAAAGCTCCGTCAGGGCAGCTTCTTCCCTTCCATTCTGGAGCCCAGGCGTCGAGCGGAACAAGCGCTGGCTTCTGTGATCCAGGAAGCGTACGTGAAGGGCGTGAGCACCCGCAAGGTCGATGACCTGGTGCGAGCGTTGGGCCTGGATGGCATTAGCAAAAGCGAGGTGTCTCGCCTCTGCCAGCTCATCGATGAAGAGGTTCGCCAGTTCAAGGAGCGGCCGCTCGAGCGTGAGTATCCGTACGTGTGGCTGGATGCCACGTTCCCGAAGGTGCGGGAGGGCGGCCGCGTGCAGAGCATGGCGCTGGTCATCGCCATTGGCGTCACGGACACCGGAGAGCGCGAAGTACTCGGATTCGATGTCGGAACGAGCGAGGACGGCGCGTTCTGGTCGGACTTTCTGCGCAGCCTGAAGGCGCGAGGTCTTCGGGGCGTGCGTCTGGTGGTGAGCGATGCGCACGCAGGCTTGCGCCAGGCCATTTCGGAAGTGCTGACGGGCGCGACGTGGCAACGCTGCAAAGTGCACACGATTCGGAACGTGTTGAGCCAAGTGCCGAAGAGGGAGCAGTCGATGGTGGCCTCGATCATCCGGACGATCTTCACCCAGCCCACGCAAGAAGCGGCCCGCGAGCAGCTTCGCCGAGTGGTCGCGGAACTCCGGGGGCGTTTCCCGAAGGCGATGGACATTTTGGAGGCAGCAGAGGAGGACGTGCTGGCGTTTATGGCGCTACCCATCGAGCACTGGCGGCAGATCTGCTCGACCAACCCGCTCGAGCGGCTCAATCGAGAGATGCGTCGGCGGATGGACGTCGTGGGGATTTTCCCGAATCGAGCATCGGTAGTGCGCCTCGCTGGAGCGATTTTGCAAGAGCAGCACGAAGAATGGCTGGTGTCGCGGCGATATTTCAGCCTGGAGTCGATGGCGAAACTCAAGCCCAACCGTCCGCTCCTCGCAGCCGAGGCGATGTTGCAAAAATAACGTGTGGGAAGGGGCGTGCGAGCATGGCAGACCAAGGCTTTGTCCCCTAATGGCTTGGAATCGACCGGCGAGCGCGACGTCAAGGGCGTCCAGAGGACGAGCGAAGCGTCCCTTGACAGAGCGTGAAGACGGTCGATATCGCCCGGAACGGGACAAAGCCGACCGATGTCACACAGTAGACACAAACGGTGAATTTACACCTCTTGACGGGACACTACCACCTTATTCCAGGTAACCCGGCAGAAATTCTCCTTGGGCAGGACGCAACGCCGCAGGCAATCCATGCCTTGGATGCCCAGATGGGGCTCGACAAGCCCCTGTTGATGCAGTACCTGACATGGCTGTTGAACGTATTGCGAGGGGACCTTGGCACGTCGCTTGTCGACCACGAACCCGTGTCACAACTTATCCTGCAGCGTCTGCCCGTTACAGTAGAACTTGCGTTCGGCACGATGATCGTCGCGATTCTCATCGCGTTTCCTCTTGGAGTCGCGGCTGCTGTCATGAGGGGGCGTGTGGCTGATTTTGTCGCGATGTTTACCGCGACTGTTGGCATTTCAGTACCTCCTTTCTGGCTGGGAATTTTGTTTTTGCTGCTTTTCACCGTCAAGTTCCACTTGGTGGCGAACTCGCTCTATGTACCGATCTGGCAGGACCCGTTGAAAAACCTGGAATGCATGCTTCTTCCGTGCGTTGCGACCGGCATCAGGGAGGCTGCCGTACTCTTGCGCATGTTGCGCTCCAGCCTGATGGACGCACTTGGTGAGGACTTTGTGCGGACAGCTTGGGCAAAGGGCCTTAAGGGAGCTGCGGTCACCTTAAGGCATGCGCTCCCCAACGCATTGGTCCCGGTTCTTACCGCAGGCGGGCTGCAGATAGCCGGGCTGTTGGGTGGATTGGTCATCACGGAGCAAGTTTTCTCTTTGCCGGGATTTGGGCAACTTTTGGTGCAGAGTGTCTTTAGTCGAGATTACACTACCGTGCAGGGTACAGCACTGGTCGCTGCGCTCATTGTCATCATCGTAAACTTGCTTATCGATCTCACGTATAGCCGGATCGATCTGCGGATTCGCACGGACGGGAGGATGGAAGCATGAGCCTTGCACCCGATCCCCATTTCTCACCCGTGGAGCCAACATCCTCGCCGGCGCGAACTCTGCCCCCAAGGTTGCTTCGTATCACTAACCCGTCACTTGCGGCTGGTGGTGCCCTAGTGCTCTTCATCCTAGTCGTTGCGGCGATGGCTCCTTACATTGCACCGTATGGACCCAATCAAGTCGATTACAGTGCGGTGCTTCAAGGGCCATCGGCGCATCACTGGTTCGGAACGGATCAACTGGGCCGCGACCAATTGTCCCGGATTCTGTTTGGGGCACGCACTTCGATGGAAGTCAGTGTTGGGGCGCTTGTCGTGGGTGCAGGACTTGGGGTGCCCGTCGGTCTCTTTGCGGGATACTACCGAGGATTCCTTGACACCTGGGTCATCATGCGAATCATCGACGCAATCCAGGCTTTCCCCTTCCTCATCCTTGCGCTTGTGCTCGCTGCGATGCTCGGCCCAGGATCTCGAAATGCCATGATCGCGATCGGAATCGGCCTTGTGCCTACGTTTGCTCGAACCGCGCGAGCACAAATGCTTCAGGAACTAGGGAAGGATTACATTGATGCGGCTAGGGTGGTGGGATGCACTCACGCGCGCATCATTTTTCGCCACATTCTGCCGAACGCCCTAACCCCCATCATCGTGCAGGCTACGCTCGCGATGGCCTCGAGCATTGTAGCTGAGGCAAGCCTGGAGTACTTGGGGCTAGGGGTTCAGCCTCCCACAGCGAGCTGGGGTTCGATGTTACAGTCTGCCCAAGGCTATCTGCAACTGGCCCCTTGGCTCGTATTATTTCCAGGACTAGCGCTTGTGTTCAGTGTCGTCTCCTTCAATCTCCTCGGTGATGGCGTCCAGCGTTGGCTCAACCGCAAGATCTCTTAAGCATCCGATCCTTTCCCGCTCGTGTCCCATCCTGGACACTGCCACGAGTCATATTCCGCGTCCCTCTCGCCTATGATGTATTAACTTGGACAAGGGAGGGACCGGAGCGTGACGCCATCGGACCCCAAGTCGTCCCCACAGGCCTCCGCGGCGCACACGGTTATGCCGTGGGCGCGAAGGCGATCCGGCGCTTGCATGCTGCCTGAGACCGAGCACCGCGCGCGACCCGAACCACACCCGCTCGATCGGCCGGATCCCATGGACCGGCAGCGGTTTCTTCGCGAGATCCTCAAGAGCTGGCGCGAGCTCGAGATCGCCAGGCGTCAGTTCGAAAGCGTCTCGGATCCGCTGCTCGTCGATCACGTCGTGTTTCGCATGAGCGCCGCGGAGCGCCAGCTCAATTACCTGTTTCGACTCGCGCGCGAGTACGGGATCTCGTTCGACGGGCCCGAGTTCGCCTGGACCTCCGACGAGTGGCGCGTCGACTGACGCCAGGGAGGGTCGTCCATGCACGTGTCATCCGTATGGCTCTGGTGCGGTGCCGTGGTGCTCGGCGCCCTTGTCGTGAGCCAATTCTTCCAAAAGCCGAGTCGTGCGCTGCTGTGGATGCTGCGCGGGCTGCTGCTCGGTTGTCTGCTCATGGGGGCTGTGGACGCCGTCGGCAGCTACCTCGGCTTCCACTTGCCGCTCAATCCCATCACGGTCCTTGCGGCTGGCTTTCTGGGGCTGCCGGGGCTCGCCGCGCTTGTCGTGCTTCACTTATGGGTACTTGCGTAGCCGCTCCGTGCCAGGCCGCCGGGGCGGCTTGCGCAATCTGCGCGCCATCTTGCCGAGATACTTGCCGACGCCCGGCACGCTGCGAAACTCTTCCTCCGTCATCGCGCCGGATCGCGCCACGAGCAGCAGGTAGACGAGCGCGCCCACGCCACCCGCCACCACCAGCTCGATCACGGCCGCCAACCGTCCCTCCACGCCTTGCCCCGCATGCAGCAACCGCCCGAGTCCGTAGTCCGCGCCAAACATGGCGATGGCGGCGACGAGCGCCGATCGGAAAAAGGGCCGCATGAGACGGCGCAGCGAGAATCGCACCTGACCGTACTTGCGCACCGCGGCCACGTTGAGGAGAGAAGAGACAATGTATCCGAATGTCGTGGCAAGGGCCGCGCCGAGCGCGTTGTGCAAGCTCAAAATCAGCGCGAAGTTGAGAACGGTTTTGATGCCGAGGCCGAGGAACATGTTCCGCACGGGGCGGTACATCTTGCCGAGGCCCTGCAGCACGTACGTGGAGATCAGTTCCATGCTGGCAAAGATGCTCATGAACGAAACCGTCGAGATGATGTCCGATCCGGCGGTCGTCCCGAACAGGGCCAGGTTGATGGGGCGACTCAGGACAAGCAGCGCAGCCGACGTGGGGAAGCTCATGAGGAACATCGTTCGCAGCGTGAACGTGATGTTCATCTGCAGGTCCGCCTGGCTTCGCTTCGCCTTCGCTGCTGAAACGCTGGGTAACACCGATACACCGATGGCGTATGCGAACGACATCGGCAACATGACGAGATACATCGCCTGGCGCGTCAGGATGCCGTAGTTGGCTACCGCCTGGGCGTAGCTTTCGCCGCTCACTTGGAGAAGATTGGTCACCGTCCACGAATCGACCAGGTTGGCGATGGGAACGACCAAGCCGCCCAGGCTGACGGGAAGCGCAATGCGATACACCATGCGCAGGATCTGCCCGCTGCGAAATGGGCTGTCGTCGTAGCCCAGCGGACGCTCGCGCCTGCGAATCGGAATTGCAAAAGCCACGAGCAGAATGAGGCCCGCGAGTCCGCCCACAAACCCTCCGAAGGTCGCCGCAGCCGCGCCATACACCGCGCGATCCCGGTGCCACACGTCCACCACGAGATAGGCGCCTACCACCATCGCGATGACGCGGAACAACTGTTCGAATGTCTGCGAATACGCGGGCCCTTCGAGGCGCTGAAAACCCTGCAGATAACCGCGCAGCCCGCTCATCGCGGGGATGACGAGCAGCATGAGCGACACCGCGCGTAGACTCGGCACGTTCTGTTCCACGGACGCCGCGCTGTCCTTGAGCGAGACCATGTGTGCGAAAATCGGCGCTCCGAACCACATGATCGCGAAAGCGCAGACGCTGAAGATCATGAGGGAGCGCATCGTCACGCGGTAAATGTGTTCCACCACCGCGCGTTCTCCTTGCGCTCTGCGCTCGGCGATGAGTTTCCCCATGGCGAGCGGGAAGCCCGCGGTTGCAAGTTGCTGAAGAATATTGTAAACGGCATAGGCGTTTCCATAGATGCCGTTGCCTGTCGGTCCGATGATCGCGGTCACGGGAATGACCCAGACCAGCCCCAACACCTTCGCCAGGGCCACGCAGATCACGTACAGAGAGGTTCCGCGAGCCAGTTTGGCCGTACCCGATCCGGGCGAATTCACCTCTCCACCCCCACTTCGAAGAGATTATAGCACGGAGCCCTGCCCGAAGCCCGAATCCGTGGCTGCGTTCGGAACCGCGCTCGACATGCGACATACGGTGGGAGTGTGCCATTGGAAACGAAACCAAAGGGTTTGGCGTATGCCGCGACGGATTTCGTGCAACAATGGACATGTGTCGGGCGACAAAATGGCCTCTCTGAGAAGGTGATGGTGCGATGAGAGAGATGGCGGATCTCGAGGAGCTTTGGGGTGCGGCTTGTCCCTCGGACAACTGCATCATCTGCGGCCGTACTGGACAAGAGGGCATGCGGGTGTGCGGGCAACTGATTTGCCACGCGTGTGAGCGCGAGATCGTCCAGACAGATGTCGAGGACGAGGCCTATCGCCGCTATGTGGAGCAGATGAAGCTGATTTGGCTATCGGCTTTGTCGCTGTGAACGTGAGTTTTCGCCTCCTGCGGAGGTCGCGGGCGCATCGCAGCTGCGGTGCGCCTTTCGCGTCTCTTTGTTCGAAGCGGCGGATCGCAGCGCTTCGAGCGCTTCGCGGTCAGCCGGTGAGCCATGGTACAATGAGAACATCTTTCAGGGGCACGAAAAGGAGCGTTGAAACGGCTTGAACAAGGTCATCTGGCCGCTTTTCGGCGTGTTGTACACCATCGCGAGCGCAGGCGCGCTCGGTTGGCTCGTTCGGCACGAGGTTCGCAGGAGGGCCGACCTGTTTCGCCGCGGAGGTTCAGGCGAGTGACGAGGGGCGTGGAACTGGGCGCCGCCGAGACGCCCATCCTGGATCGCCTGATGCGCCATGCGGCGCGAGAGCGGGCGTCCTTTCACGTGCCGGGACATCACGGCAGGTATCTGCCCCAGCCTCTGTCGGCGTGGTTGGGACAGGCCATGAAGCTCGACCTGACGGAGCTTCCGGGGCTCGACAACTTCCACAGTGCGAGCGACTGCATCGCGGCATCGGAGGAACTTTGCGCGCGCCACTACGGCGCGTACCGAACCTATTACTCCGTGAACGGCGCCACGGCGTGCGTGATGGCTGCGCTCAAGGGCGCGTGCCCGGCGCCGGGCCATCGCGTGCTCATCCTAGGCCCGTGCCACATGAGCGTCTGGCGGGGGCTGGTGTACGCCGACGCTGCGCCGGTCTTTGTGCCGACTCGGTGGAACGCGGCGCGGCAGGCGTTCGATCCGCCCTCGCCCTCTTCACTCGAGGCGGCGCTCCGCCGGTGTGCGGGCGTGAGGGCCGTCTTCGTGACGAGTCCCACCTACCCAGGCCTGGTGGCGGACGTGCGCGGCCTCGCCGACGTGGCCCATCGCCACGGCGCGCTCCTTCTCGTGGACGAGGCGCACGGGGCGCATTTTGGGCTCGATCCGCGCCTGCCTCCTCACAGCGTGGCGCAGGGGGCGGACGTCGTCATCCAGAGTCCGCACAAGACGCTGCCCTGCCTGACCCAGGCCGCGTGGATGCACGTTTTGCGCCCGGAGCTCGCGGATCGCGTTCACGAGTCGCTCCTGTTTCTCCACACGACGAGCCCGTCCTACTTGCTCCTGGCCGCCCTCGATGCCGCGCAGGCTTTTCTGCGATCCGGCCGAGACCTGGTCCGGGAGACGCTGGACCGGCTGCAGGCGTACCGCGCGTTCGACGCCGACGCCGATCCCATGCGGCTCTGGATTCCGACGGGTTCCAAGGCGCGGAGCGCCCAATTGGCCAAGCGGCTCGAAGACGAGGGCATGTTCCTCGAATACTGGGATGCCTCGGGCGCGCTGGCGCTGTTCGGCTTTGGGCAGACGGAGCGAGACGTGGCCCGCTTCTTTGAGGCGTACCGGGCGTGGCGCGAGGAGGAGGGCGAGATGGAGCGCGAGGACGGGTGGTTGGGCGCCTATCTCTACGAGGCGCCTGCGGAACTCGCCATCCGCCCCAGCGTCATTGACCGCGCACCCGGGCGGCGCGTGCCGCTGCGCGAGGCCGCGGGGTGTATCGCCAAGCGGCCCATCGCGCCGTACCCCCCAGGCGTGCCGGCCCTCTGGCCCGGACAGGTGATCTCGGAACGACACGCCGAGCTTCTGGCGCGGCTGTGGCAGGACGGCCACGACGTCGTGGGCGTGGGCGCAGACGGATCGATTGAGGTGTGCGATGCGTAAAGGACTCCTCATCACGTTTGAAGGCATTGATGGCGCAGGCAAGACGACCCAACTCCTCAGGCTCGCCGCGTGGCTCGAGGCGCAGGGACTCCCCGTGATCGTCACCCGGGAGCCGGGCGGCACGCGCATCGGCGACGCCGTCCGCGCCATTTTGCTCGACCCGCGCCATCAGGAAATGGCGCCGCGGACGGAAGCGCTCCTGTACGCCGCCTCGCGGGCGCAGCACGTCGAGGAGCTCATCAGGCCCGCGCTGGCGCGGGGCGAGATCGTCCTGTGCGATCGGTTCGTGGACGCGTCCATCGCCTACCAGGGCGCAGGGCTCGGCCTCGGAGAGGCTTGGGTCGAGGCGCTGAACGAGTACGCCCTCGGCGGCCTGCGCCCGGATCTGACGCTCTGGTTCGATCTCGACTGGCCCACTGCGCGATCGCGCCTCCGGGCCCGCGCGGAGGGTGGCGGACTCGACCGGATCGAGCGCCGGGATGAGGCGTTTTTCGAGCGCGTGGCGGACGCGTTCGAGCGGCTGTGGCGCGCGGCGCCGGAGGTGCGCAAGCGGATCGACGCGGCGAGATCGCCGGACGACATCGAGCAGGAGATCCGGGCGCTGGTATGGAATCTCATCCAACAACACTTGTAGAGGTGGGTGAGCCCACGTGAAGCTCGTGATCGCCGTGGTTCAGGATAAAGACAGCAACAAGCTGGCGCAGAATCTCGTCAAGGAGGATATCCGCGCGACGAAGCTGGCGTCGACCGGCGGCTTCTTGCACGCGGGCAACACGACGTTTCTCATCGGCGTGGAGGACCACCTGGTGGACCGCGTGATGCAGATCATTCAGCGGTCCTGCAAGGCGCGCGAGCAGGTGGTGGCCCCCATGTCGCCGATGGGGGCGAGCATGGAGTCGTACATTCCCTATCCGGTCAACGTCCAGGTGGGCGGCGCGACGGTGTTCGTGCTCGACATCGAGCGGTTCGAGCAGTTCTGATCTCGGAAAGGCGGTCGACAGTTTGGGAGCGTCGAAAGCGAATGGCCGCCTGGATGGGGCGGTCGGGCTGCCGGAGGTCCTCGTGAGGCGGCTTCGCGCGGGCGAACTCTGGCATGCGGTGCTCTTGGTGGGCGAGTCGAGCCAGGCTGAGAGGGCCGCGAGGTGGCTCGCCCAAGCGCTGCTTTGCGAGGCGCCGCGAGCGGATGCGCCGTGCGGGCGGTGCCGAAGTTGCGCGCAGTTTTCGGCCGGATCGCACCCCGACTTTTGGGCTTCGGGAGAGGAAGGGCTCAAGGCGGGCGACGTGGAGGCGCTGCAGGCGTGGCTTGCCACGAAAGGCCACGGGACGCGCAAGGTGTACGTGCTCTACGGCGCCGACGAGATGACGCCTGTCGCGGCCAACCGCATGCTCAAGACCCTCGAGGAGCCCGCGCCGGAGACGTACGCGATTCTCACCGCGAAGAGCCGTCAGAAAGTGCTGTCCACCCTTCGATCCCGCTCGTTCACCTGCCTCCTTTCCGCCTCGCCTCCTTTTCTATCCACGGATCCGACGTCCATCTCGGTCGTGGCGCGCGCCGCAAGTGCGGAAGATCCTTCGTTTGCCGGGCTCATGGAACGGGTGATAGAATGGACGGAGACGTGGCTCAGCGGTGGCGCTACGCCCTGGGAGATGGCCGCGTCTTGGCAGTCGATTGCAAAGGATGTCCCCGCGGAAGAGGGCCTCTTGCTCCTCGCCGAGTGGCTCCGCGAGCTCATGCGGGTTCGCTCGGGCGGCCAGGCGGAGCGCTTTGCGGAGTGGCAAGAGGCCGCGAGGCGCATTGCTCCCATTCTCGAGGTGGAGCAGTATGCGGCGTGTGTTCAGGCGGTGATGGAAGCGAGACTGCGCCTTCAGTCGCACGTCGCTTGGCTGCTCAACCTTGAGCAGATGTGCGTCCGTTTGCGGGAGGTTACAACCTCATGGTGACGATAGTCGGCGTGCGCTTCAAACCGGCCGGGAAGATTTATTATTTCGATCCCGGCGATCTTCCGATAGAAAAGGGCGCGGACGTGATCGTCGAGACCACGCGCGGGATTGAGTGCGGGCGCGTGGTGGTGGGGCCGAAACAGGTGGCGGAGGACGACGTCGTCCTGCCTCTTAAAGAGGTCATGCGGATCGCCACGGAGGCGGACCGGGCGGTGGTGGAGGAGAATCGCCGGCGCGCCAAGCAGGCGATGGGGGTGTTTCGCGAGAAGGTGGCGAAGCACGGCCTGGAGATGAAGCTCGTGGACGCGGAGTACACGTTCGACCGGAACAAGCTCATCTTCTACTTCACCGCCGACGGGCGCGTGGATTTTCGCGAACTGGTGAAAGATTTGGCCAGCGTGTTCCGCGTGCGGATCGAGCTCCGGCAAATTGGCGTGCGGGACGAGGCGAAGATCCTCGGCGGAATTGGCCCGTGCGGGCGCCTGTTGTGTTGTTCCACCTGGATGGGCGAGTTCGATCCCGTCTCCATCCGGATGGCGAAGGATCAGAGCCTGTCGCTCAATCCGTCCAAAATCTCGGGCCTGTGCGGCCGCCTGATGTGTTGCTTGAAGTTCGAGAACGACGCATACCACGACCAGGACGCGATGGCGTAAAGAGGTTGGTGTCCAGACATGGACAAACAATCGCTGTTTGTGCAGGTTGCGAATTTGGAGGCGCGCATCGGCGAGCTGTACGAAGAGCTCGGATCGCTCAAACACCAGATTCAGGAGCTCATCGAGGAGAATCAGCGACTGCGGCGAGAAAACGAACATTATCAGGCGCTGACGATGGGAAAGGGCCTTGCGGAGTCGGGCTCGGCGCAGGAGAACCTGCGCCGCATTTATCGAGAAGGATTTCACATCTGCAACGTCAAATATGGGAGCCTGCGCACAGACGGGGAATGTCTGTTTTGTCTGGCGTTCATCGAACGCGCTTGACGGCAAGGGCCCGTTCGGCGCGCCTGCGGGCGCGATCGAGCGGGCTTTTTTCGCAGGATGCAGCATGGAGGAGAAAAGGCGTTGGGAGAACAGGTGAAACCCGAGGGCGGATGTCTGTACGTCTGCAGCACGCCCATCGGCAATTTGCGCGACGTCTCGCTGCGGCTGTTGGACGTGCTCCGCGAGGTGGACATCATCCTGTGCGAGGACACGCGGCAGACTCGGAAGCTCCTCAGCCGCTACGAGATCCCGGGTGGCGACAGGCTTGTGAGCTTTCACGAACACAATGAGGTGGTGCGGGCCGAGTGGCTGGCAGAGCGGCTGCGAGAGGGGCGGCGCGTGGCGCTCGTCAGCGACGCAGGCACGCCGCTCATCTCGGATCCTGGCGATTCGGCCGTCGCCGCCGCACTCGAGGCCGGCGTGCCCATTGTGCCGGTCCCCGGCCCGAGCGCCTTCCTGGCCGCGCTGATGGCGAGCGGGCTGCCCGCCACGCCGTTGGTGTACCTGGGCTTTCCGCCGCGATCGCGCTCGGACTTCGCGCGCTTTCTGGCGCCGTATCGCCGGCTTCCGGCCACCCTCGTGATGTACGAGGCGCCGCATCGCGTGGCGAACCTGCTTCACTGGCTCGTCGAGGAACTCGGGGATCGGCCGGCGGTGCTGGCGAAGGAGATCACAAAGTTGCACGAGTCGTTCTGGCGCGGCACGCTTCAGGAGCTCGAGCGCCGGTTGGCGGCGGAGGGGGCGCGCGGAGAGTATGTGGTCGTGATCGACAACCGCGGCGCGCAGGACGACGCTGGCGCGCATGAGAGCGAGGAGGCGCGGTGGGCGGAAGCGGTGCGCGAGGTGGAACGGCTGATGGAAGAAGGGTACTCGCACAAGGAAGCGGTCAAGCGGGCGAGCGAAGCGCATGGCGTCAAGCGGCGGGAGCTGTACAACCGCACGCTCGGCGGATGAGCCGACGAGAAACGAAACAAGCCGCAGCGCAAATCTCTTTGCCGCTGCGGCCTCACCTTATCGACGATTTACGCGTGCTGCATCTCGGCGATGCAGGACGGGCAGATGTTCTTGCCCTTGAAGTGGATGATCTCGTCCGCCTGACCGCAGAAGATGCAGGCCGGCTCGTACTTCTTGAGAATGATGCGATCTCCATCGACGTAGATTTCGAGCGCATCCTTCTCGCCGATGCCGAGCGTGCGGCGCAACTCGATGGGAATGACCACCCGACCGAGTTCGTCCACCTTGCGGACAATACCTGTAGACTTCACTGTACCATCCCCGTTTCTTTAAAATTTTTCTGTATGTCTCATAGAAATATCCGCACGGCCAACCAGCGAGACGCCTGCGTCATGCACGCCGCTTCGTCGCTATCACGCCATGCAAATACTTCTATACTCTTACTATAATGGATGCGCGGAGTTTTGCAAGACCTTACAGTTCTGATCCTGGCTGTTCCACGATTCCGATTTCTAAAAAACCGCGAGATGATGCGGTTTTTGGCGAACAAAAAATTTTTTTGTGCGCGCTGTTCCACATTTGCGTTTTGCGGCGCCATCGCGTAAGATCAAACATCATGTTCGTTCCGTGACAAGTGCATCCGGCGCGGTGAAGGAAGGGTACCCAGTGGCGTGGTTTCCAGCGAGCCGGGAGGGTGGGAGCCGGCAACAGAGCGGCTGGGGAGTATGATTCTGGAGCGCCGCTCGTCGAGCCTGGGCAAACGTCCGGTGAGGCGAGCGCGGGAGTTCCCGTTATCGAACAGGCTGAGCCGCATCGCGCTCGGCCGCAACGAGGCGCGAGCTGTTCGCGCGAAGTTGGGTGGTACCACGAGCAATCCTCGTCCCAATGCGGGACGGGGTTTTTTTATGAACCGCGCGGCGCAGCGGCGTCCGCGCGCCAACACGCTTGGGAAAGGCGGGGATGTGCGTGAAACCGACCTTCTACGTCACAACGCCCATCTATTATCCGAACGACAAGCTTCACATCGGCCACGCGTACACCACCGTGGCCGCCGACGCCATCGCGCGTTACAAGCGCCTGCGGGGCTACGACGTGTTCTTCCTCACCGGCACCGACGAGCACGGCCTCAAGATCCAGCAGCGCGCGGAGCAGGCTGGGCTCGAGCCGAAGGCGTTTCTGGATCCCATCATCGCCTGGATTCAGGACCTGTGGAAGAAGCTCGACATCTCCTACGACGACTTCATTCGAACCACGGAGGCGCGCCACGAGCGCGTGGTCGAGCAGATCTTCGAGCGCCTGCTTCAGCAGGGCGACATCTACCTCTCGGAGTATCAGGGCTGGTACTGCACGCCCTGCGAGTCGTACTGGGCGGAGCGGGAGCTCGTGGACGGCAAGTGTCCGCAGTGCGGGCGCGAGGTCCAGTTCGTCCGCGAAGAGTCGTATTTCTTCCGCATGAGCAAATACGTGGATCGCCTGCTGCAATACTACGAGGAGAACCCGGGCTTCATCGAGCCGGTCTCGCGCAAGACGGAGATGATCAAGAACTTCATCGAGCCCGGGCTGCAGGACCTCTGCGTCTCGCGCACCTCGTTCGATTGGGGCGTGCACGTACCCTCCAATCCGAAGCACGTGGTGTACGTGTGGCTCGACGCGCTCGTCAACTACATCTCGGCCATCGGCTACCTCTCGGACGACGCGGATGAGCGCGTGAAGTTCGAGCGCTACTGGCCCGCGGACGTGCACGTCGTCGGCAAGGACATCGTCCGCTTCCACGCGGTCTACTGGCCCATCATCCTGATGGCCCTTGGCCTGCCCCTGCCGAAGAAGGTGTTCGGCCACGGATTCTTCCTCGTCAAGGGCGGCAAAATGTCGAAGTCGAAGGGGAACGTGATCGACCCGCTCTCGCTCGTGGACCGGTACGGCCGCGACGCGTTCCGCTACTTCCTGCTGCGCGAGATCCCGTTCGGGCAGGACGGGACGTTCACGCCCGAGGGCATGGTCGAGCGGCTCAATTACGATCTCGCCAACGACTTCGGCAATCTCGTCCATCGCACCGCCGCCATGCTGAACCGGTTCAACGACGGCGTGGTGCCCGCGCCGGGATCGCTCACGGACGTCGATCGCGCCCTTCGCGACCTCGCGGCGGAGGTCAAGGCGAAGGTCGAGGAGAACATGGACCAGCTCCAGTTCTCGGTGGCGCTCGCGGAGCTCTGGAACCTCGTGCGCGCGGCCAACAAGTACATCGACGACTGCCAGCCGTGGAAGCTGAACAAGGAGGGGGAGCGGGAGCGGCTCGCGACGGTGTTATACCATATGGTCGAGGCCATTCGCGTCTCCGCCATTCTCGTGCAGCCGTTCATGACGGATGCGCCGAAGGCCATCCGCGAGCAGTTCGGTTGGGGAGACGAGGCGTTTGCGTGGGACAGCGCCGAGATGGGCCTCGGCCCGAGCGGTCAAACGGTGGCCGAGCGGGAGCCTTTGTTCCCGAGACTCGATGTGGAAAAGGAGATTGAGATCTTGACGGAGATGACAGGTTCGGCTCAGCAGGCCAACGCGGAATCGAAGGCCGAAGAGGCAAGGACGGTGGTGCACAAGGACGAGATCACCATCGACGTCTTCGACAAAGTGGAACTGCGCGTCGGCCAGGTGCTCGCCTGCGAAAAGCACCCGAACGCCGACAAGCTGCTCGTGCTTCAGGTCGATCTCGGCGGCGAAACGCGCCAAATTGTGTCCGGCATTGCGAAGTACTATCAGCCCGAGGAGCTCGTGGGCAAAAAGGTGGTCGTCGTGGCCAACCTGAAGCCCGTGAAGTTGCGCGGCCAGGACTCGCTCGGCATGATCCTCTGCGCGTCCGAGGGGGATACGCTCTCCATCGTGACGGTGCCGGACAACATGCCGAACGGAGCGATTGTGAAGTGAGGCTGTTTGACACGCACTGCCATCTGATGGACGGCCGCTTCGCGGACGATCTCGACGACGTCCTGGCGCGCGCCCGCGAGGCGGGCGTCGAGCGCATCGTGGTGCCTGCGGTCGATCTCGCCACCTGTCGCGAGGTCATCCGCATCGCGGAAGAACACGACGGCGTGTACGCGGCCATCGGCATCCACCCCGAGTCGGCGGGCGACGTGCCGGAAGGCGCGTACGACGAGATCGAGCGGATGGCGCAGCATCCCAAGGTGGTGGCCATCGGCGAGATTGGCCTCGACTATTACTGGGACTCCGCGCCGCGCCCCGTGCAGCAGGAGGTCATGGAGAAGCAAGTCGAGCTGGCCAAGCGCGTGGGACTCCCCATCATCGTGCACAACCGCGAGTCGACCGAGGACGTGTTGGCCCTGTTGGCCCGCACCCGGCCGGGAGATGCGGCGGGCGGCGTGATGCACTGCTTCAACGAGCGCGAGGAAGTCATGCGCCGCGCCGTCGATCTCGGCATGTACATCTCGTTCGCCGGCCCCCTCACCTACAAGAAGTCGGACGATCTCCGCGCGGTGGCGACCATCGTGCCGGAGGACAGGCTGCTCATCGAGACAGACAGCCCGTATCTGTCGCCGCACCCGTTTCGCGGCAAGCGCAACGAGCCTGCGCGCGTGGCGCTCGTGGCCGAGGCGCTCGCCGCAAGCCGCGGCGTGCCGGTGGACGAGATCGCCGAAATCACGTGGCGGAACGCGCATCGCCTGTTCGGGAAGGTGAAAGCATGACCGATTCGCGCCCGAAGCTGCGCGAGGTCGTGGTGGTGGAGGGGCTGCACGACAAACAGCGGGTGGATGAGGCGGTCGACGCCGAGGTGCTCATTCTGGGCGGCGATCGCGTCAGCCGCCGCACGGTGGATCTGCTCCGGCGCGCGGTCCAGGTAAGGGGCGCCATTGTGCTCACGGATCCGGACGGCGCGGGAGAGCGCATCCGGCGCCGGTTGGACCAGCTTGTGCCCGGCCTCCTGCACGCCCACCTCCGCAAGGCGAGCGCCACGTCGAGTCGCGGCGTCGGGATCGAACACGCGAGTGCCGAGGACGTCCGCCGGGCGCTCATCGAGGCGCGCGGACGCGAGACGCCCCGGGCTGAGCAGGGTTCCGGCGAGACTCCCGAATTCACCTTGGACGATCTCGCTCGCCATCGTCTCGTCCACCATCCCGATGCGGCCAGTCGGCGCGAGAGGCTCGGCGAGTGGCTCGGTATCGGCTACGGGAACGCCAAGGCGTTTTTGCACAAGCTGAACGCGTACGGCGTCACGCGCGAAGCGTTTGAAGAGGCCGTCAGGAGGTTGGATGGATGACCGCAGTGTCCGCGCGCGAGGTGAAGGAACTGCTGCGCCGGCATGGCGTGATCGCGAAGAAGGGCTATGGGCAAAACTTTCTCGTGGACGCGCGCGTGCTGGACGGCATTGTGCGCGCGGTGGCACCGGATGCGCGCACGGTGGTGCTCGAGGTGGGGCCGGGACTCGGCGCGCTGACGGCGGCGCTGGCCGAACGGGCGAAGCGCGTGGTGGCGATTGAAAAGGACGAGAGCCTGCGCCCGGTGCTGGACGAGGTGCTCGCTCCGCATGGGAACGCCGAGGTGGTCTACGAGGATTGCCTGAAGGTGGACCTGCGGGCGCTGCTCGCGCCGCGGCTGGATGAAGGGGATCGGCTGGTCTTCGCGGCGAACCTGCCGTATTACGTGACGACGCCCATCCTGTTTCAGGTGCTCGAGTCGGACGTGCCGGTGTCGCGCGCCGTGGTGATGGTGCAGAGGGAAGTGGCGGATCGCATGGTGGCGCGGCCTGGCGGCAAGGACTACGGCGTGCTGTCGATCGGAGTGCAGTATCGCGGCGAGGTGCGGCGGCTGTTCAACGTCCCGCCGAGCGCCTTTCTGCCCCAGCCGGGGGTGGAGTCGGCTGTGGTCGAGATCGACTGCGACAAGCGCCCCGCGGTGCGCGCGGCGGACGAGGCGGCGCTGTTTCGAGTCGTCCGGGCGGCGTTCGGGACGCGGCGCAAGACGCTGGAGAACGCCTTGGCCGCAGGGCTCGGCATGCCGAAGGAGATGGTGCGCCAGAAGGTGGTCGCGGCCGGAATTGACCCTGGGGCGCGCGCCGAGCAGCTGTCGCTCGCGGACTTCGTGCGGTTGGCGGACGGGATGGGAAAGTAGAGGGGAAGCATTCGCGGGCGCCTCATGGCAGAGGGCCGAGACCGCTTTGACGCGGGCGTCCGCGATGCGCGGTATGTGTCACTGCGATCGGTTGATATACTAACAACATACACAACAAACAGCGTTACGAATGGTGGGTGGGTATGCGCGTCAATCCCTTCAATCCCTACTTTCCGGCCCACGATGCGCTCTTCGCGAACCGCAAGCTCGAACAAGCCATGTTTGCCAGAGCGCTGAGAGCGAGCACCCAGTCGAGTTTGCCGGGCGCGTGGAATGTGGCCATCGTGGGCCCATGGGGAATTGGGAAAACGAGTCTTCTCCGCCGCTTTGCTTGGATGGCGAGTCAGCACGAGCCTCCGGTAGGGGTGGTCACGCTGACGGCCACGACCGCGCTCGGCTCTTTTGATGGTTTTGTCCACTCCCTTCTTGCTCGGCTGAAGCAGGACCTGTTGTCCAACATTCGTTTGGGAGAGCGCTTTCTCGAAGAGTTTGCTCGCTGGGAACCTCATTTGCGATTGGGTCCAGTTTCCGTGACGAGGCGCGCTTCGGAAAAAGCGGACCTGGTGCATGTGGACGTTTTGTACAGCGAGTTGAGCCGCCTCTGGCAGTACCACGTGCGCGATCGACTGGCAGCGATTTTCATTTTCATCGACGACGCCAACAATCTCTTGGCCATCGATTCCAAATTTCTCCTCAGCCTCCGCGCCGTATTTCAGGATTTACAGGGCAAGGGCATGGTGTATCCGCTGGTCATCACAGGCCAGGAGGATATGTTTGAGGCCACTCGGGACGTATCGGAACCCGTCACGCGATTCTTCGAACGGCTCCCCATTCGCCCGTTCAGCCTGGATGACACGAGAGAAGCCATTGTTGAACCTCTTCAGGCTGTTGGCCATCCGCTTCAAGTGGGGGAAGACGCGGTACGCGAAATTTACGACCAAACGCTTGGCCACCCTTATTTCGTGGCTTTCGTGATGCGCGAGCTCGTCGATCGCGCCGACCTCCTGGAGATTCGAACGATTGACGCGGAGTTCGTGCGTGGTCAATGGGCGGCGGTCTACGAGCGCCTGGGCATGGAGAAATTTGAAGCGGAGTGGAACTATGCGACCGACGCGGAGCGCGAACTTCTGGCGCTTGTGGCAGATGAGAGGCCGCTCTCCACGTACGGTCGGAGCGCGTCAACCTTGGCAGCGCGCCTCGTGCAAAAGGGGTTGCTGATGAAAGAGGGTCGGGGCAAATATCGCCTCTACCATCCGCTCTTCGCGGCGTACGTCAAGCGCCGGTTGTCGTGATGGCGTGATGGGCCTGTGAGCGAGGACAAAAGAGGAGCTGAACGACAAACGTTCAGCTCCGACTTGGGGATGGAGCCAGAGGCCGCGAGAGGCACGGCCGTGGTAGGGGTGAGGGCCGCGCCGGACTTCGCCGACGCGGCCTGGTGGTCACTGCTCCACGCCGACGGTCTCCTCGGTGTAGTAATAGATCTCGTCCACGGACTTGCCGCGGGCGCGCTGCAGAACGCCGAGGCGAGTGGCAAACTGCTTCTGCGCGTAAGCCACGAATTCGTCTGGATTCAACCCGAATGGAACGTCGGTGATGCCGAGTTCCTCGGCGAGCTTTTGCGCTTCCTCTGTGTCGAGCTCGGCGTTCAGATCCTGCACCACCCCGATAGCGTGCGGCAAAAGCAGGTTGATCCGCCGATTGACGACGTCCCAGATGTGAGCGTTCTCGCTGATGAGCCGAGACAACAGGTAGGTGCCGTAGCCGATGTGCCGGGACTCGTCGCGCTGGAGAAGGCGGATGGCCTGGATCAGCCCGGGGAGCTTGTTTTCCTTCTGCAGCGCGGTGTAGAACGCGTAGTATCCGGTCTCCGCGAGCACGCCCTCCACCACCATGTTGTAGGTCACGGACGCTTCGGCCTGCGCCTCGGGAGATGGATCGTGCACGAGACGGCCCATGGCCTGCGGCAGGTACTCATAGAAGATTTTGCGGTAATGGTCCTTATGAAAGACGGACAAATCGGACGTTTCGCCAGCCACCTCGTCGAGGAAGCGCCGAAACACCTCTGTGTGTTTCGCTTCTTCGAAGAGGAACGTCGTGAGGTACATCTCCTCCTCCAAGCGGCCCTCGCGCGCCACGGCCATGATGAGGGGCAGAAGGTCGAGTGTAACCGCTTCCTCGCCAGCGACAAACAACGAGCACAGGCGGAGAATGACGCGGCGCTCGGCTTCGTTCATCCCCTGCCAGTCTTCCTTGTCCTTTGTGAAATCGATGTCCCGCGGATCCCACGTGCCGAGCTTCTTCGCCTTGTGATACAACCGCATGGGCAGAATGCTGTGGTTCAAGCGCTTCTCGCTGGTCGTCTGAAATACGCGAGGCATTTCCGTCAATGCCATGGGTGTCGCCTCCAGTACATCGAATTCTACCCCTACCATACGGGGCGGGTCTGGAGGCAGCCATCCCTGACTTCGCGGTGAATCGAGGGATGAAACCCCAGAAGCCAGGGATCAGGGCAGCACGGAAGCGCAGAGATCGGCCACCTTGGGGTCGGAGACGAGATGAAGGTGATTGTGGTCGGCGAGATCGGCCAAATGTTGGCTGTCAGGGCACAGCGCGTGGTCCACAGGAACGAGTCCATCCGAGCGGCGGCGCATGAGGAAATGGTACAGGGTGCCGATGAACAGTTCCCCGCCCACCCCCCAGCTGATGCCGCGGTGAATGCCGCGCACGGTGTAGAGGGGAACGCCGCTCGGCCACGGGTGTCGGCGGACGAAGTCCTGGACAAACCGGGGGGTCAGATTGCGGAACGCGCGGCCGGCGCCCACGCAGTAGCCGAACCACAGGAAGTCTCGCGCCATGGGCGCTCCGCCGTAGGGCGTTCCAAGCGTCACGGCCGCCGCCACGTCGTTCGGAAACTCGCTCACGTACCTTCTCAGCACGAGCCCTCCCATGCTGTGGGCGATGGTGTCGAAGGGGCGGGTGAGCCCGCACTGGGCCTCCAAGAGATCGAGCTTGTGGCGCAGGTACTCGAACTGCCGCTCCACGGTGTCGCAGCCGGCCCCTTGGTGAAGGGTCCCGGCGAAATGCACGTATCCCTCGGGGTATTCCGCGCTCCACAGGCGATCGCTTCGGTTCAGGTGGACCACAAAGACGCGATCCGACCCCCAGATGGCCAGGCACCGCCGCAAGAACGCCTCTGTCCAGCGGTGCGCGTTCCGAAGCCCATGGATGAGGACCAAGGGATAGGTCTTCGGGGCGATCGTCTTGACAGATTCAGAAGATTGGAGCGATAGTGTCACTAAGAATCCCTCCTCTCAACACTATTGTCAGGATGTGTCGAACCGGGGCAACCCCTTATTTCTCGGAGTAAAGTTCCCACGCCGAAGGGATGGGGGGAGCGCTCGCCGCGTATTAGCATAAGCTCAAACCCCGCGATTCACCGAGCTGAGGTCGCAGGCGCGTCGAGCGAGAGCCACCCGGATTCGGGGATTCAGGCGATCGAGGGGGTTGAGACCAATGGCGACCGCGAATCCAAACGAAGACGAAGGCGCCCGCAGCGCGGAAGCCGCGGGGGATCGCCAGTCGCAGCCAAAGCCGCACGTGTTTCAGTACGCGATCACGCCCACCCGCTGGCCGGGGCCCGATCCGACGGTCATGACGGAGTGGCGTGAAAACGTATTCCTGCAACTTGGTGCGCGCGCTGCGCATGTCGGATCGGCCGAGGTCAAGGCGCGGCCGGAAGCTGCCGAGCAGGTTTTGGCGTCCGAGGAGGGCGGGGAGCACTCGCCGTCCCATGAAGCGGCAGGCCGTGGGCGCGAGGCGTCGGGGGACGTGTCGGAAGGCGAGCGCGCGGCTGCAGAAGGTGAAGGCATCGATTCGGCAAGCCCACCCGAGGTGCAGAGATCCACCGGCGAGGTGCCGCGCCCGCGGAGGAGGCGCCACGAGGCGGTCGATCCGGCACTTTTACTTCCGGCCGCCGCGAAGCGGTCTGCGCAGGAGGCCGCCAAAGCCGAAGAGGGAGGCGACCACGCGGATTCGGTCGGTGCGCTCGAAAACGCTTGCAACAACGATTTGGAGGAAGTGCCGCCAGGCGTGCTGACGCCCACCCAGATTGTGCGCGGCGATCCGCTTCGCCTGCCGGACGAGGATACGCGCCGCAAGGGGAAGCGAGTGCAGGCGACGCCGCGAAGAGGAGGAATGGTTGCCATGGAGCCGGAAACGGTGTCGGTCACGCCCGCGCCTGAGTCCAGCCCCAAGTCACGAGAAACTGGCGTGATTGTCGACGTGGAAGCGACGGAAACCACGCCGGTGCAGCCCGCGCGCAAGGGATTTCGCCATTGGCGGCGAACGCGCCCCTTCACAGCGGGGTTGCTCTCGATGCTCGGGGGCGCCATCGTGGCCGCAGGGCCGGTGAGTCTGCTGCATGTCGTCGCGTTTTCGCAGTCCAGCGTGCCCATCGGCGCGGCGGTCGGCATCCTGATTTTCATCATGGGCCTGTTGGAATGGGTGTTTCCTTTCTACGCGATGCTGACCGGCAGCATCACGGTGGTGCTCGCGCTGGTGTCTCTCGTCGTAGCGTCATTTGGCGGTCTGTTTGTCGGCATGTTGCTGAGTCTTGTTGGAGGTGCGATGGCGGTGGCGTGGCGCCCAGTGCAGCCGAAGAAGCAGAAAAACGCCAAACCGAAGGCGCCGAATCTTCCCAACACGCCTTCCGCTTCCGCATAAAGCATCTCCCTCGGAGAGGGATGTAAGCGAATTCTGAAGGAGGGGTTCACGATGTATCCAGAGATGGCGATGCCCATGGAGGGGCGCACGAATTGGAAAGTGTTTGCCGGCGTGTTGGCCGGTGGCGTGGCAGGTATCGGCGCATTGACTGGCATGGTGATGAACGGGGTGGTGTCCGCTGCCGTGAATCTTCCGATTCCGTTCACGGTTCAGGCGTCGAGCATCAACGGCACGGGGTTCAGCCTGGCGCCGGGGCAGGTGCCGAATCAGCAGCAGGGCGCGGCTCAGATTGTGATGAACGGCACGTTGCAGAACATGACGATCACCAAGCAAATTAACACACCGCTCGGCACGTTCAATATCAACATTAGCGCCGGTACCGGTAGCACGCCGGTGCAGGCGACGGGCATGACGGTGTACGCGTCGAGCCTCGGCGGCGACACGAGCTTCCCGCAGGGCCTTGCGATGGACGCTTCGACGGGCACGCTGTCCGGCAGCCAGCTCCAGATGAACAATGCGACGCTGCAGGTCCCGTATCTCAGCACCCAGAGCATCTCGCTGCCGGGCATGTCGCTCTCGATCACGCCTGCGTCGAGCAGTTCTTCGAGCTCCTCCGGCTCAAGCACCTCGAACGGCACCTGATCCGTATCCCGTCGCGATCGTTCGCGTGTTTCCATGGGAGCGGACGCCCGCCGCTCCCCAATCCAATCCAGGGGCAGGGGGGATGAGCATGAGGCTTTCGAGCGTGTGGGAAGCCGGGTCCAGGCGCCGTGCGAAGGCGGCGGGCCTCGCGGCGGCCGCAGCCGCGTGCGCCATGACGCTCATGCCAGCTTCGGTGCCCCGCGCGGGGACCCTTCTTCCCGGAAGGGTTCCCTTCACGCTTCGGGCGTCCGAAATCATCGCGCAGAACGCGGTGATCAGCATTCTGGGTGAGTCGATGTCGTTCTCAAGTGCATCCATCCAGGGGATGAGCTTGACCTATTCGGCGGGCGGGCACACGTATACCATCGCAGTCAACGGAACGGCTTCGGCGGGGCAGACGGTGATCAAGACGTCGCTGTTCAGCACACTCAAAGACGACATCGGATCGCTCTTTCACGTGCAGTCGCCGAGCGTCGCGGTCGTTCTCGCGGACGCGCTGATTCAAAAGCCCATCCCGACGCTCGTGCTCACCAACGTCAACTTGACCATCGATACGTCCATGAACACCCAAAATATTCAAATGCCCAGCATGCAGATGACCGTGAGCTGAGCCAACACGTGCATGACCTGCAAAAAGGGGTGATCCCGTGAGCTCTCCGGCGCCGTTTCTACTCAAGGCAACGAGAATCCAAGCCAATCAAGCCAGGCTGAATGTGCTCACGAACACCTTGTCGTTCCAATCCGCCACCATTGAGGGGATGCACATCGCCCGGACGGCGGACGGCCACACGATGTCCATCGCGTCGGGGGGCGTGGTCAAAGTCGGCCAGACCAAGATCCAAACCACGGTTCTCCGCAACCTCGCGAGCATTGGCAGTTTCCGCAATAAGCGAGACGTCCTTCTCCTGCTCGCCGGAAGCACGCTTCCTCATCTCGAGCTGTCTCGCGTCGAGTTCACCATCGACGGGTATTTAACCACGTCGCACGCGGATATCCCGGTCATGACCCTCTCGATGACCTGACCGCCTCCGCTCGCCGTTGCCCAGCTTGCGGGGTCATGGGCGCGTCCTTCGCTCGCGCCACGGGGCAACGGCACCTCTATTCTCCTCCGAGGCCCCTGCACGCAGACGGCAAGGCGATATCCTTTTCTTGTTTCCCCGCGCGAATTCCTCTATAATGTCGCTAATACTCCATGGCGCGTGCGGATATGAGGAAATTCGAGAGAATGGCTCGGTTCTGAACTTGAGATAGGGCGACGTATCATCAGGATATCACTCGCCAAGGTTGTCGCTCTGGCCGCCCGAAGGGGGATGTACGATGAGTCGTCCGTCGCCGCTTCCGCCGTCAGGTGAATCGCTTCCGAAAAAAACCCTACAGTCGGTCCTGCAGACCCTGCAGGCGCAGGAAGCGGAGTGCCGCATGAACTGGAGCCTGCGCATGGCGCGGCTCGAGATTCCGGAAGTCACGCAGCCGGTGTTGACGCACCTTTTTCAGTTTCTTCTGAGAAATATTGAAAGCGCTCTCACGGACGAGGAGGCGCTCGTTCGCGCGTTTCAGGCCGAGGTCATGCGCGCCCAGCCGAGCGTGATGGCTTCGGACGTGCTGGTCGTGGTCGGCTTCCTGGAAGAACTGATGATCTCCATGGCGTGGCGGATGGTCGAGCCGGCTCAGATCGAGTCGTTCGTGCGCTTCGCGCATCGGCTCTGCTTCGATCTCGCCCGCGAGGCGCTTTCTGAAGGATACTTCCCGGCGAAGCTTGCGGCCCGCACGCAGTACATGTGTGACGCGCCGCTCGTGAACTGGCTGAACGTGCTGAGCGCCGAATGCGACTGGAAGTGGTTCGCGCTCGCTCGGACGAGACCTCAGGTGAACGTCGAGGAGTCCGCGCTCTACGTCCCCGAGACCCGCATGTGGACGGCCGAGGCGCCACATCCTGAGCGGACGGAACAGGTGCGAAAGGCTTTAGCGGACGGATCGCCCTTTGTGGCCGCGGTCGGGGACAACCTGTACGCGGTGGCGGAGGCGCGGCACGATCCGCTCACGATTCGCCGCTTCCGCCAGACAGCGCAGTGGATCCAGAACGCGCTTCAGCTCTCCATCTACGTCCGCGGCGGGCACGGCAGCGGACGCGCGGAGCTACTCGAGGTCTTGCTGGAGTTCGACGACGTGCTTGCGTCGGCCGGCGACATGAACGAGCTTTTGACCTGCGTTGTGGAACACGTGTGCCGGCGCGGCGGGTTCAAGCGCAGTGCGCTCTTCTTGTACAATCCCATCACCCAGACGGTCGAGGGCGTGCACGGCTACAATGTGAACGTCGAAGAGATCATGCGGATTCGCCAGACGGATCGCGATATCCCCTCGCTCACACAGTTCGTGCAGATCGCCAAGCCCGTGTTTCTGAAGGACGTGGGCAACATCCTTCCGCAATCCTACGTGAACAAGTTTCACCTCTCGTCGCTCCTTGTGTGCCCAGTGATTGACAATCGGCGCATGCTCGGGATCATGCTGCTCGATCACGGCGGGCGGCCGTTCACGCCGGACAATGCCACGATTCGCATGGTGGAGGCCATGCTGGCGCGGGCCGGGCGGATGATCGTGATGCAGATGTATCGGCAGGCCGGTGCGGCGCCCATCACGCCGCTCACGACCTTGACCAAGCGTGAGCGCGAGATCCTTCAGCTCATCGCGGACGGCGTGGACACGAAGGAAATTGGGCGCGCCCTGCACATCAGCGACTATACGGTGACGGAGCACGTGAGCTCCATTTTGCGGAAACTGGGGGCGAAAAACCGCACGGAGGCGGTGGCCAAGGCGATGCGCGAGCGCATCATTCACTGAGCGCCTCCCATTGTGCGGCCGCAACGTGGCCCCGTTGCCGCGGCCGCGTCCACGCAGAAACGACGCAGGCCACCCCGTAGGTTCGGGGGTTTTGTTCACAATATTGCAACATTTCGGGGAGGCCGGGGCCTGCGTCCTGCGCTACAATAGCACCAAGCTGTTATATATCAGAAAGGTGCTTCGGCTCTGTGTTTCAATCCGCCTGGCTGATGCGGATGGCGGAGCCGTGGCCCGAAACTCAGGGGGAGTGGAACGTGACACTGACGCGTGCCGGCAATGTTCGAGTTCTGTTTCGCGTTCGCTTGGAGGCGGGCGCGGCGCTTGGGGAGGTGCATGGCGCCATTGTGCGCGCCGGAGGCGAGATCGTCGCCATGGAGACCCGCGCGCTGCATGCGGATCACAGCGTGCGCGACATCACCGTCGCGGTCGATACCGAGCCCGATGTCCGGGCTGTCGAGCAAGCGCTGGACGAGGTACAGGGCGTGAAACGCCTGGAGACGCTGGACCGCACATTTCTGGTCCACGTGGGGGGCAAAATCGCCACACACCTGAAGGTGCCCGTGGTCGATCGCGACGACCTGGCCGTTGTGTACACGCCGGGCGTGGCGCGCGTGTGCGAGGCCATTCGGGATCGCCGCGATCGCGCCTTCGAATTCACCATCCGCAAGAACACGGTGGCGGTGGTGAGCGACGGCTCGGCCGTGCTAGGGCTGGGGAACATTGGCCCGGAGGCCGCCATGCCGGTCATGGAAGGGAAGGCGATGCTGTTCAAGCGCTTCGCCGACGTGGATGCCTTCCCCATCTGCTTGGCCACGCAGGACGTGGACGAGATTGTCGAAACCGTCGAGCGAATGGCGCCGTCGTTCGGCGGGATCAACCTCGAGGACATCTCGTCGCCGCGGTGTTTCGAGATCGAGGAGCGGCTGCGGAAACGGCTCGACATTCCGGTGTTTCACGACGATCAGCACGGCACAGCGGTCGTCATGCTGGCCGGGCTCATCAATGCACTGAAGATTGTGAACAAGCGGATGCAGGATGTGTCCGTCGTCGTGGCGGGGGTCGGCGCGGCAGGCGTGGCGTGCACCAAGATCCTGCTCGCGGCCGGTGTGGGGCATATCGTCGGCGTGGATCGCGTAGGCATCATCGAGCGCGGCCGCCACTATGACAACCCCGTGAAGCAGTGGTACGCGGAGAACACGAACTCCGAGAATCGGCGCGGGACCCTCGAAGAAGCGGTGCGCGGCGCCGACGTGTTCATCGGCGTCTCCGGCCCGGGCATCCTGACCGTCGGTCACGTCAAGCAAATGGCGCGCGATCCCATTGTGTTTGCCATGGCGAATCCCATCCCGGAAATCCTGCCCGAGGTGGCGGCGGGCCACGTGCGCGTGATGGCGACCGGACGATCCGACTACCCGAATCAGATTAACAACGTGCTCTGTTTTCCCGGCATGTTCCGCGGGGCGCTCGACGTCCGCGCGCGGGATATCACGGAAGAGATGAAACAGGCCGCGGCGCTCGCCATCGCCGAGTGCGTGCCGGAAGAGCAACTGTCGGAGCAGTACATCATCCCGAGCCCGTTCGATCCGAACGTCGTCCCGGCCGTGAGCCGCGCGGTGCAAGCAGCCGCGGTTCGGTCCGGCGTGGCGCGGGCGGCAGCTCCCCTCGAGCTCGAGGAAGAGCCCCTCTACACCGAGATGTAGCGGAGCAGGGCTTCGCGACCCCGAGTTCAGGGGAGGGCATCCCCCAACTCCCCGGATTCCTCGGGATGGGAAAGCGCTTGCCAGGCGATACAATGGCATCAACGACCGGACGGGTTTTTGAAGCGAACTCGCTTCGCACCCGCATCCATCGAAAGATTCAGGAGGCGATGAACATGACCACCACACCGTCGACGAAGGAGATTTTCGATCTCATCAACCAGGCGCTGTCCGCAGATCCCTCGCGCACCGGAGGCTTGGAGGCCGTCTACCAATTCAACATCACCGGTGACGATCCCGGCACCTATCAGCTCATTCTGAAACCCGACAAGGCGTACGCGGTCGAGGGCGAGCAGGAGGTCGCGAACTGCACGCTCGAGATGGATTCGAACGACTTCAAGGACATGCTGCAGGGCAATCTGAACGGCACGGCCGCGTTCATGAGCGGCAAGCTCCGCGTCGAGGGCGATCTCGGCCTCGCGATGCAGTTGGAAACCGTGCTCAGCGCCTACACCGCCGCGAACAACTGACGGATTGGCTCAGGCATGCGCGCCGGGCCGCGGATCGGAGGATGCGCGGACGGCTCGGCGCGTCCGCCGTGAGAAATTTCCGGAAGGGCGAGATGAGAGATGAATCTCGTTCAATTATTAGAGGATAACCAGCGTCGATTTGGAACGTACGAGTCCCTGGTGTACGAGGGGCGCGTGTACACCAATGCGGAGTTGGCGGCCCTGTCATCGCAGTTGGCCCATCATATCCAGGCGCTCGGCGTTCGTCCCGGAGATGCGGTGATGGTGACGATGCCCAACCGCCCGGAGGTGGTGATTGCGTTTTACGCCATCGCAAAGGCGGGGGCTGTGGCCGTGCCTGTGATGCCGCTCTTGCAGGCGTCCGAGGTGCGGTACATCATTCAGGACTCGAATCCCAAGCTCGTGATCACCTGCGAAGTCCTGAAGCCCAAGATCCAGCAGGCGATTCAGGATCTCTCCAATCCGCCGGTGGTTCGATCGGTGGATGACGCGGGCGTCGAAGGGTTCGAGACCGTCCTGTCCCACTATCCCGCGGAGCGCCCCAATGTTCAGGTGGAGGACCATCAGCCCGCGGTGATTCTGTACACGAGCGGCACCACCGGCAAGCCGAAAGGCGTGATCCTGACGCATCACAACCTGTGCGCGAATGCGCGCGCCGCCGCCGATCTCGCGGAGCAGTACGTTCTGAAGGTCGAGAAGCGGGTTGGGCTCGGCATCTTGCCGCTGTCGCACGCCTTCGGCTTCACGATGATGAACACCGCGCTCTGCCTGGGCGAACTGGACGTCCTGCTGCCCTACTTCGATCCCGTGCTCGTGTTTCAGGCGATTGAGCGGTATCGCGTGACACACTTCACGGCGGTGCCCGCCATGTTTCACGCGCTCCTCCATCATCCCGACGCGGACAAATACGACCTGTCCTCGCTCTCCGTCTGCATCTCAGGCTCCGCACCGCTGCCCGAATTGGTGCGCAAGGCGTTCGAGGAAAAGTTTCACTGCCTCGTGTTCCAGGGATACGGATTGTCCGAGGCTGCGCCCGTCGTGACGGCGCCCCGTTTCGACAAGCCCGCGAAGCCGGGCTCCGTCGGGCTCCCCCTTCCCGGCGTGGAGGTGGCGGTGCTCGACGACGACGGCAATCCTCTGCCGCCCGGCGAGATCGGCGAGTTGGCCGTGCGCGGCCCGAACGTCTCTCCGGGCTATCACCATCTTCCGGAGGAAACGGAGAAGGTGTTCCGGAATGGATGGCTCTTCACAGGGGATATGGCGCGGCTGGACGAAGAGGGGTACGTGTACATCGTGGACCGCAAAAAGGACGTGATCATCCGCGGCGGGTTCAACATCTATCCGAGCGATCTCGAAGAACTCCTGAGCCAACATCCCGCGGTCGCGGAGGTGGCGGTGGTGGGCGCGCCGTCCGAGCGCATGGGCGAGGAAGTCGTGGCGTACGTCGTGCGCAAGAAGGGCGCCGACGTGACCGAGGAAGAGCTCATCGCGTTCTGCCAAGAGCACCTCGCGAAGTACAAGACGCCGAAGGTGGTTCAGTTTGTCCCGTATCTGCCGAAAAACCTCATCGGCAAGGTGGATAAAAAGAAGCTGCGGGAGATGGCCAAGACCATTCAGTTCGCTTGACCTTAGGAGGGAATTCCATGATCTCATTTCTTCCGACAGATGAGGAGCGCGCGTTCGTCGAGGTGGCGGGCGAGTTTGCACGCAATCGCCTGCGCGAGTCCGCGCGAGACGCGGAAAAGGCCAGGACCCCATCTGATGACGTGGTGTCCGCGGCGCACGATCTCGGCCTGCTCTCCCTCGAACTTCCGGAGCGCCTCGCGGGCGCCGAACTGCCCCTCGTCTCGCAGGTTCAGGTCCTGGAGGCGCTCGCCTTTGGCGATCTCGGCATCGTGCAAGGCATGCCCGGGCTTTGCGACAGCGCTTCCGTGATGCGGCTTATCCCTCATCCGGAGCGGCTCGAATTGGCGGACGGCGCCGCGCAGCGCGTGCCGTGGATCCATTTGGAGCCCGGTGAGGTCGCCGTGATCGTCGAGCGAAGCGGCTTCCGGCTCGAAGGCGTGGCGTTTCCGCGGCGCTCGGCACTCGGGGCGGATCAACTGCTCGTGAGCTTCCTGGCGCCGGGGGGCGAGGCGATTGTCGCCTGGCTCGACCGGACGGCGGCCGAGTGGTCGGAGGACGCCGGAGATGTGCGGCTCGGGCTGCTCGCCGCGCACATTGGCCGGATTGCGTTCGAGGGGACCATCGTCCGGCCCGAGGACGTGCTCTTACGCGGTGACGAGGCCGAGCAAGTGATCACGGGGGCGAAGGCCCGCGTGGCCGTGCTTGAGGCCGCGAAATGTGTCGGCGTCATGCGCGCGTCCCTGGAATACACCATCGAGTACACGAGCCAGCGCAAGGCGTTCGGCCAGGAGATCCCGAAGTTCCAGGGCGTTTCCTTCACGGTGGCCGACATGGCGATTGAGACCGAGGCCGCTCGCAACCTCGTGTGGCAGGCCGCACACGCCGTGGACAACCGCGGAGCGGAGGCGATGCAGGACGCGGCTCGGGCCCTTGCGTACGCGCTTCGCAGCGCGCGATTCGTCACCAACCAGGGTGTGCAGATGCTGGGCGGCGCCGGCTACTTGCAGGAGTATCCGGTCGAGAAGTGGATGCGGGACGCCCAGGCGCAGGCCGTGCTGTACGGCAAAGAGATGGAGTGGTTTGAACGCGCGGGCGGCCGCGCGCTGGGCCTCGCGGAGAAGGAAGGTGTCCTGGTGTGATTGACTTCGAGCTCAGTCCCCAGCAAAAGCAGGTCCGCGACATGGTGCACTGGTTCGCGGAGCACGAGATGCGGCCCATTTCGCTTCTCGCGGACAAGGAAGAGCGCGTGCCGGACGAATGGCTCGCCAAGGTGAACCGCATGGGCATCTCGCTCAGCATGTCCAATTTCGGCGGGGACGCCGGCAAGAAGAAGGACGATGCGGCGCGCAAGGAACCGCGGGAGCGACAGGCCAACCGACTTGGCGTCATCGCGGCGGAAGAGCTCGCGTGGGGCGATCCGGCCATCGCGCTGTCGCTGCCGGGGCCGGGCCTGGGCGGACCGCCGGTGCAGTCGACCGGCACGCCGGAGCAGAAGGAGCGGTTTCTCGGCATCTTTACGAAAGACGAGCCGCGCTGGGGCGCATACGCCCTCACCGAGCCGGGGGCGGGATCGGACGTGTCGGGCATCCGGACGTCGGCCAAAAAGGTCGACGGCGGCTACGTGCTGAACGGCCACAAGGTGTACATCACGAACGGCGGCCGCGCGTCTTGGGTGGTGGCGTTTGCCACGGTCGATCCGTCGCTCGGCAGAGCGGGCCATCGCGCGTTTGTCGTGGAGAAAGGCACGCCTGGGTTCACCTGCACCCGCGTCGCGCACAAGATGGGCCTGCGCGCCTCGGAAACGGCGGAGCTCGTGTTCGAGGACTGCTTCGTGCCCATCGACAACCTGCTCGGCGGCGAGGCGCATTACGAGAACCGCGCCGGATCGTCTGGATTCCGCGTCGCCATGTCCACTTTCGACAGCACGCGTCCCATCGTGGCGGCGATGGCCGTGGGCATCGCGCGGGCTGCGTACGAGTACACGCTCGAATTCGTGAAACAGGAATATCCCCGCGGGCAGCGCGTGCGACATGACGTGCTCGCGAAGCTGGGGGAAATGGACGCCAAGATTCACGCCGCAAGGCTTTTGACCTGGGAGGCCGCGTGGAAGGCGGATCTCGGCCAGCCGAACGCCAAGGAAGCGGCGATGTGCAAGGCGCACGCGGGGCGCGTCTCGCTCGAAGTGTGCGCCGATTGCCTGGAGATCATGGGGCCCATTGGCCTGGACGGGCACCTGGTGGAGAAGCTCTACCGAGACGTCAAGGTGTTCGACATCTTCGAGGGGACCAACCAGATTCAACACCTGATTGTCGCCCGGCGGCTGTACGAGCCGCACGGCCTGCGCCTGTGAGGAGGTGGAGGATGTCGTATTCCACGCTGAAACTCGAGCGCCTCGACAAGGGCGTGGTCTGGGCGTCCATCGACAATCCGCCGGCCAATGCCATTTCCGACGCGCTCGTGGACGATCTCGACCAGCTTCTCACGGAGCTCGAGGCGGACCGATCCGCGCGCGTGCTCGTCATCGGCTCGAATCATCCGAAGAACTTCGTGGCAGGCGCCGATCTCAAGATGATGACGCAAAACGCGAGCAAGTACGCCGGACAGGGGGGAGCCATCCGCGACGCGGCGAGCCGGATGCAGCGCGTGTTCGATCGCGTCGCGAAGTTTCCCCGCCCGGTGATAGCGGCCATTCACGGGCACGCCCTCGGCGGGGGCTGTGAGCTGGCGCTCGCCTGCGACTTCCGCTTCATGAGCGGCGGGACCATCGGCTTGACCGAGGTGTCGCTCGGACTCATCCCAGGCGCGGGCGGCACGCAGCGCATGACCCTGCTCCTCGGCCGCGCCAAGGCGACGGAGCTCATCTTTTTCGCCAAGCGGCTGTCGAAGGAGGAGGCGGAGGCCATCGGCCTCATCACGAAGGCCGTCGAACCGGAGCGGCTGCGCGAGGAGGTCGTCGCGTTCGCCGAGAGCCTGAGCGAGCGCGCGGTGTTCGCCATGGGCCTTGCCAAGCAGGCCATGGACGCCGCCGTTCCGCTCGATCACGGCCTCGCTGTCGAGGCGGAGAACTTCGAGCGCACCTTCACCACGGGCGAACCGCTCGAAGGCATTGCGGCCTTCTTGCAGAAGCGCCCAGCGAAATTCCTCAAAGACGCTGCGGCCAAAGCATGAAACACGGGGGGATGGAACATGTCGTCGTGGGATCAGCTCTTGAAGGGAAAGGTTGCCGTTGTGACCGGCGCCTCGCGAGGGCTCGGGCGCGCGGACGCGCTCGCGCTGGCCGAGGCGGGCGCGGACGTCGTCATCACCGACATCCTGATTGAAAGCGACGAGTCGAGCGCGCAGGCGGCCAAGCAGTACGGCCCGCTGGCGCAGGTGATGCAGAGCACGAAGGTGGTGTACGCGGAGAAGACGGCCGAGGAGATCCGCCAGATGGGCCGCCGATCGTTCGCCATCAAGATGGACGTGACGGATCGGGATCAGGTCCGCGAGGTGTTCGCGCGCGTCAAGGAGGAGTTCGGCCGGATCGACATCCTCATCAACAACGCCGGCACGCTCGATCACGTCTCGCAGATCGAGAATCAGCGAGACGACCTGTGGGAGCGCGACCTGCGCGTGAATCTCACGGGCACGTACAACTGCACGAAGGCTGTGTGGCCCTACATGAAGGAGCAGGGCTGGGGCCGGATCATCAACATGTCGTCCATCGTCGGCATCCAGGGCGGTTTCGGGCAGGCGAGCTATGCCACGACCAAGGGCGGCATCCTCAGCTTCACCAAGAGCATGGCGCTCGAGGGGGCGCGGTACGGCATCACGGTGAACGCCATCGTGCCGGGCATCATCAACACGGAGGCGTTCAAGATGGGCAACAAGCAAATGAACGAGCGCATGATCCAGCGCACCGCGTTCCGCAGGCCGGGGGATCCGGAGGATGTGGCGAATGCCATCGTGTTCCTGTGCTCCGACAAGGCGAAGTACATCACGGGCATCGGCCTGCCGGTGTGCGGCGGGATCGACCTGTTCACGTTCTGACCGGATGACGAAGGCAGTCAGATGACCAAAGGAGGTGCGCTCGTGCAGCGCGAGGTGGTGATTGTCGACGC
This sequence comes from Alicyclobacillus acidocaldarius subsp. acidocaldarius DSM 446, assembly GCF_000024285.1. GTDB lineage: Bacteria > Bacillota > Bacilli > Alicyclobacillales > Alicyclobacillaceae > Alicyclobacillus > Alicyclobacillus acidocaldarius. The sequence continues at coordinate 163,730 of NC_013205.1, forward strand.
GATTCGGACGCCAATTGGCCGGAAGAACGGGAGCCTGTCGTCCGTTCACCCGGTGGACCTGTTGGCTCCTCTGCTGAAGGCGTTGGTCGAGCGAAATCAGCTCGATTCGATGGAGATTGAGGACGTGGTGACGGGCTGTGTGACGATGACGGGCGAGCAGGGCGGCAACATCGGCCGGATGGCCGTCCTGGCGGCCGGGCTGCCCGTGGAGGTGCCGTCGTTTTCGCTCAACCGCATGTGCGGTTCCAGTCAACAGGCCATCCATAACGCGGCGCAGGCGATTCTGGCCGGCGATATGGACGTCGCCATCGCGTGCGGCGTGGAGAGCATGAGCCGGGTGCCGATGGGCACGGACCTCGGCAAGTTCTCGACGGCGCTGACCAAGCGATTTCAGATTGTGCCGCAGGGTTTTTCGGCGGAGATGATCGCGGACAAGTGGAAGATCAGCCGCGAGGAGATGGACGCGTTCTCGCTTGAGAGCCATCAGAAGGCGGCGCGGGCGGAGGACGCGGGCCTGTTTGACCGGGAGCGGGTGCCGGTGGAGAACGTCGGTCCCGAGAAGGTGACGGTGACGCGCGACGAGGGGATACGGCGCGATACGTCCTTGGAGAAGCTGGCCGGGCTCAAACCGTCGTTTCGCCCCGATGGGCGCGTGACGGCGGGGAATGCGAGCCAGATCTCGGACGGCGCGGCCGCCCTTCTCCTGATGTCGGGGGAAAAGGCGGCCAAGCTCGGCCTGAAGCCTCGGGCGCGCATTGTGTCGCGCGTGGTGGTGGGCGTGGATCCCGTCATCATGCTGACGGGCGTGATTCCGGCCACGAGGAAGGCGCTCGATCGCGCCGGGCTCAAGCTCGAGGACATCGACGTGATCGAGATCAATGAGGCGTTCGCGTCGGTGGTGCTCGCGTGGAAGCGGGAGATTGAGCCGGACATGGCGAGGGTCAATCCGCGAGGAGGCGCCATTGCGCTCGGCCATCCGCTGGGCGCAAGCGGCGCGCGGATCATGACGACACTCCTGCACGAGCTCGAGGACACCGGTGGGCGGTACGGATTGCAGCTCATGTGTATCGGATTCGGCATGGCCACAGGAACGGTGATCGAGCGGTTGTGACTGCCACAGCCGCTCCCCCTTTTTCGGGAGGCGCAATGCCGCGAACGAGGGATGTTGGAAGGATTGCGCGCGCCGTACAATGCAGGCTACCTCCGAAAATGTGAGAATCGACTCGATTCTCTGAAAAGAGAAGGGAAGGGTGGATATGAACAAGGCGTGGTCGGTCGTTTTGGGGACAGCGGTGGGCGCAGTGGCGCTCGGTGTGAGCGGGCATTCGGCGTTCGCCGCGACGACGTCGGCACCTGCGGAGTCGCAGGGGGGACTCCTTGGGCTGAATCTGAACCTGGGCGGGTCGCAAGGGCTGGGCGTGCAGGTGAATCTTTTGCCGACTGGCTCGTCGAGTTCATCGCCAGGATCGGGCGGGCTTCTGAACGTCGGGCTGTCTCTTGGTTCGTCTCACGAAAGTTCGCCTGCCGGCGGGGGATTGGCGGCGTCCTCGGGCGGCGGGGCGAGCGCCGGAAGCGGTCAAGGGTCCGGAAGCGCAACCAGCGCCTCGTCGGGCGGCTCGAGTTCGGGCGCTTCGGCCGGATCGAGCGGCGGCGGGACCTCGGCGCCCTCGAACGCGGTCTCCATCGACTTGAACTTGCTCGCCTCGGGTGGGCAGGCGCAGACGTCGGGCCCGGTGGGCGTGTCTCTCAATGCGCTCTCCACAGGTGGGAGCGCAGCGGCGGATAGTCCGGTCGGGATCGCCGTGAATGCGCTGTCTTCGGGCGGGAGCTCGACGGCGAGCGGGCCGCTCGGCGTTGCGCTGAATGGCCTGTCGTCAGGAGGGGCGTCTTCCGGCAGCGGGGTTGTCGCCGTGTCCGCGAACGGCGCTTCGTCCGGTGGCAGCGCGAGCGGGAGCGGCGCGGTGGGTGCGGGTGTGAACCTGGGCTCGTCGGGCGGTGACGTTTCTGCCCAAGGCTCGCTTGGGGGAATTGCTGTGAACGTCGGGAGCACAGGCAGCACAGGGAGCACAGGGAGCACAGGGAGCACAGGGAGCACGGGCAGCACAGGCAGCACAGGCAGCACAGGCAGCACGGGCAGCACAGGCAGCACGGGCAGCACAGGCAGCACAGGCAGCACAGGCAGCACAGATAGCACGGGCAGCACGGGCAGCACGGGCAGCACGGGCAGCACGGGCAGCACGGGCAGCACGGGCACCACGGGCACCACGGGCACCACGGGCACCACGGGCACCACGGGCACCACGGGCACCACGGGCACCACGGGCACCACGGGCACCACGGGCACCACGGGCACCACGGGCAGCACGGGCAGCACGGGCAGCACGGGCAGCACGGGCAGCACGGGCAGCACGGGCAGCACGGGCACCACGGGCACCACGGGCAGCACGGGCAGCACGGGCAGCACGGGCACCACGGGCACCACGGGCACCACGGGCACCACGGGCACCACGGGCACCACGGGCACCACGGGCACCACGGGCACCACGGGCACCACGGGCACCACGGGCACCACGGGCACCACGGGCACCACGGGCACCACGGGCACCACGGGCACCACGGGCACCACGGGCACCACGGGCACCACGGGCACCACGGGCACCACGGGCACCACGGGCACCACGGGCACCACGGGCACCACGGGCACCACGGGCACCACGGGCAGCACACCAGGGCACATCATTGTGTCGGCCCAGCTGCCGAAGGTGCCCGGAGGACTGCTGCCTCAGACGTCCACGCGGCTTCCTCTCTGGATTGCGTTGGGCCTCGGCCTGTTGATGCTCGGCGGCGGTTCCGCCGTTCCGGTGTGGCGGTGGACGCGGCGCTGGATGGTGTGAGTCATGAAGGCGAAGCAGATGCGGCGGCTCGCGCTCGGCGCGCGGGCCGTCCCGTTTCTTGTGGCGCTCGTCGGGGCCGTGATCGCGGGTGACGCAGGATGGGCGTACTTGTGGGAAACCGTCTGGGTGAACGATCGCCCCCTTCCCTCCTATCAGCCCGGGCCACGCGCGATCGGCCAAGGTGCTCAAGATGTCCCGCTCTGGATGCCTCCGCCGCGGCCGGGACAAAAAATCGGTGAACTCGTCTTTCCGGCCGAAGGCGTGCGGGTACCCGTCGTCCAAGGGGATTCGTGGGCAGATCTCGCGCTTGGCGCTGGGCACGATCCGGCGTCGGTCCTCCCAGGGCAGGGCAGCAACGTCTACGTCGCTGGACACCGCGACACGGTGTTCCACGTCCTGAGCCGCCTGCACGTGGGCGATCTCGTCGAATTTGAAACGCCCTACGGGACGTTCACCTACCAGGTGACAGGTGCGCAAATCGTCCCGCCGAGCGACACGGCCGTGACCGCGCCGACGCCACGAGAGACGCTGACACTTCAGACCTGTTGGCCTTTCGACTATATCGGGTTCGCGCCGCTCCGCTATATCGTCCACACCCGCCTCGTGCACCGCCCGCACTTGACGAACGGTGGGTGAGGATCCCCCCTCGTCATGGGGGGGGTTCCCCCGAATTCCCCCGGTTCTCGGGATATAGGCAGACTATTTCGGATTGTATACTCCAAGAAAGATGAGTGTCGTGGCGCGTGTCCCTGGTGCAGGCCAAAGGGCTTGTACGGGAGGCATGGCGACTCGCGAGGGGGTGCGTGTCCCATGGCGGTTGCGCTGAATACAGAAGAGAGGAACGAGCTGGAGCGAGCGCGGCGGTTCATCGAGCGGGAGCGCCGGAAGATCACGCCAAGCAAGCGCCAGCGCGAGGTGGTGAAAGCGCTTGTAAAGCATGGCGTGCTTCATGCGCTGCGCGATAGGAGCCGAGACGAAGAGGCTCGCCAGCGCCTCTTGGGTCAACGGCTGCGCGCGGCGTTTGAAGAACTCGGTCCCACATTTATCAAGCTCGGGCAGGTCATCATGACCCGGCAGGAACTGCTGCCTGAAGCGGTGACGGCGGAGCTGGCCTACCTCCTCGACAGCGTGCCCCCGCTGCCCTTTCACTACATGATGGCCGTGCTCGAGGATGAAATCCCCAACTGGGCTGAGGTCTTTCGCTGGATCGACCCGAATCCGCTCGGTTCGGCATCGCTGGCGCAGGTCTATCGCGCGCAGCTGGCGGATGGCCGGATGGCGGCGGTCAAGATTGTCAGACCGCTCGTCGACAGACTGTTCCAAGTGGACATCAACAACGTTCGCAAGCTCGTCCGGCGCTTGCAGAGATTGCTTCCGCCGCAACTCGAGGTTTCTATCGATTTGAACGGGATCATCGAAGACTACTACAGCAGCACGATGAACGAGCTGGACCTGCGCCGCGAGGCGGAAATCATGGAGGAGCAGCGCGGCATGGTCCAGGAGTTCGAGACCTTGTACATCCCTGAGGTGTACCACGTCACGCAGCGCGTGCTTGTGATGGAGTTCATCGATGGGTGGAACCTGAAGGACTTTCCCGTCGATTTCTTCACGTTTGAAGAGCGCCTGGAGCGCATGACGGACCTCGCGCATTACTACGTGAAAGCGTTTGTCGAAGGGAATTACCACGCGGACCCGCACGCATCCAACCTGATGGTGGATAAGCGGACCAAGCGCATCGCCATTCTCGACTGGGGCCTGGTGGGGCGCATGGACGCGGCGCACACGGAGGCCATCTTTCGGATGCTCATGCACGTGCGCGTCAACCAGCAGGAGGACGCCATTGAGGCCCTGCTCGACATCTACGAACCGACCCGGTACACCGACCTCGTCCGCCTGCGGGATCAACTTCGCTCCTTGCTCATCCACTACACCAACAGCACGCAGGCCAGCTACTACAATTGGGGCAATCTGCTGCTCAGCACCATCGTGATTGCGGCGAAAAATTACTGCCGGATCCCGAACGGCTTGGCGCTCTGGACCAAGGGCTTTTCCGCAGCCGAGGGCACGGCGCGCTGGCTTTGCCCCGAGATCTCGTATCACCAACTGGTGGAGATCGCGGACGTCCAGATCCTTCGACGCTGGATGATGCGCCGCTTCAATTATCACACCAACGCCAGCTTTGCGGCTGAGTTCGCGAAACTCACCGCGACGCTGCCGCGGCGGCTCAATAAGATCCTCGAGCACTTCGAATGGAACGACTTCCGCGTCAACCTGGATGCGCAGTTGTCTCACCAGGCGGTGCGCACGCTTCACCGCGTGGTCAACAAGTTGCTTCTGGCCACCATGTCCGGGACGTTCTTCCTCGGCGGCGCCATCCTGCTCGCCTTTGCCGACACGCGGCCCGACACGCATGGCGGGATTGTCGATCTCGGCTGGGGAGGCGTGGCGGCCAGCGTGGCGCTCGGAATCTCGGCGCTCTGGAGCACCATCCGATCCAAGAAGCGAATCTAAACGGCGGCGGAGGGGATGTGTATGGCGGTGCAGTTTCAGTCAAGGGAATCCATGTCCGCCCGCGGCGGCACGCGAGAGACGGGCGGCTTGTCGCGCGAAGCGCGGGAGCAGTTGACGATTGAAAAGCGTATCGAGGCGTTTTACCGCCAGTCCGGCGGCCCCAACAATCCGGACATCCCGAAGATCCTGGAGAAGCACCTGCTTTACGGGCGCGATCACGGCCCAAAGGGCAAGCGCGAGACGCTCGAGGACGCTTTGCGCGACATGATCACCCAGGACTATTCGAATCAGATCCTTTTCAAGTGGTTCATGCAGATGCGCATGGAGCGGCAGAAGCGTGCGCAGGCGGATCGCGCCGAGTTGGCTCGCATGAGGGGCGAGTTGGAGTCCCTGAAGGAGCAGGTGCAGGCGCTGCGGGCGCTCATTGAGGAGCACGTCATCCCGCAGCAGGCCGCGTCGAGCAGTGCACAAGTCTGCGGCGAAATGTCAAGGGAGGAACAGCCATGGTCATGACGAGTGTGAGACTCCCCGAGTACGGCATGTTCATCGACGGCGAGTACACGCCTGCGGAAAGCGGGGAGATGTTCGAGGTGGTGAATCCCGCCACGGGGCAGCCCTGCGCGCGCGTGGCGAAGTCGGACGCGCGAGACGTGGATCGCGCCGTGCGAAGCGCTCGCCGCGCGTTCGAGTCGGGCGAGTGGTCCCGCGCCAAGCCCCACGAGCGGGCCCAGGTGTTGCTTCGGTTTGCGGACGAGATCGTCGCGCACGCGCAGGAGATTGCGTTTCTGGAGATCTTGACCTCCGGCGCGACGGTGCGGCGCGTGTCGAACGCCGACTTGCTTCTCATTGTCGATTTGCTCCAGCAGACCGCGCGGTTCGCGCAGGCGTACGAATACGCGAAGACGCTTCCGCTCCGGCCGTTTCCGCAGCCGAGCCACAACCAGGTATGGAGGGAGCCCGTGGGCGTGTGCGCCGGGATCACGGCGTGGAACTATCCACTCATCCTCGCGATGTGGAAGCTCGCGCCCGCGCTCGCCATGGGGAACTCCATCGTGTTGAAACCGGCGTCCAACACGCCGCTTTCCACGCTCAAGCTTGCCGAGCTCGCGGCGAAGGCCGGGCTGCCGAAGGGCGTGTTCAACGTCGTCACGGGGCCAGGATCGTCGGTGGGCGAGGCGCTCGTCACGCACCCGGAGGTCGACAAAATCGCCTTCACCGGATCCACCGAGGTGGGCAAGCGGATCATGCAGCTCGCGGCGCAGGGCGTCAAGCGCGTGACCCTGGAGTTGGGCGGCAAGTCGCCGGCCATCGTGCTGCCGGACGCGGACCTGGATCTGGCGATACCCGGCATCCTGTTTGGCGTCTTCCTGCACGCCGGGCAGGTGTGCGAGTGCGGGACGCGCGTGATTGTCCACGAGGACATCTACGAGGAAGTCGTGAATCGCCTGGCCGAGATGGCCTCGCAGATCAAGCTCGGCAATCCGCTCGATGACAAGGTGGGCATGGGGCCCATCATCTCCGAGTCGCAGATGAACACCATTCTGAGCTACATCGAGTCGGGCAAGGCGGAAGGCGCGCGCCTCGTGTGCGGCGGCCAGCGCGCCACGGGAGGCGGCCTGGACGCAGGTTACTTTGTGCAGCCGACCATCTTCGCCGACGTCGACAACCGCATGAAAATTGCGCAGGAGGAGATCTTCGGCCCCGTGCTCGCGGTCATGAAGGCGCGGGACGTGGACGAGGCGGTTCGGCTGGCCAACGATACCGTCTATGGGCTGGCGGGCGGCGTCTGGACGCGCGATCTCAACCAGGCCTATCGCATCGCGCGCGAGATCCGGGCGGGGACCATCTGGGTGAACGACTGGCACATGTTCCGCAGCGACGCGCCGTTCGGCGGCTACAAGATGAGCGGGTTCGGCCGCGAGATTGGGCCGTACGCGCTCGACGAATACACGCAGCTCAAGCACGTACACGCGTCGTTCGTGCACGAGCTCGAAAACCGCCATTGGTATTCCATTGTGTTGCCCGACAGGGCCTGACGCGATCGACTTCTGCGAGGTGGTGAGGCGCATGCCGTACATTCGATCTGGCTTTCAATTCATGGCGCGAACGACCATCACAAACGGCGTCGGATCGCGCGTGTTTTTGCCGGAGACCGTGCGCGGGCTCGGCGGCAAGCGGGCTTTTGTGGTGACGGACCCGGGCATTGTCCGCGCCGGCCTCTTGGACAAGATCCTGGAGTTGTTCGATCTCGTGCCGACGCCCGTGACCATTGCGGGCGTGTTCGATCGCGTCGAGCAGGACGCGAAGGCACACATCATCAACGAAGCCGCGCGTGCCTACCGCGAGTGCGCCGCGGATAGTCTCATCGCCCTCGGCGGAGGCAGCGTGCTCGACACGGTCAAGGGGATCAAGTGGATGGTGAGCCGTGGCCTCACCGACATCCGCCCGGCGCTCATCGGCAACGTGCTCGAGATGTGGCCCGAGGCGCAGCCCATCTTCATTCCGCACGTGGCGCTGCCCACCACCGCCGGAACCGGGGCGGAGGCCTCGCCCATCGCGGTGGTCTTCCACGACGATCTCGGCGTCAAGGTGAACCTCATCAACCCGTTCATCAACGCCGACATCGCCATTCTCGATCCGGAACTCACCGTCGGCTTGCCGCCCAGCATCACCGCCTTCACCGGCTTCGACGCGCTGACGCACGCCATCGAGGGCTTCTTCTCGCCGCAGGCCAACCCGTTCACCGACGCGTACGCCATCCAATCCGCGCGCATGATCTTCGAAAACCTGCCGAAGGCCGTGGCCAACGGGCAGGACCTGACCGCCCGCGCCAACATGCTGATGGCGAGCACGATGGCCATCATCAGCTTCAGCCTGGCCTTAAACGCGATTCCCGTCCACAACATGGCGCACGCGTTCGGCGCGAAGTTCGGCATTCCGCACGGACTCGCGAACGCGGTGCTCCTGCCGAACGTGATGGCCGCGATGCCCGCGTTCTATCGCGCGCGCATCCGCGAGTTCATGGCGGCCATCGGCTTGGACGCGCCGTCCGATCCCGATGCGGCGCTCGAATCGTTCATTCAACGCATTCGCGATCTTCGTCAACAGGTCGGCCTGCCTGCGACGTTCGCCGACTACCAGCTCGACAAGCGGCAGCTCGGCAAGATGGTGGATCTGGTGCACGCCGATCCGTCCGGCGTCGTCTATCGCCTGCCGGATGCCATCATCCAGCGCGTCACGCGCGAGGTGGCGAGCTAAACAAACGCATGGCTCTGGGCGATCCCGCTCAGTACAGCGGGGTCGCCTTTTTTCGAAATGGCGCCGTGTGGATGCGGGCATGATCGCACAAAACGGATGAAGCTTGAAAAATGTTCTTCCATTTATGTGAAGGGAAATGGTATTATGAGTTAACTTTGTTGCCAGCCATCAAGGGGGTTGTGCCTGTGGGGTGGATGAAGCACACGGGTATGTCACTGTCTGCGGCTGCCGTCATGGCGGGCGGCTTTCTTGCTGGCCCCGCCGTTCGCGCGGACGCGGTCATCACCAAAACCGCTTTTGTTCAGATGCTCTTGACAAGCGCTTCTGTGAACCCAGATCCTTCTGGCAAATCGCCGTACGTGGATGTGTCGACTAAGAGTGTGGCCTGGGGATACGTTCATAGAGCCCTCGAACTCGGCGTGGTCTCCCCGGATGCGCCGAAACGGTTTGGCGCAAACGATCCCGTCTCGCCAGCGATGGCAGCCCAAATGGCTGCGAAGCTGTATCACATGGATCTCGGTGGACAGAGTCCATGGGTGTGGGCAGAGCAGCAGGGGCTGCTTCGTTTCGGCAACTCTCTTTCTCAAATCGAGGCGCGCGCATTCGTCACCGGGCTGAAGCGGCTCGCGGGGAGCCTCGCGGACATCCCTGGATCCTGGACCCTACCCGCCGATAAGCGCGCGGAGTTTATCCAGGCGTTCACCAATTCGGACATGGCTCCCTATGAGCAGCTCAATGAAGAGTACTTGGGCAGCATCAAGTACGAGTTGACACCGGCCGTGCAGCAGAATGCGAAGCTCAAGGCAGCCATCCAGCAAGTGTTGTCAGAGACCTCATCCGCTGTATATGCCGCGGGTGAATTGATGCGCGTCCGAGGACGCGTATACGATGTCGTGACCGAGCGCGTGAGTGGGCACATCTTTCAAATTGTAGATGACAATGGGGCCGTGTACCTCCAGAAGGATTCCGGTGGATGGTCCAATGTGACCGCACAAGTGTCGTCCATTTTGCAATCTACTGGGAAGATGGACGTGCCTGGAATGTTTATCGATGTAAGATGGGAGGGGCAGTCGAGCGGCTTGGATGTGTTCCAGGCGAAGGTGAATCCTGCTGCGCTGAGCCAGGTGGATGGCGAGTCGGCGCGCCCATCTTCCGGGAGCGCTTCCGCCGAGGTTCAAGACACGGCCACGATTGAGATTGAATTGACTTCTGGGAAGCCGCGCATCGCCAAGGTGCAGATACAGGTAAGGCAGTTGTTCTCCCAACAAGCGCTCGCGCAGGTCTTTGGTGGTTCATTCGCCAAATGGTTCAAACAGTTTGAGGAGATGGGTTCCTTGACGCGTTCGTTTCAGTATCAGCCGATCGTCCCTTCGCTGCCTCAAGGTCTCCACGTATCGGATTGGCCGAGCGCCGCCACGCCTGGTGGCAACAGCACGGGCAATAGCACGGGGAACAGCACGGGGAACAGCACGGGGAACAGCACGAGCAACAGCACGGGGAACAGCACGGGGAACAGCACGGGGAACAGCACGGGGAACAGCACGGGGAACAGCACGGGGAACAGCACGAGCAACAGCACGAGCAACAGCACGAGCAACAGCACGAGCAACAGCACGAGCAACAGCACGAGCAACAGCACGAGCAACAGCACGAGCAACAGCACGAGCAACAGCACGAGCAACAGCACGAGCAACAGCACGAGCAACAGCGTGTGAGAAGGCGGCCCGATACTCTGAAGCGCACGGCTCATTCGAGGGCTGTGCGCTTCACCTCTACTCCTTATCCCCTTCCCATTGCGCCTCCCTGCAGAAACCGCTATCATGATCCCTGTAGTTCTCATTTGAACTCGGATTTCATATTCGTAAACGGTGGAGGTGAGTCGCGTGGACTTTACGCTCCCATCCGAGCTGGAAGAGATGAGGCGGACCATTCGCGACTTTGTGGAACACGAGGTTGAACCGCTCGCCATGCAGATTGAGGAAGAGGATCGCGTGCCGGACAGCGTGCTGGAAAAATCGAAGGAGCTTGGACTGTTTGGCCTCAGCATCCCCGAGGAGTACGGTGGCATCGGCCTCAGCATGCTGGGCAAGTGCGTCATCTACGAGGAGCTCGGCAAGACCATCAACGGCTACACGACCATCATCGGCGCGCACAACGGCATTGGTTCGGTCGGCATCGTGGAGTTTGGCACCAAGGAGCAGAAGGAGAAATACCTGCCCAAGATGGCGACGGGTGAGTGGATCGGCGCGTTTGCGCTCACCGAGCCGCAGGCCGGATCGAACGCGGCGGCCATTAAGACGACGGCGGTAAAGAAGGGCGATAGGTACATCCTCAACGGCCAGAAGATCTACATCACAAACGCGCCGTATGCGCACGTGTTCACGGTGATGGCGGTCACGGATCCGTCCAAAGGGGCGAAGGGCATCACCTCGTTCATCGTCGAACGCGACTTTCCAGGTTTTCGTGTGGGACACATTGAAAAGAAGATGGGGCTGCATGGATCACACACGGCGCAGATCTTCTTCGAGGACATGGAGGTTCCGGAGGAGAACGTCCTGGGCCGAGAGGGCGAAGGATATGTCAACGCGCTCAAGATTCTGGCCAACGGCCGAGCAGGGCTCGCGGCGAGGTGCCTGGGTTCCTGTGAATATCTGCTGGACAAATCGCTGGCGTTTGCGCACGAGCGCATCCAGTTCGGCAAGCCCATCTTTGAACAGCAGATCATCCAGCACTACCTCGCGGAGATGGCGCTCGAGATCGAACTGCTGCGCACCTTTGTCTACCGCGTGGCGTGGATGACGGATCAGAAAATGAACGTCATCAAGGAAGCTGCGATGCTGAAGCTATACGGGTCCGAGGTCTACAACCGCGTGGCGGACAAGGCGGTCCAGATCCACGGCGGGCTCGGTTTCATCGCGGAGTATCCCATCGAGCGGTTCTATCGCGATGCGCGCATCACGAGGATCTACGAGGGAACGTCCGAGATCCAAAAGAACATCATTGCCGCACAGCTGCACAAGGAGTACGAGCGCACCAAGGCGGATGCGTGATCGCAGGGCCGAAATTCTATTTCAACTATGAAAAAATCCTGGCGGTCCGTCGATCGATTGTGATAGGATGAGGGTGTGGAATCATCCTGAACGTTGGACCAATTCGAACATTGGCGAGCCGGTGGCCCGATGTGCGATGTCAGCGCTTACCGACGAGGGCCGTCCGGCGGGATGAAACAGAGAGGAGCATGTGTCATGGGTAAGTTGGATGGACAAGTCGCGATTGTCACGGGAGCGGCGCGCGGCATTGGCGCGGCGACGGCGAAACGCTTGGCGGTGGACGGTGCGAAGGTCGCCGTGTTTGACATCAAGGAGGAGTTGACGAAGGACACGGTCGAGGCCATCCGTCAGGCGGGCGGCGAGGCCATCGGCGTCGGGTGCGACGTGACCAAGGCGGACGACGTGGAGCGGGCGATTGAGTCGGTCGTGCAGAAGTGGGGTCGCCTCGACATCCTGGTGAACAACGCGGGTGTCATCCGCGACAACCTGCTCTTCAAGATGACCGAGGAAGACTGGGACACGGTGATGAACGTGCATCTCAAGGGCGCGTTCCTCTGCAGCCGCGCGGCCCAGAAGTACATGGTGCAGCAGAAGTCCGGGAAGATCATCAACCTCTCGAGCACGTCCGCGCTCGGCAACCGCGGCCAGGCGAACTATGCGGCTGCGAAGGCAGGCATCCAAGGATTCACCCGCACGCTGGCCATCGAGCTCGGGCCTTTCGGCATCCGGGTCAACGCGGTGGCGCCGGGCTTCATCGAGACCGACATGACGCGGGCGACGGCTGAGCGCGTCGGCGTGGATTACGAGGCGTTCAAGCAGGCCGCGTCGCAGCAAATTGCGCTTCGCCGCACGGGCAAACCGGAGGACGTGGCGAACGTCATCGCCTTCTTCGCGAGCGACGATTCCGCGTACGTGTCGGGGCAGGTGCTGTACATCGACGGTTGCCGCCATCGTTGACGACTGAGGCCGATCGCGCCGGGCGGGCGTGATCGGCCGCGTGGATTGAATAGGGAGGAGGCTCGCGCATGAGCGTGTTGGATCTGTTCCGCCTCGACGGCAAGGTGGCCATCGTCACAGGCGGAGGCCGCGGGCTGGGTCAGCAGATTGCGGAAGCGTACGCCGAGGCAGGCGCCCGCGTGGTCTTATGCTCGCGGCGCGTCGAGAACTGCGAGGAAGTGGCGCGCGAGATCGCCGAAGCGGGCGGCGAGGCTGTGGCGCTGCCGCTCGACGTGACCGACGAGGCGTCCATTCAGGCGCTCGTCGACGAGGTCATCGGGCGGTACGGCCGGATCGACATCCTGGTGAACAATTCCGGCACGTCCTGGGGGGCGCCCGCGCTCGACATGCCGTACGACGCGTGGATGAAGGTCCTGCAGACCAATCTGACCGGCGCATTCCTCATGTCGCAGCGCGTGGCTCGGCACATGAAGGATCAGGGCGGCGGCAAGATCGTGAACATCGCGTCCGTGGCGGGCATGCGCGGTTCCCCGCCGGAGGTGCTGGATGCGGTGGGGTACGCGGCGTCGAAGGGCGGCCTCATCGCCATGACGCGCGATCTCGCCGTGAAATGGGCACGGTACCACATCTATGTGAATGCGATTGCGCCCGGCTTTTTCCCGACGAAGATGACGCGTGTAGTGCTGGAGCGCGGAGGGAGCCTCATTCAGCTGCGCACGCCGCTCGGGCGCGTCGGCGGGGAGCACGATCTCAAAGGGGCGGCCTTGTTCTTTGCGTCGGCCGCGTCGGACTACGTGACCGGCCAGGTGTTGGCGGTGGACGGCGGTACGACGGCGATGTGACGATCGCGCCTCGGCGTGAAGGAGAGATGGGTGTGGATTTCTCGTACTCCGACAAAGTGGTGGCGCTGAAGCGCAGGCTTGAGGAATTCATGGAGGAAGTCGTCTATCCCGGCGAGCGCATCTACTACGAGCAGCTCGCGTCCCAGCCGAGCCGCTGGATGATTCCCCCCATCATGGAGGAGATGAAGGCGAAGGCCAAGGCGGCGGGGCTCTGGAACCTGTTTCTCCCGGATAGCGAGTACGGCGCCGGGCTCACGAACCTCGAGTACGCGCCGCTCGCCGAGGTGATGGGCCGGTCGCCCATCGCGCCGGAGGTGTTCAACTGCAACGCCCCGGACACGGGCAACATGGAGGTCCTCGTCCGCTACGGCACACCCGAGCAGAAGGAGAAGTGGCTGAAGCCGCTCCTCGCCGGCGAGATCCGCTCGTGCTTTTCCATGACGGAGCCGGAGGTGGCATCCTCCGACGCCACCAACATTTCGGCGAGCATCGTCCGGGACGGAGACGAATACGTGATCAACGCGCACAAGTGGTGGTCGTCCGGCGCGGGCGATCCGCGCTGCAAATTCGCCATCGTGATGGGGAAGACGAATCCCGACGCGCCGAAGCACGAGCAGCAATCCATGATCATCGTGCCGCTTGACACACCAGGCGTCAAAATTGTCCGGACGCTCAACGTGTTCGGCTACGACGACGCACCTCACGGACACGCCGAAATTGTGTTCGATCACGTGCGCGTGCCGAAGGAAAACCTCATCTGGGGCGAGGGCAAGGGATTCGCCATCGCGCAGGGGCGGTTAGGGCCCGGGCGGATCCACCACTGCATGCGGCAGATTGGCATGGCGGAGCGGGCGCTCGAGCTCATGGTCCAGCGCGTCAAGGAGCGCGTCGCGTTTGGGCGGCCGCTCGCGGAGCAGGGCGTCATTCGCGAGTGGATCGCCGAGTCGCGCATCGAGATTGAACAGGCGCGGCTGCTCGTGCTGAAGGCCGCGTACATGATGGACACCGTGGGCAACAAGGCCGCGCAGAAGGAAATCGCCATGATCAAGGTGGTCGCGCCCAACGTGGCGCAGCGCGTCATCGATCGCGCCATTCAGGCGTTCGGCGCCGCGGGCGTCAGCCAGGATACGCCGCTCGCCTACATGTGGACACAGGCGCGCGTCATCCGGATTGCGGACGGCCCGGACGAGGTGCACAAGCGCCACGTGGCGAGGCTCGAACTCGCCCAGGGGGCGGAGCGGCCGAACTAGTCACCGGGGCCGCAACATTCTGAAAGAACAAGACTCGCGAAGGGAGTCGATGGCGATGATGAACTATCCGCTTCTGCTGAAATCGCCGCTTTATCGCGCGAAGACCATCTTCCCGGAGAAGGAGATTGTCTCGCGCGGATACAACGGCGTGTTTCGCTACACGTACCGGGATTTGTACGATCGCGTCTGCCGGCTCGCGAATGCGCTGGATCGCGTGCTCGGCGTGAAAGCGCTTGAACACGTCGGATCGTTCGCCTGGAACCACCACCGGCACCTGGAGCTCTACTACGCGGTGCCGTGTTCGCAGCGCGTGCTGCACACCGTGAACATCCGGCTGTTTCCCGAGCAGATTGCCTACGTGATCAACCACGCCGAGGACAAGGTGCTGTTTGTCGATGAGGATCTCCTGCCTCTCATTGAAGCGGTCGCGCCGAAGCTCACGACCGTGCAGGCGTACGTCGTCATGACGGACAACGACAAGCTGCCGGAGACGAAGCTCACGAACGTGTACCACTACGAGGAGCTCATTCGCCAGGGCGATCCGCACTTCGACTTCCCGACGTTCGACGAGAACACCCCGGCGCTCATCAGCTACACCTCGGCGACGACGGGCAATCCCAAAGGCGTCGTCTACACGCATCGCGGCCTCTATCTCCACTGCCTGACGGTGCTCGTCGACGAACTCGGCACGCGCGAGGCGGACGTGACGATGCCGGTGGTGCCCATGTTCCACGTGAACGCGTGGGGCCGGCCGTACGCCGACACCTGGATTGGCGCGAAGCAGGTGTATCCGGGCCCTCGGCCGACGGCAAAGGATCTGGCGGATCTCATTCACAATGAGCGCGTGACGTACTCGGCAGGCGTGCCGACCATTTGGATGGGCATTCTGAATCACGTCCGCCAGCATCCGGGCGAGTACGACTTCTCGTGCGTGCGCTTCTTCATGTCGGGCGGATCGGCGCTGCCAGCGGCACTTACCGAAGCCTACGAGAAGGAGCTTGGCGTGAAGCTGTACCAAGGCTACGGCCAGACGGAGACGAGCCCGGTGACCTTCGTCTCCTTCCCCAAGACGAGCCTGAAAGATCTGCCGGACGAGGAGAAGTACCGGCTGCGCGCGAAGACGGGCCTCATTCTGCCCGGCCTCGAGATGAAAATCGTCAACGAGAAGGGCGAGGAGGTCGCCCACGACGGCAAGGAGATGGGCGAACTTCTCCTCAAGGGGCCGTGGATCATCGACTCCTATTACAAAGACCCGGAGAAGACCAAGGAAGCGTTCACGGAGGACGGGTGGTTCCGCACCGGCGACATCGCCACCATCGACGAGAACGGCTATCTGCAGATTGTCGATCGCGTCAAGGATCTCGTGAAGTCGGGCGGCGAATGGATCTCGTCCGTGGACCTCGAGAACGCCCTCATGGCGCATCCGGCGGTGATGGAGGCGGCCGTGATCGCCATCCCTCACGAGAAATGGCAGGAGCGGCCGCTCGCGTGCGTGGTCCTGCGCGAGGAGTACCGCGGCAAGGTCACGAAGGAGGACCTGCAGGCGCACCTGTCCAAGATGGTGGCGAAGTGGTGGCTGCCCGACGACTACGTGTTCGTCGAGGAGATCCCGAAGACGAGCGTCGGCAAATTCTCGAAGAAGACGCTGCGCGAGCAGTACGACAAGGGCCAGCTCGTGTCCATGTACTGAGCCTTGGCGGAGGAGATGAACGATGGAACTCGCGGATTTTGAGCGGTTGCTTGGCGTGTGGTCCAAACCGGTCAAGAACGAGGTGGAGAAGGGGGCCATTCGGAAGTTCGCCGATGCCATCGGCGACCCGAACCCGCTCTACCACGACGAGGAGCGCGCGGCGCAGAGTCGGTTCGGCCGCCTGGTGGCGCCTCCGACGTTCAGCCGCACGTTTGACTACGGCGTGATCCCGGGCCTCGAGATGCCGACGGAGGGCCTGATTCACGGCGAGATGTCCTACACGTATCACAAGCCCATCCTCGCGGGCGACGTGCTGTACGCGAGCTTCGCGCTCACGGACGTGAAGGAGCGGGCCGGCAAGCTCGGAAGGATGATCCTGCTCGTCTTCACGTACAAGGTGGAGAACGAGGCGGGCGAACTCGTCCAGGAAGCGAAGTCGACGGTGATCTATCGACCGGAAGGGGGCGGGGCGAAATGACGGCGAAGCGATATCAGCCGGGCGATCACCTCACGCCGCTCACCAAGCCGCCCGTGACCAAGATCCAGCTCGTGAAGTATTCGGGCGCGTCGGGGGACTTCAACCCTATTCACACGGTGGAGGAGTTTGCCAAGGAAGCGGGCCTCGGCGGCGTCATCGCGCACGGCATGCTGACGATGGGCTTCGTGGCGCAGATGCTGACGGACGAGATCGGCGAAGAGGGCGACCTGCTGTCGTTCGGCGTCCGGTTCGTTGACATGGTGCGGCCGGGTGATATCATCACCTGTGACGGCGTCGTCCAAGAGGTGAAAGAGGAAGAAGGCTATCAAGTGGTGACGTGTGACGTCTGGGCGCAGAAGTCGCCGGGAGACGTCCGCGTCGTCCAAGGTACGGCGACGTTCCGCAAACCGCTCGCCTGAAGGCGGGCCAGACACTTTTTCGCGGAATGAGGGTGTCCGTTGGACTACCAAGTGCCATCTGTCGCGCTCGCGGCGCGCGTTCTAAAGCTCTTGAGCCGACACAAGTATCGGCAATCCACGCTGACCGAGATCGCCGAGCGGCTCGGCGTGAACAAGACGACCTGCCTGCGCGTGCTGCGGACGTTGGAGCGGGAGGATTTCGTCTCCTACGATCCGCAGTCGCGCCGCTACAGCCTGGGCCCGTACCTTATCCCGCTCGGCGCTCGGGCGGCAGATCTGAATGACGTCTACGCGCACGCGCTTGCCGAACTTCATCAGGTCGCCGCGCACACGGGCATGACGGCCGTCCTCGTCAAGCGGCTGCGCGACGATCGCGTCATTTACATCGGCTCCGCCGAGCCGCCGGGCGACGGGGTGCGCATTGCGGTGTCGGTGGGGCAGCAGTTCCCTGTGTACGGCGCCGCCTTCGGCCGCTGCTTTCTGGCGTATGACGACGAGTCCACGTGGCGTCGAGTGCTGCGGGAGGGGCTCAAGGCCTACACGCCGAACAGCATCACCGACGAAGAGGAGTACGTGCGCCTTCTGCAGGAGGTGCGCGAAAAGGGGTACGCGGTCTCCCATGGCGAGCTGTGGCCTGGCATCTCAGCGGTGGCTGTGCCGGTCTTCAATCAGCAGAACAAGGTCGATCTCGTCCTCTCCTGCCTCACGATGACGTCGGTCATCCAG
Source organism: Alicyclobacillus acidocaldarius subsp. acidocaldarius DSM 446 (assembly GCF_000024285.1). Lineage (GTDB taxonomy): Bacteria > Bacillota > Bacilli > Alicyclobacillales > Alicyclobacillaceae > Alicyclobacillus > Alicyclobacillus acidocaldarius. The sequence continues at coordinate 181,805 of NC_013205.1, forward strand.
GGCGAGGACGTGGAGCGGGCGGTGAAGGCGCTCAAGGAGAGCGCCGCCAAAGTGTCGGCGTGGAGCGGATATCAGGGTCGGGCGTAGGCACCCGTTTTGGCGGGTGCCTTTTCAATTGGGGACGGTCCTGCTTCCGTCGCCAGCCCATCATAGCGCTTCAGCGTATGGCCTCGATAAGAAGGGAGTTGAGAAACATGTATCGCCTGATTGATGAGATCTTTGAGGACGGCCGCAGGGAAGGGCACCTTGAGGGTTTCAAGGAAGGACTGCAAGAGGGCATCGAAAAAGGCATGGAGAAAGGCATGGAAAAAGGCATCGAGATGGGAACGGAGATGGGCGTTCGCCGAGTCGCGCGAAACATGCTCGAGGCGGGCATGCCGTGCGAGGTCATTGAGCGGGCGACGGGACTCTCTCGCGATGCGATTGAGGCCCTGCGAAAGCAGATGAACTGAACAGAGAGGCCAGTCGGCCGGGCCGGCTGGCCTCTTGACATTTGGGGCGCTGGGATGGGCCTCAGGGGTGGTCGATCTCGGCCCTGGCGTGTTCGACGAGCGCCCGGATGCCGTCGCCGAAGCGGGCGAAACGGGCGTCGGACGTCTTCCCCATCTTGTATCGCACGTAAATCTGCTGCAGGATGACGGCGAGCTTGAACACGCCGAAGACGTAATAAAACTTCATGTCGTGGACGGAGCGCCCGGTCTCCTCCGCGTACCGCTCGGCCATCTCGCGGCGCGAGTAAAATCCTTCGAGCGTCGTCACGGACGGGAAGAGCGCCTGGAGCGCCGGCGGATCGGACGGCTCGGTCCAGTAGCTCAACATGACGCCGAGATCGAAGAGCGGGTCGCCGACCGTCGCCATCTCCCAGTCCACGATGCCGACGATGTCGTGATAGGCGGGCGGCGCAAACAGCATGTTGTTCAGCTTGAAGTCGTTGTGGATGACGGTGACGTCCCGCGATTCCGGGACGTGGGCGCTGAGCCACGCCATGACGGCGTCCGCGTGAGGCACGTCCTCATCCGTGCGAGACCGGTGGAATCGCTCGATCCATCCGTCGACCTGGCGGCGCAGAAAGCCCTCGGGCTTGCCAAACTGGATGAGCCCAGATGCCACCGGGTCCACGGCGTGCAGCTCCGCGAGCGCCTGAATGGCGCGCTCGGAGATGGCTCGCCCCACCTCGGGCGCATACGCGAAGCCCTCGGGGAACGCGTCGTCCAACGGGACGCCCGGGCGGTACTCCATGACGAAAAACGGCACGCCGATGACCAGCGGATCTTCACAGTAGGCATACGGCTTCGGGGCCTTCGGGAAGTGCGGATGGAGCCTTGCGAGGATGGATGACTCGCGCCCCATGTCGTGCGCCCGCGGGGGGAGCGGGCCATGGGGCGGGCGGCGCAGGACGGCCACAAACTCGCCGCTCTGAATCAGGTACGTGAGGTTGGACGCGCCGGTGGGGAACTGGACGGCGATAAGCGGACCGGAATCCGCAGGAAGCACGCCCTCGCGCACGAGGTACTTCCGGAGTTCTTCCCAATCCAACTGATCTTCTTCGCGAACCGGCATGATGCCGGGCACGGTGCGGATGTCCATGGGCGAGCCCTCCAAGCCTCGCATCCCAGGCGATGTGTGGCAGGGATTTTATCAATGAAATACAATTTCTATTATGTGAAACGCGAGCTTCGGATGCAAGCGTTTTCGGGGAGGGGCCGCTGTGGGTTCAACGCCACCTGAACGAACCATCTTCATCAGCGACATTCACGGGCATCTGCGCCCGTTCGCGCGCCTGTTGGAGAGGCTCGGATATCGGCCGGATCGTGATCAACTGGTCCTCGTCGGCGACTACATCTCGGGCGGCCCGGACAGCCTGGGGGTCCTGCGGCTGGTGCGAAATCTTTGCTCCGAAGGGGCCGTGGCGCTCCGCGGCAATCACGAGGAGGCGGTGGTGAACTGGATGCGCCGCGGGATGAAGCCGCTTGGTCCGGTGCGAGACTCGCTGTATCGAGCCATCGCGGCGGACGCGTCGCTCGCCGCCTTTCTCTCCACCCTGCCGTACGCCTGGGAAGGGGAGCGGTGGGTGGCCGTTCACGCCGGGATCGATCCCGACAAGCCCCATTGGCGACAGACCGCGAAGCGAGATCTGCTGACGATCCGCGAGCGGTTTTATGCGCGCCCGCATCGCGTGGGCAAGCTGGTGGTGTTCGGGCACACGCCGTGCGTGGTGCTGCATGGGACGCATGACGTGTGGTATGGTTCGGATAAAGTCGGAATTGACGGAGGTGCGCGTCACGGCGGACAGGTGAACGCGCTCGTCGACGCGGGCGGCGCGTTGACCAGCACGGCTGAGCCCGTGTGACATCCTGCGGCAGATGATCGCGGAGCAGGCGTGGATGCCGCGTAGCCAACGAGAGGGGGCGGTGCGCGTGCTGTTTCGCAGCCCGACGCTCGGCGTGGTGACATTGGAACAGGTGGCGGAGGACGCCATTCAGGAGCGCAGGGATCATCCTCAAGATCGCTTTCGGCTGATCATCGGCACCGATTCGCAGCCACACGAGCACACGGCGTCCGCGACCTTCGTGACCGCGGTCATTCTGCACCGCGTGGGACGCGGCGCTCGCTACTACGTCCACAAGGAGCATCACGAGCACATTCACTCGCTGCGCCAGCGGATGTTCACGGAGGCCTCGCTATCTCTCCAGGTGGGCGGCCTGCTGAGCGAGTTGCTGCAGAAGGCGGGACAGGACTGGCAGATCGAGGTGCACCTCGATATCGGCGAAGGAGGCGAGACCAAGCAGTGGATCCGCGAGATCGTCGCCTGGATCGAGTCGAACGGCTATGAGGCGCGGATCAAGCCCGAGTCGTTCGGCGCGAGCAAGGTGGCGGATCGCTATACCAAGTCGTGATGCTCCCGGCAAAGGTGCGGCCCGCGAATGCAGCTCATCCACGCCTCGACTTCCCGCCAGTCGCGCCGTCCCGGCCAGAGCGGCGGAGGATCGCCCGAACCGCCGAAGAGGGCGATCTCGGCCGCCCGCGCGTCCTCGCGCAGGACGTCGAGCACGCGCGCCTGCGCGCTCGCTTCCCGCGCGGGATTGCCCACCAACCTCCCGTCCCACGCTTCATACACCCGCCACGGGATCCCTTGACGGCGGGTGAGGGCGAAGAAGAGGCCAGGTGAAGCCACAAAACGCGGCGAGACGCGCGCGAAGGCAGAAAGCGGGATGACCTGAGGGAGGAGAAACGGCCGGAGTGACGCCGGGGCGCCCGCGCGGCGCACGATGCGCTGCCAGCGCCGGTCGAGATCGGCCGCTCGCACGCGGCCCCAAATGCCCGTGATGGCTTCGGGGTGCCGGAGGGCGTCCTGGAGGAAGTCGGCAAGCATCGGGCCGAAACTCCCCTGCCAGTCCGCATCCACCATCAGCACGGCCGCCGAATCGGGCCAGCGCCGCCACGCCTCCATCGCGGCAATCGCTCGCGGGGCGTCGTGCCCCAGGGCCTGCGCAAACTCGACGACGGCGAGTTCCACCCGCAAGGTGTCCGCCACGCGCCGCGCCTCCGCCACGGTGCCATCCGTGCAGCCGTTCGCGCAGATCGCCACGCGCCTGACGCCCGCTCGGGCCACCTGCCGCAGCACGTTCGCGATCCGGCCCGCCTCGTCGCGCGCGGCAAGGGCGCACACGATGTCTCGCGCATCCGCCATGTTTCCATCCTCCGGGATCACGAAGCCTCGAAGCCGCATACCGTAGTCTAGAGCCCGCCAAGGGAGGCGATGACGGTGTGGCACATTGGCGATCGGGTCACGCGCCGCTCGTACGGCCACGACATCTGCTTCGTGATCGTTGAATTGGACGAAAGCTCGGAGACCGCCATCCTCAAGGGATTGGACGTCCGCCTGATGGCCGACGCGCCCTTTGACGATCTCGCCCCTGTCACCGAGGAGGATATGCGGGCGTTCGAGGCGATGCGCACGCAGGTCGTCGGCGAATGCCTCCGCATCATTCGATCCCGCCGCGCCCACGACTCGGAGAAGCGATCGCTCCGCAAGGAAGCGCGGTACCGCGCGAATCCCGACTTTTTTGAGCGTCCCGGCACCGTGCTTCACCTCGACGGCGACGGCAGTTATCTGCAGAAGTGCCTCGCCATGTACGAGGAACTCGGCATTCGCGCCGTCGGCCAGCACGTGGCGGAATCGGAGATGCCGCGCAAGGTCGTGCATCTGCTCGAGACGTATGCGCCGGATATCCTGATCATCACCGGGCACGACGGCGTGATCCGCAAGGGCAAGGACTGGTCCGACATCAAGAACTACCGAAACTCGCAAAACTTCGTGAAGACGGTCGCGAATGCGCGAAAATACGTGCGGAACATGGACGATCTCGTCATCATCGCCGGGGCGTGTCAGTCGCACTTTGAGGCGCTCATCGAGGCGGGCGCGAACTTCGCTTCGTCCCCGCAGCGGATTATGATCCACGCGCTCGATCCCGTCTTCATCGCGGAAAAGGTGGCGTTCACGCCCATTCACGAAACGGTGAACCTGTACGACGCGGTAAAATCCACCTACACCGGGACGGATGGCATCGGGGGATTGGAGTCGCGGGGCAAGTACCGGCTCGGCCTGCCGAAGTCCATGTACTGAAGCGATGCATGGCCTTCGAAGCGCCACTCCCCGCGGGAAACGCCGATCGGCTACCCGCGGTGGGCCATCCTCGGCGTGTCGAATTCCATGAGGTTCGCCACAGATCCCCGTAAAATACCCATGTTGAGCGTCAGTGATATTGTCACCGTGAGATTCGTCCGTGAAAATGTCATGTATGAGCAAGGAGTATCTTGTAATGCGGCAGGAAGAAGCTCGGCGTCTCACGGTCATTTCGAAATTGATTGACGGCCATCTCTCGGTCGCTCAGGCTGCTGAATATTTACAGCTTTCGATTCGTCAAGTTCTTCGTATCAAAAAACGCGTCCTCGAGGAGGGGGAAGCAGGGGTCATTCATAAAAACCGAGGACGCCAACCTTCCCATACGTTACCCCAATCCCTGAAGCACAAGATTGTCGCGCTGTATCAGTCGGACGACTATCGCGGCTGTAACGATACGCACTTCACAGAGCTTTTGGCAGTACGTGAAAACATCTACGTCAGCACGTCCACCGTTCGGCGTATCCTCCGTGCAGCCGGTATTTCAGCCGCCCGCAAACATCGTGCACCACGATCCCATCGCTCGCGTCGTAGAATGCCCCAAGCGGGCCTGCTATGGCAAATGGATGCCAGTACCTTCGACTGGTTAGAAGACCGCGGACCGCGTCTGACCTTGCATGCTGCGATCGACGACGCCACGGGGCGAATCGTCGGTGCTGCATTTGCCCGCACGGAGTGTCTTGAGGGCTATTGGTCCGTTCTTCACCACGGCATCACGGCGTATGGCATCCCCGTCGCCCTGTACGTGGATCGCCATACGATCTTCCGCTCGCCCAAGGCTGACAAACTCACGATCGACGAAGAACTGGCTGGCGTCAAACCTTCCACTCAACTTGGCAGGGCAGTGGCCGAACTCGGGATTTCCTTGACCTTTGCACGCTCCCCGCAGGCGAAAGGGCGAATTGAACGTCTTTGGGAGACCCTTCAGGACCGCCTAACCCATGAACTACGCCTGCACCGTATCTCAACCCTTGAAGCGGCAAATGCCTTCCTTCCCGCGTTTGTTGAGCGGTTCAACGCACGTTTTGCTGTGGAGCCTGAGTCACCAGAACCGGCATACCGACCACTGGCTCCCCACCACAACCTCCACCGTATTCTTTGCTACCGGGCTTGGCGTAAGGTTTCACCCGGTCAAACGATTTCGTGGAAAGGACAAACGTACCGCATTGTTCCCGAACAGCACCGGGAGACTCTGGCCCCTCGTTCCACCGTGGAGGTTCGGGTGACTACTAATGGAGAATTGTGGATTGTGGCGGGGCAAGGTCGGTTGTATCGTCTCGAGCCTTGTTCGAAGTCTCCGGCTGTGAAAAGGCGGGAAGATGCCACACCCACACCTTCCCGCCAACCCTACAAGCCCCCTGCAGACCATCCATGGCGTCGAATGACTCTCGGCCGCCCAAAACCGAAGCTTCCAACCCCGTCTGCAGAGGCAATTTCACCGTAATCAAGCCACGGTCAGATCGTCAAGGCTTGCTCCTGGGGTGGCTTCAAGGAACGCGCCGTAAGCGAAGCGACCCTTGCACGGGTGCGGTAAACTTTTGCGTCGCCTGAAGGGGGTCTGGAGTGTCCGTCATGAGCCTCTTGCTCCTGGGTCCCTTCAGGCTCAAGTCAAACGGCCTGCACCCGTGCAAGGGTACGGCGCGCACGTCCGAACGCTCTCAAGGTGACACATTCAAAGACGTAAATGACGCGTTTCAAGGTGACATTTTCACTGACGCTTGACATCCCCGTAAAATACCCATTGACACCGAAAAACATGCGCTGATATAATCATCTAATTTCCTTGACACCCCGTTCCGCGCGATGGTATAATGAAGCGCGGAAAGAGGTGGTGTGTGTTGGCCAGGAATGCGCTCCACGAAATTAAGAAGAGTCTGGATGGACTCGTCGGTGAACGCGTGTTGCTCCGCGCAAACGGAGGCAGGCGCAAAACCATTGAGCGCTTCGGGGTTCTCGAAGAGACGTATCCGTCGGTGTTCGTCGTCAAGCTGGACCCGCCGGACGGATCGTTTGAGCGCGTCTCTTACAGTTACGCGGACGTGCTGACCGAGACCGTCGAGCTGATGCTCTGCAAGGAGGACGGGAACACCACCAAGTTCGTGGTCGAACACTGAACCTCGAAGATGAGCCGGGTCCGTGCGAGGACAGGCCTCGTCACATAGATGGATTAAAATGGGAATCACGGGTGAGGCACTTGCCTTGCCCTTTTTTGTTGCTCGTAAGGCCGGTCCCCGCCGTGCGAACCCGCATAGAACGTGCCTTGCCGGCGCATCGTAAGCGTGTCGCCTCTGACCAGGGAGGGATTTGGCATGGCACGGCGGAGAAGCACCATGTCAGATGCGTTCAAAGTGGAACTGGCCAAGGAGCTCGGGTTCTACGACACGGTCCAGCGCGAAGGCTGGGGCGGGATCAAAGCGCGCGACGCCGGGAACATGGTGAAGCGCGCCATCGAGATCGCAGAGCAAGCGTTGGCTGAGAAGTCCGGGCAGAGGTGACCGAGGGCGGCCGGGATCATCCCGGCCGCCCTTTGTTGGCGTTCGCATCATCGCAAGCTGTTTCGGAAAGATTATCCGGATGATCTAACCAATCTCTGGGAGGGCGTGCGGTTGGGGCAGCGAGGACCTCTCGTCATCATCGGCGGCGCGGAGGACAAGACAGGTGAGTGCCGCATTTTGCGCCGATTTCTCGATCTCGGCGGCGGCAAACACGCGCGGGTGCTCGTCATCACCGTGGCGACGAAAACCCCGGTCGAGGTGGGCGCGGAGTACGTGGACGTGTTTCACCGTCTCGGGGTCGACGACGTGCGGACGTTCGACGTGTCCACCCGCGAGGCCGCGAACCGCGACAGCGCGGTGCAGATGATCGCGCAGGCGACATGCATCTTCTTCACCGGTGGAGAACAGGAGCGCATCACGAAGCTTTTGGGCGGAACGAAGGTGGATTCGGCGCTGCACGAGGCGCATCGGAACGGCGTCGTGCTCGGCGGGACGAGCGCAGGCGCCTCCATGATGTCGAGCACCATGATTGTCGAGGGCGAGGGAGAGACCAATCCGCGCCCCTCCATCGTGCGCATGGCGCCCGGCATGGAATTTCTCGATGGCTGCGTGATTGATCAGCACTTCGCACAGCGCGGCAGGCTCGGGCGGCTCCTGTCGGCCGTCGCGCAGTATCCGCATCACCTGGGACTTGGCATCGACGAGGACACGGCCGTCGTGGTGCACGACGGCCACGTGCTCGAGGTCATCGGCCGCGGTGCGGTCAGCGTCGTGGACGCGGGTGGACTGACCTATTCGAACCTCGACAAGGTTCACCGCGACGAGTCGCTGGCGCTGTGTGACGTGAGACTGCACACGCTGCCTGAGGGCTGCGGATTTTTGCTCCGCGAGCGCAGGCCCATCCCCGACTTTCCACACTGGCTTCGCCAGAAGGAGCTATCCTCATGAACATCGTGCGCATTCGCTTCATCGAGGGGCCCAACATCTTCACGTATCGCCCCATTCTTCTGGCCCGCTTGGATCTCGAGGCGTATACAGGCAAAGAGAGCATCGACATCCCCGGTTTCGGAGAACGCCTCTTGCATCATTTTCCAGGTCTCTGGCAACATCACTGCGCAAAGGGCCGGCCGGGCGGCTTCATCGAGCGCCTCGAGGACGGCACCTATTTCGGGCACATCTGCGAACACGTGGCCATCGAGATCGGCCACCTCGCGGGCATCCCGGCCAACTACGGCAAGACCGTGTACGCAGGGCGGCCGGGGCTGTACGACGTGGCCATCGAGTGCGCGTCGTTCCCCGCGCAGCGCCGGGCGCTCGAGGCCGCCCTCGACGTGGTGACCTCGCTCGCCGAAGGCCGCAATCCGGGCGATCTCGACGCCCTGATTCGAGAGGTCGCGAGGCTTTACGAGGACGACCGCCTCGGCCCGAGCACGCAGGCCATCGTGGACGCGTGCCGGCGGCGCAACATCCCCGTGCGGCGCCTGCAGGCGAGCTTCCTCGAACTCGGCTACGGCGTGCACCGGAAGCGCATCGAGGCCACCCTCACGGATCGGACGTCGTGCGTCGCCGCCGACATCGCGAGCGACAAGGCGCTGACCAAGCGCCTCCTCGACGAGGCCGGGCTCGCCGTACCCCCGGGCGGGGTGGCGGTGGACGAGGACGAGGCCGTCCTCCTGTGGCGCCATCTCGACGGCCCCGCGGTCGTCAAGCCGCTCGACGCGCGCCAGGGCCAGGGCGTGTCGCTGCGCCTCGAGTCCGAGGCCGAGGTGCGCGCGGCGTTTCGCGAGGCCAAGCGGTACGCGCGGGAGGTCATCGTCGAAGCGTACGTGCCGGGCGAGAACGTGCGCGTGCTGGTGGTCGACGGCCGCGCCGTCGCCGCGTCCGTGCGCGAGCCCGCCTTCGTGGAGGGAGACGGCGTGCACACGGTCAGGGAACTGGTCGATCTCGTCAACCGCGATCCGCGCCGCGGCGAGGGTCACGAGAAGCCGCTGACCAAGATCGCCATGGACGAGATCGCGCGGCAGGTTTTGGCGCGCCAGGGCATGTCGCCCGAGTCCGTGCCGCAAGCGGGCGAGCGCGTGGCGCTGCGCGAGAGCGCCAACCTGTCGACGGGCGGCGAGGCTCGCGACGTGACGGACGTGTTGCACGCATCCTACCTGCGCATCGCCGAGCGGGCCGCCGAGGCCGTGGGGCTCGACGTGTGCGGCGTCGATCTCGTCGTTCCCTCGCTCACCTCTCCCGCGGACGCTGGGGGATGGGCGGTGATCGAGGTGAACGCCTGCCCGGGCATCCGCATGCACGAGCACCCGTCGAGCGGCTCGCCGCGCCGGGCGGCGGAAGCCATCGTGGAGTCGCTGTTTCCGGCCGGATCGGACGGCCGGATTCCCATCGTGTCCATCACGGGAACCAACGGCAAAACGACGACTGCGAGGCTCGTCGCGCACGGGTTCGCCCTCGCGGGCAAGGCGGTGGGGCTCACGACAACGGGCGGCGTGTACATCGGGGGCGAGTGCGTGTGCAGGGGGGACACGACGGGGCCCATGAGCGCGCGGCTCGTGCTTTCGAACCCGCGCGTCGAGGTCGCTGTGCTCGAGACGGCGCGCGGCGGGATTGTGCGCGGCGGGCTCGCCTACGACGTCGCGGACGTCGGCGTCATCACGAATCTGTCGCTCGATCACGTCGGCCAGGACGGGCTCGAGACCATCGACGACATCGCCTTTGTCAAAGCGCTCGTCGGCGAGTGCGTCCGCGACGACGGGGCGGTGGTCCTGAACGCGGACGATCCGCGCGTGCTCGCCCTGGCGCCGCGCTTTCGCGCGCCACTCGTGCTCGTGTCGCAGGTGCCGGAAAACCCGCACGTCGCGCGACACGTGCAGGCGGGCGGGACCGCTGTGGTGGCCTCGGACGGCGTCCTCTACGAGTGGCAGGGCGGCGCACAGAGGCCCATCATCGGCGTGGCGCAGATTCCCATCTGCCTCGGCGGCCTCGCGCGCTTCCACGTCGAAAACGCGGCGCTGGCGGCAGCCGCCATGCGCGCGGCGGGCTTGCCTCGCTCCACGGTCGCCAAGGCGCTCGCGACGTTCTTGCCCGAGCAGAACACCGGGCGGCTCGAGATGTACGTGCTCCCGAACGGGGCGCGCGTCGTGCTCGACTACGGCCACAACCCGGCCGGCTTCCGGGAGGTCGGGCGATGGCTTCAGGCGCTTCCCTGCAGGCGCCGCGTCGGCGTGGTGGGCGTTCCGGGGGACCGGGCCAATCACGTCGTGGAGGAGGCGGGGCGGGCTCTCGCACCGTGGTTCGACGAGTTCATCGTGAAGGAGGACGCCGACTTGCGCGGGCGTACGCCTGGCGAGGTCGCGCGCCTCCTGTCTTCTTCGATTGCGCGCGCGTGTCCGGACAAAAAGGTGGAGGTCATCCTGGACGAGCGAGAGGCCGCGCTCATCGCCGTGCGGGGTCTCGGGCCGGAGGATGTCGTCTGCGTGTTTTACGAGCGGCTCGCGCCGCTCAAGGAGGCGCTTGAGGAGCTCGGCGCGCGGCCGTGGCACAAGGTTGTGGCGGAAGCCGCGGGCGAGCGGCTCGCGATGCTGTGATCCTTGACATTGTCCCGCCGCCTCGGCATGCTAGTCCTAGTCGAGGTGGAGCGCTTTGCTTTTTCAACGCGCGTACGCGAAGATCAACCTGACCCTGGACGTCCTCGGGCGCCGCGATGACGGCTATCACGAGGTGGACATGGTCATGCAGACCGTGGACCTGTCGGATGTCGTCTGGCTTGAGGCGCGAGACGACGGCGAGATCACCATGGAGAGCACGTCGTCCTCGGTGCCGGTGGACGAGCGCAACCTGTGCGTGCAGGCGGCGCATGCGTTCAGGCGCCGCACGGGCTTTGCGGGCGGCGTGCACATTCAACTCGAGAAGCACATCCCTGTCGCCGCGGGGCTCGCCGGCGGGTCGAGCGACGCCGCGGCTGTTTTGCGCGGGCTGAATCAGCTGGCAGGCGCGGGGCTTACGTTGGACGAGCTCGCCGACATTGGCGCAGAGGTGGGCTCCGACGTGCCCTACTGCGTCTACGGCGGGCTTGCCATTGCGCGCGGTCGCGGCGAGCGCGTGACGCGATATGCGCACGTCCCGGCCATGTACGCGGTGCTTCTGCACCCGCGCATCTTCGTCTCGACCGCGGATGTCTACCGCGGCCTCCAGCCCTCCGATTTCACCTCGTCCCCGCGCAGCGAGGAGATGGTGCGCTGCCTCGCGGAGGGGGATCACGAGCGCGCCGTTTCGCTCGTCCACAACGCCCTGGAGCGCGTGACTCTGAGCCTTTATCCGGAGCTTCGGGCGCTCAAGGAGCGGGTGACGTCCATCGCGCAGCGGCCTGTGCACATGTCCGGGTCGGGGCCGACGATGTTCGTGCTGACGCCCGTGCACACGCACGCCCAGCGGCTGTACAATGCGCTCCGCGGCATCATGAAAGACGTGTACGTGTGCCGGTTTGTGGGCGGCTACGCCCACGCACACGCGCGGAGCTGAGGAGGCGGGCCATGCAGCGGCATGAACGGCTCATCCGCCTGACCCGCCGACTCGTCGAGCGCCCCATGGCGCCCATCGGCATCTCGGCGCTGGCCGAGGCGTGGGGCGTGGCTAAGTCGACGCTGAGCGAGGACGTGCAACTCGTCCGCGAAGTGCTTGCCGAGGACGGCGCCGGCCGGGTGGAGACGCTCGTCGGGGCCCAGGGCGGCGTGCGTTTCGTGCCTCAGGTGGCCCGGGATCGCGCCGAAGCCTTTCTGTGGGACGTCGCTCGCCGACTCGCCTCGCCCGATCGCGTCATCGCGGGCGAGTTCTTGTACGCGTCGGATGTGCTCGGCGATCCGGACGTGATCGACACGGCGGGCGCCATGGTGGCGAGCCGATTCGCCCACGCGGGCGTCGAGGTCGTGGTGACCGTCGAGACGAAGGGGATCCCGCTCGCCGCGAGCGCCGCGCGGTATTTGCACGCGCCGCTCGCCATCGTCCGGCGCGAGCAGCGCGTGACAGAGGGCGCATCGCTCACGACGCACTACGTGTCCGGGTCGGCGAAGCGCATCCAGACCATGTCCTTGAGCACCCGGCTCGTTCCGAGGGGCGCGCGGGCGCTCATCGTGGACGACTTCATGCGCGCGGGCGCCACGGCCCGGGCGGTGGCCGAGCTCATCGGCGAGTTTGGCGGCGAGGTCTGCGGCACGGCGGTCTTTATGGCCACCTCGCAGCCCGCGCAGAAAATGGTCGCCGACTACGTGGCGCTGCTCGAGGTCGGCCCCGTGCGCGAGAGCGGCTTTGAGGTTCGCCCCAACCTCGGCGCGCTGGAGCGGCGCGTTACCCATGTCGATTGAGGAGGTCTTGTCCATGCAGATCATTCACACGGATCAGGCGCCGAAGGCCATCGGCCCATATGCTCAGGCGGTTCAGGTGGACCGATTCGTCTACACGTCCGGCCAGATCCCGCTCACGCCCCAGGGCGAGATGGTCCAGGGAGGCGTGAAAGAGCAGGTGGAGCAGGTGTTCCGCAACCTCGACGCGGTGCTCACGGCCGCAGGCGCGCGGCGCGATCAGGTCGTGAAGGCCACCATCTTCATGACGGATCTCGCCGAGTTCCAGGTGGTCAACGAGGCGTGCGAGGCGTTCTTCGGCAGCCATAAACCCGCTCGCTCCACCGTGCAGGTCGCGGCGCTTCCGCGCGGTGCCAAGGTCGAGATCGAGCTCGTCGCCTACCTGGATTGACGAGCGCCAAGCGGAAAACGGAGAACGAGGTCGAATTTTTGAAAAAATGATGACGATCTGTGCAGGAGTTTGCCGCCCGGATGTTGAATTGGTCGTGCAAGACAGATGTGACCAATTCGCGACATCTTCGCGACATCAGGGTGGTGAAGAGGGTGCAGATCACCGATGTAAGGCTTCGCCGAGTGGCGAGTGAAGGCCGCATGAAGGCGATCGCGTCCATTACCATCGACAGCGAGTTCGTCGTCCACGACATCCGCGTGATCGATGGCAACAACGGCATGTTTGTCGCGATGCCGAGCAAGAAGACGCCGGACGGCGAGTTTCGGGACATCGCGCATCCCATTTCGTCGTCCACGCGCCAGAAGATCCAGGAGGCCGTCCTCGCCGCGTACTACCGCGCGCAGGAGGCGGACGCCGAGAACTCGCAGCCGCTTCGCGACTCGGCCATGTGAAGCTTGTGTGAAAAGTCCCTGGCGAAAGTCAGGGCTTTTTTGTGATCGCGGGCCTGCCAAATTGAAATGCACCCCCCCATCGGGTACACTTTGTGGCGACAAGATTTGTGGGAGCGCACACATGGCGCGCTCGGAGGAGATATTGCATGGCGCAAACCGCTGTCGTGCTGGCCGCGGGGCACGGCACACGCATGAAATCGCAGACCCACAAGGTGTTGCACCCGGTATGTGGGAAGCCCATGATTCACCACCTTTTGGATAGCCTCCGCGAGGCGCAGATGGATCAAGTCGTGGTGGTGGTGGGACAGCATCGGGAACAGGTGGAGGCATCCATTCGCGGCCGCGCGCAAATCGCGGTCCAGGAGAAGCAGCTCGGTACCGCAGACGCCGTGCGGGCGGCGCTGCCGCTCGTTCCTTCCGATACAGAGACGGTGGTCGTGCTCTACGGCGACGCACCGCTCATTCGGCCGGAGACCATTCTGCACCTGATGCGGCTGCGCGAGGAGAACCGCGCAGCCTGCGTCGTGCTTGCGGCGGAAGTGACGAATCCGAAGGGGCTCGGCCGGGTCTTTTTGAACGATCGCGGCGAGGTGGAGCGGATCGTCGAGGAGAAAGACGCGACGCCGGAAGAGCGCGCGCACAGGCTCATCAACACGGGCATCTACGCGTTTCGGCGGGATGCGCTGGAACAGGCCCTTCGCGAGGTCAAGAACGACAACGCGCAGGGGGAATATTACCTGACGGACACGGCGCTCATCCTGTCCCGCCGCGGCGAGCGCGTGATCGCGCATATCGCGGAGGACGAGGACGAGATCGCGAGCGTGAACAACCGCGCCGAGTTGGCGCGCGTGGAGGCCATCTGCAGACAGCGGATTCTCACGCGCTGGATGATGGAGGGGGTCACGGTGGTGGACCCCAACACGACGTATATCGAGGCGGATGTGGAGCTCGCGCCGGACGTGACCCTGCTCCCGGGCACGATGCTCGCGGGCCGCACGCGGATATCGCCGGGGGCGGTCATCGGGCCGCACACGCGGCTGGTGGACACGGTCGTGCGGGAAGGGGCCCGCGTTCAGTACACGGTGGCGGTCGAGGCCGTCATTGGCGAAGACGCCGAGGTGGGGCCGTTCGCGTACCTGCGCCCCGGTGCGGAGATTGGGCGGCGGGTGAAGATTGGGGATTTCGTCGAGGTGAAAAACAGCCGCATCGGCGATGACACCAAGGTGAGCCACCTGGCGTACGTGGGAGACGCCGAGATCGGCCGCAACGTCAACGTCGGGTGCGGGGCCATCACCGTGAACTACGATGGCGAGCGGAAGCATCGAACGGTCGTCGGCGACGACAGCTTCATCGGCTCGAACGTGAACCTCATCGCGCCGGTGACCATTGGCAAGGGCGCGTATGTCGTCGCGGGCACGACGGTGACGGACGACGTCGGCGACGACGGCTTCGCCATCGGCCGAGTACCGCAGACCACCAAGCCGAACTACGTCCGGGCGTGGAAGGCGCGCAGGCAGAATCGGAATCCGGAGAAGGGCGGGAACCATTGTGGCCATTGACGCCGACTTGAAGCTCGTCACGGGAAATGCCAATCCGGCATTGGCGCAGGAAATTGCCGACTACATCGGAGTCCCGCTGGCGGACTGCCAAGTCGGGCGGTTTTCGGACGGCGAGGTCCGCATCCGCCTGGGCGAGAGCGTGCGAGGCGCAAACGTGTTCATCATTCAACCCACGAGCCAGCCGGTCAACGAGCACCTCATGGAGCTCCTCATCCTGATGGACGCGGTCAAGCGCGCCTCGGCGCGCACCATCAACGTCGTGATTCCGTACTATGGATATGCGCGTCAGGATCGCAAAGCCCGCGCGCGTGATCCCATCACGGCGAAGCTCGTCGCCAATCTGCTGCAGACGGCGGGCGCGAGCCGCGTCATTTCGATGGACCTGCACGCCGGCCAGATCCAGGGCTTCTTCGACATCCCGGTCGATCACCTGATCGGGATGCCCATCCTGGCGGATTACTTCCTGGACAAGCAAATTGAGAACCCCGTGGTGGTGTCGCCGGACATGGGCGGTGTCACGAGGGCGCGCGCGTTCGCGGAGCGGCTCGGCGCGCCACTCGCCATCATCGACAAGCGGCGGCCGGACGCCAACGTGGCGCAGGTCATGAACATTATCGGCGATATCGAGGGCAAGACGGCCATCCTGATTGACGACATGATTGACACGGCGGGGACCATCACCGCGGGCGCGGCGGAGCTTTTGAAGCGGGGCGCGCGTGGGGTGTACGCGTGCTGCATTCACCCGGTGCTCTCGGGACAGGGCGTGGAGCGCCTGCAGAACTCCGCCATCGAAGAGGTGGTCGTCACGAACACCATCGCGCTGCCCGAACACAAGCGGATCGACAAAATCAAGGTGCTGTCGGTGGCGGAACTCATCGCGGAGGCCATTATCCGCGTGCACACGCAGCGCTCCGTGAGTCAGCTGTTCGACTGAGGAGAGACGGACCTTGAAAGTCATCGTGGGACTCGGAAATCCGGGGCGCGAGTATGAGCGCACCCGGCACAACGCCGGGTTCATGGCCATCGACATCTTGGCGGAGAAACTCGCGGCGCGCGTGGATCAGGCCGACTTCCACGCGCTCGTCGGCGACGCGCGCTACGCGGGCGAAAAGGTTCTGTTGGTGAAGCCGCACACGTATATGAACGTAAGCGGCCTTTCCGTGGGCGAGATCGTCCGCTACTATCGGATCGATCCGGCTGAGGACCTGATGGTCCTCTACGACGACATGGACTTTCCGCCGGGCGTCGTGCGCCTGAAGGCGCAGGGGTCGGCGGGAGGCCACAACGGGATCAAGTCCATCATCGAATCGCTCGGCACGGAGAAGTTCGGGCGCGTCCGCATTGGCATCGGCCGGCCCCCGAAAGGAGCGCCGATTGTTCCGTACGTGCTGGGAGCGTTTTCACGAGAGGAAGAGCCGCACGTCCGCAGGGCGCTCGAAACGGCTGCGGACGCTGCGCTGTACGCCGTCGAACGCGGATTCGCCGAAGCCATGACCCGCTACAACGCGGCGGCCAGGGCTTGAGCCGCCGCGAGCGGCGGAGGTATGGGAAGCGTATCGCGTCTCCATACTAAGGGGAGACCTGTCTGACACACGTCTGACAAAGGGGCGATCCCGATGCGCTTCGAATACGTCTGCCGCTATTGCAGACAGAAAATTGGGGCGGTGGAGGCGCCGCACTGGTCGCTCGGAGACGCGATGGAGCGGCTTGGCCTGCACCATCTGGAGCCGGATCACCAGTGGGACGTCATCCGCCCGAGAGACAACCAGTTTGAGATTCAAACCGTCTGCGACGCCTGCGAGCAGGCCGTCGCGATGCATCCCGAACTGCTATTAGAAGGAAGTATCATACAATAAATCCAGGTACATGCGTGTGCTGGGAGGGGGACAAGGTGAAGGGTCTCGTCGAACTCATGGCCGCGGACGGGGCGCTTTCGTCATTGGCGGATGGGATGGGGCCGCGCAGAAACGACATACTCATCACGGGCGTGACCGGGGCCGGGCGGCAGCTCGTGATGGCGGCCTTGTACCATCTCCGCAATCGCCGTCTCCCAGAGTCGATGATTGTGGTGACGCATACGGCCAGTCACGCCCAGACCATCTGGGAGGACTTGAAGGAGTACCTGCCGGATGCGCGCGTCTATCTCTATCCCGAGCGAGACAACGCGCTCGTCGATTACCTGGCGTCGTCGTCGGACGTACTGGCGGATCGGCTGCACGTCCTTGAGGCCCTCGCGCAGGAGGGCCCTGTCGTTGTGGTCACGACCCTTTTGGCCGCCTGGCAGCCGGTGACGAAAAAGAGCCATTTTCTACACTCGCTGGTGAACCTCGCGGTAGGTGAATCGAAGCCGATTGACGACGTCGTAGCGCAGCTAGTGCGCGGCGGCTACGAGCGCGTGAGCCTCGTGGAGAGCCGCGGCCAGTTCAGCGTGCGCGGCGGCATCCTCGACGTCTTTCCGATGGGCCACGATCTCCCCTACCGCATCGAGTGGTTCGACACGGACATTGACTCCATCCGGACGTTCGATCCCGCCACGCAGCGATCCCAGGACAAGCGGGATCGCGTGTCGTTTGGCCCTGCATTCGACCTGATGCTTCCTCAGCCCGTTGCGGACAAGGTGGCGGATGAACTCGAGGCGCGGCTTGAAGCCAGGCTGAAGACGGTGACGGATGCGGCGCTCCGGGATCGGCTGGAGCAGTCCATCTCCGCGGATATCCGCAAGCTGCGCGAGGGGCAGCCGTTCGCGGGCGTGGCTCGTTATCAGCTTCTGTATCCCGAACACGCGGACACCCTGTTCGATCACGTCCCCCAGCCTGCGTTCGTCTGCTTCGACGAGACGGCTCGCATCCTGGAGCGCGCGGACGTGCTCGAGAAGGAGTTTCGCGAGTGGCTGTCGGGCGCCATGATGCGGGGCGAGGTGCTCTCGGGCACGGTCGACGCCATTCACTACGAGGCGAAGTTTCAAGAGTTGAATCGGCCGAAGGTGCACTTCGCGACGTTCGCCCACACGCGCGGCAGTCAGCGGTATCAGCAGGTGCTCAACATCTCCGCGCGCAGCATGCAGAATTTCCACGGGCAGATGAACGTGTTGAAACAAGAGCTCGCGCGCTGGGAGAAGGCGCACACGCAGGTGGTGTTTGCGGCCGCGACCAAGGAGCGGGCGGATCACCTGGCGCGCGTCCTGGACGACTATCGCATCCAGGCCGATCAGGTGGAGGTCTTTACGCCGGGATCGAAGGTGCCGCAGATCGTCGTCGCCAACCTGTCAAGCGGGTTCGAGTTGCCGATGCACCGCATCGCCGTGATCGTCGAGACCGAGGTGTTCACGGCGAAGCGGAAGCATCGCCAGACGCGCGCGCAGGTCTCGGATGCGGAGCGGATCAAGAGCTACCAGGAACTGAATGTCGGCGACTACGTGGTGCACGTGAATCACGGCATTGGCCGGTACATGGGTATCAAGACGCTTGAGGTCGATGGTCGCCGCAACGACTACCTGTACCTGAGCTACGCGGGCGGCGACAGCCTGTACGTGCCGGTGGACCAGATCGATCAGATCCAGCGGTACATCGGCTCCGGCGAGAAGGAGCCGAAGCTGCACAGCCTCGGGTCGAGCGAATGGCAGAAGACGAAGAACCGCGTCAAGAAGTCGGTGCGCGACATCGCGGGCGATCTCCTGAAGCTCTACGCGAAGCGCGAGGCGACGCCCGGGCACGCGTTCTCGCCCGACACGCCATGGCAGGCGGACTTCGAGAACATGTTCCCGTACGAGGAGACGCCGGACCAGCTTCGCGCCATCGCGGAGATCAAGCGGGACATGGAGAAGCCGCGCCCGATGGATAGGCTCCTGTGCGGCGACGTGGGCTACGGCAAGACGGAGGTCGCCATGCGCGCGGCGTTCAAGGCGGTCATGGACGGGAAACAAGTCGCGGTGCTGGTGCCGACGACGGTCCTCGCGCAGCAGCACTACGAGACGTTCAAGGAGCGGTTCGCCGGCTTCCCAGTGAAGATTGAGATGCTGAGCCGCTTCCGGACGCGCAAAGAGACGCAGGAGGTGTTGAAGGGCCTCAAGGAGGGGACCATCGACATCGTCATCGGCACGCACCGGCTTTTGCAGAACTCGGTGCAGTTCAAGGACCTGGGGCTTCTGATTGTGGACGAGGAACAGCGCTTCGGCGTGACCCACAAGGAAAAGCTGAAGCAGTTGCGCGCGAATGTGGACTGTTTGACGCTGACCGCGACGCCCATCCCGCGCACGCTCCACATGTCCATGCTCGGCGTGCGCGATCTGTCCATCATCGAGACGCCGCCCGAGAACCGGTTTCCGGTCCAGACGTACGTCGTGGAGTACAACGAGGGGCTTGTCAAAGAGGCCATCGAGCGCGAACTCGCCCGCGGCGGACAGGTGTACTTCGTGTACAACGACGTCCAGACCATCCACCGCATGGCCGAGCGCGTGCAGTCGCTCGTGCCCGATGCGCGCGTGAGCGTGGCGCACGGTCAGATGGCGGAGGCGGAGCTCGAGCGCGTGATGCTCGACTTTCTCGAGGGCGAGTACGACGTGCTCGTCACCACCACCATCATCGAGACGGGGCTCGACATTCCGAACGTGAACACCTTGATTGTGTACGACGCCGACAAGTTCGGTCTGTCCCAGTTGTATCAGCTGCGCGGCCGCGTCGGCCGATCCAACCGGATTGCGTACGCATATTTCACCTATCAGCCGGCCAAGGTGCTGTCGGAGGTCGCGGAAAAGCGGCTGGCGGCCATCAAGGAGTTCACCGAGCTCGGCAGCGGCTTCAAGATCGCCATGCGTGACCTGTCCATCCGCGGCGCTGGCAACTTGCTCGGGGCCGAGCAACACGGGTTCATCAACTCTGTGGGCTTCGACATGTACACGGAGCTCTTGCAGCAGGCCATTCGCGAGCTGCGCGGCGAGCAGCTGGAGAAGCCCGTCGAACCGACCATCGACGTGCCCGTCGAGGCGTACATTCCAGACACCTATATCTCCGATCCGTCTCAGAAGGTGGCCATGTACAAGCGGTTCCGGGCGATTCAGGCTGTGTCCGAGGCGGACGATCTCGAGGACGAGCTCATCGATCGCTACGGCGATCCGCCGCAGGAGGTGCGCAATCTGCTCGACGTGACGAGGCTCAAGAGCCTCGCGATGCAGGCGCACGCGGATCACATCGCGACGCAGGGTGCCGACACGACCGTGCGGTTTCCGAACGAGAAGCATGCGCCCGTCGATTATCCGAAGCTCCTGTCCATGGCGGTCAAGCACAAGGCGCAGGTCACCTCGCGGCCGAACGGCATGATCTTTGTCGCGTTCCGAACCAAGGGCCTCGCGGGGGACGAGATCGTCCGGAGGATCATCGCCTTCTTGACGGATTACCTGGAGATGGTGCGGCAGTCGAAAAAGCAGGAAGAGGTGGCGGGCGTCTGAGCCCCGCCATGCTCGGCCCTCATGGCTTCGCTGGTGCATAGAGGATCTGGGCGAGTCGCATAATACAGTCACGTCGGATTCCGTTGCACCAAACTTCATGAGGGTGAGGGATCTTTTTGAAAGCCACAGGCATCGTGCGGAGAATTGATGATCTCGGTCGGGTTGTGATTCCGAAGGAAATTCGACGGACGTTGCGCATTCGCGAAGGCGATCCCTTAGAGATATTCGTGGACCGCGACGGCGAGGTCATCCTGAAGAAGTATTCGCCCATCGGAGAACTCGGGGACTTTGCCAAGGAGTATGCGGATTCGCTCGCCGAAAACACGGGGCACATCGCGATGATTGCGGATCGGGACGTGATCATCGCCGTGTCGGGGGCGCCGAAGAAGGAGTTTTTGGACAAGCCTGTGAGCGAAGACATCGAACAGGCGATGGAGGAGCGGAAAACGGTACACAATTCGGCGGCGGGGGAGTACGCCATCGTGCGGGATCGCCCGGAGCGATTCGGCGCGCGCGTCATCGCGCCCATCATCGCCGCAGGCGATCCGATTGGCGCGGTCATCCTCGCCACCCGCGACGAGAGCGTGCGGATGGGGGAGACCGAGGTCAAGTTGGCGGAAACGGCCGCCGGCTTTTTGGGTAAGCAAATGGAGCAATAAACAAGCTCCGTCCATAAAATACCATATGTGCATCGGGTGTGCAAGTGCGATTCGGACGGATGAGCGCCAGGGGCGCATGTCAGAGCCGACGACCGCGCAGCGCCATCGGGCCTCCCGCGCTGGGTGAAACAGGGGCCAGCGGGGGGCCGTTTTGTGTGCGGTGAATTTTGCAGTGAAGGAATTTGTACTCGCGTGCATGGATCGAACGGCTCGGGCGCTGTCGTCTCCAGACAGAGATAAGCTTACCGCACGCACTTCTGGCGGCGCGGAGGCGGTGCGGTATACTGGAGGCGGAGGCGCACGTGCGCATCGCGAGAAACGGGAAACGATATCGTGGCCAAATATCTGAACGGCTTTCGTTCGCGTTTCACATGAGGTATCGGGTGCGAACGAGGGAAGAGGCGGTCGAGGAGATCGTAGGCATCTTGGAGCGACTTCCAGACGTGCAGGAGCGCCATCTCGAGCACCTCGAACGCCGAAAGCGCGAACTGCATGGAAACCGTTCCGCCATGGAGGGGTAGGCGCATTGAGCATCTTGCACATTGTCGGATTGGGCCCTGGAGATCCGGACAGCATCCCGCTCGGATCGTACGAGATCATGCGGCGCGGCTGGCCCGTCGTGCTTCGCACGCGCGAACACCCGGCCGTGAAGAGGCTCGAGGAAGCGGGCGTCACCTACCAGACGTGCGATGATCTCTACGAGAAGTGCGACACGTTTGACGCGGTCTACGAGGCGATTGTCGCGCGCCTGCTCCACCTCGCAGAAGGGCATCCGCATGTCGTATACGTGGTTCCGGGCCACCCTCTCGTGGCCGAGCGCGCGGTGCAGATGCTCTTGACACAGTCGCTCCCGGATGTGGAGGTCGAGATCGGCCCGGGACAGAGTTTTCTCGATCTCGCCGTGGCAAGGCTCGGGATCGATCCGGTGGAGGGGCTCCTGTTGCTCGACGGCCTTGCGCTTCGGCACGACCAACTCAACCCGCGCCTGCACACCTTCATCGCCCAGGTGTACAATCGCGCCGTGGCGAGTGAGGTGAAACTCACCTTGATGGAGCTCTACCCGGACGAGTACGAGGTCGTGATCGTCCGGGCGGCCGGCGTCCGCGGAGAAGAGCGGATGGAGCGCGTGCCGCTGTACGAGATCGACCGTCTCGCGTGGATCGATCACCTCACGACGCTGTACGTGCCGCCCGCCAAGGACGCGGCCGTGTTGTACCGGGATCTGCACGAGGCTCCGCGAATTGTCGAAGTCCTGCGCGGGCCGAACGGCTGCCCGTGGGATCGGAAGCAGACGCACGCGTCGTTGCGCAAGTACGTCGTCGAGGAGGCGTACGAGGTGGCGGAGGCCATCGACGAGGGCGATGCCGATCACCTCGCGGAGGAGCTGGGGGATCTCCTGCTGCAGATTCTTCTCCACGCGCGCATCGCGGAGGAAGCGGGCGAGTTCACGCTTCGCGACGTATTTGCGGGGCTCGCGGCGAAGCTGGTCCGCCGCCACCCGCACGTGTTTGGGGACGAGGTGGCGAAGACGGCGGACGACGTCCGCGGCATTTGGGAGCAGGTAAAACAGGATGAGCGTAGAAATGAAGAGCGTGAAGAGAGCGCCTTGTCAGGCGTGAAGCTCGCCGGGCCAGCGCTCGCTGTGGCGCAGGCGGTCCAGAAGGCGGCGGCCAAGGTCGGGTTCGACTGGTCGAACGAGGCCGACGTATGGCAGAAGGTCAAAGAGGAAATGAATGAACTTGACATCGAGCGACGTCGGGAGCCGCGGGATGCCGCCAAGCTCGCCGCGGAAGCCGGGGATGTGCTGTTTGCCGTCGTCAACCTCTGCCGGTTTCTCGATCTCGACGCCGAGGCCGTCCTGGCCCAGGCGACGCGCCGATTTGTCCGCCGGTTCCGGTACGTGGAGGAACGGCTGCGCTCCAATGGGGGATCGTGGGAAACCGCGTCTCCAGAAGCCCTCGATGCGTACTGGAACGAGGCAAAAATCGCATTTTCACAGTCGAACTAGCAGGATTCCCGGCGAGAAGAACGAATAACATTCCCGACATTCCCACGAAAGGGGTATCGCACGCGTGAATAAGATGGAACTCATCAACCGTGTCGCGGAAAAGACCAACTTGAAGAAGAAGGACGCGGAGAGTGCGGTCAACGCCGTGTTCGAGATCATCGAGGAGGCCCTCGCCAACGGCGAGAAGGTGCAGATCATCGGCTTTGGCACGTTTGAGACGCGTTCTCGCGCCGCGCGCTCGGGCCGCAACCCGCAGACGGGCGAGGTCATCGAGATCCCGGCTTCCACGGTGCCTGCGTTCAAACCGGGCAACAAGCTCAAGGAAGTCACGCGCTGAACCTTGCGACTCGATAAGTTTCTCAAGGTGTCCCGCTTGATCAAACGGCGCACCCTGGCCAAGAAGATCTGCGATGCCGGGCGCGTGTTGGTGAACGGCCGCCCCGGCAAAGCGGCGACGGATGTGGCCGTAGGGGACGAGATCGTCATCCAATACGGCAACAAGACCGTGACGGTCGTCGTCCGGCGCCTCGCGGAGAATCCGCGGCGGGACGAGGCGGCTTCTCTTTACGACATGGTCCGCGTGGAACCGCGCGCGGGCGACGTCGACGAAGAGTTTGTCGACGACGAAGCAGAGACTCCATAAGCCCGGTTCGGGACCGGCCCGTTGGGCCGGTCTTTTGCTATTGCCAGGAACGTGGCCGCCCGCGTGTTCGGGCCGACGTCCCGGTCCTGCACGGGTTTGCGCGCACAGTCCTTCGGTCTACATGTCCACCCTCCGTCATACACTCGGAGCGACAGGATGGTTGGAGGTGTCGGCATGGATCCGGCCGAGGGACACGATGTGCACATCCTCGCCAGGCGGGAGATCGAGGTCACCGGGGTCGAGCGCCTCGAGCGGTTTGATGCGGAGGCCTTTGTGATCTCGACGCGAGCGGGCGAGCTTTGCGTCGAGGGGAAATCCCTCGCCATCAAGGCGTTCGATCGGCAGGCGGGGATCATTCGCATCGAGGGCGAGATCGGCGCCCTGATTTACGGGGATCATCGCCGCGCGGCGCGGTGGGGGCGGCTTCGGCCATGAACGCGGGACAGAACGTGGCCTACGTCCTGTGGATGCTCGCCTCGGGCGCGGCGATGGGCGCGGTGTTCGACTGGTACAACACCATCTCGGGCGGTTTTCGCTGGCTGCGGCGCCTGCGGCCGTTGTGCGATCTCGCCTTTTGGATCGCGGCGGCCGTGGGCGTGTATCTGCTCACGTTTCGCACCATCGGCGGCGAATTTCGCATCTGGACGCTCGTGCTGCTCGCGGTGGGATACGGCCTGTATCGCCTGACCCTCAGGCGGCGCGTCGTCCGCGGGGCGTTCGCAGTCGTGGCCGTTATCCGCTTCATCGTGAGGGTCGTGCGCCGCGCGCTTGAGATTGCCGTGGTCTGGCCACTCCGGCTGGCGGCTCGGCTGATGGTGGCCGTCGCGGCGGCGCTGTATCGAGTGGGCGTGATGATGGAGAACGCCGCGTGCCGCATCGTCGCCATCGCCTTCGCCGTCGTCACGTTTCCGGTTCGCCGCTACATTCGCCGAGACGCCGGATGGCGAAAAAAACTAGCCGCCTGGCAAGAGGATTTCTGGCAGCGCGCGTCGAATTGGTTGATCCAAAGCCGCGGATCGGCTCGTTGACGCGCCTTCACTGGAGCGTCGGGGTGCCAGGCGGTGAATCTCACGGAGGAGCGTTTCGCCATGCGAGCAGTCGAGTCGCGCCCGCTGTCCAGCGTCAAGCGAGAGCCTCAGCGGCAGCGCCGGAACTTCCCCGTGCGCATCCGATACGTGGCTGCACTCGCCATCTGCGCGTGGGCGTTCTTTTACTTCTGGCATGCGGAACGTCCCCAATTGCGCCAGCTCGCGGCGGAGAACGCCAAACTGGAGCGGCAGTTGAATTCGCTCCAGGCTGAGCAGCGCACGTTGCAGACGGAGAAGCAACAATTGAACAATCCGGCGTACATTGAAAAGTACGCGACGGAGCATCAGAACCTCGTGATGCCCAACACCGTGCCGTTCGATTTGCAGTCGCCGTCAAAATCCCATTGACGTCGCGGGCGTGGGTGAGTCGAAAGGGCGCAAGGCGGATATCCTACGGATGAGCGGAGGTGGCCGCCGGGGCTTCACGCCGTTTGTCAGGCAAGCCGTTCATCGGATTCTTTTCGTTCAATCGGACAGGGAGGAACAAGCAACTTTATGGCCATTGAGGTCGGGAGCAAAGTGACGGGCAAAGTGACGGGAATCACGCGGTTTGGTGCATTTGTCACGCTGCCCGAAGGCGAGACGGGTTTGGTGCACATCTCCGAGATCTCGGACGACTACGTCCGCGACGTCAACGACTACCTGAAGGTGAACGACGAGGTCACCGTCAAGGTGCTGAGTGTCAGCGGAGATGGGAAAATCGCCCTGTCCATTCGCCAGGCCAACGAATCGTCGTCTGGCCGCACGCATCGCGGAGGATCGCGAGGGGGTCAGCGCCAGGATCGGCGCCAAGGATTCGAACAGATCATGAATCGATTCCTCAAAGACAGCGAAGAGCGCCTTGCGCAGCTCCGGCGGAGCGAGGCCAAGCGCGGCGGGCGCGGCGGGCGGCGCGGCTGAAATCGAGCCGTGGCCGCACCTTCTAGGAGCGCGGCGCACTTCGCGAGAGAATCGTGAACAAGCACCGGGTTCTGCGAAGGGCCCGGTGTTTTCGCGTCAAGGGACATCGTACGTGCGCTTCAAGCGCCTGAGAGGAGAAAGTTCGTGCAGGGCGACACCTACTACCTCGAATACGAGCTCCACGACGGCACGCGCGTCTTTCTCGCCTTCGACAACGAGAACGATCGTGACGGCTGCCACATCTCGCTCGATATGTACAGGGCCCAGCTCGGCCCCATCACGCAGGAGGTGCTGGACCGCATTCTGGGCAAATTCAACGGGCGGATCGCCGGGTTTCCTGGCTAAAGGCGTTTTGCATCCCACGCCGCGCCAGGGCGCCGGAGTCGCGTCGGCGGGCTTTGGTGCCGATGGCTTCACGGCGCCTCTCACGGCTCTGCCTTCGCATCCGATTGGCGATATCGGTAATACGCTTCATTCAGCATCACGATGGCCTTGCGATCGCGATTGAGGAACGCTCGCCTGAGTTGACTCCGAAGCCATTCCGGCATTCCACATCACCTCGCTCATCGCCAGTTGTATGTAGTGTACGCGGCGGGGACAGAAATGGCGCCCAGAAATCTCGTGCGCCAGGCGAGTTTCGCGCTCGGCGCCAAACCGCGGACTGCAACCCGCACCGCGTCCCACCTGCGCCGCGCAGCGCTACACCAGAAGATCCAACCGGCTTCGCACTTGTTCGACAACCACGCCCGCCTTCGACAGGAGCTCCATCGCGTACGGGTCCGGCCGATACTCGAACTCATAAAACACGCGCCGGATCCCGGCCTGAATGAGGCTCTTCGTGCACGTCAGACAGGGCGTGTGTGTCACGTACAGATCCGCGCCCTCCGCCGCAATTCCAAAGCGCGCGCACTGCAGAAGCGCGTTCTGCTCCGCGTGAATCGCCCGCACGCAGTGGCCGTCCACCACCTTGCAGCCCACGTCCACGCAGTGCTCGTCCCCGTGGATGCTCCCGTTGTATCCACTGGCGATGATCCGCTTGTCCCGCACCACCACGCACCCCACCTGCAGCCTCGTGCAGGTCGATCTCGCCGCCATCACTCGCGCCTGCGACGCGAAGAAACTGTGCCAGTCCATCCGCTCTCGCTTCATCTCCATGTCGATCACGCCCTCCCCGTGCCGAACGTTGTCCAGAATTCTCGAAAACTTTCTCGTCGCCGCAGACGCCGTTTGACAAAATCTGCAGTTCTGCCTGCCCTATAATGGCCATACACATGGATGAAAGGGGACGGATGTATGGTCAGAAAGCGAACACGGAGCGGGCCGAAACCCCTTCTTGCCAAGCCAAACCGGGCGGCGCGCTCCCCATTTGCCTCTCGCTGGACCCTTCGGGCGTGGCGCCGCGCCCTGCTCATCGGCGCGCTCGCGTTCCTCCTCGGCCGCGCCTCCATCGATCACGCCGTGGCGCCGTTTGCCCTCGCCTATTACGCCGTCGTCATGGCGCTTGCGGGCGAGCGCCGCGCGTGGCCCGCGTACGCCGGCATCCTCGGCGCCTTTACCGCCGGCATCGAGGGAGGTCTCGAACTTGCCGCGGCCATCGTGCTGTACAAGCTCGTCCATCGAATCATCTTCCGCCGCAGGACGGCGGACATCATCTGGGCGCCCATTCTCGCCGGCGCCGTGGGCTTCGCCGTTCACCTCGCCACGTTCGGGACAAGCCTCACGCTCGTCGAGGCCCTGCTCGCCTTCAGCCAGGGCGCCCTCGTCACCATCTTAGCGCTCATCTTCCTGCAGTGCATTCACCTGTTCCTTGGGCAAGAGCTCACGCGCACGCTGCGCTACGAGCAGGTGATGAGCGTCGTCATCCTCATCGCCTCCGTCATCATGGGCTTCGACGGGCTCGCCGTCCACGGCGTTCCGCTCGCGCTTTTGGCCATCGACTGGATGGTGCTCGTGCTCTCCGCCACCGGCATTGGGCCCGCCGTGTCCGGCGCCGTCGCCATCAGCATGCTGTCGCTTTTGAGCCACCAGGCGTCGCTCATGGAGGTGGCGGTGCTCGGCTTCATTGCACTCATCTGCGGCCTGATGCGCGACGCCAACCGGTTTGCGGTGGCCGCCACCTTCGTCGCAGGGGTGGGCGTGCTCACGCTCGCCTACGCGCACGCCTATGCGCCGCTCTTGGTGCAGATGACGGCCGCCGGCGCCGCGTCGGTGCTGTACCTCTTGACGCCGCGGAGTCTCTTTGCCGAGCTTCGCTCCTTCGTGCCCGGGACGCCTGAACATTCGGCCGACGAGCGCACGCGCGCCGAGCGGGTGCACGCCCTCATGACCGAGAAGATCCACGAGGTGAGCCAGATCTTCGAGGAACTCGCCGACACCTTCTCCGACGTGAGCGGCAACGACTACCTCTTGATGCGCGATCTCGTCACGCAGACCATCCAAAAGACCCGCGACAGCGTGTGTTCACTCTGCCCGCGTCAGACCCTGTGCTGGGGGCGGGAAATGCTCCAGACCTACAACGCCATGAAGCACACGCTCACCAACATCGAGTCCGCGAACGGCCGACGCGCCGCGCCCACGCCGGAGCTCAGGGATCGCTGCATTCGCCTCGATCCGATGATGAGCACGCTGCGCTACAACCTCGATCTCACGCATCGGGACTACAAGTGGTTGAAAAAGATGATGGAAGAGCGAAAGCTCGTGGCGCATCAGCTGGCGGGGGTGGCGGATGTCGTCCGGGCCATCGCGAAGGAGCTCGAGATGGAGCAGAAGACGCTCCTGTCGGATCGCGAGAAGATCGTGAGCGCGCTCGAGGAGCTCGGGCTCTATGTGGACGACGTGCGCATCATCAGCCTCGAGCCGGGCCGGGTGGAAATTGAGGTGGTGCAGCCGTCCGAGAGCGCGCACGAGACGTCCGCGCGCATGATCGCGCCCCTTCTGTCGGGCATCCTCGGCGAGCACATCACCGTCGCCAAGCTCAGCGTGCCGCCGCACGGCGGGCCCTGCACGGCCACGTTCGCCTCGGCGCGCCAGTACCAGGTGCGGTCCGCGGCCATGGCCATCGCCAAGGACGGCCGCCCCGTCTCCGGCGATACCCATACCGCGGTCGATCTCGGCAATGGCCGCTACGCCCTCGCCATCTCGGACGGCATGGGCAACGGGGAGCGCGCGAAGCAGGAGTCGAAGTCGGCCATCGACCTCCTGAAGCGGTTGATGAAAGCTGGATTCGACGAAAAGCTCGCCGTGCGCACCATCAACTCCGCGCTCGTGTTGCGATCGCGTGACGAGATGTTCACCACGCTCGACATGGCCGTGATCGACCTGTTCCACGCCAAGTGCGAGTTTCTGAAGGTCGGATCGGCGCCGAGCTACATCAAGCGGGGGCAGGAGGTCATCAAGGTCACCGGGAACAGCGTGCCCATCGGCATTCTCGAGGAGATTGAGGTGCAGACCATCGAAGTCCAGCTCCTGCCGGGCGACGTGCTCATCCTGGTCTCGGACGGCATCTACGACGCGGCTCCGGAAGGCGCGGAGACGGACGACTGGGTGCAGGCGGCGCTCGCCCAAATCCGCTCGACGGATCCGCAGACCATCGTGGACGAGCTCGTGGAGATGGCCGTCGAGGCTTCGCACGGCAAGGTGCGAGACGACATGACGGCCGTCGCGGCCGTGATCGAGCGGTATCAGGAGCAGTGGGCGGCCATCCGGCTGCCGAACGTGCCGAGCCTCCGGTCCGCCGAGCGCAAGCGCCGCATGGCCTGAACGTTCCCGGCAACGGATTCTATCAAGCTTTTGGGAATGAAACGGTTCCACCTCGGCGATACTGGCGACTAGCAAGTTTCGCGGAGGTGGATTGTTTTGACCAGGGAAGCGACCATCCGGCAGATTCTCGTCATCACCGACGGCTGTTCCAACATCGGGCCCGATCCCGTCGAGGCTGCGCGCAGGGCGCACCGGCACGGCATCGTCGTCAACGTCATCGGCATCGTGGGGCGCGGCGACGCGGGCGAGCAGGGCTACCAAGAGGCACACTCCATCGCGGACGCGGGCGGGGGCATGTGTCGCATCGTGCAGCCCGCGGACATCTCGGCGACGGCGCAGATGATGACGCACCAGACTATGCAGATGACGCTTCAGCAGGTGGTCAACCAGGAACTCCTCGCCGTCATGGGCAAGTCGACGGAGGATTTGCCGCCCGCCGATCGCGCCCGCGTCATGCAGGTGGTGGAAAAGCTCGAGGACGAGGTGGCGCTTCATCTCGTCGTCTGCCTCGACACGAGCGCGAGCATGCGCGACAAAATCCCGACCGTGCGCGAGGCGGTACGCGATCTCGCCCTGTCGCTCAAAGTGAGATCCGGCCCCCTCGCGGTGAGCGTCATTGCGTTCCCCGGCAAGGGCGAGGAGGCGACGCGGCTCGTGCAGCCGTTCTCTTCCGAGGTGAACGTCGCGGCGCTCGAGGCGGAGCTCGTGGCGCGCGGCGGCACGCCGACCGGCCCAGCCATCGATCACGCCGCCGACCTTCTCCTCTCGCACGCGCGCAACGTGGACGAGGACGCGCCGCGGCGTGAGTTCGGATGACCCATTCCCGCCCGCTCGCGCCCGGCACGTGGGTGGTGGGCAAGTGGACCCATCGGCGCTGGCGGATCCGCGGCGTTCTCGGCACGGGCGCGAACGGGATTGTCTACGCGGTCGAGCGGGACGACGGCCTCAAAGGCGCCATGAAGGTGTGCGAGACAGCGGGCCAGGTGGCGTTCGAGTGGTCGCTTTTGAACCTCGTGCGAGGGCCGGGATCGCCGTTTCCCGCGCCACAGCAGATTGACGACTCCGACCGCCCCGGCGCCCGCTTCTTTTACGTCATGGAGCGCATTTCCGGCAAGCCGCTTGACAAGGTCTGGCCAACGCTTGCGCCCGCCATGCGCAAGCAGGTCATGATCCGCATCGTCGAAGGGCTCGCCAAGCTCCACGCCACCGGCCACGCGTTCTGCGACGTCAAGCCGCAGAACGTGCTCGTCCAGGAGGCGAGTGGCGAGGTGCGCTTCGTCGATCCCGGCGGCGTGACGCCGTTTGGCAAAGCCGTCCGCCAGTTCACGCCGACAACCGACGGCGCCTTCTTCGGCCTATGCGACAGGCGCGCGAGCGCGGCGTACGACGTCTTCGCCGTGGCGCTCATGGCGGTATCGCTCGAGGCGCAGTGTCCCGCGAATTTGTACGATCTCCCGCCCGAAAAGCGGCGGGAATGGCTCCTGCGCGCGGTGGCGGATCAGGTCGACGGCGCATGGCGCCCCGTGTGGAGCCGCGTGCTGCGCCGGGAGATCCGGGACGCCGACGCGCTTCGCGCCGCCATCGCGGAGGTGCGCGTGAAGGACAAGGCGAGACAAGCTGGCCAGCGCGACTGGACGGCCGCGTTCATGTGGGCGAGCGTCGCGAGCGCCGTGCTCACCACCGCCTGCGCCTGGGCGCTCTACCTCCGCATCATCTGAGCCAACGGTTTCAGCGGCTTCGACGGGCGGCCCCACTTTGCTACAATGAAGGCAGACAGGGCACGCCCGCGCGCGGCGCGAGGCGCCCGGGGCGGCCCACATGGGAAACGGCGGGAACCTCCTTGGGACGAGCGCACAATCTCCTCACGCACGTGATTTCCTTTTTCCAACAGCATCGGCTTGAGACCGCCCACGCGGTGTTAGGCGTCTCCGGCGGCGTGGACTCGATGGTGCTCCTTCACCTGTGTCAGCGCGCCGCAGAGGAGGCGCCAAGTGCCCTGGGCGGTTTTTCTGTGGTCCACGTGCACCACCACCTGCGCGAGACGGCCGATCGCGACGCCGCCTTCGTCGAGCGATACTGCCGAGAGCGCGAAATCCCGTGCGAGATCGCCCACGTGAAGGTCGTGGACGAGCGAGGTGAGGGGCTGGAGGCGGCCGCGCGGCGCGCGCGCTATCAGGCGCTGGCCGACCGGGCGCGGGTGAAGGGCGGCGTCATCCTCGTGGCACATCACGCGCAGGACGAGCTGGAGACCTTCATCATGCGCCTGTTGCGCGGCGCGGGCCCGGGGGGGCTTGGCGCCATGCGCCCGGAGGCGGAGATGAACGGCGTGCGGGTGCTGAGGCCGCTCCTCGCGGTGGAGAAGAGCGAGATCGAGCGGTATGCGGCTCTGCACGGGGTGCCGCACGTGGAGGATGAGACGAACGAAGACCCCCGGTTTTTTCGCAACCGCGTCCGTCAGGTGGTCATCCCGGCGCTCCGCGCCGTCGAACCGCGCGCGGAGGAGAAGGTTCGCCAGGCGCTCGAACTGTTGTGGGCGGAGGACGCGTACATGCGCGAGTTGGCGTGCGAGGCCGCGCGCCGCGTTGCCGTGTGCGGCGCGGACGGCCGAATCGCCTTTTCTGCCAGCCGCCTCGGCGAACTTCACGTTTCTTTACAACGCAGGGTGATTCACATACTATTGAATTGTTTCTCCGCGCGCGAGTGGACGTTGGCCCACGTCGAGGCGGTTCGCCGCCTGGCCCTCTCGGGGCCGCCGTCGGGCGAAGTTCACCTCGCGGCGGATGTGCGGTGCGTCAGATCCTACGACAACCTGTACATAGGTCACCCGCCCATCGCGCGTCCCGCGGTGGAGACTGCGGTGGCGTGGGATCTTCATTCGGCGGCGGAGGTGCTCGTCGGAGAAGGCGAGGTGCGCTGGCGGTTTCGGCGGCTGCGCGTGGCGCATCCGGCATCCGCCCGCATGCCGTCGCCCTGGTGGCTCCTGTTGCCTGCCGACGTGTCCCGCGCCGAGATCGCCATGGGGGTGCCGACGAGCGAGCGGGTGCCGCTCTTCGGCGGGCACGGAACCAAGAAACTGCAAGACGTCTTCACCGACGCCAAGCTGCCTCGTGCGTGGCGTGCGCGCTGGCCCCTCCTTCGGGTAGACGGCGACATCGTCTGGATCCCCGGCATCATGCGATCCGGCGCGCACCTTTGGGGCGGCGGGCCCGCGTTCGTCATTCGGGCGCGCCCGCCTGCGGCCTGCCAACGCGCGCTTGGCGAGCGGTAGAGGCGGTGGCCGAACATTTCACAGCGGACATGGGGAGGCACTCATGCATCCTGATCTGGAGCGTATCCTGTTCGATGAGGAAACCTTGCAGGCCAAAGTGGCCGAGATGGGGGCGACGCTGAGCCGAGACTACGCAGGCAAGACGCCTCTTCTCATCTGCATCCTCAAGGGCGCGGCGCTGTTCATGGGCGATCTCGTCAAGCGCATCGACGTTCCGGTCGAGATCGACTTCATGGCGATTTCAAGCTACGGCCAGTCGACGAAGTCGTCCGGCGCGGTGCGCATTTTGTACGATCTCGAGCGCCCGGTCGAGGGGCGCGATGTCATCATCGTGGAGGACATCGTGGACACGGGCCTCACGCTCGCGTACCTGCGCGACACGATGATTCGGCGGCAGGCGGCGAGCGTGAAGATTGTCTCCCTGTTCGACAAGCCGAGCGGGCGAAAGGTCGACATCCAGCCGGACTACTTCGGCTTCACGGTGCCGGACGCGTTCATCGTCGGCTACGGCCTCGACTACGCGGAGCGGTATCGCAACTTGCCATACGTGGGCATCCTCAAGTCTGACATCTATGCGACAGGTTGACGCGCGTCTCCCTGGCGGGCGTCTTTCTTGCTAGGAACGCCCATCCCGGTATGGTACAATAGTCGCGCCGTAACCGAGAGGAGGTAAGGCATGAACCGTTTTTACCGGAGCGTTGTCCTGTACGTGCTGATCCTGTTCGTGCTGATCGGCGTACTGAGATACCTCACCGGCCCTGAGCAGGTTCGCGGGCCGATTCCATATAGCCAGTTCATTCAATATGTCGAGCACAACCAGGTCACGGGCACGCTGCAGGTCACGCCCGACGGCCTCACTGCGACCATCGACGGGACCCTGAAGAACGGGGAAAAGTTTGAGACTCGGGCTCTGTACGACAACAACCTGGAGCCCTTCTTGCAGAGCCATAACCTGTCGTTCAACGTCATTCCGCAGCCCCGCGGAAGCGTGTGGCTCTCGCTCCTCGAGCAGGTGGTTCCGTTTGCCTTCCTCTTCATCTTAATGTTCATCCTGTTCAACCAGGCCCAGGGCGGCGGCAACCGGGTCATGAACTTCGGCAAGAGCCGGGCTCGAATGTACACCGAGGACAAGCGAAAGGTGACGTTCGCGGACGTCGCGGGGGCCGATGAGGAGAAGGCGGAGCTTGAGGAGATTGTCGAATTTCTGAAAGATCCGAAGCGCTTCACCGCGCTCGGCGCGCGCATCCCGAAGGGCGTGCTGCTCGTGGGCCCGCCCGGCACCGGTAAAACGCTCCTCGCGCGCGCGGTGGCGGGCGAAGCGGGTGTGCCGTTTTTCAGCATCAGCGGCTCGGACTTCGTCGAGATGTTCGTCGGCGTGGGTGCTTCGCGCGTGCGCGATTTGTTCGATCAGGCCAAGAAAAACTCGCCCTGCATCATCTTTATCGACGAGATCGACGCCGTGGGGCGGCACCGCGGCGCGGGGCTCGGCGGCGGACATGACGAGCGCGAGCAGACGCTGAACCAGTTGCTCGTCGAGATGGACGGCTTCTCGGCGAATGAGGGCATCGTCATCATCGCCGCCACCAACCGCCCCGACATCCTGGATCCCGCGCTGTTGCGCCCGGGCCGGTTTGACCGGCAAATTGTCGTCAACCGCCCGGACGTCAAAGGGCGCGAGGAGATCCTGCGCGTGCACGCGCGGAACAAGCCGCTCGCGCCCGACGTGAACCTGGAGATCATCGCGAAGCGGACGCCAGGCTTCACCGGCGCGGATCTCGAGAACGTGTTGAACGAGGCGGCGCTGCTTGCGGCGCGCAAGAAGCAGAAGGAAATCACCAACGCGGATATCGACGAGGCCATCGATCGCGTCATGGCGGGGCCGGAGAAGCGCAGCCGCGTGATGAGCGAGAAGGAGCGCAGGCTCGTCGCCTATCACGAGGCGGGCCACGCGGTGGTGGGCTACTTCATCCAGCCGGATCGCACGGTGCACAAGGTTACCATCGTCCCGCGTGGCATGGCCGGCGGCTACACGCTGAGCCTGCCGAACGAGGACCGGTACTTCATCACGAAGCAGCAGATGCTCGACGAAATCTGCATGACGCTCGGCGGGCGCGTCGCGGAGGAGATTGTCTTCGGCGAGATCTCGACCGGCGCGTCGAACGACCTCGAGCGCGTCACGAACATCGCTCGGCAGATGATCACGGAGTACGGCATGAGCGACAGGCTCGGCCCGCTGCAGTACGGCAGCCGCGCGGGAGGGGCCATCTTCCTCGGGCGAGATCTCCAGGGCGAGCCGAACTACAGCGATCAGGTGGCGTACGAGATCGACCAGGAGATGCGGGAAATTGTCGAGACGTGCCACGAGCGCACGCGGCGCATCCTGACGGAGAAGCGCATGGCGCTCGATGCGCTGGCGGAGCGCCTCCTGGAGAAGGAGACGCTCGACGGCGAGGAAGTGAAGGAGATCCTCGAGCGGTATCGGTGAACAGGGGCCTAAGACGAAAGTGGAAAGCGGGATGCGCCAGGGAGGTGGCGGCGTCCCGCTTTCCGTTTGGGAGGTGGCGGCTCGACGGCGGGGCGGGGCCCGATGTGCGGCGGGCACGTTGCGGTTCGTCGGCGCAGGGCATACCGCGGTGGGCCTGAGCAGGTGGCCGAGCGTGCCTTGTGCTCAGCTCGTCACGTTGAGCGCGGGATAGTATGCGGACGGATCGCCGTTCTGAAAGGTGTACACGGTGTAGAGCGCCGGTCCGACGATTTCCTCGCCGCGGACGCCGTCTTTCTCAAGCACGGCCGCCACCTGGATCAGGTCGTTCAGATACCCGCTCGGCTGTTCGAACTCCGCGTACACATTGCAGGAAGCGTGTGGCGGGATGAGGACGCCCGCAGCAGGGAGCGGTTTCGCGTTCTTCGGGTAGCCACCTGGCACGTCCGTGCTGTTCATTTCGTACCCAACATTTAAGAATTGAAATCCTCCCGCGGTTTCGAGGCCGAGGAGTCGGACAGGTGCGCCGGATGGGTTGACAAACTGGAAGTCGAAGTCATGCGCGGTGTGGTCGGGTTGGCCGGCCTCTCCCCCAGACTTGATGAGGATGTCGATCCATGACACGGGGTGGTCCACCATGCGCGTGTACGCCTTGCCGAGATCGAAGGACTGAGCGCCGCTGGCGAGATTCACGTGGAGACGGACGGGATCGGCCTGATATGCGCCCGTCGCGCGGACGGTCCACAGAAGCGTATATTGGTAGAATTCTGGGTTTTGACTCGCTTGCACGTGCACCTTCGCGACAGGTTGGAGCGCGTTCGATTCAAGCGTCGCACCGCGGAGCGAGAGCCGTTCTTCATTGTGCGGATTCGTGATATTCACCTGTAAATTGACCGTTCCTCCTGGAGCAGTCACGACGGAGTACAGCCACTTGTTGTAGACAGTCCAGCGATCCGGCGGTCCGCTCGCGTGCCCGCAGCCTGTGGCGAGGTTTGCGGACAGGGCGACGACAGCGGCGGAGATCCAGATGCGCGCGCGGTTCACGGGACTCCCCCTTATCTGAACGTTTACGTGTGTTATACATTTTGCTCGCGCGCCGCGCATGAGTCTTCGGGCCCATTTTGCGCTGGGCATCGGGTAACATGCGGGTATGCGTGGACTGGAGGTATTTCAGGAGATTCCGGAGCGGTATCGGTGAATGCGTGCAAGGGCGAAAAGCAGAAGCGGGATGCGCCAGGGAGGTGGCGGCGTCCCGCTTTTCGTTAAGTATGATGATGAGGCCGCAGTCGGCGGCGCAGAGCGCTCCTCCGTCGGTCCGCGTGCCGCCGCCTTGCGCTCAGCTCGTGACGTTGAGTGCGGGATAGTACGCGGATGGATCTGCGTTCAGGAAGTAGTTCAGCGTGTACATCCCGGTACCCACGATCTCCTCGCCGCGGACACCGCCTCTCTCGAGCACGGCTGCCACCTGGATCAACTCATTCAAGTACCCACTCGGTTGTTTGAACTCCGCATACACGTTGCAGGTAGCGTGCGGCGGGATCACGACGCCGGCGCTTCTGAGCGGTCTCGCATCCTTTGGATAGCCACCTGGAACGTCCTTGCTGTTCATCATATAGCCAACCTTTGAAAACTGAAACCCTCCGGCTGTTTCTAGACCCATGAAGCGCACCGGGACGTTCGAATGATTTGCAAATCGAAAGCCAAAATCGTGCGGCCCCGTCAGGTAGTCGGGCTGTCCTGCTTCTCCGCCAGGCAAGTAGGGGAGCGCGAGCCAACTGACGGGGTGCTCGACGACGCGGGTGTAGGCTTTGCCGAGGGCAAAGGACTGGTTACCCGTGGCAAGATGGACCGTTACGCGGACCGGATCACCTTGATACGTGCCGGCGACGCGGGCGTTCCAGAGGAGTGCATATTGGAATACGACTTGACTTTCGCTCGTCTGGATGTGTACCGGAGCAATAGGTTGGAGCGCATTTGCATGCAGCTCTGCGCCTTGCAGCGGAAGCCGTTCTTTTCGGTAAGGGTTCGTGATATTCGCCTGAATCGTGACGGTCTGGCCGGGGCCTGTCACCACAGAATACAGCCACTTGTTGAAGATGGTCCATCGGTCCGTCGGCCCGCTCGCGTGTCCGCAACCCGTGGCCAGCCCGGTTACCAAAGCGGCAAGTGAGGTGAAGGTGACGAGTCTGGATGAGCGTGTCATGAGTTCGTCACATCCCGATGAGAATATTCAAATCGTTTCCATCAAGGACCTTGAGATATGAAAGTTGGTCCAGCACCTGTGATGTGCCACTCATAAGTTGGGTTCGAGTCAAGTGGAGTCGCCGCTCCATAGGCGACCGTGGAAGTGCATGCGCATGTGACAGACAAACCGACAAGTAGGGTTTGTGCGGTACGACTGAGGCGCAGAAACCATCGGCTTTGCATGAGAATAGCCTCCTTTGCGTGGATGTACACGTCGTTTATACACCCCACGCACACACCTCACATGAGTCTTCAGACCCATTTTGTGCTAGCCATTTGATAGCACTTGCCTGCGTCCGAGCCGTCCTTTTCTGACGCTGCGCCGCGGTGAAATGTGTGAGCGGGCAGCAGGATCTGGGCCACCTCGCCTTGAATGAAGATAGGGTGTTGGGCTCAACAGGGATAGGACATGCGGAGGGATGCGCCCCGTGAGGTGGGTGGCCACACAGTACGTAAAACCGAATTCCATCTTGGCACAGCGCGTGCCGGACAAGCGGGGCCGCACCCTGCTGGCGCGAGGCGTGGTCTTGACCGACAATTTGATTCGCCGCCTCATCGAGCTCGGCGTGCGGGCGGTCTGCATCGAGGACAAGGCCACGGAGGACATCGTGGTCCAGGAAGTGGTGCGGGAAGACACCAAGGTCCGCCTGTTCGGCATGACGTACGACACGCTTCATGAACTCGCGGTCACCCAGTTTGCGCCGCACGTGCGGGCGTTTCAGATCCGGAAGATGTTTACGCCGGTGGTGGAGGACGTGATCGACGAGCTCCGGTCGACCGGGGCGGCGGCGGATCAGCTTAGCACCGTGTATGTGCAGGATGGTGAACTTTTCCACCACTCGGTCAACGTGATGTTTTACGCGGTGACGCTCGGGCTGAAGCTCGGGATGAACCGGCAGGACCTCGTCGATCTCGGCATTGGCACCCTCCTGCACGACGTCGGCAAGCTGCGATTGGATCGGAAGATCCTGCAGAAACCGGGGCGGCTCACGGACGAAGAGTTTCGCATCATTCAGCAGCACGCGCGAATCGGGTACGATATCCTGATGAGGCAGGGCGATATCTCGGCGAGATCGGCCGTGATCGCCCTTCAGCATCACGAGCGGCTGGACGGAACCGGCTACCCGGACCGCTTGGTGGGCAGGGACATTCACCTGTTCAGCCAGGTGGCGATGGTGGCGGACGTCTACGAGGCGCTCACGGCCAACCGCGTCTACCGCCGGGCGTTCCTGCCGCACGACGCCCTCGCCATCCTGGAGAACGACACGGCGCAGGGCAAGCTTCCGAAGCCTGTCATGGAGGCGTTTCTTGCCACGGTGTCCTTGTATCCGCTCGGCATGTCGGTGCGGCTGTCGGACGGGACGCTTGGCGTCGTGGTGGTGCCGTCGGCGCGCAACCGGCAGTACCCGGTGGTGCGCGTCATCGAGGATGCGGATGGCCGCCCGGTGGAACCGTATGAGATCGATCTCGCCACCGCGCGGGATGTGCACATCGCGACCTGCGAGGCGTGAGATAAGGCGGCGGGCTCTGCGCCCGCCGCGCAGGGGGAATGGACATGACAAAAGACCGCGTGATCCGCGCCATGGCGCGGGACGGCCGCGTGCGGGTCATCACCTGCCACACCACCGAGCTCGTGCGCGAGCTCGCCAGGCGCCACCACACCTGGCCGGTGGTCACGGCGGCGCTTGGGCGCACGGCGTCCATCGCCGCAATGATGGCCACGCTGCTTAAGAACCACGAGTCCATCACGGTCAAGATTGAAGGGGACGGGCCGATTGGGTACCTGGTGGTGGAGGCGTTGCCCTCAGGCGACGTGCGCGGCTATCCGGGCAATCCTCACGTGCACCTGCCGCCCAACAGCCAGGGCAAGCTGGACGTGGGCGGCGCCATCGGGCGGGGGCACCTGTACGTGGTGCGGGACACGGGGCTGAGATCGTACTACACGTCGTCGAGCGAGCTCGTCTCGGGCGAGATCGCGGACGATTTCACCTACTACTTCGCCACGTCGGAGCAGACGCCGTCCGCGGTGGGCGCGGGCGTGCTCGTCGGCACGGACAATGTGCCCATCGTGGCGGGCGGATTTCTGATTCAGCTGATGCCCGGGCACACGGAGGAGGACGCCGCCTACGTCGAAGAGCGCCTGGCGGGGGTGCCAAGCGTCACGGGTTTCCTGGAGAAGTATCCGGCGGCGGATGCGCTTTTGTTCAAGCTGTTCCCAGACGCGCATATCTTAGCGATGCAGGACGTGCGCTTCCGCTGCAAGTGCAGCTATTCCCGCCTGCGCGACGTGCTGCTGAGCCTCGGCGCCAAGGAGCTCCGGGACATCCGCGACGAGCAGGGGCAGGCCGAGCTCACGTGCCACTTCTGCGGCAACGTGTACACGTTCGGGCGAGAGGCGTTGGACGAGATGATCGCCGAGATCGAGCAGCAGGGGGTGAGCGCGCCGTGACGGTGGTCATGGGGATTCTGAACGTGACGCCGGATTCGTTCTCGGACGGCGGCCGGTACCTGGAGCCGGAGGCGGCCGTGGCGCGGGCGCTCGAGATGGAGGAGGAGGGCGCGGGCATCATCGACATCGGCGCCGAGAGCACGCGGCCCGGGCACACGCCGCTCTCGCCCGACGAGGAGTGGCGGCGCCTGGAACCGGTGTTGGCGCGGCTTGCGGGGCGGCTCAAGGTGCCCATCTCCATCGACACGTACCACGCCGAGACCGCGCGCCGCGCCGCGCAGTACGGCATCTCCATCGTAAACGACGTGTCCATGCTGCGGGATCCGGACATGCCCGCCGTCGTGCGCCATCACGGCCTGCGCTACGTGCTCATGCACACGCGCCGCCAGGTGCTGCCCGGGCTCCCCGTGGCCGCCATGGTCGAGGAACTCCGCCGCCCGCTCGCGCAGCTCACGGAGGAAGGCGTGCCCGCGCGCGACATCATCGTCGATCCCGGCATCGGCTTCGGCAAGACGCGCGAGCAGGATCTCGCCTGCCTCGCCGAGATCGGCCGCTTTCAGGCGCTCGGCCATCCGGTGCTCGTCGGCGCGAGCCGCAAGCGGGTCATCGGCCACGCCTTGGGCGGCGTTCCGGTGGGCGAGCGGCTCGCCGGATCGCTCGCTGTCGTGGCGCACGCGTGCATGGCGGGTGTCGACATCGTGCGCGTCCACGACGTGCGCGACTCGGTGCGCGTGGTGCGGATGATGGAGGCGATTTTGGCGCATGGCGGTTCCTTCGCTTCATGACGCGTACATCGGGGCCGGATCGAACGTCGGCAGGCGAATTGTTCATCTCGGGTTCGGCATCGAGGGGCTCAAGGCGCTTGGCGACATCGCCGCGGTGTCCAAGGTGTACGAGACCGCGCCGGTGGGCTACCTGAATCAGGGCGACTTCCTGAACCTCGCCGTCCACCTGCGCACGCCGCTTTCGCCGCACGAGCTCCTGCGCGGGCTTCTTGCCATCGAGGCGCGGGCCGGGCGCACGCGCGACATCCGCTTCGGCCCGCGCACGCTCGATCTCGATCTGCTCCTGTACGATGACCTCGAGCTTGACGAGCCGGATCTCACGCTGCCGCACCCGCGCATGTGGCAGCGGGCGTTTGTCATGGTGCCGCTCGCGGATCTCAATCCCCACCGCCTCGCCCCGACCGGCGAGACGTGGGCTGATCTCGCGGCGCGCCTTCGCCAGAAAGACGAGGTGCATGAGGTTGGACGCTTTTGGTAGGCGGCTGCGCGCCTTTCGCAAGTTGAAGCACATGACCCAGGCCGATCTCGCCCGCGCCCTCGGCGTAAGCCTCGCCACCATCGGCGGGATCGAGCGAGGCACCCGCCAGCCGACGGCCCATCTCGTGAGCGCCATCGCGAGCGCGCTCTCCGTCGACGTGGAGGAGCTGTGCGGCCCAACCTGGCCGGGGGACGGTTGGGACCGCGGAGCGGCGGAGGACGCGGCCGATTCGCGCGCGGGCCACGGGCATGCCACCGTGGATGGTCCGCATTCGCCGCTGGATCAGGGCGCGATGGTACGTTGACAATGTGTGGGGCCGTCTCTATAATGGCGCATAGATCCGCGAGTGACGATTCCGTTTTTCCGGACAATGGTATCCTCAATGGCTCACAGCGCGCGTGCTGCCAGGGATGGCATGCACGCTTCTCGCTATTCCGGGAGCCTTGAAGCACCGACTGGGAGCAAAGGAGAGACAGCCATGGCAGATAAAGAAGTGTTGCTCACGCCCGAGGGCCTGCGGAAGCTCGAGGAGGAGCTCGAGCTCCTGAAGAGCGTCAAGCGGCGCGAGGTTGCGGAGCGCATCAAGGTTGCCATCAGCTACGGAGATATTAGTGAGAATTCTGAGTATGAAGATGCGAAGAACGAGCAGGCGTTCATCGAAGGCCGCATCATGACCCTCGAGAAGCAGCTGCGCAACGCGCGGGTCATCAACGAGGACGAGGTCGACACCAACGTCGTCAGCATCGGATCGACCGTCAAGGTGTTGGATCTGGATCTGGACGAGGAAGTGGAATACACCATCGTCGGTTCCGCTGAGGCCAACCCCGCGGAGAACAAGATCTCGAACGAGTCGCCCGTGGGCAAGGCGCTGCTTGGCAAGCAGATTGGCTCGATCGTCGAGGTGAACGTGCCCGCAGGCGTCATCAAGTTCAAAATCCTTGAGATCAAGCGGTAAGCGTATTCCGCGGCAGCGCGCCCGGGTTTTGGCATACGGTTGTGCGGACGAGGACCTGTGCCTCGTCCCTTTGCATGTCTGCCGGAGGACGGGCGAGATCGCCCGCTGTCCGCGCGCTGGTGGGAGCGGGGTCGTCCGCTAGCCTTCGGTTTGCAACTTGCGCCGTTTTGTCCAATGATGATACAAGAGACGCCGGGCCCATCATTCCGGTCAACTTTCCTGAGGAGCGTGTCGGTTTGGAAGAGCAAGAGCTGATTCAACATCGCCTGGAGAAGATGAACGCCCTGCGCGATCGCGGCATCGATCCGTTCGGCGGCCGCTACGAGGTGACGCACCACGCGGCCGACATCCATCGCTTCGGCGAGGGGAAGGATCAAGCCGAACTCGAGCGCGAGAACCTTCGCGTGCGCATCGCCGGACGCCTGGTGGCGCGCCGCGGACACGGCAAGGCCACCTTCGCCGTGCTGAACGACGTCACGGGCAACATCCAGATCTACGCCAAGTACGACGTCCTCGGCCCCGAGGCGTACGATGTCTTCCAGCACCTCGTCGACCTCGGCGACATCCTCGGCGTCGAGGGCACGGTCTTTCGCACCAACCGCGGCGAGATCACCGTGCTCGCTGAGCAGGTGACGTTTCTCACCAAGTCCCTCCGCCCTCTGCCCGAGAAGTGGCACGGGCTGAAGGACGTCGAGACCCGCTATCGCCAGCGGTACCTCGATCTCATCGTCAATCCGGACGTGCGCCAGATCTTCATCGCCCGCTCCCGCATCATCCAGGAGATCCGCCGCTTCCTGGACGGCCAGGGCTTCCTCGAGGTCGAGACGCCAACGCTCCACACC
The DNA here is from genome assembly GCF_000024285.1 of Alicyclobacillus acidocaldarius subsp. acidocaldarius DSM 446. Taxonomy (GTDB): domain Bacteria; phylum Bacillota; class Bacilli; order Alicyclobacillales; family Alicyclobacillaceae; genus Alicyclobacillus; species Alicyclobacillus acidocaldarius. Next base: position 224,749 of record NC_013205.1, read on the forward strand.
GTGGCGAGCGGCGCTCACGCGCGCCCGTTCATCACGCACCACAACGCGCTCGACATGGATCTGTACCTGCGCATCGCCATCGAGCTGCACCTGAAGCGGCTCATCGTCGGCGGCCTCGAGCGCGTCTATGAGATCGGCCGCGTGTACCGGAACGAGGGCGTCTCGACGCGCCACAACCCCGAGTTCACCATGCTCGAGCTGTATCAGGCGTACGCCGACTTCCACGACATCATGGATCTCACCGAGAACATGGTGCGCCACGCGGCCAAGGCCGTGATCGGCAAACTGCACCTTCCCTACGGCGATCACGTCGTGGATCTCGAGTCGCCCTTCAAGCGCGCGCACATCGCCGATCTCGTCCTGGAGCACACGGGCGTCGACTTCCGCCGCGTGACGTCGGACGAGGAGGCGCGGCGCCTGGCCGCGGAGCATGGCGTGAAGATTGAGCCGCACATGACGTATGGGCACATCCTGAACGAATTCTTTGAGCAGCGCGTCGAGGACAAGCTCATTCAGCCGACGTTCGTGTACGGCCACCCAGTCGAGATCTCGCCGCTCGCCAAGAAGAATGCCGACGATCCCCGCTTCACCGACCGGTTCGAGCTGTTCATCGTCGGCCGCGAGCACGCGAACGCCTTCAGCGAGCTGAACGATCCCATCGATCAGCGCGAGCGCTTCCTCGCGCAGCTGCGCGAGAAGGAGGCCGGCAACGAGGAGGCGCAGGCGCTCGACGAGGACTTCCTGACGGCGCTCGAGCATGGCATGCCGCCCACGGGCGGGCTTGGCGTCGGGATCGACCGGTTGGTGATGCTGCTCACGGGCCAGCCGTCGATTCGCGACGTCCTGCTCTTCCCGCTCATGCGCGAGCGGCAGGACGACTGACGCGATGTGCGGTGCGTTGACACGTAGAGCCGGGCACGGAGCCTCTCGCGTGCCCGTTGATGGCGCCATGGGGTGGCGGGCGGAGGTGCCCGCCGCCTGGCATTTCGGGAAAGAATTTTCTTGCGCGATCCGACTTGACACGTAGGGGCCAGGGGTGATAGTATCGTTTTCGCCGCCCGCGAGGCGGCACGAAATCCGCGCGGTGGCGCGGGATTCGCTCCTTGAAAACTAAACACACGAGACCACCGAGCCCGTGAGTCTTTGTGACCACAGGTCAGGATAAAGCACTTGGATTGAGAGTTTGATCCTGGCTCAGGACGAACGCTGGCGGCGTGCCTAATACATGCAAGTCGAGCGGACCTCTTCGGAGGTCAGCGGCGGACGGGTGAGGAACACGTGGGTAATCTGCCTTTCAGACCGGAATAACGCCCGGAAACGGGCGCTAATGCCGGATACGCCCGCGAGGAGGCATCTTCTTGCGGGGAAAGGCCCGATTGGGCCGCTGAGAGAGGAGCCCGCGGCGCATTAGCTGGTTGGCGGGGTAACGGCCCACCAAGGCGACGATGCGTAGCCGACCTGAGAGGGTGACCGGCCACACTGGGACTGAGACACGGCCCAGACTCCTACGGGAGGCAGCAGTAGGGAATCTTCCGCAATGGGCGCAAGCCTGACGGAGCAACGCCGCGTGAGCGAAGAAGGCCTTCGGGTTGTAAAGCTCTGTTGCTCGGGGAGAGCGGCATGGGGAGTGGAAAGCCCCATGCGAGACGGTACCGAGTGAGGAAGCCCCGGCTAACTACGTGCCAGCAGCCGCGGTAAAACGTAGGGGGCGAGCGTTGTCCGGAATCACTGGGCGTAAAGGGTGCGTAGGCGGTCGAGCAAGTCTGGAGTGAAAGTCCATGGCTCAACCATGGGATGGCTCTGGAAACTGCTTGACTTGAGTGCTGGAGAGGCAAGGGGAATTCCACGTGTAGCGGTGAAATGCGTAGAGATGTGGAGGAATACCTGTGGCGAAGGCGCCTTGCTGGACAGTGACTGACGCTGAGGCACGAAAGCGTGGGGAGCAAACAGGATTAGATACCCTGGTAGTCCACGCCGTAAACGATGAGTGCTAGGTGTTGGGGGGACACACCCCAGTGCCGAAGGAAACCCAATAAGCACTCCGCCTGGGGAGTACGGTCGCAAGACTGAAACTCAAAGGAATTGACGGGGGCCCGCACAAGCAGTGGAGCATGTGGTTTAATTCGAAGCAACGCGAAGAACCTTACCAGGGCTTGACATCCCTCTGACCGGTGCAGAGATGCACCTTCCCTTCGGGGCAGAGGAGACAGGTGGTGCATGGTTGTCGTCAGCTCGTGTCGTGAGATGTTGGGTTCAGTCCCGCAACGAGCGCAACCCTTGACCTGTGTTACCAGCGCGTTGAGGCGGGGACTCACAGGTGACTGCCGGCGTAAGTCGGAGGAAGGCGGGGATGACGTCAAATCATCATGCCCCTGATGTCCTGGGCTACACACGTGCTACAATGGGCGGTACAAAGGGAGGCGAAGCCGCGAGGCGGAGCGAAACCCAAAAAGCCGCTCGTAGTTCGGATTGCAGGCTGCAACTCGCCTGCATGAAGCCGGAATTGCTAGTAATCGCGGATCAGCATGCCGCGGTGAATACGTTCCCGGGCCTTGTACACACCGCCCGTCACACCACGAGAGTCGGCAACACCCGAAGTCGGTGAGGTAACCCCGAAAGGGGAGCCAGCCGCCGAAGGTGGGGTCGATGATTGGGGTGAAGTCGTAACAAGGTAGCCGTACCGGAAGGTGCGGCTGGATCACCTCCTTTCTAGGGAGAAGGTTTGGGGCTTACAGGCTTCGGTGGTGGCGTGTGTTTAGTTTTGAGGGAGCGAGAGCTCTCTCGAAGGACCTTGGCAAGTGCATAGGGAGTTTGGGAAGGTGAAGCTAGGAAGGGCACACGGTGGATGCCTAGGCGCCAAGAGCCGAAGAAGGACGGGGCGAACGCCGATATGCCACGGGGAGCCGTAAGCGGGCTTGGATCCGTGGATGTCCGAATGGGGGAACCCGCTGGCGGGAAGCGCCAGCAGCTTGAGGCCGAAAGGCTTCGAGCGGGGAACCGGGGGAAGTGAAACATCTCAGTACCCCGAGGAAGAGAAAGCAAACGCGATTCCGTGAGTAGTGGCGAGCGAAAGCGGAGGAGCCTAAACCGCATGCGTGGGAAAGGCTGCAGCCGTTGCGCATGCGGGGTTGTGGGGCTGTTTGCGGCGAGCTGCAGGGTAGCCAGCCCGAGTGGGTGCGTAGGAGAACGGTCTGGGAAGGCCGGCCAGAGACGGTGAGAGCCCGGTATCCGAAACGCGCGCACGAGGGTGGAAACAGACCCCGAGTACTGCGGGACACGAGGAATCCCGTAGGAATCCGGGAGGACCACCTCCTAAGGCTAAATACTCCTTGGCGACCGATAGTGAACGAGTACCGTGAGGGAAAGGTGAAAAGCACCGCGGGAGCGGAGTGAAAGAGAACCTGAAACCGTGTGCCTACAAGCAGTCGGAGCACCGATGGGTGTGACGGCGTGCCTTTTGTAGAATGAACCGGCGAGTGATGCGGGCGAGCGAGGTGAAGGCGGAGGAGCCAGAGCCGAAGCGAAAGCGAGTCTGAAGAGGGCGTGAGTTCGTCCGCATCGACCCGAAACCGGGTGATCTACCCCTGGTCAGGGTGAAGTGCGGGTAACACCGCATGGAGGCCCGAACCCACTGGCGTTGAAAAGCCAGGGGATGAACTGGGGGTAGGGGTGAAATGCCAATCGAACCCGGTGATAGCTGGTTCTCCCCGAAATAGCTTGAGGGCTAGCGTCAGGGGATGAGTTGTGGAGGTAGAGCGCTGATGGGGTGCGGGGCCCGCGAGGGCTACCAAGCTTCGTCAAACTGCGAATGCCACAATGTCGAGGAACCTGGCAGTGAGACTGCGAGCGATAAGGTCCGTAGTCGAGAGGGAAACAGCCCAGACCCGCAGCTAAGGTCCCGAAGTTCCGGTTGAGTGGGGAACGATGTGGCGCTGCGAAGACAACCAGGATGTTGGCTTAGAAGCAGCCATCATTGAAAGAGTGCGTAATAGCTCACTGGTCGAGTGGCGCTGCGCGGAAAATGGAACGGGGCTAAACCGGACACCGAAGCTCGGGATGGCGACATGGTAGGGGAGCGTTCCATGTGCGGGGAAGCTGAGCCGGGAGGCTTGGTGGAGCGCATGGAAGTGAGAATGCCGGTATGAGTAGCGAAAAGAGGGGTGAGAATCCCCTCCGCCGAAAGCCCAAGGTTTCCTGGGGAAGGCTCGTCCGCCCAGGGTCAGTCGGGACCTAAGGTGAGGCCGAAAGGCGTAGCCGAAGGAGAACAGGTTGACATTCCTGTACCACCGTAGGCGTTTGAGCGAAGGGGTGACGCAGGAGGACGAGGGAAGCGGCCGGATGGAAGGGGCCGTCCAAGCAGCGAGCGTGGGGTGTAGTGAAATGCGCACCCCGAGAAGCGTGAGCTGTGATGGGGAGGGAAGAAAAGTACCGAAGTCCCGACGTTCACACTGCCGAGAAAAGCCTCTAGCGAGCCGAAGGTGCCCGTACCGGAAACCGACACAGGTGGGCGCGTGGAGAACACGAAGGCGCGCGGGAGAACTCTCGTTAAGGAACTCGGCAAAATGGCCCCGTAACTTCGGGAGAAGGGGCGCTCTTCCGTGGGGAAGAGCCGCAGTGAAAAGGCCCAAGCGACTGTTTAGCAAAAACACAGGTCTCTGCGAAGCCGAAAGGCGACGTATAGGGGCTGACGCCTGCCCGGTGCTGGAAGGTTAAGAGGAGGGCTTAGGGGGGAACCCCGAAGGTCCGAATCGAAGCCCCAGTAAACGGCGGCCGTAACTATAACGGTCCTAAGGTAGCGAAATTCCTTGTCGGGTAAGTTCCGACCCGCACGAAAGGCGTAACGACTTGGGCGCTGTCTCAACGAGAGACCCGGTGAAATTGTAGTACCTGTGAAGATGCAGGTTACCCGCGGTTAGACGGAAAGACCCCGTGGAGCTTGACTGTAGCCTGATATGGGACAACGGTGTTCCATGTACAGGATAGGTGGGAGACGGAGAAGCTTGGGCGCCAGCCTGAGTGGAGTCGGCGTTGGGATACCACCCTTGGGACACGGTTGTTCTAACCGGCCTTGTGAGGACGCGAGGCGGGACAGTGTCAGGCGGACAGTTTGACTGGGGCGGTCGCCTCCTAAAGGGTAACGGAGGCGCCCAAAGGTTCCCTCAGCGCGGATGGAAATCGCGCGGAGCGTGCAAAGGCAAAAGGGAGCTTGACTGCGAGACGGACAGGTCGAGCAGGGACGAAAGTCGGGCTTAGTGACCCGGTGGTTCCGAGTGGAAGGGCCATCGCTCAACGGATAAAAGCTACCCCGGGGATAACAGGCTGATCTCCCCCAAGAGTTCACATCGACGGGGAGGTTTGGCACCTCGATGTCGGCTCATCGCATCCTGGGGCTGAAGTCGGTCCCAAGGGTTGGGCTGTTCGCCCATTAAAGCGGTACGCGAGCTGGGTTCAGAACGTCGTGAGACAGTTCGGTCCCTATCTGCCGCGGGCGTAGGATACGTGAGAGGGGTTGTCCCTAGTACGAGAGGACCGGGATGAACCGACCGCTGGTGTACCAGTTGTCCCGCCAGGGGCACCGCTGGGTAGCCAAGTCGGGAAGGGATAAGCGCTGAAAGCATCTAAGCGCGAAGCCCGCCTCAAGATGACGTATCCCATTCCGTGAAGGAAGTAAGACCCCTCGAAGACGACGAGGTGGATCGGTCTGGCGTGGAAGCGCAGTGATGCGTGGAGCGGACAGATACGAATCGGTCGAGGGCCTCACCTGCAAGACTCCCTATGCACGACGGCAAGGGCCAGGAAGACAGATGCGAAGCGACATGCGAGCGAGGCGTGGTTAGGTACCGACTCGTAACGCAGGCTTCGCGGAAGGGACTCAGAGGCGAAGTGAATCGCGAGCGAACACATCTGCAGCCCGAAGGGCGAAGCCGTGTGAGCGAGCGATGAACGAAGCCAGCCTGGTGACCCTAGCGGAGGGGCAACACCCGTACCCATCCCGAACACGGACGTGAAGACCTCCAGCGCCGAGAATACTGGGAGGGAAGCCTCCTGGGAAGGTAGGTCGTTGCCAGGCGAGAGACAAAGGTCAGGCATCTAGCCTGGCCTTTTGTCGTATTTGCCGCCGTTCAGGCACACGTGTCGCTCCTCGCGCGTACGCTGTCGTCAAGGGGCGATCCGGCGTGCGTCCGCTGACTCCTCTTCAAGAAAACACGGTGACCAACAATATCAATACGCACGTCACCCAGGTGAACACTGCGGTCACCCTATTGAACACCGCGATCATGCTCGTTTCCATTGGTCTATCCCTGTACGCCCTGAAGAAGGCCCGCCAAGCTTCGCGGCCATTCGCCGACGCCGCCTCGAGCCCGTTCACCACCTCCAGGATCGCCCGGGCGCGGCAATCGCGGCACCTTACACAAACGCGTCGCCCGCACCGGAAGTCGCACATCCGCTCAACCCGGTAGAAGAGTCACAAGCATGGCTCAACGAAAACAGCAAGCCCCTGGGGCGTCACGGCCGCAGGGGCTTGCATCGCTTTGTCACCCTCGGTGAATGAAAAACGGGAGCTTCTCCGCGCCCATCATGCGCGCATACACAAACAACTGCCCCTTATGGTGAACCTCGTGGTCGATCATACTGCCAAGCAGCACTTTGACGGGCAAATCCCTTCCAAACAGCGCCTTGGTGTCGACGGGGCTTTCAAACTGTTCATCGGTGACAGAGGCAATGTCTGCATGAGTCCGGTCTGTGAAGGCCGAGATCGCTTGCAGGAGCGCCTGCTTGGTGCTGAGGTCAGGTTTTTCGGGCCTGTCCGTGATGCGCCCCGCTTTGGCCGCGGCCGCGAAGAAGGCGCTTGTGGAGAGAATGTGCCAGACGAGATCGCGAAATGACATGGCCTGATCCCACGGCTTGAAGTCGAGTTTGTCCTCGGGGACGGATTCCACGAGCGGCCCGAGGACGTCCCGGTGCGAGTGCCAGTGGGTCAGCACGGATTGGGCTTTGGTCATGCGACATCGCTCCCTTCTCCTTGCTTCGCTTCGAGCTTAGCACGATCGCGTCCCCTGCAAAAGGGCGGGATCAGGTGAGCGAGATTGAAACTTCTTGTACAATGGGACCGAGACCCTATCTCCCGACGGAAAGGCAGGCGCTGTATGCACCTACTGCAGGTCATCATCTACGGAATCGTGCAGGGCATCACGGAACTGTTTCCTATCTCGAGCGTCGGACATGCTGTCATCTTGCCGTATCTGTTCCGCTGGACGGAATTCTCCGAGTCGAATCAATTCCTCCCGTTTGTTGTCATGCTCCACCTCGGGACGGGCTTGGCGCTGCTCATCTACTTCTTGCCGGAGTGGATCCATCTGATCGCCTCGATCTTTGATCGGCGCCGACGGATCGAGCGGCGAATCCTGCTTCTCATCATCGTGGCGACGATCCCGGCCGCGGTGCTGGGCAAGATTTTTGAACACAAACTGCAGGAGTTGTTTCCGTCGGCCCTGTCCGCCTCGATCTTCCTCATCGTCAACGGCCTGATTTTGTTTTGGGCGGATGGGATGCGGCGCCGCCGGAGGCGCAACACCACGAGGATCGAGAATTTGTCGTTTGGGCGGAGCTTTTTCATCGGCATTGTCCAGTCGTTGGCGCTCATCCCGGGCTTTTCCCGAAGCGGCATCACGATGGCGGCGGGTCTTGCGAGCGGCTTGGAATACGAGGACGCGGCGCGGTTCAGCTTTCTGCTCGCCACGCCGGTCATCCTCGGCGCGGGGATCCTGGAAGTGCCGAAGATGCTGCATCAACACAACCACGCGATGTTTCACGACGGTCTCATCGGCGGATTGTGCGCAGGCGTGCTGGCGCTCCTCAGCACCGCCTTCCTGATGCGGTACTTCCAGACCACCGAGGTGCGCGCCTTGCGTCCATTCGGATGGTATTGTATTGTAGTGGGCGTGGTTGTTGCCATTCTGGCGGCGTTGCACATTCAGTTTTGAATTCAGCGCGCAGGTGTATAGCGATGGCGCGAGCGGGTGAGCCGACAGCTCGCCCGCTCTTTCCACGTTTGATTCGTGATGCGAAATAGCAGCGCGATCGCGTCCAAAGAGAGATTCTGCAGGGGGGATGATGCGTGGCTGTGGTGCAGGCGGTTCGCGAACAGGGGCGGATGAACCGGGACGCCGTGTGGAGTATCAGCGGTTCTCACTTTCTCAACGACTTGTCGACGACCGGGCTGGTGCCGGCGTTGACGCAGCTGTACAAGCCGCTGTTTCACCTCAACTACACGGAGATCAGCCTGATCGTGCTTGTGTCCTATATCACGTCGTCCGTGGCCCAGCCCTTGTTCGGCGCCTGGGCGGATCGCCATCCGAAGGCGTGGATGCTTCCATTGGGACTCTTGTTATCCACGCTCGGGATCACGCTGACGGGGGTTGCGTCGAGCTACGGCGCGCTGCTGCTCATGGTGGCCGTGAGCGGCCTGGGATCGGGGGCGTTCCATCCCGAGGCCTCGCGCGTGGCACACCTCGCGGCGGGGCGGGCGAAGGGCCTGGCTCAGGCCATCTTTCAGGTCGGAGGAAACGGCGGTCAGGCCATTGGTCCGCTCATCGTGTCGCTGTTCATTCTCTCGGCTGGCCTTCATAGCATCCTGTGGATGTTTATCGGTGTGGCGCTGGGTTTGGTGTTCACGCTCCGGTTGTATCCGTGGTACAAGGCGGCGCTTCGCGATTACGCGAAGGTGCGCAAGACCATCGAGGGCGAGAATCGGATCGGCGCCGTCGCGCTGCTGGTGGTCGTGATCGTGCTTCGCTCGTGGTGCCAAATCGGCATCGCCCAGTTCATGCCGTTCTACTACGCGCACAAATTCGGGATGTCGTATCAGCTGTCCGATGCGCTCATGTTCGTGTTTCTGGGGGCGGGCGCGCTGGGGACGTTCATCGGCGGCGCCCTCGCGGATCGCATGCCGAAGCAGCGCATCCTTCTCCTGTCGATGCTGTTGTCGATCCCGTTCGGCTTTGGGTTGCCGTTCCTCCACGGCGCGTGGGCTGCCGTCGCGCTGTTGCCGTTTGGGTTTTTCATCCTTTCGTCGTTTGCGGTCACCGTCGTCTACATGCAGATGCTCCTGCCGCGCAATGTCTCCCTCGCGTCCGGGCTCACCATCGGATTTGGTGTGGGCGCGGGCGGGATCGGCGCGACCTTCTTTGGCGTATTGGCCGATCACGTCGGTCTCACGAGCGTCCTCTACATCCTGATGGTGGTTCCCATCGTCGGCGCGATTCTTTCCGCCTTTCTTCCCGTCGATTCGAAGGGCGGATTCGCTCGCGCTTGATGGATGGGCTCGCGCGCCGCTCGCACAGAGCGGCATTTTTCTTTTCTGCGGGTTATCGACAGGCTCTGTGGACGGGGGTACGATGGAGGCGAATGGGAGGTGGCAATGTTGCCAGCGTACTTCGAACTCGACGTGCCCCAGGCCCTTCGCTGATGGCGAGGGCATAGCCCTTCGCCAGGTTCCATCACGCATCGGGCGGAGGGATGGGGATGAAAGCTTCGTGGGTGGGCGCCGTGTGTCTGGCGCTCGCGGCCTCCCTTTGGGGCGGCACGTATGTGGTGAGCAAAGCGGTCATGGATTGGGTGGACCCGTCGGCGCTCATCTGGTTGCGGTACGCGCTCGGCGTCGTCGCGCTTGCCGTGGCGGGCCTCGTGCGGCGGGTGAAGTGGCGAATTGCCGCGCGCCATCTCGTCACGGTTGCCGCCATCGGCCTCGTTGGCTACGCGCTTTCCATCTGGGCGCAATTTGTTGGGACGCAATGGTCGACGGCGCAGATGGGCGCCGTCATCACCTCGGGTACGCCGGCGTTCATGGTGATCTTCGCGCGCCTGCTCCTGGGCGAAGCCATCACGTGGAGGCGGGCCGCGTCTGTGATGCTCGCGACGCTCGGTGTGATCGTCATGATTGGCGTCGGCCACCAGGCGAACAGCCGCGTCGCGTGGGGCGGTCTGATTCTGCTCGTCGCGGCTGTCACCTGGGGGCTTCAGTCCGTGCTCGTGAAGCGCGTGCCTTCTGAATATTCCTCCATTGTCGTCACGGCGTACGCGATGCTCGTCGCCCTCGCCGTGATGACGCCTCTCGGTTGGCCGCACATGCCGAGCCTGAGGACGATTTTGGGTCACACGTGGGTGTGGATGGGTAGTCTTTATCTCGGCGTGTTGTCCACGGCCGGCGCGTTTCTCCTTTGGAATGAGGGGTTGCGGCGAATGCCGGCGGGATCGGGCGCCGTGTACTTCTTTCTGCAGCCTCTCGTGGGCACCGCGCTCGGGTGGCTCGTGCTGGGGGAAACCGTCTCGGCCTCCTTTTGGCTGGGGGCCCTGCTGATTCTTGGGGGCGTGGCGCTCGTGGTCCGCGAACCGGGGCCTTCCGCGACTTCTCGGAGATGGGCGCGGTCGCCATCCAAAGAAGGGTCTCAGGACTCATGACGTCCGCCGCACTCCTGTACTACGATCCGTGCTGATCGCCACGCTGGGACCGGAGGGTGTTGCATCGCCCTCCGGGCGCCAAGTCCTGGAGGAGATGCATGATCGCGTTTCTCCCCTTCGGCCTCATTGTCTGGGGTGTGTACACGGCCTGTTGGGTGGTGCGCGCCGCTGTTCGGCGGTGGCGCCTCGAGTGGCGGACGATGTTCGCGCACCACGCCCTGTTCCTCTACGTCCTGTGGATGGTGGACGTCGCGCTCTTTCCAATTCCACTGCATGGGGTACCGTCGTGGCCCGAGATCGACATGTCCCCTTGGGAAACCCTGAGGAGCGCGCTGAATGTGCGCACGGGCGCTTGGCAGATCTTCGCTCGCTCTATCGCGCAGTTTGTCCCGCTTGGCGCGGCCCTTCCGGTGCTGTACGTCGCCATGCGCCGGCTGTCGCTCGTCCTCATGGTGTCGTTTTTCACGGGGTCCGTCCTTCAGGTGGCCGGGCTCATCATCTCGGCTCGCATCGGGATCCCCTACCGGCTGTTCGAGGTCGACGACATTCTGTTCAACTGCGTGGGCGCGGCCATCGGCTTTGGTTTCTGGCGCGCTCGGCGATTCATTCGCGTTCGTCGCCCGACATCCGCTACACTGAAGGGGATGGGTGACATGCCAAGAGGGGAGCGAGGGACATGGAGCTTGGGCTCAAAGGCAAAGTTGCCGTGATCACCGGCGCATCCAAGGGCATTGGCCTAAGGACCGCGACGTTGCTCGCGATGGAGGGCGCCGATGTGGCCATCTGTGCGCGCACGGAAGCGGCGCTCGAAGAGGCCAAGCGCGCCATCGAACAGGCGTCGGGGCGGCGCGTGTTCGCCATGCCGGTCGACGTGCGCCAAGCGCAGGCGTGCGAGTCGTTCATCGACGCGGTCGCGGAAACGTTTGGCCGGATCGATATTCTGGTGAACAACGCGGGGACCGCCAACGCGCGAGACTTTCTCTCCGTGAGCGACGAAGACTGGCAGGGCGATCTCGACCTGAAGCTGTTCGCCGCCATTCGCTGTTCGCGCCGCGCCGTGCCTCACATGCAGCGACAGGGCGGGGGGGCCATCGTCAACGTCACGGCCATCGGCGGCAAGACGCCCGGGCCATCGTCCATGCCGTCGTCCGTCACGCGGGCGGCCGGGATCGCGCTGACCAAGGCCATGAGCAAGGACCTCGGCAAGCACGGGATCCGCGTGAATGCGGTCTGCATCGGGCAGATTCGGAGCGATCAGATCGAGAAGATGTGGAAGGCGCAGCGGCCGGACCTCACATGGGAGGAGTTTTCTCGGCTCCCGGAACACAACATCCCGCTTGGGCGCATCGGCGACACGGACGAAGCCGCCCGGGTGATCGCGTTTTTGGCGTCCGACGCGGCGTCGTACGTGACGGGCGTCGCCCTGAACATCGATGGCGGGCTCGCGGCGATGTGGTAACCCGGCGAGCGAAACAGGGCGGGCGGCGGTGGAGATCACCGGGCGTTTGCGCCGCGCTCCGGCGCGCGGCGCTTGGGAGCGCGGGCCCATACTTGTTCATCCGTTTTGCTGGCGGAGCCACGCGCCGATTCGCCGCGCCGCCTCCATCAGCACGGGGATATCGTGGACAAACGCCATGCGGACATGCCCCTCGCCGCGCGGCCCGAATGCGATCCCGGGGGTGACGGCCACGCCGGTCTCTTTAAGCAGCGCGAGCGCGAACGGGTACGAGGGCTGACCGCCCGGCGTTTGGGCCCACAGAAACATCGTGGCCGCCGGTTTGCGCACAGGCCAGCCGGCTTCGGCGAGCGCCGCGCAGAGCGCATCGCGCCGCTCGGCGTACACGGCTCGCTGCCGCTCGTAGCCGTCCCACGGCGTCGTGAGGGCCGCGATGGCCGCGCGCTGCACAGGCAAAAACACGCCGAAGTCGATGTGTGACTTCAGCTTGCGCAGCGCGGCGAGCGCGTCGGGGCGCCCGACGGCGTACGCGATCCGCGCGCCTGCGAGGTTGTACGTCTTCGAGAGCGAGTTGAACTCGATGGCCACCTCTTTGGCGCCCGGGATCGACAGGATGCTGATGGGCTGAACGCCGTCGAACACGAGCTCCGAATAGGCGAAGTCGTGCACGAGAAGCAGGTCGTGCTGCTTCGCCAACGCCACGGCCCGCTCGAGCGTGTCTCTCGTCGCGATCGCGGCGGTCGGATTGGACGGGAAGTTGAGGATCATGAGCTTCGCCTGTCGCCACACCTCAGGTGGGATGGCGTCGAAGCGGGGCTGGAGCGTCTCGGCGTCCACCGGGATGGGCTCCACCCGCGCGCCCGCCAGGCGAACCCCTGCGTCGTAGATGGGGTATCCCGGATCGGGGATGAGGGCGAGATCGCCCGGGTTCAGGAAGGTGAGCGCCAGATGGCTGAGCCCGTCCTGCGACCCGGCGAGCTGTAGGACCTCCCGCTCGGGGGCCAGGGTCACGTCGTATCGCTCGTAGAACCGGGCGACGGCCTCGTGAAACTCCGGCAGCGCGGTGATGGCGTACCGGTAATCTCCGGGATCCTGCGCGGCGCGAATCAGGGTCTCGACGGCGTGCGGCGGCGGAGGCAAATCGGGCGATCCGACGCTGAGATCGATCACGTCGAGTCCCTTTTTGCGCCGCTCGTGGGCCGCGATGGCAAGCTCTTGGAACACGCCGTCTGGAAGTTGATTGAGTCGTTCCGATGGTGTCATGCTATCGTCCTCGCTCGTCATTTGCAGATTCTCTTTCAGGATACACGCATTCAAAGGAGTGGAATAGTCGCCGATGCGAAAAATCGCGTTTCTCGCCTCCCACAACGGATCCGGCATGCGCTACCTGCTCGCGGCCCGGGCGCGCCATGAGATCGAGTTTGATCCGGTGCTCGTCGTGAGCAACAATCCGGGCAGTCCGGCGCTCGCGTATGCGCGCGAGATGGGCATCCCGACGGCCGTGGTCAACGAGAAGCGCTGCGGCGGCGCGGCGGAGGCGGATCGGGCGCTCTGCGAGGCACTGCGCCAAGGCGGGGCGGAATGCGTGCTCCTCTCCGGCTACATGAAGCGCATCGGGCCGACGACGCTCTCCGCCTACCGAAACCGCATCCTCAACATTCATCCGAGCCTGTTGCCGAAGTTCGGAGGGCCCGGCATGTACGGCATGCGCGTGCACGAGGCCGTGATCGCGAGCGGAGAATCTGTGACCGGCGCGACCGTGCATCTCGTGGATCACGAGTACGATCACGGCCCGGTGCTGGCGCAGGTCGAGGTCCCCGTTCTCCCGGGCGACACGCCCGAACGCCTGCGAGAGCGCGTCCTGGAGGTCGAAGGTCCCCTGTATTTGCTGGTGCTGAAGAAGATCGAGCGCGGCGAGATCGATCTGGATGCTTTTGGCGCCGCCGCGCCCCTGTGATACGATGGCGAACGAAGGGGAGGCGACGACATGCTCGCAGTGATCATGAAGCAGTTCGGCGGGCCGGAGGTGCTCGAAATCGGCGAGGTGCAGACACCGCAACCCGGCCCTGGCGAGGTGTTGGTGCGCGTTCGCGCGACGGCCCTGAATCGCGCCGATCTCCTGCAGCGGCGCGGCCTGTACCCGCCTCCGCCGGGAGCGTCGGAGATCCTGGGCCTCGAGATGGCCGGGGACGTGGAGGCGCTTGGTCCAGGCGTGTCGTCCGTCAGCGTGGGCGATCGCGTCGCGGCGCTGTTGCCTGGCGGCGGCTATGCGCAGTACGCCGTGGTTCCGGCCGGCATGCTCATCCGGCTGCCCGATACGCTCTCGTACGAGCAGGGCGCGGCCATCCCGGAGACGTTCCTGACGGCCTATCTGAACCTGTTCGTGCTCGGCCGCTTGAGTCCCGGCGAGACGGTCCTCGTACACGCGGGGGCAAGCGGCGTCGGCACGTCGGCGATTCAACTCATCCGCCTCGCGGGGGCGCATAGCATCGTGACGGCGGGCAGCGCCGACAAAATCGCCAAGTGCCTTGAGCTCGGCGCCAAGGCAGGCTGGAATTATCACGACGGATCGTTCGTCGACTTTGTCCGCCGGGAGACAGACGGTCGCGGCGCCGACATCATCTTCGACTTCGTCGGGGCGCCATACTTCCACGACAATCTTCGCGCGCTGGCCGTCGATGGGCGGCTCATTGTCATCGGCACGATGGGCGGCACCAAGGTCGACGGGTTCGATCTCGGCCAGATTCTCGCCAAGCGCCAGCAGATCATCGGGACGGCGCTTCGCTCCCGCAGCTTGGAGGCGAAGATCGAACTCACCGCAGCGTTCGTGGCGTTTGCGTACGACGCGCTCGCGAAGGGCGAGATCGCACCGGTCATTGACCAGGTCTACGACTGGCGCGAAGTCCGCGCCGCGCATGAGCGGATGGAGGCCAATCAAAACATCGGTAAAATTGTCCTCAGGGTGACGGAGTGACGAAAGACGCCTCACCCTGGCGGCGCTCTTCGGGCCTGACGCGATGTTGCGTGTCAGGCCTGAATTTGTTTGCGTTGATGCGCGCCAGAAGGGCATGTATCGTGTTCGACAGAAAGCGATTACAACTGTCGAAGGAGGGCGTAACGTGGCGACCCATGTTGCGGCGCAACCCGTCGCGTCGAGTGGCCGGGCTCGGGCGGCGATGCAAAAGTTCGGTGGCTTTCTGGCGGGCATGGTCATGCCCAATATCCCGGCGTTTATCGCGTGGGGTCTGATCACCGCATTCTTCATTCCCACGGGGTGGACCCCGAACGCGAAACTCGACCAACTGGTCTCCCCCATGGTCTCCTTTCTCATTCCCGTTCTCATTGGCTTCACCGGTGGGCGTCTCGTGCACGGGATCCGCGGGGGCGTCGTCGGCGCCATCGCCACGGCGGGCGTGGCCATCGGCGCGTCTCAGCCGATGTTCATTGGCGCGATGATCATGGGGCCGCTCGGCGGCTACCTGATCAAGCAGTTCGATCGCGCCGTCGAAGGGCGCATCCGCGCAGGATTCGAGATGTTGGTGAACACGTTTTCCGCGGGCATTCTGGGCGGTGCACTCGCGATTCTCGGCTTTCTGGCCGTGCAGCCGGTCATGGATCGCGTCTCCGCCTGGCTGGGCGCGGCGGCCGTGTGGGTGACCAACGCGCATCTTCTGCCGCTCATCGCCATCTTTATCGAGCCAGGCAAGGTGCTGTTTTTGAACAACGCCATCAACCACGGTATCCTTGAACCCATTGGCGTCGAGCAGGCCAAGCAGACGGGCAAATCTATTTTCTTCCTGCTCGAAACCGATCCGGGGCCGGGTCTCGGGCTGCTCATGGCCTACTGGGCGTTCGCGAAGGGCGCCATTCGGCAGTCGGCGCCTGGCGCGATTCTGATTCAGTTCTTCGGCGGAATTCACGAGGTGTACTTCCCGTACGTGCTGATGCGGCCCGTCCTGGTGCTCGCCGTGATCCTGGGCGGCATGGCGGCCGACACGACCTTCATGCTGCTGCACGCGGGACTTGTGGCGACCCCGTCGCCCGGCAGCATCTTCGCCGAGATCGCCATGACGCCGAAAGGCGGCTACTTCCCGGTGCTGTCGGGCATCTTTGTCGGTGCGCTGGTCTCGTTCCTGGTGGCTTCCTTCTTCATCCGCCTTTCGCGCGATGAGATGGACGAGAGCACCTTGGCGTTTGCGCAGGCCGTGGTGCAGGACATGAAGTCTCAATCCAAGTTTGCGCCGTCCGCGCAGGCCACGGCTCAAGCGCCGGTGGAAGAAGCGACGCTCGCGCGCGTGCCGGAGGCCGTGTACTTCGCGTGTGAGGCCGGTATGGGATCGAGCGCGATGGGCGCTTCAATTCTCAAAAAGCGGCTGCAGGAGGCGGGTTACGACATCCCCGTCCATCACGTGCCGGTGAATCAACTGCCTTCCACGGCTGAAGTGGTGTTCACGCAGGCCAGCTTCGAGACCCGCGCGCGGCAGGTCGCGCCGAAGGCGAAGATCTACTTGGTGCAAAACTTCTTGAACAAGGCGACCTACGACCAGTTGATTGAGGACCTTGACCGTCTGAAGGGATGAGGCATGGCGAACGAACTGACGGATCGCCAAAAGCTCCTGCTCTTCGAACTGGTGCGGCGCCCGGAAGGCGTGGATCCTTCCGAGGCCGCGCGCCGTTTGGACGTCAGCCGCCGCACGCTGCAGCGCGATCTGCGCGCCGTCGCTGGCTGGCTGCGCCCGTTTCGGGCGCGGATCGAGAGCCAGGGCGGGCGGTTGTGCCTCCTGGCTTCGCCGCAGGAATTGGGCCGCATTGAAGCCGCGCTGGGCCCTGTGACCGCGCGGTCCGCGGCCGTCACACCGCGTCAGCGGGCTGCGCTTCTCGCCCTTTGGCTTCTTGCGGAGCCCGGGCCGCTCAAACTTGCCTACCTGGGCAAGGTCCTCGACGCCGCGCCCGCGAGCTTGAGCGGCGATTTGAACGATCTCGCCCCATGGCTGCGCGCTCGCCACCTGACGCTCGTGCGTAGGCAGGGTTTCGGCGTGTTGGTCGAAGGGAGCGAGGTGGCCAGGCGCGAAGCCATGGCTGACATCGTCTACGAGCAGATTTCTCCGTATCAACTGGCTCGCATGACCACGCGAGAAGGCGATCTCAGCCATCCCGTCGCGCGCTGGCTCGTTCAATTTGTCCAAGATCCGGTGCTCAGGGCCGTCGCGGATGTCGTGGAGGCGGTGTTGGGCGCCGCGGAGCCGCCGGTCGAGGAGGCGGATCGATTTGAGGTCTGGCTGTACGCGGTGATCCAATGCCTGCGGGCCGCCAGACGAGGGCTGGTGCGCGGAACGGATCTGGACGAGGGCGCAAGGCCTGGCGATGTTGCGCTCGCGAAGGAACTCTTGTCGAGTGTGGCGAAGGCGACTGGCCTTCCGGCCCTCTCGACCGAACCGGAGATCCGGTATATGGCCAGGCACCTCGCCGGCCTCCGCGTGCGCCTGGATGACGATTTCCGGCTCCTTCCGTCCAACGTGACCGCGCTCGATCTCGCCCATCGGTTCGTGCGCGCGGTCGAGGACATCACGCGGCTGCCGTTTGCGTCGGACCATCTGCTGGTGAGCGGGCTGGCCCAGCACCTCGCGCCTGCGCTCGATCGCGTCCGCGCCGGGCTGCCCATCCGCAATCCGCTGCTGGAGACGGTCAAGGCCCGATACCCGGAGCTCTTTGCCGCGGCGGAATCGGCCTCGCGCGAAGTGTTCGCTCCACACGGACTTCGGCTGCCGGATGAGGAAATCGGCTTTCTTGCCATGCATCTCGGCGCCTCCCGAGAGCGGCGATTGGCAGAGGAGAAGTGGCGAGCCGTGATCGTCTGCCCCCACGGGCTCAGTTCTGCGAGGCTTCTCGCGAGCCGCGTGCGCAAGGAGTTGCCCGAGATCTCCGTGCAGGAGGTGGCTTCGGCGAAATCCGCCGCGCACTTAAACGCCGATCTCGTCCTGTCCACCGTTTCGCTGCCGGAGGCGGACGTGCCCGTCGTGGTCGTGTCCCCGTTTCTCACGGAGGAGGACCTCCGCGCGGTTCGGTTCGTGCTGGCGAAGCTCGAACGGCCCGCGCGTACCTCGCCGGAGCCGGGCGAGGCGCTGCCGGGCGCATCCACGTGGGCCTTGCGGCTCGCCTCTTCGGCCAGGACGTCCTCCATTCGCGCGCAGACGATGGACGATGTCATTCAGCTCGTGGGACTCGATCTCGTCCGGCAAGGGCGCGCTTCCGACGCCGGGCCGATTGTGGCGGCCATCGAGCGCAGGGAGCGATTGGGGAGCGTCGTGCTACCGGGTCGTCAACTCGCAGTCCTGCACGCGCGGACCGACGGGATCGACGGCCCGTTTGTCGGTGTCTATCGCTTGGAGCGGCCGATGTGGACGCGGGGGGTGGGAGAGGACGAGCCCGTGGCGGTCGTGCTGGTCCTGCTTGCGCGCGTGCAAGAGGACCCGGGCGCGATCGACGGTCTTGGCCGCATCTCGGCCGCTTTGGTGGAATCTGAGGCGTTGGTGGAGGCGCTGAAAAGCGCCGACGAAGAGGAAGTTCGACGGCGTCTGTACGACGCGATGGTTCGTCTGGGGGAGTGAATGAAGATGGTGAAATTGGACGCGCGCCACGTGGCGCTGAACCTAGGGCCGGAGCCGAAAGAAGACGCCATTCGGCGGGTGGGCCGCATGCTGGTGGATCTCGGCCATGTGGAGGCGCCATATGTGGACAGCATGCTCGAGCGCGAGGCTTCGACCACCACGTACATCGGCAACGGGATCGCCATCCCGCACGGCATGCCGGATTCGGTGAAATACATTCGCGCGTCCGGCATCGTGGTGGCGCAGTACCCGGACGGCGTGGATTTCGGCGGGGAGAAGGCGAGGCTTGTCATCGGCATTGCGGGCAAGGGCGAAGAGCACATGGAACTTCTTTCTCAGATCGCGACCGTCTGCATGGACGAGGACAACGTGGCGAGACTGGTCCAGGCGTCGTCGGCCGACGAGATTGTGCAGATTCTGGAGCGTGCGTCATGAGGCGGGCGCTCCACTTTGGCGCGGGCAACATCGGCCGCGGTTTCATCGGCTGGTTGCTCGCGGAGGCCGGATTTCAGGTGACGTTTGCGGATGTCGTGCCGGGTCTCGTGAACGAGCTTGCGGCGAAGCGCAGTTACCGCGTCATTGAGCTCGGCGAGGAAAAGCGCGTCGTCGAGGTGCAAGGCGTGGACGCGTGCCTGCTCGGCTCGGAGCGGTGCATCGAGCTTGCGGCGACGAGCGATTGGATCACGACGGCGGTCGGCGTTCGCCATCTGGAAGGCGTGGCCGCGGTGTTGGTGGAGGGGTTCCGCCGGCGCATGCAGGCGGGCCGAGAGGGCGACGTGATCGTCATTGCGTGTGAAAACGCGGTGCGCGCGACGTCCCAACTGCGCCATCACGTCGAGCGGCTGGCGGACGACGCGTTGCGCGAATTCCTGGATGCGTGCGTGCGCTTCCTCGATGCCGCGGTGGATCGCATCGCTCCGAACCGCGAAGGACACGCGGAGGATGCGCTGGACGCCGTGGTCGAGTCGTACTACGAGTGGGTCGTGGAGGCAAGTCCCGTGCCCGGCGCGCCGCACGGCATTTCGTGGGTCTCGGATCTCGATCCGTATCTAGAGCGCAAGCTGTACCTCGTGAACGGCGCGCACGCCGCCATTGCGTATCTCGCGCATTTGCGCGGCATCACGACCATCGGCGAGGCGCTCTCGCGCAAGGACATCGAGGAGCACGCCGCGCGATTCCAGGAGGAAGCGGCGCACGGACTGGCGCATCGGCACGCCGCATTCGATGTCGCCGATCTCGCCGCGTACGCCGAGAAGGTGCGGACGCGTTTCGCGAACCCGTACGTGGTCGATCACGTCGCACGCGTCGCGCGCGATCCGCTGCGCAAGCTGGCGCCAGGCGAGCGCCTTGTGGGCCCCCTCGTGGCGGCAGCCGAAGCGGGCAGCGAAACGACGGCCATCGAGCGCGCCATCGCGTCCGCGCTGTACTACGTGGACGAGAACGACGAGGCTTCGGTGGAGTTGCAGCGGCGAATTGCAACCGACGGCGTGGAACAGGTGGCTCGCGCGGTGTGCGGCCTCGAGGGGCCGCGGCTTCGCGGCGTGATGGCCGCGTACAGAGAGCTTCAAGCCGAAATCCATTAAACGAGACGGATTCACAGGAGGTTATGGAGATGGCGATGGCACAGCGAGAGATCGAACTGAAAAACCCTTCCGGGCTGCATGCTCGGCCGGCTTCGCTGTTTGTGGCGGAGGCGAACAAGTTTCAATCGGAGATTTTCTTAGAGGCGAAGGGCAAGCGGATCAACGCCAAGAGCATTCTCGGGCTGTTGTCGCTCGCCATCGGGCAAGGCACCGTCATCAAGATTGAGGCCGAGGGCGAGGACGCAGAACAGGCCGTCACAGCGCTGTGCGATCTCGTCGCGTCCGGGTTCGGCGAGTGAGGTGACCAAGGATGGGCAAGGTGTATCGCGGCGTTGCCGCATCGGACGGGGTGGCGGTGGCCAAAGCGTGGCTCATCGCCCCGAGTGAGCCGTCCGTCGAGCGCGTGGAGGTGGCAGATCCTCAGGCGGAGTGGGCGCGCGTCGAGCGGGCCATCGCCGCCGCGAAAGAGGAGCTCGAAGCGCTGCGCCAGACGGCCTTGGACAAGTTGGGCGAGGCGGAAGCGCAGCTTTTTGTCGCGCACGCGCAGATGCTTGACGATCCCGAACTCACGGGGCAGATTCGCCAAGCCATTGAGGCGGAGCGCGTCAACGCCGAGTGGGCGGTGAAGAGCGTGATCGACACGCTGGTGGGCCTGTTCGACGCGCTTGACGATGAATATATGCGCCAGCGCGCGGCGGACGTCCGCGATGTGGGCAGCCGCCTGCTCCGCCATCTCCAGGGTGGGGAGGGGGCGAGCCTCGCGGTTCTTGCCGAGCCCGTCGTCCTGGTGGCGCGCGATCTCGCCCCGTCCGACACCGTCCAACTGGATCCCGCGCTCGTTCGCGCGTTTGTGACGGACATCGGCGGGCGCACCTCGCACACCGCCATCATGGCGAGATCGCTCGGCATTCCGGCGGTGGTGGGGCTCGGGGACATCACGGCCAACGTGCAGGCTGGGCAGGTGCTCGCCGTCGACGGGAGCGAAGGACTCGTCGTCGTGGAGCCGGACGAGGCGGAGTTGGCGCGCTTCTCGGCGCAAGTGGAGCGGCAGCAGGGGGAGCGCTCGCGCCTCGCGGCGCTGCGCGACGCCGAATCCATCACACCGGACGGCCGCAGGGTCGAGATCGCCGGGAACATCGGCACGCCCGCCGAAGTGGCGCAGGTGTTGGCCCAGGGCGGGGAAGGGATAGGACTCTTCCGCTCCGAATTCCTGTATATGAATCGCGATGCGGCGCCGACGGAGGAAGAGCAGTTTGCGGCGTACAAGGAAGTCGCGGAGGCCATGGCTGGGCGCCCGGTCATTGTCCGCACGCTCGACGTCGGCGGCGACAAGGGCATCCCGTACTTGGGCCTGCCGCACGAGGACAACCCGTTCCTCGGGTATCGGGCCATCCGCGTCTGCCTGGATCAAAGGGAACTGTTTGCGGCGCAGCTCCGCGCCATCCTACGCGCGTCGCACTACGGCAAGCTGCGCGTGATGTTCCCGATGATCGCGACGGTGGAGGAGGTGCGGGCGGCCAAGCGCGAACTCGAGGCGGCGAAGCAGGCGCTGCGCGAGGAAGGCGTGCCGTTCGACGAGGACATCGAAGTGGGCATCATGATCGAAATTCCCGCTGCGGCCGTCATGGCGGATCGCCTGGCAAAAGAAGTCGACTTTTTCTCTATCGGTACGAACGATCTCGTCCAGTACACGCTGGCGTGCGATCGGCTGAACGAGCGGATCGCCCATTTGTATCAGCCGCTCAACCCGAGCGTGTTGCGGCTGGTGAAGATGGTGATTGACGGGGCGCACGCGCAGGGCAAGTGGGTCGGCATGTGCGGCGAACTGGCGGGGGATCCGCGCGCGACCGCGATTCTTCTTGGCCTGGGACTGGACGAATTCAGCATGAGCGCCGGATCCATCCTCAAGGTGCGCGACGTCGTGCGCAACACGCGCTACGAGGACGCGAAGGCGTTGGCGGCTCGGGCGCTGGAGGCGGATACCGAGGCGGATGTGCTGAGACTCGTGGAAGGCTTACGCTCTTGAATTCGATGCGTTCGGCTGCAAAGATCCCGCGGGGTGCATCGCCCCGCGGGATCTTCGCGAAGGGCTTCGCAGGCCGATCCGAGCCTGGAGCGCGTTCGCTAGTACCTTCCTCTGAACGCCCCATCCCGCTTCATCACCCGCAATTCCCGCTGATCCCATCTCCGCTTCGCTGCGTATGACTCCATGAAACGCGACGTCAGTTTTCGAGGAGCGGCAAGCCATGGCCTCCAGCTTGTCCCGTGCAGCGGCTTCCACTATCATACGTGACAGCACAACCAACTCCATCGTCCGTTTGAGGAGAGTGGACATGAACGGTGAGCTGTCCGACGACATGCTGCTTGCCGCCATCGCGCGCGGGCAGCGCGATGCGCTCGAGGCGCTCTACGATCGATTTGCGCGCCTCGTGTACAGCTTCGCCTACCGCGTGACGGGAAACGTCTCGCACGCCGAAGAAATCGTGCAGGACGTGTTTGTCAAGGTGTGGCGTCAGGCGCATGCCTACAATCCCGCGCTGGGCAAGGTCTCCACATGGCTTTTGACCATCGCGCGCCGATCCGCCATCGATCTCCACCGCCGCGAGCGGCGCCAACAGCACGAGTCGGGCGAAGAGCTGTTTCCCATCTTGCCGGATCACGCGCCCACCCCGGATCGCGTGGCGGAGCAGAGTGATTTGCGATCACGGATCCGACAGGCGCTCGCCAAGCTCCCCGAGGAGCAGCGGCAGGTCGTGGAGTGGATGTACTTTCAAGGGTATACGCAAAACGAGATCGCGGAACGATTCGGTTGGTCGCTCGGGACTGTGAAGAGCCGCGCTCGGCTGGCCATGCAGAAGCTGCGCGATGAATTGCAGAGCGTCGGATGGGAGGTGGAGGGCCGTGGCTGACAAGGTGTGCGAACTGTGTGCGCTCTACGTCCTCGGCGGGTTGGACGAAGCCGACCGCCGCGCGTTCGAGGAACATCTGGCCACTTGCCCTGACTGCCAGGCCGAACTGGCCGAGATGAAGCCCATCGCCGACGCCATGCTGTACGACTTCGACGAGATGTCGCCGCCGCCCGAGTTGCGCCAGCGCGTCCTGACAGCCGTCTTTGCGGAGGCGGACGCGGAAAACGACGCGAAGGGCGCGTCCCCATCGCCGTGGGCCTCGAAGGATGGCGGAGCGCCGCGTGACCGCGTGACGGACGACCGGGGTGCGTTTGAATCCTCATCGGCGTTCGAACCCACACCTGACTCGAAACCGACCACCGAAGCTTGGTCGGCGCGCCGAGAGCGGCGCCGAATTCGGACGTGGTGGATGGCGCCGTGGGCCGCGCTGGTGCTCGTCGCGGCAGGGCTCGGCTGGTCGCTGCATCGCGTCGCTCCTTACCAAACGATTGGTGAAGTGAAGACCCAGGTTCAGCTCGCGCCGACGGCAGGGATGGGCAGCGCGCAGATGTGGGTCATTGCTTCACCTCAGGGTAAAGAGATGCTCATCCGTTTTCACGGTTTGAAGCGACCGGTCGGATCGCAGGTCTACCAGGTCTGGGTGATTCACGACGGCCAGCCGCCTCAATCCGCCGGCGTGTTTGTCCCGGACGCGCAGGGGAACGCCGTGTTTGCCTCGCTGATGCCGAATGAACCTGTGAATGTGGTCGCGGTCACGCTGGAGCCGAAAGCCATCGACGTGCGACCGCTTGGCACCATGGTGTTCAAGGCGCAGCTTTCCACGTGATGGTAGGCCGGTGAGAGGCAAGCGTCGAGGCAGGAATTTGTTGCGGGCGCATCGAACGCATCCACCCTGAAGCGGTCCTAGGGAAATGGGGCGATTGGGGTGTGGAGCTTGTTCACGGACTACGATGCGCTGGGACTTGCTGAGCTGGTGCGGAGCAAACAAGTCCATCCGCGAGAGCTCGTTCAGGCGGCTATCGAGCGCATCGAAGCACTGAATCCAAAGCTGAACGCCGTCATTTATAAGCGGTACGAGAAGGCTATCGCCGAGGCGGAGGCTGTCCCTGCGGATACACCCTTGGCAGGCGTCCCGATGCTTGCCAAGGATGTGCACCAGGAAATCCAGGGCGAGCCGATGACGTTCGGTTCCAAGGCGTATGCGTCTCATATCGCCGAGGAAGATTCCCACTTTGTTCGGCAGTTCAAACGAGCCGGAGCCATCTTCTTAGGCATCACCAACGTGCCTGAATTTGCTCTCATGGCGATCACGGAGCCAGCGCACTATGGTCCGACGCGGAATCCCTGGGACCTTCGGGTGACACCCGGAGGATCGAGCGGCGGTTCCGCTGCCGCGGTCGCGGCGGGCATGGTGCCTATGGCGGGGGCGAGCGACGGCGGAGGTTCCATTCGCATCCCTGCGGCGTATTGCGGCCTGTTTGGACTGAAGCCGACGCGCGGCCGGACACCTGTGGGGCCTAAGCTCGGCCGCCATTGGCTCGGTGCGTCGGTCAACCACGTATTGACGCGAAGCGTGCGAGACAGTGCGGCCGCATTGGACTGTCTGGTGATGGAGGAGAAGGCGGCGGCGTTCATGGCGCCGAGATCGGCCGAGCGATACCTTGACGTGATCCACCGCCCGTTGCCGAAACGTCTGCGCATCGCGTTTACCACGGAATCTCCGCTCGGCACGAAGGTTCACCCGGAGTGCGCCGAGGCGGTGGTACGCGCGGTGCGCTTCCTCGAAACGCTGGGCCATGAGGTCGAAGAGCGAACGGCGCCGGTCGACGGACGGCAGGTGGCCAAGAGCTACATATGGATGTATTTCGGCGAGGTGGGCGCGCAGCTCCAATCCCTTCGAGCCATCCTGGGGCGCCACCCTCGGCCGAGTGACGTGGAACCCGTCACGTGGTTGCTTGGATCTCTGGGGAGATCTGTATCAGCAGCGGACTTTGTCGCCAGCGTCCGAGAGTGGGACAGGGCTGCTGCGCAGATGGAAGCGTTCCACGAAACGTACGACTTCTATATCACGCCGACGACGGCCATGCCGCCCGCGCGCATTGGCGAACTGTCGCTCAAACGTAGCGAGGCGAAACTCGCTCTGTGGTCGCACCGATGGGGCATCGCGCGGCTGCTGCAGCGGGCCGGGATCGTGGACAAGCTCGTGGAGACAAGCCTCATGAGAACTCCATTCACCCAGCTTGCCAATCTAACGGGTCAGCCGGCGATGTCGCTGCCGCTCTACAGGTCCTCGACGGGCGTTCCGCTCGGCGTGCAAGTCGTGGCGGCGCGCGGGCGGGAAGACCTTCTTCTTCAACTCGCATCCTTGTTGGAACAGACGAGCCTCTGGGTGGACTTGAAGGACAACCCTCCCATCCGCGAAGGCCACAGTCTTTCCTCTCATGATGTCTGAACAGCCTGCCTTGTCGCTCCAAAAGCCTCAGAGGCGCCGTCCACATCCTGGGCGGCGCTTTACCGTCTGACCACGTTTCGCGTGTCTGTGTGATCCATCCGTCGACCTCCTGCGTATTCCTAGGCGAGTGCCACGGGAGGAGGGCGGTTGATGCGGCCACATCGGTTTCAAGCGTTTGTCTTACTCATCGTTGGCTACGAGTGGCTCATTTCTGGGCTGAACAAAGTCCTGGCCCATCACTTTGTGCAGGGGTTAGGCGATGAACTCGCGGCGGCGGAACACGGGTTGCCGTACGGGTTCTACGCGGTGCTTTTGTCTCACGTATTCGTTCCTCACGCGCACTTCTTCGCTTGGCTCGTGATCGTCGGCGAGTGGACGAGCGGCGTGCTTCTCCTCGCGATGGGCGCCATCGCGTGGTTTCGCCCCCTATTCCCTGTCGAAAAGGCGATCACGGCCGCAACGCTCGCCATCGCAAGCTTCATGGTGCTCAACTTCTTCTTCTTTCAGGGCGGCAGCTACTTTATCAACCCGTCGGACCCGTACGACGAGGGCATCCCCGTTGATTTTGTGCTCTTCTGGATTCAAATCGGGCTCATGATAGCGCTTCTTCGAAAAAAGTCGAGTGATGAAGTGATCCAACCTTCCCTTTCATCCGTAGACACGAGTGAAAGATTCCACAGAACCCATGGAGGGATGTCGAAGTGAACATGAAAAACAAGACCAAGTGGCTCGGGGCTTCCGCCGCATGCATGATCGCGCTGGGGGGCATGTCCAGCGTCGCGATGGCGGGGACAACGTCCAAGATGTGGCCAGTCAAGCCGGCACCTGTGACCGCAAACGCGGCCATCAACCTGCGGGTCAATCTCGACAACCTGCTCGCGCAGCACGCCGTGCTCGCCATCGAGGCGATGGAGGCTGGCTACGACAACGCGCCGGATTACAACAACTGGGTTACTCTCCTCAACCAAAACACGGACGCGCTCTCGAACGCTATCGCGTCGGTGTATGGAGATAAGGCAGGCCAGGAATTCAAGTACATGTGGAGCGCGCACATTCAGGACTTCGTGAACTACGTCGTGGCCACGGTCAAGAATGATCCGTCCGGACAGCAGGCGGCCCTGAACGCATTGGCCGCGTACGAGCAAAACTTCGCGAAGTTCCTGGCTTCGGCCAACCCGTATCTGAGCGAGCAGGCGGTGCAGGACGGACTCCGCGAACACGTGCAGGAGCTTTTGACCGCGTTCACCGACTACGTCAACAAGGACTATAACGACATGGCGCAGGAGCTCGTGCAGGCGTACAACCACATGTTCATGGTGGGTGACGCGCTCGCCGGCGCCATTGTCAAGCAGTTCCCGCAGAAGTTCGGGATGTCTTCTCCGGATACGGCGGCCGCCAATCTGCGCGTCACCCTGGATCAGCTCCTGGCCCTGCACGCCGATCTCGCCAATCTCGCCATGGAGGCCGGGTACAGCGGCGCGGGCGACTTCCAAGCGCTGGCCAACGTGCTCAACCAGAACACGGACCAGTTGGCGAACGCCTACGGTTCCGTGTATGGATCCCAGGCAGGGGCGGAATACAAGCAGCTGTGGGCGGATCACATCAACGACTTCGTCAACTATGTCGTGGCCACCGCTAAGAATGACGCGGCCGGGCGCCAGCAGGCCGTGAGCGATCTCGAGGACTACAAAGTCCACTTTGCGGAGTTTCTGGGCAGTGAGAACCCGAACCTGAACGTGCAGGCCGTGGAGGACGGTCTCGAGACGCACATCGACGAACTGCTCGCGACCTTCAACGACTACGTGAACAAGGACTATGCGAATTCTGCTAGCGAATTCGCCATGTCTTACAACCACATGTTCATGACCGGCGACTCGCTTGCAGCCGGCATCGTCCAGCAGTACCCGGCCAAGTTCGAGAGCGCGAGCGATACCTGGACGTGGACCGGCATTTCGCTCGAGGTGAACGGCCAGGCGTGGAAGATGCCGCTCGGCGTCTGGGGCGTGAATCCGGCGACGAATCAGAGCGAGCAGTACGTGCCCATCTGGTACGTGATGCAGGTGCTCGACAAACTGAACATCCACAACAGCTGGAACGGCCACGAGTGGATGATCCAGACGAGCGGATCGTACAACTGGAATTCCAAGTTCAGCGGCGGGTACATCACGCTCGACATCAACGGCCAGGTGGCCGGCATGGCGAACGGCACGGTCCTCGTGGATCCGTACTCGCACAAGCCCACCACGTTCATGGCGATGTCGGACGTCGCCAAGATCCTGAACGATCTCGGCCTGAAGTATACGTGGGGCGGCTCCACGCTCAACATCATGACCTCGATGTGAGTCGCGCAACCGCGACTCCAGGCGTCAAAAGAGGAAGCCCGGCGATGCCATTCGCCGGGCTTCAGCGCGTCCAGACAAGGAGCGCGATGCTCAAGAGCGCCATGGCTATCACGCCCAGGTCTCGGCCGCGCACTCGCCACTCGGGCAGCAGGGCGGAGGGAGGCGGAACTTCAAACAGCCGGCGCGCCTCCATGGCATCCGCCGTCGTCTCACCGAATCGAAGCATGCGGATGACAAACGGCGCAATGACGTTGGCCACGTCCACAAGCGCTCGCGAGGTGCTCTGCGTGCGCCCGGCGTTCTGCAGGCGAACGCGGTAGGCGTACCACTGTTCTCGGTAGATGACCTCGACCGCGGGGATGAACCGGGTGACAAGCGCGCCAAACCAGCTGGCGACGAGTCGCTGCCGGCGCGGCACGACGCGGGCCAGAGCGCCATCGACCAGAGCGGCAAACTGGAGCGATGAAAACCGCGCGAGCGCCAACTGGCCGATCTGCAGGAAGCACCAATACGGCACAACTTCGAGAAATGTGTGCTTCGCCGCGGTGGGATGAAAGGCCCAGCGCGCGTGGAACGGCGGCCCCAGCTGAAGGCCGCTCACGGCGCACGCAAGGATGGCAAAGCTCCCCCAGGTCCACGTCAGGCGCAGGGTTGTGCGCAGGGGCGCGCGCAGCGCGGCCAGGAGCGCGACGGTGGCGATCACGGCGACGAGATCGCCCGCCGGCCGATGCACGAGCGCGATGGCAATCGTGAGCGCCGTGAGCGCCAGCCAGCGCAGGGCAGGGTGAAAGGCGCTCGCACTGTTTTCTGCACTGCGCTCTGGCGGCGCGGCCTCACCCGCGGCGGCGTACGCCAACCCGCTCGAGGCGTCCGGAGCCGCGGCCGCTGGCTGGGCGTCATGGCGCGAAGCCTCGGCGGCCGTATCCTCCCCGCCGCATCCGGCTTGCGACTCCAAGAGCCGGGTGGCCAGACCTTCCGGGCGGTAGAGGCCGGGCTCGGGGCCGCCGGTTGGCGCGAGGGCCAAGGCGAGCCGAACGGAAGGCGGGATGGGGACGCCGTCCTGTTTTAAGGCCTCGGCGGCCTCTCCAAATGCCTGGGGCGTCCCGTCGAAGACGAGGCGGCCATGGGCGAGCGCCAGTACGCGGGTGGCGCCAAACAGCGCCTCGTCGAGATCGTGCAGCGCCGTGATGGCAAGACCGCCCTGCTTCACAAATCGCGCGATCTCGTCGAGTAGTTCGGCGCGAGACGCCGCGTCGAGCCCGCTTGTCGGCTCGTCGCAGAGGAGCACATGGCCAGGCCGCGCGAGCGCCATGGCGTAGACAAACTTGCGCTGCATGCCGGTCGACAGGCGGGACGGGAGATCATCCGGCTTGAGATGGCCAAGGCCGAGGGGAGCGAGCCGAGGCACCACCCATTCGCCCCATCCGCGCCGGACCTCGGCGCTTGGCATCCGCAGGCTTGCCGCGAACTCCTCCGCCGCAGAGGTGGCAATGAGGAGCCGCTCCGGCGCCTGAGGAAGGTACGTTCGCTGCACCTCTCCCTCGCCTGCCTGCGGGCGGTAGGCGATTTCGCCGGCCGTCGGCGCCGAAATCCCCGCCAGCGCGTCGAGCAGTGTCGACTTTCCCGCGCCGTTTCGCCCCACGAGCAAAATCCACTCGCCGGCCGACGCTTCAAACGAGATGTTCGACAGAACCGGCGTCGCTCCGCGCGCGACGGTCACGGATTTCACCTGCAACAGCACGCCGCCATCCCTCCACAAACTCTTGTTCTGTGAGCGGTGCGAAGTTCGCCCCCGTCGCTTCGCGGATGTGGCGCGCTGCCCGAACCAGGTAGGGCGGCTTCAAGTCGAGATCGTCACAAGGGGCATGCCCGTCCCATCCGTAGAAGAAGGCCCGAGGCGACATCGGCTCGCTCATCGTGCCGCCCTTCATCACCGTCACCGCGTCCGCCGCGAGCACGTCGTCCATGTCGTGCGTGACGAGGAGCACGGTTCGTCCGGTTTGCGCGAGCTGCCGAAACAGGGCGCGCATGGAGGACCGGGCATCGGGATCGAGTTCCGCCTGCGTCTCGTCCATCAGGAGCACGTCGGCGCCGGACGCGAGCGCTCCTGCCACCGCGAGCTTCGCCATCTCGCCGCCGGAAAGCGCGTCCACCGGGCGATCCGGGGGCACCCCAAGTCCCACGGTCTGCATCCAACCGCGAATCTCGCGTCGAAGCGCGTCTTTGTCCGGTGTGGGCTTGCCGAGGTGCGTGGCGCGCGCGGCGATGGCGACAGCGAGTTCCTCTTCGACCGTCTGTCCGACAAAGCTCGCCGCGGGCGGCTGGAAGCCCATCTGCACGCGCCATCTCGCGGTGTGCCATGGCTTACCGTGCACGTCGATCTCGCCCTGAAACCGCGCCAGTCCCACCAGCGCTCTGAAGAACGTCGTCTTTCCTGCGCCGTTTGGCCCGACGAACGCCATGACGCACCCGCGGGCGATCTCGCCGGACACATCGCTCAACACGGGCTTGGCGGCGCCGGGTGGCGTGACCGACAGTCGCCGCCACGCGAGTGCGGGAGGTTCCACCCCGGCTGCGCCCCTGTGCTGCGTGAAAAGGTTCGACGGTGTGTTCGACATGGGACGCCCTCCGCTCGCATTCGAGGTTGTCTTCGATGCTTATTGTCAACTATAATCTCTTCTTGGGTTAACAATATCATATCCATTCAGGGGAGTGGTCAAGTTTCATGGCCAAAGTTCGCGGACTCATCTTCTGTGCGCTCTTCATCGCTATCTTCGCCGTGCTGAGCCTGGTGCAGATTCCGGTCGGCTCGGTGCCCATCACGCTCGAGACGCTCGTGGTGCAGGTGTGCGCCGGCTTGCTCGGCCCCTGGTACGGCGCGCTGACCTTCGTCCTCCTCATTGTACTGGATCTCATTGGCCTTCCACTCATCGGCGGCCACGCCGGTCCAAGCCTCATGCTCGGCCCGACGGCGGGCTACATCTGGGGCTGGCCGTTCTGCGCGCTCTTCGCTGGCCTCGCCATCGCGCGGGTGCGCCCCGGATCTCGCGGCGAGATCGCCAAGCTTATCGCCATCCTGTTTGTGTTGGGCGATCTCGTCTGCTACATCCCGGGCGTGCTGTGGCTCCGGCACGTCGTTCCGTCCTTGCATCCCTGGGGATCGGCGCTCGCGGGGGGCGTGTGGCCGTTCTTGCCCGGCGACTTTGTGAAGAGCGTGCTGGCGGCCGTGATCGTCGCCCGAGTGCGCCGCGTCTATCCGACGGAGCGGCTCTTGCGCGGCGCGCGCTATGCGGCGGAATCCAGCGCTGCAGAGTCCTGACGAAGGAGATGCCCTCGTCGCTGCTTGAAGGCCCGCGCCTCGACTGGGGCGGCGGGCCTTCGTCGCGCCTTCTGCGCGGAGAAGGATTTTGTGTTTAGAAGCACGAACTACATCGATACACATGCTCCGCACGGGGGGGCCGAAAACGATGCGGGCGTGGCTGAAGTGGCTCTTGCTGAAGCCGTTGGCGACCGAGTATCGGCTGTTGGCGTACGTGGTCAGCATGCAGGTCGTCGTGTTGGCCATGGTGGCGGCCATTGTCTACGATGCCGCGGGCGGCATGCGCGCGCTGGCGCATTGGGAACAGGCCCTGAGGGCGGATAGCCTTCCAATTCTTCGCGCCCTCGCCTCGCGGCCGCTTTATCTGACGCTTTGGATTGTCGGCATCGGCACAGCGCTGGTGCTGGCGTTTTCCGCCTTTGCGTACCGCGAACTGTTCCTGGATCTCCGCCAAAAACGAGATTTGCGCAAGCGACTCGCGCACGAATCGAGTCACGATGCGCTCACGGGCGTCCTCAATCGCGCCTACTTCATGGACTATTTCGAATACGCCGTGCGCGCGGCCGAGCGAGACGCGGATCGGCTCGCGCTTTTGTATCTCGATCTCGACCGCTTCGAAGCGCTGAACGCCACATTCGGCTATCGCGCGGGCGACGATGTGCTCCGCAGGGTGGCGAGGATGTGGGAGGCGGAAAAGCGCAGCGTGGATGTCCTGGCCCGCCTGGGCGGAGACGAGTTTGCCGTCCTCATGGCTCACGCGGGTCCGGAGCTTGACGTGCTCGCCGTGGCGAATCGGCTGATGGCGTCGTGTCGTCAAGTGGAGACATTGTCCAACCGATTCGATCTCGGCGCGTGTGTCGGAATTGCGTTCTTTCCCGAAGACGGGACCACGCCGGACGTCTTGCTTCGCAAGGCGGAGCTCGCGGTGCAGCGGGCCAAGCGGCGGGGGCGGCACCAGGTGTGCTTTTACCGCGAGTCGCTCACGGCCGGCATGTCGCGGGCGGATCGCCTGAGAAACGAATTGCCCCGGGCCATCTCGCGGGGAGAGATGTACGTGGTGTATCAGCCCATCGTCGATGCCAAGACGGGCCGGTTGGTTTCCGCGGAGGCGCTCGTGCGCTGGCGGCACAGGGAATGGGGCGAGTTGTCGCCTGGGGAGTTTCTGGTGATTGCCGAGGAAGCAAGGCTCATGCCCGCCATCACCCGACGCGTGATGGAGGAGGCCGTTTCGAGTCTTGCCGCGTGGCGGCGCAGCGGGTTTTCCCTCACCTTGTCATTGAACATTTCCGCGCAGGACTGCCAACTGTACGCCGATCTCGTCGATGACCTCTCGCGCCTCGTCGCCGAGCACGGCGTGAAGCCGCAGGATGTCGAGATCGAGCTGACGGAGCAGTCGTTGATGGAACATGCGGCGGAGGATTTGGTGCGCGCGCTGTGTCAACGTGGCTTTCGCATCGCGCTCGACGACTTCGGGACGGGCTATGCTTCCCTTGCCTATCTGCGGCGGTTTGAGGTGACGCGGATTAAAATTGACCGGAGTTATGTGGCGCGCCTGTTCACAAATGAATACTACAAACGGCTCATTCGCGCCGTCATGGCGCTCGCGCGAGAACTGGGGCTCGAGGTCACGGCCGAAGGCGTGGAGACCGCGGAGCAGGAGGCGTTCCTGCGGGCGATAGGGGTCAACAGGCTGCAGGGGTTTCGCTACGGCCGGCCGGTGAGCGCGCCGGCCCTGCAGGAGGTGGCGGCGGGGCATACGGACCCGCTCTAGGGAGATGAGCAACATGTGCGTCGATGAGATGGGGGATTCGGCACACGCAAGGGTGTTGAAGCGATGTGTGGGCCTTCTGGTGGTGCAGAAATTCTTCTCGAGCACCCTTTTATATGGCGTCGTTGCCTCGCTCTTCATGGTGTCGCGAGGGCTTGATTACACGGAAATCTTCACATTGGAATCTATCTTGGCCCTCGTTCTTTTTCTTGTGGACATTCCTTCGAGTGCGTGGGCGGATAGATATGATCGAAAATGGATGTTGGTACTCGGACATGCAGCCGCGGTGATGTCCGTGCTGTTCTTTGCCTGGGCGCGTCCATTCTGGATGTTTGCAGTCAGCTATGCGCTGAGCGGTGTGGGTATCGCCATCCTGTCGGGCGTTGAATCGGCATATGTCTACGATCTGTGCAAGGCGTTCGATGGTCAAGAACATTCGACCCGCGTCTACGCTTGGCTCAATGCCGCTGAACAATGCGCCACTCTGTTGAGCTTTCCGTTGGGCAGTTGGCTGGCGATGCACAGCTACGTGCTGGCGGTCTACGCGACGGCGGCAGCCAATGCGGTAGGACTCTTCCTTGTTCTGCTCCTGCCGGCCCAACGGGTTCGGGGGAATCAAGGACAAGAGGACGATCAACGTGTGACGAACCAGCGGAGCGCATTGGTCTCCGCCTGGAACTTCATTGTCTCGAACCCGCGATTGCTGCTGTTGGCCTTTGCTGGTCCCGCGGTGTGGGTGGTGTTCAACGGTTTCAACTATTTGAATCAGCCGCTCTTTGTCAGGGCAGGGTTGCCAGTGCATGACTTCGGCTGGGTGATGGCGGCCGGATCGCTCTCTGCGATGGCGATTTCGCTCTTGGTTGGCCGCGTAAACCAGCGATTTGGCTTCATGGGCCCCATTGTCGCCAGCACCCTGGCGATGTCCGCTGCTTTTGCGTGCATGGCTTGGACGAATCACCTGGCATGGATTGTCGTTTCTATTTTGATTCTGAATATGGGCGAATCGCTACGGTCGCCCCTGTTAAACAGCGTCACGAATTCACTCGTGCCCTCGGAGGTTCGGGCGACCGCTCTGTCCGTTCTGACTGCAGTCGGCACCTTGTTGACCTTGATTTTGAACCCCGTTATTGGCCACTTTGCGGACCACTCGGTGGCCGCGGGCCTTCTTTTCAGTGGAGCGCTCGTTTTCCTGTTTTCCTTGGGAGGTTTTCCGTTCCTGCTCTGCATCAGCAGGCATTCGGCGTTGCGTGAAATGTCTCCCGATCCGTCAGGGGATGCCAATCCGCGGTAACTCTGTGTTGCACATCGGCGTTCGAGCCTGGACGAGGAGCGATAGGAGGAGCTTGCGAGCCTCCCATGCGGCCGGTCTGTTGGTCGAGAAGGCTACGATGAGCACCACCCATCAGGCGATCAGCTGATGGAAAAGGCCCGCCCGGTTGACGCGCGCCAGGCGGGCCTGCGGAGTCATTACGCCCAGAACCCCACGTACTGAGTCTCTCTTTCGAATCCCCAGACAATCCAGATGATGTTGTAGACAAAGGGGACCAGTATCCACCACACGTTCGCGCCACTGTGTCCGAACGCGCGGCACAACTTCACCTGCCAAATGATGAAGAAGATCACATTGACGATCGGCACGAGCAAAATGAGCAGCCACCAGGCGCTTTTGTGAATCATCTTGAGCTGCAGGACGATGTTCAGCACAGGCACCCAGGCAAACCAGGCGATGCTCGCGAGTCCCGCCTTCTTGGCGAGGCGGTAAAAGGCCATGGATGTGAGAATATAAAGTGCGATGTAAATGAGGTACACCAGGACCAGCACTCGATCACCCCCTTCCATCGGCTGCAACGGCCTCAAAAGTCAACTTATGCTCGCGCTCTCATGTTATGAAATTTCCATCTCCTTGCCTAGGGGTGTTGGATCTTCGATGGAATGACACTGAAGGTCAAACCACAAAGCGACTCGGTGCGGGCGCATGATAAACAAGAGGGAGTGAGATCGACATGCTTGACTGAAGTGATGAAATCAGTTATCCGATTCGAAAGTTGAAGATCTCATCTTGCAATTTCAGCGGGTTGGGGAGTGGCTCTATTCCGATATTGTCCGGCTACGCGACGAATGGGCGGCTTCGCTCGAGGCGCAGGATGTCATGGACATGGGCGAATTGATGTCGCTCATCGACCATCCCGATGTGGTGGTGGTCGACGTGCGTCCCAGGGATGAATACGAATACGACCATATTCCCGGAGCGTTGTCGATCCCCATCGATGAACTGGAATCGAAGATATCCGAGTTGCCTCGCGACAAGCGAATCGTGGTGTATTGCCGCGGTCACTACTGTTTGTACGCACCAGAGGCCGTACAGCTTCTCCGGCGCCACGGTTTCGACGTGGTTCGGCTCGATGAGGGCGTTCGCGAGTGGAATCGTCTCGCTCATGCGACCTGAACGAATGTTGTGAGGCACGCATTCTGTGAGGTCTGTGACACTTTGGTGGAAGTCAGATGGGAGGAGATCAGCATGATCTTTCGGCAGTACTCGGGCAATTGGTCAATGCAGCCGGCACCGCCCTCGTACTCGTCACTCAGTCATTTGCCGCCTGGGTCATGATAGCCGTGCTCACGGGCGTCGGCACTGCGTTGGTCTATCCGGTGCTCTTGTCAGCGGTTGGTGATGCCTCGCATCCATCCTGGCGCGGTGCGGCGTTGGGGGTTTATCGCATGTGGCGCGACGGGGGATACGCGGTGGGTGGAATTTTGCTAGGGTTTGGCGCAGACCTGTTGGGGATCCGGAGTACCTTTGCATTGCTGTCCATTGTGGTGTTCTTGTCCGGGATCGTCGTGATGATTCTCATGAGGGAAACCTTACGTATCGAATGACATACCATGTGAAGCGGTTCAAGTGTCCTACTCAGGAAGGGTTCATGCGGCGCGTGAAATCTGTGGAACGGATGATCAGCAGGATCGTCGGGAGAAAGCTCGAAAGGATCGTGGTGAACAGCGAGGGCGGAGGAGGGAGCGCGTGGGCATGGAATCACCGCTTGCAGCCCAGGATGCGGAGCGAGTCGCCCGTGGCCTCGAATGGATGGAAGATATAACCACGCAAGGGCAGGGAGCGCACGAAGACGCGCAGGCGCTTGTGTATCGGCCGCCGCGCATCGTTCACCCGGTGCCCGGGTACCAGTGGAACGGCGCGCTGGGCCGCGCGCAGGCGCTCATCCGCGTGCCGCGCAGTTGGAATGGCAAGCTCGTCATCGGTGCCACGCCCGCTGTCCGGTCGGAATTCGCCCTGGATCACCTCGTCTCGGACATCGTGTTGCAAAGGGGCTACGCCTATGCCGCCTGCGACAAGGCGACGCCCGGCCTGACTCTGCGCGATCCCGCCCGTTCCATGGCGGAGTGGGAGTATGTTTACGTCCACCTCATCGAGGTGGCCAAGCGCGTGCTCGCCCTGCGTTTCGCGCAGGTGCCGCTTCGCACCTACGTGCTCGGTGTGTCGAACGGCGGCTACGTGGCGCGTATCCTGGCCGAGCGGCATTCGGACGAGATCGACGGCGCCGTCGACTGGGAGGGCGTGCACTGGGATCCGGACGGACCGCACCTGCTGAAAACGCTGCCCGCGTGGATCGCCGGGTTCGCCGCGTACGCGCGTGCTGACGGTGCCGAGCGAAATCGGCTGCGGGACCATCTCGTCGCGCTCGGGCTGCCGGGCGGTGCCGAGCGCCACTGGGCCATCTACTACCAGATGTACTGGCTCGTGACGCTCTGGCTCTACGGGCGCAATCTGGATCCTGACTGGCCAACCTTCGCGCTCCCTTGGTCGAACGACTGGTTGCACGATCTGTCCGCACTTGCGGCCTATCCAGCCGAAGAGCGGGCTTCGTGCATCGCTTCCCGCATCCGTCCCATCGCGAACACCGGACACATCGGCGTGCCCGTGCTCACCGTGGCGGGCAACTGGGACTGCCTCTTGCCCTTTGCGTATCATCAGGCCGCGTACGCCGAGAAGGTCGCCGCGTCGGGCTGCGCGCGCCTGCATCGGCTGTACGAGATCGACCGCGGCAATCACGTGGACGGGCTCTTGCGGCTCAATCGCGGCGACGAACAGCCGGTCTTTCCGTATTTTGAAGCGGCGTTCACGCGCCTCGAGCGGTGGGTGGAGCGCGGAGAGGAGCCGCCGCCAGGCGGCCTGTACCGCACGGTTGACGATCTCGCCCGGGGCGCCGAGCTGTTCGCAGACACCAACCTGGAGGCGTGATGAAGATGCAGATTTCTTTACAAGGGCGCGTCGCCATCGTCACCGGTGCGGCGAGCGGGATTGGGCTCGCCGTCGCCACCGCCATGGCCGAAGCGGGGGCGAGCGTGGTGCTGTCGGACCTGCGCCAGGACGCGGCCGAAGCGCAGGCACAGGCCCTGCGTCAGCGCGGACTGGATGTGATGGCCGTCGCGGCGGACGCCTCGGACGAGGGCGAGATCGACCGGCTGTTCACGCGCGCGGAGGCGCAGTATGGCCACGTGGACATCGTGGTCAACAACGCTGGCATGCAGCATGTGGCGCCCATCGAAGACTTCCCGTCCGACGTCTTTCGCAAGATGGTGGACCTCATGCTCACGGGGCCATTCCTCAGCATCAAGCGGGCGCTGCCCGGGATGAAGGCGCGCGGGTATGGGCGGATTCTCAACATGGCCTCGGTCAACGGCCTCATCGGGTTTGCAGGCAAGGCGGCGTACAACGCGGCCAAACACGGGCTCATCGGCCTGACGAAAGTGGCGGCGCTCGAGGCGGCCGAGCACGGCGTGACGGTGAACGCGCTCTGCCCGGGCTACGTCGACACGCCGCTCGTCCGCAACCAGCTGGCCGATCTCGCCCGCACGCGCAACGTCCCCGTGGAGCAGGTGCTGGAGGACGTGATTTATCCGCTCGTGCCGCAGAAGCGGCTGCTCGCGCCCGAGGAGGTGGCGCACTACGCCGTGTTCCTCGCGTCCGATCTCGCCGCCTCCGTCACGGGCCAGGCCGTCGTGATCGACGGAGGCTATATGGCGCAGTAGGTCAAGGGGCTGTCCCGGGGGACAGCCCTGGTTCACCTCAGGAGCCCCCGGGGCCCCAATTCACTGGGCTCGGTGTGAAAGCACTTGGAGGCGCGATGGGGAAATTCACGTACGACGCGTACGTGCTGTTTCGTTCAATCTCATACACGCCACCCAGGAGTCTCGTGCTCTGCGGGCCTGACGGGATGAGATGCGGGATATCACTGGTCGTAATGGTCACGCGCAGGCGGTGACCTGGAGCCACATAATCAAGGGTCGGAAAGACTTCGATGTCAAATTCTTCAATATGTCCAGGTGTAAGTGTCGATTCGCTCTCTTGGGTGTACGGGTGGAACGGTATCAAAAGCTTATCCTTCACATACCAGGACTTCTGTGTATCCACTGTACGGAATGAACCGAGCAACGCACCTTCGGTGAGTGGATACGCCTTGCCATCTGGAGAGACGTCCTCGACCGTGGCCACGAACTCGGCGTCTGGTCTCGTGGATTCGGCGAACAGCGTGACGTCGATGGGGCCTGCAAGGAATGCTCCCTGCGTAAACGGCTCCGTGGTATACGTGAGCCCAGTGGTTTCGAAGGCGGTATCATTCTGTGTACCCGGCGATGGAGGTAAGTTAAATGCGCGATTGACGAGCTCGGTAGCCCCCATGAACCACTGGACAGTAGAGCGGTTCAGCGGGATCGACAGCCCAGTGTACGGAATCGTGTCGGCTCCGGCCAAGGTTGTAGGTTTGCTTGGTAGCAGCCAACCGTCATTGAGGGAGTGGGCTGTGCCTGTTCGGCCGTCGCTGAAGTAATACGTGACGGGCGTTGCCTCGTCAAATGGGACGCGGTCCGTGTTATACCACGTACCTTGTGAGAGCGCATAAACATGAAGTGGCGTGCTCGTTTGGTCGATTCCAGTCGACTCGTCCTTGAGCCAGCGATCATACCATGCGAGTGCAAAAGGATCGATTGCTGTCGGCATCAGGGTGAGATGGTACCACGGACCCATGATGAGTTGATAACGGCCCGTGACGGGCTCGTTAGGCTGCATCGGCTGATCCGTCGGGAGGTGGTTCCACGCGTTTTGCAATCCCACGTAATTCAAGATCTCGCCTCGCTGAAAGAGGTCGAACCAGCCACCTACCAAAAGAGCCGGAATACCATTGCGCACGACGTCTGCAAGTACGGGGCCAGGGCTGCGCGATTCCCAAAAGGGGCCGTCGTAACTCAGCGGGCCGCCCGTTTCGATGTCGGTGAGGAGCGGCAGATAGAACCCGCTGAGAGCAGACGTGTGTTGCAATGCCGTTTCGAGACCTAATCCAGGACTTTGTAACAGGCTGTCTGGAGGTAATTCGTCGAGTCCTGCCCGCAGGGTGAGCCAAGGTAAAGAGAATTCCAAGTCCGGTATACCGCCCATGAAGGCCGTATCGCGGTAGAGGTCGTTAGCTGCAACGAGAGGAACGATACACTTGAGCGGAGAGTTCGGGCCCACGGCTGCAGCGACGAGCAGCTGGTTAATCCCAAGGTAGGACTCGCCCATCATGCCAACTTTCCCTGTAGATCCAGGCAGCTTCGCACACCAGTTTACAAGCTCGACACCATCCTGAATCTCGCGGGGGCCCAGGAACTCCCATTCACCTTCCGAAGATCCTGTCCCGCGGACGTCCGCAACGACTTCGATATACCCGCGCTCAACAAAGTATGGGTCAAAGCCGACGCCCGGGATGGTGATATCTTTGCGGTAGGGCGTCATTGCCAAAATCACTGGAAATGGGCCTTGTGCCGGTTGACCGGTTTGCGGGTCTTTCGGGCGATAAACGTCCGCTAACAGAATCGTGCCATCCGACATCGTGATACGCACGTTTTTTTCCACATACACGCCGTAGGTTGCGGGTTCAGGTGACCATGTAGGAAGCACATCGGTTGCTCTGACCGTGACATTCTGAGCTCGTGCGTGATGCGGAACAGAGCCGGTCGTTTTCGCCGTGACTGTCGGGATAGGCAACAGCAGTGAACCTGTCACCACGTACGCCGCTGCTTTCATCCATTTCGATTTCGTTGCTGGCGCTGTCATTGATCCTCGAACCCTCCCAGATTTATGTTTCTGAACATTCTCATCTATACAATACGTCAAACAGCGCATTTCTCCTGCTGCTGTTATGTAACAGAGAAACTGGATGTTTCGCGCTCACGGGTTGAGTTGCAAGGGTCTTAACCACTTGGTACGATTAGGTCAGTATGTCGGTGATGGAGCTCACCGGAACCGCCCACGACGGGCTGATGGCTCCTGCGATGCACGGATGCTTTCTTGCAATGCGTCCGCGCGTGGCAGGAGCCATTTTCATGCAGAGCGAAGGGGGAAAAGGGTTTGGACGAATGGAAAAAGATTGCCGCCGTGCTGGTCGGAGGCGCGCTGGGCGGAGGACTGCGCGATCTCGTCGATGTCGCTGTCGGTCAGGTGCACCTGTTCCCGCTCGGCATCTTCGTCATCAATTTGACGGGCGCTTTTTTGCTCGGCCTGATTCAGCAACTGGCGGTAAGGCACGCGTTTCCGCATTGGCTGGTGGCAGGCCTCGGTCCGGGCGTCATGGGTGGGTACACGACGTTCTCGACGTTTGCCGTCGGCGCGTGGGAGGCGCTGCGGCTCGCGCCGTGGCAAGGCGTGCTGTACGTGGTGCTGACCGCCGTGTTGGGTCCCCTCTGCGCGTGGCTCGGGACGAAGGCAGTGCCTGTGCGGGCGACGCCCGAAGAGGAATGGGAAGCGGAAGAGGAGGTTTCGCTGTGAACGACGCCGTGCTTTGGTTGACCACGGGCGGATCGGCCATCGGGGCGGTCCTTCGTTATGTCGTGGGGCAGTGGGTCGGCAAGGTGAACAAGACGCCCTTTCCGTGGGGGACGTGGATCATCAATATGGTGGGCACGCTGTGCTTGGCTATCTTCACAGCGCGCCTTGCGCACGAAGATCCGCACCTTTTCATCTTTCTCGGCGCGGGTTTTTGTGGCGGATTCACCACGTTCTCGAGCTTTTCCACGGAAACCGTGGCGTTGTGGAGAACTCATCGCGGCTTGGCCATCGCGTACGTGGCGTCGTCCGTGATCTTGGGACTCGCCATTGCCGCCGTGGTGAACGCATGGATGCCGCGCTCCGCTTGAGTGGCCGTATCGCGGCGCGAGTCAGCGCGAAGACACGTTCGTGGCCTCGTTGGACGGTCCGCCGGGCGAGCCCGTGACGTTCGGGAGGCCGAAACGTGGAGGCGGTTGGGTGACGGCCTGTGTCTTTTCGCGCGCGATCTCGTCCGGCAGGGATTCGATGAGCTTCTTCCAATCCACGTTGGAACCAACGTCTTGCTTGAATTCGTCGGTATAATCGTCGTCCGCCACCTTCCACGCGCCCGTCGCGTCGGGTTGCAGCGTCAACTTATGAACGACGCCCGGGAAGTTGGCGAGGACCGCCGGATTGGCGGTCATATGTTCGGTTGCCGCAGGCAAAATGGAGACCGTGGCTTTGTGGCTCCACAGGGTGCAACGCAAGATGGTTGGGTGATAGTGGAAATCGTGAATCCAGGCATCTCCCCATGACTTCCACGAGACGTAAAAAACTGTCATCCTTCCGTCTGCATACTTCTGCGACGGCGTGCCTTGTACCATCAAAAAGTCGGGCAACGTGAGCTGCCGCGTATACTGATTGACAAGCGGCATCTCAACGTACAACTCGGACGTATAGAGGACCTTTTCAAGTGTGGAAGCGGACGAATGCTGTTCTTGCCACCACTGTTGGACCACGTTCCCCGAGGATGGCACGGGGACGGGCGTTGGATTGGAGTAGACGCGCGGCGCCTCCCAAACCGCGAGGAATGCACCGGCCAGAAGCACAGCTGCGCCTGCCGCGAGGGCCGTAAAACGCGCCGCCTTCACAAAATCACCCCTCATAGAGGAAAATGAGAAAAAATATGAGAGGATCATAGCTTGGCGCGATTCGTCTGTCAATCCCTAAAAATCAAAATGTTGATCTCAGAGAACCGAGGTGAACTCAGACAAGGAAAACCCTCGTCCGCGCCTCGATCTCGCGGAAGCTCATCTTCAGCGAATCTATGAATGGGGATTTCAAAAACCAAATGCGCGCGCAGTCCCCGTGGACACCACCCTGATTTGAGGAATGCGCGCGCATGGGTGACAAACTGATCATAGCATGGAAGACGAAAATGTGGGAAGGTAATTACTGATTTCAAATCCAATCTGTTGGACCTGTTAGCGCAAGCTTCCTATCGGCGGTGCGTCTCCCAGTGGAGCACATTTCGCCGCTTGAACACGAACATGCGCATGAACACGTACGAGACGGACGACGAGACGAACATCGCGCCGCCTTTGGCGATGTTGCTCCCCAGCATATAGGGGAGTCCGCGATGCGTGACCAGGTAATCGTTCGCGCCCACCAGAATCGCGTCGTTCAACACCAGGTTGACGAGTGACTGCAGCGCAAATTTCATCTTCTCCCGGCGCGATCCCGTCGCGATGTCGCCGAACGTCCAGAACCGGTTCCACAGATAACTGTTGCAGATGGCCGCGAGCACCCCGATCGTGTTGTACGCCATCAGGACGAGCGGCGATCGCGTCGGAAACGCGAGCAGAAGCGCGTTCAACACGCCGAGATCGACGGCCGCGTTCATCACGCCGACGAGCAAAAACTTGAAGTAGCGCCGCACATAGCGGTAGACGACGCGCACCGCGTACACCATTTGACCCCTCTTTTGTCGACCTTCTCTGTCATCCCCAGACTTCGTGCGCAATCTCGACGACGTGGCGCTGCTTCGCCCACTGTTCGTCTTCGGTCAACAGATTCCCCTCTTCCGTCGACGCAAAGCCGCACTGCGGGCTCAGGCACAGTTGGTCGAGCGGGACGTAGCGCGTGGCCTCGTCGATCCGCCGCTTGACCTCGTCCTTGTCCTCGAGCGCGCCGTGCTTGCTGGTGATGAGGCCGAGCACGATGAAAAGCGACTTGCGGTTCACAAACCGAAGCGGCTCGAACCCGCCCGCCCGCTCTGTATCGTATTCGAGGAAGAACCCGTCGATGTTGAGCTTCTGGAACAACGTCTCTGCGACGGGCTCGTAGCCTCCAGACGAAATCCAGGTGGAGCGGAAGTTCCCGCGGCAGATGTGCATGGTGATGGTCATGTCCGCGGGCTTCGCCTCGAGCGCCTTGTTGATGGTCTCCGCGTACTTGGCCTCGAGTCGCTTCGGGTCCCGCCCTTTGGCCATCATCTGCTGCTTCTGCTCGTCCGAGCAAAGATACGCCCAGGCCGTGTCGTCGAGCTGCAGGTAGCGGCAGCCCGCGTCGTAGAACGCACGAATGGCGTCCTGATAGGTGAGAGCGAGATCATGGAACATCTCGTCCTCGTCTTGGTACACCCCTTCTGCGATCTCGCCGCGGAAGTGCAGCATGCTGGGGCTCGGGATGGTCATTTTCGCCACGTGCTGACCCGCGACTTCGAGCAGGAAGCGGAAGTGCGCCAGCATCGGGTGATCCTTTGGAAAGCCGAGCTTGTCCACCACGCGGATGGCGCGCGGGCGGGTGGTCACGTTGTGGAACTGAATGCCGCCCTGCGCGGGCTCGTAGCCCTGCACGCCGTCAAGGTGCTCGAGGAAATCGAAGTGCCACCACGAGCGCCGCAGCTCGCCGTCCGTTACGGCGACCAACCCAACCTCTTTCTGCTTCGCGACGATCTGGCGAATCGCTTCGTTCTCGACGGCCGTCAGCGCATCGCGGTCG
Organism: Alicyclobacillus acidocaldarius subsp. acidocaldarius DSM 446; assembly: GCF_000024285.1. Lineage (GTDB taxonomy): Bacteria > Bacillota > Bacilli > Alicyclobacillales > Alicyclobacillaceae > Alicyclobacillus > Alicyclobacillus acidocaldarius. The sequence goes on from NC_013205.1 coordinate 268,445, forward strand.
ATCTCGCCCGCAAAAAACCGCCGGCGCGCCTCCTTGACAGGCTCGGGGCGCAGCAGGCTGCCCACCTGATCTGCGCGAAACGGCGGCTTATGGCCCAGGCTTGCGTGAGACATGGCGGATCATCCTCGTCGTTCATGATTTTATGTGTCAGACGAGGTCATCGTACCACAAACGTGTGCGGTTTGGCTTCGGAGACTTCGCGGACAACCGCGATGGCGGCACGGATAGGGCTCGCGCGGTCGCGGAGGCATCATCTCACGCGCGCCGCCGAGGCGTCGCGACTTCGCCCGCAGGTACTTCGCCGAGCTGGTGCGCCACGAGGGCGTTCGACGCGTGGAGGGATGGATGGCGCCGCCAATCTGACCACGGTGCGTGAAGGCGAACCAGAATGCGATTCGGGTTCCTCTTTTTTTAACTATAAATGTAATTCTCCTCCCTTTATACTGTCGGTTAACTAGAAAGAACAGAATCGACAGACACAGGGAGGGTTCCGCATGCGAGCGCTCACACGCCTGTCCGTCGCCGCGGCCGCTTCAGCTGTTCTTGCCGCGCCGGCGGCGGTTTTCGCCGCACCGCTTCAGGAACGGGCGGTGGTGGCTTCCCGCGATCCGCGAATGCGCGGCGCGCACCCAGAGGGGACGCTACCGCCTTCGCAGCCCATGCACCTGGTGATCACCCTGCGCCTGCGCCACGAGGCGCAGCTCGAGCGCCTGATTCAGAACTTGTACACGCCCGGATCGCCAGACGCGGGGCGGTTTCTCACGCCAGCCGAATTCGACGCAGAGTTCGCACCGACAAAGGCGGACGTGCAGGCTGTGGTTCAGGGTCTGCGCGCATACGGGCTCAGCGTCCAGCAGACGGCCGATCCCATGGTGCTCTCGGTCGCCGGCCGGGCGCGCGACGTTGAGCGAGCGTTCGGCGTGCGCGAGATGAAATATGAGAAGGGAACGGCCGCGTGGTATGCGCCGGACGGGGCTGCGACGCTGCCCGCGCCGCTGGCCGCACGCGTATCGGCCGTCGTGGGCCTGTCGAGCGACGCGATGGAGCGCCACCTCGTGATGGCGCACGCCGCGCCGGCGGGCGGCGGCTACACGCCCGCGCAGATTCAGCGCGCCTACGACTACACGCCGCTCTACAGCCACTACATGGGCCGCGGGCAGGTCATTGCGATTGTAACTTCCGGCTCCGTCCAGATGTCGGATATCCAGGCGTTCGATCGCGCCTTCGGACTGTCAAATCCCGTGGTGCGCCAGCGCGTGATCGACGGATCGTACACGTCGCCCAATGACGAGACCACGCTCGACTGCGAATGGGCGCACGCCGTTGCGCCCACCGCGTCGCTCGCCGTGTATGAAGCGGCGCAGCCGGACGCCCAGTCGTTCATCGACGCGTTCGCGCAGGTCGCCGCGGACGACGGCGCGCACGTGGTCACGACGAGTTGGGGCGCGCCCGAATCAGAGACGGATTCGTCCACGATGCAGGCGGAGCACCAGATCTTCATGCAGATGGCTGCGCAGGGACAGAGTGTGTTCGCGGCGGCGGGGGACAGCGGATCGTCCGACGGAACGAGTGGGACCGATGTCGACTATCCTTCGTCCGATCCGTACGTCACCGCATGCGGCGGGACGAGGCTCGTGCTCGGCACCGACGGCGCGCGCCTTGAGGAGACGGCCTGGTCCGACACGGGCGGCGGCGTGAGCTCGGTGTACGGCGAGCCGTGGTGGCAATACGGACCGGGCGTGCCGCAGACCGGCTATCGCCAGACGTGCGACGTGAGCCTGAACGCGGATCCGGCCACGGGCTACGACTTCTACTATCAGGGCCAGTGGGAAGTCGCGGGAGGCACGAGCTTCGTCGCACCAATGATGGCGGCCACGTTTGCGCTCATCGATCAGGCGCGAGCGCTCGAAGGCAAAGCGCCAATTGGGCTGGCGGACGTAGGCATCTACGCGATGGCGCGGAACACGTCATACGCGCCGTATGCGTTCCACGACATCACGGCCGGATCGAACGGAGCGTACAACGCAGGGCCTGGGTGGGATCACCCGACGGGATTTGGCTCCATCGACGCGTACTACTTCCTGCACGGGCTGGACTGAGTCGGGGCGCGGGTGAAGGCTTGTTGCGGGCGATCGCGCCCTAGGCACAAGCGGCGTGGATTCAATTCTGTTTTGAAGCCGCCGCGATATCCTGAAACGAAGTGAGTAGGGAGGCGATCGCATGAGCCATCACAAGCATTGGATTGTGGAGTCCATCTGCCCGCGGTGTGAGAAGAAAAACGTCGTCGAGGTGCCCGAAGGCGAGCTTGTGGTACGCGTACACTGCCAGCACTGCGAACATGGCTACGACTACAATCACATCGTCCGCGAGCACAAGGAGGTCGACGTCGACGACTGAGCGCGGCGTCGCAACAAGCACCTTGATGCGAAGCAGCGCGTTGTTGGCCGCCCGGCTTGGGCGGCTTTTTTCACGCCTCCGGCGGCTCGACCGCCAATCGATACCCCACGCCTGGTTCGGTGACAATGCGCCATGGGCGAGACGGATCGTCCTCGAGCTTCTTGCGGAGGTGGCCGATGTACACGCGCAGGTAGTGCGCGGCGTTGTCGGGATCGACGTCGCCCCAAACGTGGCGCAAGAGTTGCCTCTGTGTCACGACCTTTCCGGCGTTCTGCGCCAGGGCCTTCAGCAGATCGTACTCGATAGGCGTGAGCTTCACCGCTTCGCCGTTCAGTTCCACCCGCCGCTCCGCCAGGTGAATGGCGAGGCCCGCCGCCTCGATGACGGGTTCATCCTGGACGCGCGCGGCGTGTCGGAGTGCCACGCGGATCCGGGCGAGCAGCTCGCCCATGCCGAAGGGCTTTACCACGTAATCGTCCGCGCCAGCGTCGAGTGCCGCAATTTTGTCTTCTTCCGCGTCGCGCACGGTCAGCATGATGACGGGCATCTGCGACCACTCGCGCAGCCGCCGCAACACCTCGATGCCTTCCATGTCGGGCAGGCCCCAGTCGATCACGGCGAGATCGGGCCGCTTCGTGCTCGCCACCACCAGTGCCTCTTCTCCGCTCGAAGCTTCCAGCACCTCGTATCCATGTCCTTTGAGCGCAATCTGCATGAGCTTCAAAATCGCGCGCTCGTCGTCCACCACCAGAATCTTTGCCCCACTCACCGATTTTCCGCCTCCTTGGGAGCCGGCCGCGCCGCCAACCGAATGTGAAACGCGGTGCCGGGATTCATCCGCTCGACCTCGATGTGTCCGCCGTGCGCCTCGACGACAGCCCGCACGATGGCGAGGCCGAGGCCCGTGCCCGGGATCTTGTTGACCCGCTGGCTGCGGTAAAACTTGTCGAACACGCGGTCGATCTCGTCGTCCGAAATGCCGATACCGTAGTCGCGGACCTCGAGCGTCGCCTCTGTCCCGCACGACGCGAGCGTCACGTCGGTGGGCGCGCCGGGCGGCGAGTACTTGGCCGCATTCGAGAGGAGGTTCACCACCGCCTGTTGGAACAGCGTCTCGTCGACTTCCGCGATGGGGGACGGATGCGGCGCCCGCACGCGCACAGGATGGTCGGCAGTTAACTCCGCGACCTCGTGCAGCGCGCTGCGGATGACGTCGGCGAGATCGGTGGGCCGCCTGTTGAGCACCAGCATTCCCCCTTCAATGCGCGCCATGCCGATGAGATTCGTGACGAGTCGATTCATGCGCAGGGCGCTGTTGCGAAGCGTCAGCACGAGTTCACGTCGATCGGCCGGATCGAGCGACGCGCCTGGGTCAAGCAGGGCCTCGGCCGCTCCGAGCATGGTGGTGATGGGGGTGCGCAGCTCGTGGGAAATGGAGTTGAGGATGGCGGTTCGGATGCGCTCCGATTCCGCCGCGATGTCCGCAAGCCGCGCCCGCTCTTCGGACGCGATTCGGCTGAGCGCGATGGCCACGAGGCTCGCCATGGCCCGCAGGATGTCCACGATCTCGCCGCGCGTGGCCAGACGAAACTGCCCGGGTTCGCCGACGATGAAGGCGCCGTACACCTCGTCCTGAGCGCGGATCGGCACGTACAAGAACGCAGCCTGGCCGTGAGACTTCGAGCCGAAGCTGGCGAGATCGCCGTGGCGAAGGACCCAGTCGAGGACCTGCCGATCGATCACGGGGTCTGCCTCATCTCCCTGAAGTGCCCGAAGATCGTAGCCGTGCGGCCGCTTGAGGGCAATGTACGCGTGCGTGTTCAGCAGATCTCGGACCTGTTCCAGCGCGGTCTGGACCACGCGAGCCTCGTCCATCGCGGCCGTCAGGGCTCGGCTCATGCGAAAGAGTGTCTGCGCGATGCGCGCGCGCTGGCTGGCCTCCTCCGCCCTCCGCCGCATGCTAGAGGCGAGCCCCGCAGTCGTGATGGCCACGACGAGAAACACCGCGAACGACACGAGAAAGCGAAGATCGCTCACCGCGTAGCTGAAGATGGGCGGCACAAAGAAGAAATCGAACGACATGAGGCCAAGGCACGCCGCAAACACGCCGGGCCAAAGGCCGTACACGCCGGACGCGACGACGACCGGAATCAGATACAGCATGGCGATGTTGACGCGATCGTAATGGAAGTCGAGCAAAAACACGAGGCCCGTGAGGAGCGCGTCCATGCCGCATACGGCGGCGTATGCCCAGACGGCACGGGCGGGCCGAGGCAGCGCGGTCTCGCCTTGGCGCCCTTCCTGCCACCATGTGGGCCAATTCACGCGCAGGATCTGCCACTTCGGGGTAAATCGCACACGCATCCACTCCGTGCGGCGCGCATGCCGCAAACTGTCTCTCCTGAAGGGTAGCGCGACGATGCGGGCTTGCCAACGATTTTTACGCATTTTTTACGCCATCGGCGGCGAATCAACATCCGATTCCTCATGCCCGGCTGGATAGACTGCGAGGTGTCGGCCGGAGGGGGGAGTTGTTGTGGAGGACGTCATCTCAATCGCCCTGTTTTTGGCGGTGTTTGCACTCTTGTACGTCATTCATCGATCCTTCGATCGTTCATAGGGGGGCGTGACCATGTGGTTTTTGCTCGTGCTGTCCATCGCGGTGATGGCCTATCTCGTCTACGTGATGTTCCATCCGGAGAAGTTCTGACGCCTGCTTTTCTGGACCGGGCGGGCGTGAACAAGAAAGGGAGGCGCTAGGAGTGACCTTATCCGGCATCCTCGCGATTTTTCTGGTGGTGCTTGCGCTCGTCGCGTGCGCGTGGCCACTGGGTGGCTATATCTATCGAACGTTTGTCGGCGAGCGCGTCCGACCGGACGCCGTGATGGTGCCCGTCGAGCGTGCCATCTATCGGCTCATCGGCGTCAATCCGGAAGTCGAAATGGACTGGAAGGCATATCTCCGGGCCATGATGGTGTCCAACCTCGTCATGGCGCTCTTTGCGTACGCCGTGTTTCGCTTGCAGGGCGTGCTGCCGCTCAATCCGGCGCATATCCCCGCGATGCCGCCCTATTTGGCGTTCAACACGGCGGCAAGTTTCATCACCAACACCAACTGGCAGAACTACGCCGGTGAGCAGTCCTTGTCGTACCTGAGCCAGATGATCGGTATCACGTTCCTGCAATTCACGTCCGCGGCGACCGGGCTCGCGGCGGCGATGGCGTTTTTGCGCGGCCTGAGCCGCCAGAAGACGGACGCGCTTGGCAACTTTTGGGTCGATCTCGTCAAGGCGCACACGCGCCTTCTCCTGCCCATCGCGGCCATCCTTGCCGTGTTGCTGCTCGCGCTCGGCGTCCCCGAGACGCTCTCCGGGCCAGCCGTCGTGCACACGCTGGCCGGGAGCATGCAGACCATCGCGCGCGGTCCGGTGGCGACGCTTGAAGCCATTAAACAGCTCGGGACGAACGGGGGAGGGTTCTTCAACGCCAACTCCGCGCACCCGTTCGAGAATCCGAACGCGTGGACGTGCATCCTCGAAATCATGGGCATGGGGCTCATTCCAACCGCCCTGGTGTTCACCGCGGGGCATTTTCTGCGCAGCCGCAGATTGGCCATCGTGCTCTGCACCCTGCTCGGCGCCATCCTGCTCGCGGGTGCGTACATCGTGTACGCGTACGAAGCGGCGGGGAATCCCATTCTCGCGCACGCGCTCGGCATTCATGGTCCCAACATGGAGGGCAAGGAGGTGCGGTTCGGCCTGCCCCTGACGAGCCTGTTCGTCGCCGCCACCACCGCGTACACCACCGGCGCGGTGAACGCGATGCACGACAGCCTGATGCCCCTGAGCGGCATGGTTCCACTCCTATTCATGATGTTCAACCTGATCTTCGGCGGGAAGGGCGTGGGGCTACTCAATATCCTCATGTTTCTCATCATCGCGGTTTTCATCTCCGGGCTCATGGTCGGGCGAACTCCGGAGATCTTCGGAAAGAAGATCGAGGCTCGCGAGATGAAGCTCGCGACGGCGGCGATGCTCGTGCATCCGTTCGTCATCCTCGTCCCGACCGCCATCGCCATGGCGCTGCCGAGCGCCCGGGCTTCCATGGGCAACCCTGGACTGCACGGGTTCACCGAGGTCCTGTACGCGTTCACGTCGGCAGCGGCCAACAACGGCTCGGCATTCGCGGGGCTGAACGGAAACACGCCGTTTTACAACATCTCCATCGGGCTCGTGATGTTGTTCGGGCGCTACGTGTCGATCATCGCCATGCTCGCCATCGCAGGTTCGCTCGCCGGAAAGGCGCGCATCCCCGAAACGTCGGGCACGCTCAAGGTGGACACGTTCGCGTTTGGCTACGTGTTTGTCGCGGTGTTCATCATCGTCGGCGCGTTGACGTTCTTCCCGTATCTCGCGCTCGGGCCGATAGGCGAACAGCTGCAACTCGGCTGAAAGGAGAGTGTGCGTATGGCTCGCAAAGGCTCGTTCGATCGCGCCCTCGTCTTGCGCGCATGTGTCGACTCCTTCGTCAAACTCGATCCGCGCGTCCTGGTGCGCAATCCCGTGATGTTCGTCGTCGAGATCGGCATGTTGGTCACGCTCGCGCTGACCTTCGATCCCAGCCTGTTCGGCTCCGCGGTGCGCCCTGGCGGTATGGCCGGCGCGCGAGGCTATGATCTCGCCGTCACGGTGATTCTCTTTGTCACCCTGCTCTTCGGCAACTTTGCTGAGGCCATCGCGGAAGGACGCGGCAAGGCGCAGGCGGAGTCGCTGCGCAGGACGAAAACAGAACTGATGGCGAACGTCCTGCGCGATGGGCGCTACGAACGCATCCCGGCGTCCGATCTGCGCAAGGGGGACGTCGTCAAGGTGGTGGCGGGGGAACTCATCCCCGCGGACGGCGAGGTGATCGAGGGCATTGGCAGTGTGGATGAGTCGGCTATCACCGGCGAATCGGCTCCGGTCATTCGCGGAGCGGGGGGTGACTTCAGCTCGGTCACAGGCGGGACGAAGCTGTTGTCGGATGAACTCGTCATCCGCGTCACCGCCAATCCCGGCGAGACGTTTCTCGACCGAATGATCGCGCTCGTGGAAGGCGCGTCTCGGCAAAAGACGCCAAACGAAATTGCGCTGTCCGTGCTGCTCGCGGGGCTCACGCTCATCTTTCTCATCGTCATCGACTGCCTGCCGCCCATCGCGAAGGGGCTCGGCGCACACGTGGACGTCGCGACACTCGTGGCGCTTCTCGTCTGCCTCATTCCCACGACCATTGGCGCGCTCCTATCCGCCATTGGCATCGCTGGTATGGATAGGGTCATACGCTTCAACGTCATCGCGAAGTCCGGCAAAGCCGTGGAGGCCGCCGGCGACGTCGATACGCTCATTCTCGACAAGACGGGCACCATCACCATCGGCAATCGGCTCGCGTCGGCGTTTCTCCCGGTGCAGGGCGTCGATGAGCGCACGCTCGCCGAGAAAGCGGCTTTGTGTTCGCTGTTCGATGAGACGCCCGAGGGCCGCTCGGTGGTCGATCTCGCCCGGCAGATGGGCCTTACCTTCCGCCGCGAGGACTATGCCGATGCACGCAACGTCGAGTTTTCGGCGGACACGCGCATGTCCGGGCTCGACCTTCCGGACGGGACGCGTCTCCGCAAGGGCGCAGCGGACGCCATCAAGCGGTACGTGCTCGCGCAAGGCGGGCAGATCCCGGGCGATCTCGACGCGGTGGTGGAGCGCGTGGCCAAGGAGGGCGGCACGCCGCTCGTGGTGGCCGAGAATCAGCGCGTGTACGGCGTCATCTACCTGAAAGACATCGTCAAGCCGGGCATCCGCGAGCGGTTTGAGGAGTTGCGCAAGATGGGCATTCGGACCGTCATGTGCACGGGCGACAACCCGCTCACGGCGGCGACCATCGCGCGCGAGGCCGGCGTCGACGAGTTCGTCGCCGAGGCAAAGCCCGAGGACAAGATGCGCCTCATCCGGCGCGAGCAGGAACAGGGCAGGCTCGTCGCCATGTCGGGCGACGGCACCAACGACGCGCCGGCGCTCGCCCAGGCGGACGTGGGGCTCGCCATGCAGAGTGGCACACAGGCGGCCAAGGAAGCCGCAAACATGGTCGATCTCGACTCCGATCCGACGAAGCTCATCGAGGTGGTGGCCATCGGCAAGCAGCTGCTCATCACGCGCGGCGCCATCACAACATTTTCGATTGCGAACGACGTGGCGAAGTATTTCGCCATCATCCCGGCGATGTTTACGAGCTTTCTGCCAGCGCTCGGCGCCTTGAACGTGATGCATCTGACGAGCCCGCGGAGCGCCATCCTGTCCGCGCTCATCTTCAACGCTGTGATCATTCCGCTGCTCATCCCGCTCGCGATGCGCGGCGTCAAATACCGCCCGACAAGTGCGATGCAGCTGTTGATGCGAAATCTGCTCCTGTACGGCGTCGGCGGCGTGATCGCGCCGTTTGTGGGGATCAAGGTCATTGATGTCATCCTGCACGCGCTTGGCGCGGTGTGAAGGGGGAAGCGACTGTGATCAACGTGTGGAGAAGCCTTCGATTCACCCTGGTCTTCGCCGTGCTTCTGGGCATCGTGTACCCGCTCTTCTTCGTGGCATTGGGGCGGATTGTGTTCCCGTGGCAGGCACAGGGAAGCCTCATCTCGGTCAATGGTCGCACCGTGGGGTCCGAGCTCATCGCCCAGCCGTTTCCGCAGCCGATGTGGTTTGAGCCGCGCCCTTCGGCCGTGAACTACAACGCGGACGGATCGGGCGGATCGAATCTCGGGCCCACGAATCCGGCGCTTGTGCAGGAGGTTCGGCAAAACCTGCGCGCTGTGCTCCGACAAAATCCGGGGCTTAAGGGGGACCAGGTCCCTACGAGCATGGTGGAGTCGACGGGATCGGGGCTGGATCCCGATGTCGAGTTGAAGGACGCGTATGACCAAATTCCGCGCATTAGCAAAGCCACGGGGCTCTCTGAAGCTTGGCTTCGCTCGCTCGTGCAGCGCGACGCCGCATTCCCGGCGCTCGGCCTGTACGGAGAGCCGATGGTCAACGTCATGCAGCTCAACCTGGCCATCTGGGAGAAACTCCACCCGGGCGCGCGGGTGGGGACGGCGAGATGACGGGAGGTGAGGTCATCCGGCCCACGGGCGGCTCGGGCCGCCGGGGGCGCCTGCGCGTGTTCATCGGCGCCGCGCCCGGGGTGGGAAAGACCTACACCATGCTGCGCGAGGCGCGCCGGCTTCGCGAAGAGGGAACCGACGTCGTGATCGGATGGGTGGAGACGCACGGCCGTCCCGCCACCGAGAAGCTGCTCGAGGGGTTGGAAGTGATTCCTCCGCGGGTGCTGAAGGTGGGGCAGGCGACGTTCGAGGAGCCTGATCTCGACGCGATTGTCGCTCGGCGGCCGGAGGTGTGCGTCATCGACGAGCTCGCGCACACGAACCCGCCGGGCGCCATGCACGAGAAGCGATACGAGGACGTGATGTATCTTTTGGATCGCGGGATCTCGGTGATGACGGCGTTCAACATTCAGCACCTGGAGTCCGTTCGCGACGAGGTTCAGCAACAACTTGGCATCCGCGTGCGGGAGGTCGTGCCCGAGTGGTTTTTGCGCGAAGCGGACGAGGTCACCGTCATCGACGTGACGCCCGAGACGCTCAGGCAGCGGCTGCGAGACGGGGAGATCTACCCACCCGAGAAAGTGGACGCCGCCCTGCAAAACTTCTTTCGCGTGGATCGGCTGGCGTGGCTTCGCCAGATGTCGCTCCGGGCCGTGGCGGACGATGTCGACGAACGCCTGGAGCATTCCTATGAGCGTCGGGCGATTCCGGGGCCTGTCGGCGCGAAGGAGGTCGTGCTTGTCTGCGTGAGTCATCCGGATCGCGCGGCTACGCTCATCGAGCGCGGGCGGCGCATGGCGATGCGAATGAAAGGCGATCTCCATGTCGTGTACGCGGCCGAAACGGACGAGGACCGCATGACCGAACGCGCGCGGGCCGAGGTGGACGAATTGAGGAGGCTGGCCGAGTTTCACGGCGCGGAGTGGGTGCTCGAGCCCAAGCGGGACCGGCCCGTGGGTGAGGTCATCCTCCGGGTCGCGAGGCGGGTCAACGCGACGCAGGTGGTGCTCGGCCAGCCAAGGAAGGGCGCGTCTCCGCGCCGCCTGATGGCGTGGCATCATCCGGTGCAGTACTTGCTGAAGCACCTGCAGTACGTCGACCTGCGCGTGGTGGGCTGGCGGCCGTTGTCGCCGGCGGCAAGGGAGCAGCGAAACTGGGCGAGCGAGCGGGTGGTCCGGGAGCGGAAGCTTCCCGGTAAACTCACGCTTTACATCGGCGCGGCGCCGGGCGTCGGCAAGACGTATCGCATGTTGCAGGACGCGCACGACTGGAAGGTCCGCGGGATCGACGTCGTGATCGGCCTCATCGAGACCCACGGGCGCCCGGAGACGGAGGCTCAGATCGGCGATCTCGAGCGGATTCCGAAGCGGCGGATCGAGTATGGCGGGAAGGTGTACGAGGAGCCGGATCTCGCGGCCATCCTCGCCCGGCGCCCGCAGGTCGTCCTGATGGACGAACTCGCACACACCAATGCGCCGGGCAGCATGTTTAAGAAGCGGTATCAGGACATTTTGTATCTGTTGGAGCACGGGGTCGACGTGGTGTCCGCCGTGAACGTGCAACACCTCGAGAGCCTGAAAGATCGCGTCGAGCACATCACGGGTGCGACCATCCGCGAGCGCGTGCCGGACTGGTTCGTGAAGCTCGCGAGCGAGGTGAAGCTCATCGACGTGAGCCCGGAGACGCTGGTGGAGCGGCTCTTGGAAGGCAAGATCTACCCGCCGGAAAAGGTGGAGCAGGCGCTGAGCAACTTCTTTCAGCTTGCGCATTTGGCCGCGCTGCGCGAGATCGCGCTTCGCGAGGTGGCCGACGTGGTGGACGGGCGGTTGGCGCCGCCTCCGCCCGCCGATCCGGAGCGGATCCTGGTCTGCGTCAACTACCGCCCGCACTCCGAAGCGCTCATTCGGCGCGGATGGCGCATCGCGGACCGGCTGCAGGCCAAGCTGTACGTGCTCGTCGTGCAGACGGAGTTCCCTCTATCGAGCCAGAGTGAGCGCGACTTTGCGGCCGTGCGCGATCTCGCCGAGCAGTTCGGGGCAGAGTTCCTTCTTCGGCCTGCCCTGCACAAATCGGTCGGGCAGGTGATCGTCGAGACGGCCGAGAGCGAATCGGTCTCCCAGATCGTGATGGGACAGCCCTTGAACCGAGGTCTCGGCGCGCGATTCGCCCACCGGCCCATCACCTACGTGCTGAACCGCGCGGAGTTCGTCGATCTCCACATCGTCGCGTACGCAGGCCGCTGGTCGCAGCCCTCCGCGTGAGAACAAGGCTCGGCATCCAGGACGGGCACGGGCCAGCCGGGCGGCGGAGCGAACGTCCGTGCGGAGGACGGGTCATTCGCGCAGTGGCGGATTCACCGGTGAAGCTTCGCGAGCGGGACGAAATCGTAGCCCATTGCCACCGCCACCTCGAGCACGTACGGGAGCGCCTCCGGCGTACCCTTCGCAAACGGCCCGGCGTGCATCAGGATGATGGCGCCCGGCCTGAGCTTGGGCAGCACGTTGGCCGCGACGGCTGGGCCGGGAATCCCAGACCAATCGAGCGAGTCGACGTCCCAGAGGACGACTTCGTAGTGAAGGGAGGCCGCGATGCGGCGGACGCGATCGTCGATGTCTCCGTACGGCGGGCGAAAGTAGCGGATGGGCACCTGCACGACCTTCTCAATGGCCGCTTGGCATTCGCGCAATTCCCGTTCGATCTCGGCGTCCGTCAATTTCGTGAGGTAGGGATGGGTCATGGTGTGGTTGCCGATCTCGTGCCCGGCCTGGTGGATGGATTTGAGGACATCGGGAAATCGTTCGACTTGCTGGCCGATGCAGAAAAAGGTGGCGGGCACGCCGTAATCCCGGAGCGTGGACAGGATCTTGGGCGTCATGTCCCCGTCTGGGCCGTCGTCGAAGGTGATGGCGAGGTGACGCGGGGGCGACGAGGGTTCGGGCGTTTGGCGCTGCAAGCGAAGGTCCTCCTTCACATGCGTTTTTTGAACTTTCCAGAAAGGATTATACTAGTTGCGCAGGCGTCGCTTGATTGCGAGTCGCGCGAATTTGAAAGGTAGGGATGGCACGTGCAGACGAAAGCGTTGGGCACGCAGGGCCTTACGGTTTCTGCGCTTGGGCTCGGTTGCATGGGCATGTCGGATTTCTACAGCGGCCGCGACGAGGCGGAGGCCATCCGGACGCTGGAGCGCGCCGTGGAACTCGGCATCAACTTCTTCGACACGGCCGACATGTACGGCGTCGGCGAGAACGAGAAGCTCGTGGGGCGTGTGCTCAGGCCGTATCGCGACCAAGTCGTGATCGCTACGAAGTTCGGAAACGTCCGCGCGCCGGACGGGACCTTCCTCGGCATCAACGGCAGGCCCGAATACGTGAAACAGGCCTGCGATGCGAGCCTCAAGCGGCTTGGCGTCGACTACATCGACCTGTACTACCAGCACCGCGTCGATCCGAACGTGCCCATCGAGGAGACGGTCGGGGCCATGGCGGAGTTGGTGAAGGCAGGAAAGGTGCGGTTCTTGGGCCTGTCCGAGGCCGGGGCGCAGACCATCCGCCGCGCGCACAAGGTGCATCCCATCACGGCGCTCCAGACCGAGTACTCGCTGTGGAGCCGCGACGTGGAGGACGAGATCCTGCCGACCGTGCGGGAGCTTGGCATCGGCTTTGTGGCGTACAGCCCGCTCGGCCGCGGCTTCTTGACCGGCGCCATTCGCCGGTTCGAAGACCTGCCGGAGGACGACTACCGCCGCCATTCGCCGCGCTTCCAGGGCGAAAACTTCAAGCGGAATCTCGATCTCGTCGAGAAGATCGAGCGCCTCGCGCGCGAAAAGGGCTGCACACCCGCGCAACTCGCCCTTGCCTGGGTGATGGCGCAGGGAGAAGACATCGTGCCCATCCCGGGAACGAAGCGGGTGAAGTATCTTGAGGAAAACCTCGGCGCGCTTGAGGTGAAGCTCACGGCGGAGGAGCTGCGCGAGATCGACGCCATTGCGCCAAAAGGCGTCGCCGCGGGCGCGCGGTATCCAGAGGCCAGCATGAGGTCCATCGGGATCTGAAGGCGAGATCGCCAGGGCGAACGGGGCCGAGCGGGTGGCTCCCCGCTCGGTCACGTGCGCCAGCCCCGCAAGCGGGACGGCGCGACCATTGCGACGCCAAAGATGCCGATGGCGAGGAGGACGCACGCCGCCACACAGACCCCACCGAAGTGAAATCGGTCCCACGCGCTCGCGCCCACGAACGACCCCAGGGCACCTCCGAGAAAATAGGTCACCATGTACACCGAATTGATGCGGCTGCGCGCCTCATCCGACAGGCTGTAGATGCGCGCCTGATTCGACACCTGCGTCGCTTGAACGCCGAGGTCCATGAGAACGACGCCGAGTGCGAGACCTGCGAGGCTGTGCCGAAAGGTCCAAAAGAGCCCGAACGACGCGAGGGTCAGGCACGAGGCGAGCCGGGCCGTCCAGATGGCCGGAAGCCGTGACGCCATCTGCCCCGCGTAAGGCGCGGCGAGTGCGCCCGCAACGCCGGCGAGGCCAAACAGCCCAGTGACGCCCGGGCCGAGATGAAACGGCGGGCCGGCGAGATAGAGCGAGAGCACGGTCCAAAACGCGCTGAACGCCGCGAACGACATCGCGCCGAGGAGCGATGCGTCGCGCAGGTCCGGATAGGCGCGGATCAGGTGGACGAGCGAGAGGAGCAGTTGCCCGTACGGCGTGCGCGATTCGGGCGGCGATGCAGGCAGACTTGCGCGAAGCAAGGCCGCGAGGCCCATCATTCCTGCGGCCGCCAGGGCGTAAACGGCCCGCCATCCGAGCGCCTGGCCCACGAGACCTGCCAGTGTGCGCGCCAGCAGGACGCCGATGAGCAGGCCGCTCATCACCGTGCCGACCGTGCGGCCGCGTTCTTCCGGGAGCGCGAGGTGAGCCGCAAAGGGGACCACGAGCTGCGGCACGATGGTCGCCGCGCCCACGGCCAGGCAGCATCCCATGAGCCACCACACGTTGGGCGATCCCGCCAAGATGAGGAGCGCTCCCGCGGTCACCACGCACATCCTCACCATCAGGCTTCGTCGCTCCAGGCTGTCCCCAAGGGGAACAAAGAGAAACAGCCCCAGCGCGTAGCCGATTTGGGTCAGGGTCGCCGCCAAGCCCACCTGCCAGGATGGCGCGCGAAAGCCGACCTGAATGTCGTGCAGGAGAGGTTGCAGGTAGTACAGGTTGGCCACGCCGACGCCTGCGGCCACTGCCATCAAGAGGACGAGCCGGCGAGACAGTGGTTGCGCAGGAGAAGGGTCGTTTTCGGGAACCGTTGCCATGCGCCACACCTCCCATTTCCTTGCCATGTCGATCATAGACGGTGCAGCTTTCAACTCCAAATGGCCATGGCGATGGGCGTCCGCCCAGCCCACGTGCGGGCAGTGGGCATAGGCTGATGTCGAGATCGCCATCCATGAGGAGTGAAGGCAGATGCTCATTCATGTCGTCGAGCCTGGAGACACGCTGTGGGAGCTGGGCAAGCTGTACCACGTCTCGGCTGCCGATATCGCGGCCGCAAACGGCATTCGAAATCCGGAGCAGTTGGTCGTCGGGCAGGCGCTCGTCATTCCGACGCGTCAGGGCGAGGTGACCGGGGCGGAGCGCCGCACCATCGAGGTCAATGCGTACTTTGTTCAGTTCACCGATCCCGCGCCGCATCAGCTGGACGTGCTCGCCCCTGTGCTGACGTATGTGTCGCCCTTTTCATACCAGGCGGAAACGGACGGATCCATCCGGGCGCGATCGGACGAAACGGCTTTGGTGGACGCGGCCCTGAATCAGAACGTGATGCCGATGCTCGTGCTGACCAACTGGCACGGAGACATGTTCAACTCGGACGTGGCGCACGCTATTTTCACGTCGCCGTCCGCGCAGGAGAAGATCCTCACGAACGTGCTCCGCGTGATGAACGACAAGGGCTATCGAGCGCTCAACCTCGATTTCGAATACGTGTACGCGCAAGATCGCGACCTGTACAACGCCTTCGTCGAGCGCTGCGCCGAGCGCGTGCGCAAAGAAGGATTCCTCCTTTCCAGCGCGCTTGCGCCGAAGCTGTACGAGGACCAGCCGGGGCTCCTATACGAGGCCCACGACTATCGCTGGCATGGGGAACTTTGCGATTTCGTCGTCCTCATGACCTACGAGTGGGGCTGGATAGGCGGCCCGCCGATGCCGGTCTCGCCTGTCGATCAGATGCGAAAGGTCCTGAACTACGCCGTCACGGCCATCCCGCGCGAGAAGATCATGCTCGGTGTGTCGGTGTACGGGTACGACTGGACGCTTCCGTATCGCCCCGGCACGCGCGCCGCGACCCTCACGCCGGTTCAGGCGGTGAATCTCGCGTATCAGCAGCACGTGCCCATCCAATACGATCTTCGGGCCGAAGCGCCGTATTTCACCTATTCGGATGCAGAAGGGCGACACCACATCGTGTGGTTCGAGGACCCGCGCAGCTTTCAGGCCAAGCAGGACTTGGTTGTCGAGTACAACTTGCGGGGCATGAGCTTCTGGTCCTATCCCACGAACTTCCCTCAGGTGCCCATCCTCGTCAACAATCAGTTCAACACGAAGAAGTGGACGCGGGAGCAGACTCCTGTGGGCTGAGCCATGTGCGCGCCCTGCCGAGGTTGGCGGGGCGCGTTTCGTGACACGCGTCAACGGCAATCTCTGACGAAATTCACCGTTCCCGGTGCACATGAAACGCGGATGTTGGGATGGGGACACGGCGTGCCGACGGAAAGAAATCAGCTTCGCAAACTTAGTTGTTTGTGTTGACAAACTAGGTTCCGGTCTGGTATGCATAGATCAGGTTGTGGCGAGAGCGTCGAACGCAAGACGTGTGCGAGTCATGGGGATGGCGCTTTCGCCGCGACGTGAGTAAGCGGTTGCGATGTGACGCAGGTAGGGTTATATCGAACACCACAAGGGGGTAGTACGGAGTGGCCAAGAAGACATGGAAGAAGAGCGCAACGTGGATGGCGGCGGCGGCCGTCGTGACGGGGATTGTCGCTGGGTGCGGCACCTCTTCGGCGAATGGGCAGGGCTCGACGTCGACGGGCGCGGCGTCTGCAGTGAATCCGCACCCGAGCGTCAAAATCGCGTTTCTGATGCCGGAGACGAACACGTCGCCGCGTTGGGAGTACGATGATCGCCCGGACTTCATCGCGGCGATGAAGAAGCTGGATCCGAACGCGCAGATCATCTATGCCAACGCGCAGGGGTCTGAGGCGACGCAGCTTCAGCAGGTGGAAAGCGCCATCACGGAGGGTGCGAAGCTCCTCGTCGTGGCACCGGTGAACGGGTTTGCGGCCACGACCATCGTCACCGAGGCCGCGAAAGCGCACGTTCCCGTGATCTCGTACGATCGCCTCATTCAGAACGCCAAGGTCGACTATTACGTCTCGTTCAACAACGTCGAGGTCGGCAAGCTTCAGGGCGAGTACATCGCGCAGCACACCAAGAAGGGCGGCACCGTGGTCATGTTGGACGGCGCGCCCACGGATCCGAACGCGAAGCAGTTCGCGCAGGGCGCCCATGACGTCCTGGATCCGCTCTTTAAATCGGGCAAGCTGAAGCTCGGTTATGAGCAGTTCACGCCGAACTGGGATTCGCAGCAGGCGCTGACCGAGATGCAGCAGGCGCTCACGCGGCTGCACAATCACGTGGACGCCGTGCTGGCTGCGAACGACAACCTGGCGGGCGCGGCCATCCAGGCGCTTGAGCAGCAGCACATCAAGGGCATCCCCGTGACAGGCCAGGATGCGACCGACGCCGGCCTGCACCGGATTTATTACGAAGGCACCCAGTCGATGACGGTGTACAAGCCCATCAAGGAAGAGGCCAACGCAGCGGCTCAGCTGGCGTATGACCTCATCACGGGCAAGAAGCCGCCGGCATCGCTCGTGAATGGCACGGTGAACAACGGTGCCACGAACGTGCCGTCCGTGCTCCTGCAGCCCATCGTTGTGACGAAGTCGAACGTCGCAAGCACGGTCATCAAGGACGGCTTCACGACCTGGGCGCGCATCAAGAACCCGGCAGAGCAGCAGTAAAGGTCTGAGGACCAGCGCCGGAGTGCACGCGACGTGTTCTCCGGCGCTTCTTAACGAGAGGAGGCGCTGTACGTGGCAACGGAGGTCAAGACACAGCCGGTCCTCGAGGTGCGCAGCCTTCGCAAGCGATTTGGCGCCGTTCAGGCGTTGGACGGTGTTTCGTTTTCCGTGCATGCAGGCGAAATCGTGGCGCTCGTCGGGGACAACGGCGCCGGTAAGTCGACCACCATCAAGATGATCGCGGGTGTCGAGCAGCCGGACGAAGGAGAGATCTTGTTCGAGGGCCAGCCGGTCCGCCTGACGAGTCCAGCCGTGGCAGAAAAGTACGGCATTCAGACGGTCTACCAGGACCTCGCGCTCTGTGACAACCTGGACATCGTCTCGAACCTGTTTCTCGGCCGGGAGCTGCGGCGCAGCGTGATTCCCGGGCTGGTGCGCGTGATCGACCGGAACGAGATGGAGCGGCGCGCCATCCCTGTGCTGAACGAACTTGGGATTCGCCTGCCCCCATTGCACACGCAGGTCGCATCGCTCTCCGGTGGTCAACGCCAGACGGTCGCTGTGGCGCGATCCGTCCTGTGGGGTTCGAAACTCGTCATGCTCGATGAGCCGACCGCTGCGCTCGGCGTCGTGCAGCAGCGCGCGGTGCTTGAGCTCATCCAGAGGCTTGCAGCGAGCGGCCGCGCGGTGCTCGTCATCTCGCACAACATGAGCGACGTGTTTAAAATTGCCAACCGCATCGTGGTGCTGCGGTTGGGGCGAACCGTGGCGACGTTCGATCGGGAGCAAGTCACGCCCGAGCAGGTTGTGGCGGCCATCACGGGCGCATCGGCGCAAGAGGAGGTCACGTCCTAACATGACAGTCAACATCGGTCAGGCCAAGCAGACGCAGACGCCCGCGGCGCGCAGCACCTCGGTGTTCGATCGCATCATTGGCGGGGAGTTTCAACAGCTGCCGGTGTTTTTGTCGCTGGTCCTCATCTGGATTGTGTTTGAGATCTTGAACAACAGCTTTCTCACGAGCCGCAACCTGTCGAACCTCGTGCTGCAGATGGCGGAATACGGCCTCCTCGGGGTCGGCGAGACGCTCATTCTCCTGCTCGGGGAGATTGACTTGTCCATCGCGGCCGTGAGCGCCATCGGCGGCGCGATTCTCGCGGTGTTGGCGGGCAATGGTGTAAATCCGTATGTGGCGATTCTCGCCGGCGCCTTGAGCGGCACGGTGCTCGGGTTGTTCCAAGGCTTTTGGGTGACGGTGCTTCGCGTGCCGTCGTTTATCGTGACGCTGGCCGGATCGCTCGCTTTTTTGGGTCTGTTGTTTGTCCTCATCGGCCAGGAGGGCACGGTGCCCATCATGAACAACACCATCAATGCCATCGCGGGTAACTACCTGCCCGATTGGCTGAGTTGGGTGTTGGTGGCCGTGGCTTTGCTCCTCATGGTGTGGACAGCGGTGCGCGATCGCGCCAAGCGGCAGAAGCTTGGGCTGCCCCCGAAATCTGCGGTGTCGACGTGGACGAAGCTCATCCTGAGCGCCGCGGTGATGATTGGCGCGACGGTGCTGCTCAACGCCTATCAGGGCGTGCCCATCGCGGGGCTGGTGCTGATTGTGTTTGTGGTGCTGCTCGCGTGGATCTGTCAGAGCACCGCGTTTGGCCGCCACATCTATGCGGTGGGCGGCAATGCGGAAGCCGCGCGCCGGGCCGGTATCAACGTGAAGGGCGTGCGGATCATGGTGTTCACGCTCGCGGGCACCATGGCGGCCATCGGCGGCATCGTCGGCGCGTCCAGGCTGGGTGCGGCGTCCACGGCGTCCGGCGGCAGCGATTTGCTCATGGACTCGATTGCGGCGGCCGTGATCGGCGGCACGAGCCTGTTCGGCGGCTATGGGAGCGTGTGGAACGCGCTTCTCGGCGCGCTCGTCATCGGCAGCATCGAGAACGGCATGGCGCTGTTGAACGCGCCGACCAGCACGAAGTATCTGGTGGAAGGCGCCATCTTGTTGCTCGCGGTCACGTTCGACACGTTCACCCGCATGCGGCGGAAGCAGTTGGGTAGATGAGATGGGCCGATGACTTCGTAAACTCAATCGAATCGAAACGCGTGCAACCCTGTGGGACCTTGTTGGGACCCGAGGGTTGTTTTTTGTCTTCGTAACAATATTGGCCCCTCACGCAGCACGGCAGTATACTGAAGGCAAACGGAGGTCATGATGGACATACCGAGGAATGCGAACGATTTGGTTGCGAAGCACTTGACGTTGGCGCTTCCCGGGGAAGTGCTGTCGGTGATTGGCGTACGCCACGCGCCGGTGGTGCGTGCCTTGGCGACAGAGATCCCCGAGGTGAGGATGCGTCAGACGTTTACGGACATCATGCTGGAGCTTGCGGATGGGCGTTTGCTCCACCTGGAGTTCCAGTCGACGAAGGAACCGACGCTGTATCGGTTTGCGGCTTACGATGTTGCGCTCGCGGAACGTCACCGCCGAGCCATCCGCACGGTGGTGTTGTACACGGGCGACGTGCAGAGCGCGCCGTCTGAGCTCGACGCCTGGAGTTTCCGATACACGGTGGAAAACGTGTATCTCGGTCAGATGGACGGTGAAGCGGCGCTGGAGACGGTGCGACGGCACCTGGATATGGGCGAGTGGACACCGGAAGACCGTGTGCGGCTGGCGTTTGCGTTTCACATGCGGTTCGAGCGTCGGACGCGGGATGAGGCGTTTGACGCCATTGTCGACACCTTGCAGCGCGTGCAGGATCGCGAGGAGCAGAACTACCTGGCAGCACTGGTGTTCGGATTCAGCGCGCGGGTTTTGACGGATGAGCAAAAGTCTGCGCTAAGGAGGGTACTGGCGATGACGGAGTTGCTGAAAGAGATTGTAGAAGAGGCAGAGGAACGGGCGGAGAAGCGCAAGGCTCGTGAAATCGCCGAGCGGATGTTCCGCAAGGGTGCGTCGATCGCGGATGTCGTCGAGCTGACGGGGCTGACGGAGCAAGAGGTGCAGGAGGTGCTGAGGCGCATTCGAGAGGAGACTTGATCCATGGGCAAAACCCGCAACCGCCGGGCGAAGCGCGTCCGCGAAGGCGGACTCGATCCGACGGTTTCGCGCCGGCCGTGGAGCCGAAAGCCGCAGACGCTGCCCGCACCCGGAGGTGCGGGGCAGTCCTGCACTACGGTTCTAAATATCCGAAAACCGAAACATCGACGTCCTACTGCGCGCCATGCCACACGCCGACTAGTGCGCGGTGGCCCGGGGAGACGAACGCCAAAGACGCGTCCAGGGCGACGATCCGTCCTGTGGCAGGAAATCGTGGGCGAGGGTGAGGAGGAAGAGCGGCAGCGCCGTGTTGGGATCCGTGCCTGCGCCGCCCACCACACCGAAGTCCTGGCCAAGCCACCACACGAGGAGAAGCACGGCGCCGGTTCCCACCTGGATGGCGCGAGACTCGGGGGCCGTGAACCAGCCGATGGCGAGCGCGAAGGGCACGGCCACAAAGACCGCATTCCACCACATGGGCCCGTGTGACAGCGCGTGTGCGAAGGCATAGAGCGGCGCCGACAGGAAGTGAGGCTGTGGCATCTGAGCCATCCCCATTTCCATATCGGCCAGTCCGTTCCCCGACCAGTAGCCTGCGCTTGGAAGTGCCTGAAGGATGGCGCTCGCGAGAAACCAAACCGTCACAAACCACTGCATGCCATGTTTGACCTGCCCACGCTCCCACGCTTCGGCTTTCGAGAGCAGCACCACGGCGAGCGCGGCGTAAATGAGCACAGACCCAGGACTGCCCATGAGCCACGAGCCACCGCTGAAAATCTGGCCAAATGCCTCGCCGAACGCCCACACCACGAGGGACCACGCGATGGACACTCGCAGCGCCAGGCGCCCGATGAAGCGTTCGGGGCCAGCGAGAATGCCGACGCCGAGCAGAATCTGAATCCAGACGGTCAGCGAGTCGAACCAAAGCGGGCGCGAGGTGAAGAGAAGCTGGGTCACCGACAGAAACACATCGTTCACCCAGCGCGGCTGCCCAGACATGATGGGCTGAACCACCGCCGCGAAGAAGTTCGTCCCGAGCTTCGGTTGCGCCTGCAGGAGGCCATCGAGCATCCACAAAAAGCCCAACGACCAGACGGCCAGCTTTCGCGCGGTATCCTGGGGCGCGCCGAGATGGTAGGGCGATCCGCTGTTCCGCTTGTTTCGAGGCTCGACGCCGAATTCCCGCAGAAAGCCTTCGCCTTCAGACTTCCAGAATCGCGCGATGAGATAGAGGATGGCGGATACACCCAGCAACACAGCCCATTCGATCAGGAGAAGCTTATAGAAGGCGCCCACCGTGTGAACGGGCGGCGCGCTCGACATGTCCATATCTCCCACCCAATCCACCACCTTTCTGCGCACAGAGGCCAGGCGTTCAATGCGATCGTACGGCGTTCCCGTTTCGCCGGCCAGACAGGCTTCGGTCGCAAGCATGAACAATTTCTTACTGATCTTCTCCCATGCCACGCTGGCCTAGACTCGTGCGCAAAGCGCTTGACATCTCAGTCAATTCCTCTTACGATGAAATCACCTGAACCGATGCACGTGAGTCGCAAGACTGAAAATATTGAAAGGTGAAGAGTGGGAGTAGTAAGGACGTCGCTGGCGTGCAGAGAGCCGATGGGCGGTGCGAATCGGTCGAAGGCGCGTCCCGAACTCGCCCATGAACCGCAGCCCGAACTGCACGGTAAGGTGCCAGTAGGGTGTGCCGCGTGCCCGCGTTATCGGGCTAGACGGTGATTGCCGTCGACAGAGGGGGCTTTTCCGCAAGGAAAGCCAAATAGAGTGGTACCGCGAGCCAACCCGGCCTCGTCTCTATCCGAGATGAGGCCTTTTTCTTTTCCCTTCCGCCGTCCAGGGTTGAGCAAAGACAAAAGAAGAGGAGTGGATGGACATGAACAACGTGAACAAGTACACCCGCCAGTATTTTCTGCCGCCTGAACCCTGCTTCGACTGGGTTCACAAGGACCATGTGGACCGACCGCCGATCTGGTGCAGCGTCGACCTGCGCGACGGAAATCAGGCGCTCATCGTTCCGATGAATCTCGAGGAGAAGCTTGCGTACTTTCAACTGCTCGTCGAGATCGGCTTCAAGGAGATCGAGGTCGGTTTCCCGGCCGCATCGGACACGGAATTCGAGTTCGTCCGGACGCTCATCGAGCGCGATCTCGTCCCGAGCGATGTGACCATCCAGGTCCTCACGCAATCGCGCGATCACATCATCGAACGCACTTTTGAAGCCATTCGCGGGGCCAAGCGGGCCATCGTCCATCTCTACAACTCCACGTCCGTGGCGCAGCGCGAGCAGGTGTTCCGCGCGGACAAGGACGAGATCGTGAACATTGCCGTGACCGGCGCCGAACAGATCCGCGATCTCGCCCGCACCACGCCCGGCAACTTCTTCTTCCAATATTCACCGGAGAGCTTCACGGGTACGGAGCTCGACTTCGCGCTCGAGATCTGCAACGCGGTGCTCGACGTGTGGAAACCCACGCCGGATCGCAAGGTCATCATCAACCTGCCGGCGACCGTCGAGCTTTCGATGCCGCACGTGTACGCGAGCCAGATCGAGTACATGGGCAAGCGCCTGGCTCGCCGCGATGCCATCGTGCTGTCCGTGCATCCGCACAACGATCGCGGCACGGGTGTCGCGGCGGCTGAACTCGCCATGCTCGCGGGCGCGGAGCGGCTGGAGGGCACGCTGTTTGGGAACGGGGAGCGCACGGGCAACGTGGACATCGTCACGCTCGCGCTGAACCTGTACTCGCACGGCATCGATCCGGGGCTCGACTTCTCCAACCTCCCGGCCATCCAGGCCCGTGTTGAGGCTCTCACCAAGATGCAGGTGAGCAGGCGTCACCCGTACGCGGGGGAACTCGTCTTCACGGCGTTTTCGGGATCGCATCAAGACGCGATCGCGAAGGGCATGAAGTGGCGCGAGGAGAAGTCGCCTGAGCATTGGACGGTCCCGTATCTGCCCATCGACCCGAAGGATATTGGCCGCGAATACGAGGGGGATATCATCCGCATCAACAGCCAGTCTGGCAAGGGCGGCATCGGCTACGTGTTGGAGCAATCGCACGGCTTCGATCTGCCTCCAAAGATGCGCGAGCAGCTGGGGTATGCGGTCAAGCGGGTGTCGGATCGCGAGCAGAAGGAGCTGTCGGCGGACGAGATCGCCGAGATCTTCATGCGCGAGTTTGTGAACCTTGGGCAGCCGCTCGATCTCGTCGAACTGACGGGCACGGATGCGAGAGGGTCGCACCGCGTGCGCGCCACGGTGGTCTGGCAGGGCGAGACCGTCGAGATCGAAGGGGCCGGCAATGGGCGGTTGGACGCGCTGTGCCATGCGCTGGAGGAGGGGCTCGGGATCCGGGTCGCGAATCTCACGTACAAGGAACATGCGCTGGAAGTAGGGTCGGGATCGCGAGCGGTGGCTTACATCAGCGTCGACGACGAAGAAGGGAATACCCACTTCGGGTGCGGCGTGGATACCGACATTATGGAGGCGTCGGCGAAGGCGCTGGTGAGCGCGGTCAATCGAATGCTGGCGCACAGGGCGGAGATGGCGGTGCCCGTGAGCAAATGAACGAGGGCCCCGGGTTCGTACCCGGGGCTATATCGTTTGTGCTCAATTGATTGGAGTGCTACGATGTGAACAGGAGGGGATGACGTTGACGATTTACGATTTTGAGGTCGAGAAGGCTGACGGGACGACGATGTCGATGCGGGAGTACCAGGGCAAGGTGCTTCTCATTGTGAATACGGCGTCCAAGTGCGGTTTCACTCCGCAGTATGAAGGATTGCAAAAGTTGTACGAACTCTATCGCGATCGCGGCTTCGAGGTCCTTGCCTTTCCTTGCAATCAGTTTGGCAATCAGGAACCGGGATCGAATGAGGAAATTCAAACCTTCTGCAGCACGACGTACCGCGTGACGTTTCCGGTCTTTGCGAAAGTCGACGTGAATGGGCCGAACGCGCATCCGCTGTTTGAATACCTGAAGAAACAGGCCAAGGGTGCACTCGGATCAGAGGCCATCAAGTGGAACTTCACCAAGTTTCTCGTCGACCGGGACGGGCGTGTGGTGAAACGCTACGCGCCGCAGACATCGCCGGAGAGCATCCGCGAAGACATCGAGGCTTGTCTTGTCCATGCATCAAGGGGCCAGTGACTTTCGCGCGATCCCGCAGGCACGGACTGGGCGCCGCAGCGGCATGGGAAAAGGGGACGCTCGAATGGCGGAGGCATGTCTAGCGTGCCAGGTCCATCAGGGCATGCTTGTCCCTCCTGGAGGCGTGATCTATCGGAAAGATCTCTGGCAGGTCGACCACCGTTTGGAGCCCTGCCCTGTACTGGGGTGGTTGATTGTGAAGCCGCTCCGGCATGTCGAATTCTTCGATGAGCTTTCCATTGAGGAAGTCGAAGCCTTCGGCAGATTGCAGCGTATGCTGACACGAGCTCTTCGGGATATCGTTCCAGGGGTCCAAAAGGTGTATTCCATCATGCTCGCCGAGTCCGAGGATTGTCCGCATGTTCACGTGCATATCGTGCCGCGGACCGAGGACCACCCAGCGTCATTTCGAGGACTTCGTATCTTTGATTTTGATGGACCGAGTCTGGCTCGCGTCGAAGTCGAACGAGTTGCAGCAGAGCTCCGAGGATACCTTCAATCTGGTGAAGTAGCCGAATAAAATCAAATCAGCAGCCGTCCGCAAACGGCTGCTGCCCGATTGGTGCGCCCAGGTGGATTCGAACCACCGACCTCACGATTATCAGTCGTGCGCTCTAGCCGACTGAGCTATGGGCGCACATGGCGGAACTGACGGGATTCGAACCCGCGATCTCCTGCGTGACAGGCAGGCATGTTAGGCCTCTACACCACAGTTCCAGTGTGGCGGAGTGAGAGGGATTCGAACCCTCGATACGGTCTTAACAACCGTATACTCGCTTAGCAGGCGAGCGCCTTCGACCAACTCGGCCATCACTCCATGTGGTGACCCTACGGGGATTCGAACCCCGATTTCCGCCGTGAGAGGGCGGCGTCCTAAACCATTAGACGATAGGGCCTCGCGTGGTGCGGCTGACAGGAATTGAACCTGTGACCCCTACCGTGTCAAGGTAGTGCTCTCCCTCTGAGCTACAGCCGCATGGAGCGGGTGAGGGGAATCGAACCCCCGACCTCAGCTTGGGAAGCTGATGTTTTACCACTAAACTACACCCGCGGGGAGGAGAACCTCCATGTGGAGCGGAAGACGGGATTCGAACCCGCGGCCCTCGCCTTGGCAAGGCGATGCTCTACCCCTGAGCTACTTCCGCACAACGGCTCGACCATTATACCTGCCAGAAGGTTGAAACGTCAAGCCCTAAATGATGACCCCAGGGGGATTCGAACCCCCGTTACCACCGTGAAAGGGTGGTGTCTTAACCACTTGACCATGGGGCCATGGAGCTCCCAACCAGGCTCGAACTGGTGACCTCATCCTTACCATGGATGCGCTCTACCGACTGAGCTATGGGAGCATATGCTGGCTCCCCGAGCAGGATTCGAACCTGCGACCCTCCGGTTAACAGCCGGATGCTCTACCGCTGAGCTATCGAGGAACATCATGGTGGAGGTAGCCGGATTCGAACCGACGACCCCCTGCTTGCAAGGCAGGTGCTCTCCCAACTGAGCTATACCCCCGGAGTCTGGTCGGAGCAGCGGGATTTGAACCCACGACCTCCTGCTCCCAAGGCAGGCGCGCTACCAAGCTGCGCTATGCTCCGGATGAAATGGCGCGCCCGGAGAGATTCGAACTCCCGACCTTTTGATTCGTAGTCAAACGCTCTATCCAACTGAGCTACGGGCGCGCGTATAGTGATGTGGGTCCGCTGTCCAACCAAGTCCAGCGGGCTGGCGGGCAACGGAGTCGTTGCCCGTGTGGAGCCACCTGTCGGATTCGAACCGACGACCTGCTCATTACGAGTGAGCTGCTCTACCCCTGAGCCAAGGTGGCATGTGGTGAGCCATGCTGGATTCGAACCAGCGACACCCTGATTAAAAGTCAGGTGCTCTGCCAACTGAGCTAATGGCTCTCAGCCCGTTTACAACGCTGGGCACTCGGTACTTTAACACGGAGGTGGTTCGTTGTCAAGCGAAATCGGGTGCGTTTCTGGAGCGTCTGTGAGGATGTCACTCGGAGATTATCACTCGAACGTCGGCCAATTTGTTTCTTGATAACGTCGCGGTTACATGTGCATGCCATACCCTTGTATTGGCGTGGACTCTTGTGAGCACCCAGATCCTCCGTTGCTTAGGGTCGAGCAGCTTGTAAGTGACGACAGTCTTGGTCATACGCATGATGACGACCATATTGACGATCCGCGGAAATGACCGCGTATGGACTTGGGCTTTGACCGGGTAAAGCTTTGAATTGCAGAGCGTGCACAGTGTTTAAGTAGAAGTTGTTCTCGGGAGGGGTTTCCAGAGACAAAGAGAAGAGACCTCGGAATTGAGCACAAAAACAACCCGCGTTGGAGCGCGGATGAAGAGGTGAGGTCTCTAATGCGAGACATTCGTGATGGAGCGATGGATTTCCTGCCGCTGTGGATGAATTTGTTGTGGATGTCTGAGCATCCTTGTGGCTTCGCAATCCTTGAAACGCCGCTTGACACGATACCATGACGGTGCTATTCTACGGGACGTCGCCTTCACGCGACGCTAGGACGATTTAAGACGATCAGTCGTCTGAGACGTCGAGTGACTGGGGTTGACAAGGTTACACAAGGCATGTTAAATTAAGCGAGCTGCCGCGAGGCGGCACGAAATCCGCGCGGTGGCGCGGGATTCGCTCCTTGAAAACTAAACACACGAGACCACCAAGCCCGTGAGTCCTTGTGACCACAGGTCAGGATAAAGCACTTGGATTGAGAGTTTGATCCTGGCTCAGGACGAACGCTGGCGGCGTGCCTAATACATGCAAGTCGAGCGGACCTTTTCGGAGGTCAGCGGCGGACGGGTGAGGAACACGTGGGTAATCTGCCTTTCAGACCGGAATAACGCCCGGAAACGGGCGCTAATGCCGGATACGCCCGCGAGGAGGCATCTTCTTGCGGGGAAAGGCCCGATTGGGCCGCTGAGAGAGGAGCCCGCGGCGCATTAGCTGGTTGGCGGGGTAACGGCCCACCAAGGCGACGATGCGTAGCCGACCTGAGAGGGTGACCGGCCACACTGGGACTGAGACACGGCCCAGACTCCTACGGGAGGCAGCAGTAGGGAATCTTCCGCAATGGGCGCAAGCCTGACGGAGCAACGCCGCGTGAGCGAAGAAGGCCTTCGGGTTGTAAAGCTCTGTTGCTCGGGGAGAGCGGCATGGGGAGTGGAAAGCCCCATGCGAGACGGTACCGAGTGAGGAAGCCCCGGCTAACTACGTGCCAGCAGCCGCGGTAAAACGTAGGGGGCGAGCGTTGTCCGGAATCACTGGGCGTAAAGGGTGCGTAGGCGGTCGAGCAAGTCTGGAGTGAAAGTCCATGGCTCAACCATGGGATGGCTCTGGAAACTGCTTGACTTGAGTGCTGGAGAGGCAAGGGGAATTCCACGTGTAGCGGTGAAATGCGTAGAGATGTGGAGGAATACCTGTGGCGAAGGCGCCTTGCTGGACAGTGACTGACGCTGAGGCACGAAAGCGTGGGGAGCAAACAGGATTAGATACCCTGGTAGTCCACGCCGTAAACGATGAGTGCTAGGTGTTGGGGGGACACACCCCAGTGCCGAAGGAAACCCAATAAGCACTCCGCCTGGGGAGTACGGTCGCAAGACTGAAACTCAAAGGAATTGACGGGGGCCCGCACAAGCAGTGGAGCATGTGGTTTAATTCGAAGCAACGCGAAGAACCTTACCAGGGCTTGACATCCCTCTGACCGGTGCGGAGATGCACCTTCCCTTCGGGGCAGAGGAGACAGGTGGTGCATGGTTGTCGTCAGCTCGTGTCGTGAGATGTTGGGTTCAGTCCCGCAACGAGCGCAACCCTTGACCTGTGTTACCAGCGCGTTGAGGCGGGGACTCACAGGTGACTGCCGGCGTAAGTCGGAGGAAGGCGGGGATGACGTCAAATCATCATGCCCCTGATGTCCTGGGCTACACACGTGCTACAATGGGCGGTACAAAGGGAGGCGAAGCCGCGAGGCGGAGCGAAACCCAAAAAGCCGCTCGTAGTTCGGATTGCAGGCTGCAACTCGCCTGCATGAAGCCGGAATTGCTAGTAATCGCGGATCAGCATGCCGCGGTGAATACGTTCCCGGGCCTTGTACACACCGCCCGTCACACCACGAGAGTCGGCAACACCCGAAGTCGGTGAGGTAACCCCGAAAGGGGAGCCAGCCGCCGAAGGTGGGGTCGATGATTGGGGTGAAGTCGTAACAAGGTAGCCGTACCGGAAGGTGCGGCTGGATCACCTCCTTTCTAGGGAGAAGGTTTGAGGGCTTGCGGGTATGGATGGTGGCGTGTGTTTAGTTTTGAGGGAGCGAAAGCTCTCTCGAAGGACCTTGGCAAGTGCATAGGGAGTCAGGATAGGTGAAGCTGGGAAGGGCACACGGTGGATGCCTAGGCGCCAAGAGCCGAAGAAGGACGGGGCGAACGCCGATATGCCACGGGGAGCCGTAAGCGGGCTTGGATCCGTGGATGTCCGAATGGGGGAACCCGCTGGCGGGAAGCGCCAGCAGCTTGAGGCCGAAAGGTCTCGAGCGGGGAACCGGGGGAAGTGAAACATCTCAGTACCCCGAGGAAGAGAAAGCAAACGCGATTCCGTGAGTAGTGGCGAGCGAAAGCGGAGGAGCCTAAACCGCATGCGTGGGAAAGGCTGCAGCCGTTGCGCATGCGGGGTTGTGGGGCTGTTTGCGGCGAGCTGCAGGGTAGCCAGCCCAAGTGTACGCGTAGGAGAACGGTCTGGGAAGGCCGGCCAGAGACGGTGAGAGCCCGGTATCCGAAACGCGCGCACGAGGGTGGAAACAGACCCCGAGTACTGCGGGACACGAGGAATCCCGTAGGAATCCGGGAGGACCACCTCCTAAGGCTAAATACTCCTTGGCGACCGATAGTGAACGAGTACCGTGAGGGAAAGGTGAAAAGCACCGCGGGAGCGGAGTGAAAGAGAACCTGAAACCGTGTGCCTACAAGCAGTCGGAGCACCGATGGGTGTGACGGCGTGCCTTTTGTAGAATGAACCGGCGAGTGATGCGGGCGAGCGAGGTGAAGGCGGAGGAGCCAGAGCCGAAGCGAAAGCGAGTCTGAAGAGGGCGCGAGTTCGTCCGCATCGACCCGAAACCGGGTGATCTACCCCTGGTCAGGGTGAAGTGCGGGTAACACCGCATGGAGGCCCGAACCCACTGGCGTTGAAAAGCCAGGGGATGAACTGGGGGTAGGGGTGAAATGCCAATCGAACCCGGTGATAGCTGGTTCTCCCCGAAATAGCTTGAGGGCTAGCGTCAGGGGATGAGTTGTGGAGGTAGAGCGCTGATGGGGTGCGGGGCCCGCGAGGGCTACCAAGCTTCGTCAAACTGCGAATGCCACAATGTCGAGGAACCTGGCAGTGAGACTGCGAGCGATAAGGTCCGTAGTCGAGAGGGAAACAGCCCAGACCCGCAGCTAAGGTCCCGAAGTTCCGGTTGAGTGGGGAACGATGTGGCGCTGCGAAGACAACCAGGATGTTGGCTTAGAAGCAGCCATCATTGAAAGAGTGCGTAATAGCTCACTGGTCGAGTGGCGCTGCGCGGAAAATGGAACGGGGCTAAACCGGACACCGAAGCTCGGGATGGCGACATGGTAGGGGAGCGTTCCATGTGCGGGGAAGCTGAGCCGGGAGGCTTGGTGGAGCGCATGGAAGTGAGAATGCCGGTATGAGTAGCGAAAAGAGGGGTGAGAATCCCCTCCGCCGAAAGCCCAAGGTTTCCTGGGGAAGGCTCGTCCGCCCAGGGTCAGTCGGGACCTAAGGTGAGGCCGAAAGGCGTAGCCGAAGGAGAACAGGTTGACATTCCTGTACCACCGTAGGCGTTTGAGCGAAGGGGTGACGCAGGAGGACGAGGGAAGCGGCCGGATGGAAGGGGCCGTCCAAGCAGCGAGCGTGGGGTGTAGTGAAATGCGCACCCCGAGAAGCGTGAGCTGTGATGGGGAGGGAAGGAAAGTACCGAAGTCCCGACGTTCACACTGCCGAGAAAAGCCTCTAGCGAGCCGAAGGTGCCCGTACCGGAAACCGACACAGGTGGGCGCGTGGAGAACACGAAGGCGCGCGGGAGAACTCTCGTTAAGGAACTCGGCAAAATGGCCCCGTAACTTCGGGAGAAGGGGCGCTCTTCCTGAAGGAAGAGCCGCAGTGAAAAGGCCCAAGCGACTGTTTAGCAAAAACACAGGTCTCTGCGAAGCCGAAAGGCGACGTATAGGGGCTGACGCCTGCCCGGTGCTGGAAGGTTAAGAGGAGGGCTTAGGGGGGAGACCCCCGAAGGTCCGAATCGAAGCCCCAGTAAACGGCGGCCGTAACTATAACGGTCCTAAGGTAGCGAAATTCCTTGTCGGGTAAGTTCCGACCCGCACGAAAGGCGTAACGACTTGGGCGCTGTCTCAACGAGAGACCCGGTGAAATTGTAGTACCTGTGAAGATGCAGGTTACCCGCGGTTAGACGGAAAGACCCCGTGGAGCTTGACTGTAGCCTGATATGGGACAACGGTGTTCCATGTACAGGATAGGTGGGAGACGGAGAAGCTTGGGCGCCAGCCTGAGTGGAGTCGGCGTTGGGATACCACCCTTGGGACACGGTTGTTCTAACCGGCCTTGTGAGAACGCGAGGCGGGACAGTGTCAGGCGGACAGTTTGACTGGGGCGGTCGCCTCCTAAAGGGTAACGGAGGCGCCCAAAGGTTCCCTCAGCGCGGATGGAAATCGCGCGGAGCGTGCAAAGGCAAAAGGGAGCTTGACTGCGAGACGGACAGGTCGAGCAGGGACGAAAGTCGGGCTTAGTGACCCGGTGGTTCCGAGTGGAAGGGCCATCGCTCAACGGATAAAAGCTACCCCGGGGATAACAGGCTGATCTCCCCCAAGAGTTCACATCGACGGGGAGGTTTGGCACCTCGATGTCGGCTCATCGCATCCTGGGGCTGAAGTCGGTCCCAAGGGTTGGGCTGTTCGCCCATTAAAGCGGTACGCGAGCTGGGTTCAGAACGTCGTGAGACAGTTCGGTCCCTATCTGCCGCGGGCGTAGGATACGTGAGAGGGGTTGTCCCTAGTACGAGAGGACCGGGATGAACCGACCGCTGGTGTACCAGTTGTCCCGCCAGGGGCACCGCTGGGTAGCCAAGTCGGGAAGGGATAAGCGCTGAAAGCATCTAAGCGCGAAGCCCGCCTCAAGATGACGTATCCCATTCCGAGAAGGAAGTAAGACCCCTCGAAGACGACGAGGTGGATCGGTCTGGCGTGGAAGCGCAGTGATGCGTGGAGCGGACAGATACGAATCGGTCGAGGGCTTCACCTGCACGACTCCCTATGCACGACGGCAAGGGCCGCAACCCAGAGGCGAAGCGACATGCGAGCGAGGAGATCTGCAGGCCGAAGGCCGAAGCCCTCCGAGCGAGCATGGAGCGAAGCAGGCCTGGTGACCCTAGCGGAGGGGCAACACCCGTACCCATCCCGAACACGGACGTGAAGACCTCCAGCGCCGAGAATACTGGGAGGGAAGCCTCCTGGGAAGGTAGGTCGTTGCCAGGCGTGAGACAAAGGTCAGGCATCTAGCCTGGCCTTTTGTCGTATATGCGGAACACCTGCATCTCCGCGCAAGACGAGACGAGGCAACGGACAAAGGCGTGAGAACCGCACTCTATCCAACATAAGCCTTGACCCACGCGTTCTTCCCCATCCGCCGCGGCCCAGCCAGTCGAACGTCCATACGTTCAATTACCCATCCCGCTCGGCCAGCACAATATGACCCTCGACCTACCTCAACCAGCAGCGAAGTGCGAAGGGCTGGAGCAGATCTGCAGGCCGAAGGCCGAAGCCCTGCTCCAGCCCTTCGCACGAAGCTCAACTCCACAAACGTAGATTCCCATATTGACAGAATTCATTGGCTCAGGATACCCTACCAACAAAGAGGTAGGGATCTCCAATCATTCTAATCACGACGGAAAGAACAGATTTCAAGGATGAAAGCCATGAGGGAGGAATGTGTTCAATGTTTATCCTGCCTGAACCGAATCAACACCCAATGGAGAATGTCCCCGTGCATACCGAGGGCGATGCGCCGCGGATGGGCGAGATTGCACGTCAGATCACCGCGTTTGTGCCCGTGTACTGTCAAGGAAATCGGACACTTGTGTTGCTGTCCGAGGGCCGTATGTTTTACCTGCCGCACCGCGCGCAATGGGTGCGCGAAACCCTGCTTCGGCATTTTGCCATCTCGCAGCGGGACCTGCGCCGAGCCTGTGAGGAAGATCTGAATCGAAGTCTCTTTGCTCCTGTAGTCATTCCGGCGGAAGGACTTGCATATGCTCAACTTCGGGTGCGTACGCCAATCGGGCGGAACGACGGCGCGCAGGGATTCTTTCGCATTGATGCCATTCAAGGTATCCGCGCCATCAACCCGGAGGAAACCGCAGTGCGGATGTCCGACGGCATCGAGTTCATGGTGAGAATGCCAAGGCCGCGGGTTGTGGAGCGAGTGTTAGCCGCGCGATCCGCCCTGATCCTTCAGCGCGCCCGGGGCGTCGCGTATCCGCGCTTCTGAGGCTGTCACTCCGTCGCGTTTCCGAGGGGCCACACGTCGCGGACGAGTTCGCCAGCATCCGTGATGCCTACATATGCGGGCGGGCACACTTCGCATGTCGCCTGCCCGGACGTCGCATCCGTCACAAGCTCGACGGTGCGGGGAACATCCGCTTCGCGCACCACCAGGCGAAATCGCACAGCTTCCGTGAATTCCGCGTCGTACAGTCGGAGACCTGCCTGTTCAAGCAGATGCATGAGTTTGCCGTAGTGCTCATACGTGCAGGTGACGAGGATGTCGCACATTCGAGCGCATACAAGCTTGGGTGCCCTCTCCAGGACCACCGCTGCGGCCTCGGTGTAGGCCCGGACCAAACCGCTCGCGCCGAGCAAGATGCCGCCGAAGTAGCGCGTCACGACGACCAAAACGTTGGTCAGCTCTTTACGGCGAATGACCTCGAGCACCGGCCGCCCGGCCGTGCCACTCGGTTCGCCATCGTCCGAAAACCGCTCGTGCGGCACCTGAATACCTATCTGATACGCATAGACATGGTGGCGGGCGTCCGGGTGCTCCTCTCGGACGCTGGCCAACGCGGCGAGCGCCTCTGCCTCCGTTCGAACACGAAAGGCCGAAGCAATGAACCTTGATTTTTTCTCGACGATCTCGGCTGTCCAAGCATCCGCCAACGTCACAAAAGATGTCATCGCGATACCCCCAAAACGACGATGCGACGAACGAAGACCACTGTAACAGATTGGCGGGGCGAGACTCAACAGTACGCGCAACTTGCAAAAAGATGCGCGATTCCGATGGCGGACCCTCAGAAACAAAACCGGCCAGTCGAACCATGTAGGCGTCGGCAGTGGCGAGGCTTGCACCTATGGGCCAATCTCGCCTTAAAGCCGAGAATATGCCGAAAACTGCGCCACTCTTCCTCGCAAGGTCTTTACTTGCAAGGAAAGAAAGCGTATAATGCGGCAATGAGGCTACTGTCTTAGGATACATAACTTGCTAGAGTGGCCTGCATTGCCGAGAACAGCCCTCGTGGTGTCGAATCCTGGCGGCGAAAGCCAGGAGAGGGATGGGTACAGGTAGCCACTGAAGGGAGGGATGTCTTCCTGCGTTCTGGACGGTGACAAGAGGCTTCAAACGTGGATGTAGGACGTGAGGCGACCGTTTGAATCCTCTCGAAGTATTCCAGACACGCGGGGACAGTGACGAATGGCCAGTTCAGGGTGACCTTCGTCACCGAACTTCAGTTCTAGTGATTCTACAGTAGTCGTAAGGAGGAGAAGGGGACTTGAAACGCACACTGAGTGGCATTGCTTCCGCTGCGATTGTTCTGGGTGCGATTAGCCCGATGGCGTTCGCGGACACCTCGTCCAGCGGTCTGACGCCGGCCCACCAAGTACCGATTGTGGTGAACGGGCAAATCCTGTCCAACCCGTATGAGATGGTGGGTGTGGACTCCGGCAACCAGACGGCGTTCTTCCCGATTTATTACTTCGACCAGGCGCTTGCTAAGATTGGCATCACGGCGACCTGGAATGGTGCAACCCACACCTGGGCGCTGACGGATGCCAACATTTCGAATCCGGCGAGTGTCCAAGTTGCGGGTGGCGTGGGAACTGGGAATACCACGGTAACCCTCAATGGTACGACGATTAAGATGTTCAACACGCAAGCGGCGAAGGACCCGGCTGGCGGCCCAGTCACGACCTACATGCCGGCGTACTATGTCGGGAACATCCTGACCGCGCTCGGGATTAACAACTCGTTCAACCCGAACGTTGGTTTGGTGATCACGACGCCGCAAGCGACAAGCATCACGTTGAGCCAGATTGCGGTTACCGGCCAGTCGGTCGGTACGGGTACGATTTCCTCGCCTGCGGTGGTTCAGAACCCGAGTGGCGGTAGCCTGACGCTGTCTACCACGGTCACGGACCAGAACGGCAACCCGGTTGCCAACCAAGCGCTCACTGTGAGCATCTACGGCCAGAACGTGCCGAGCTCGGTGAGCAGCAACGGTACGACGCTCTCGACATCCCGAATCAGCGGTGGTTGGAGCACGACCGTTAGCACCAACAGCCAAGGTGTTGCGTCCCTGACCATTAGTGGGCTTGGTGCGTACAAGGTCGTGTTCGGCCCCTCTGGTGCTGCGTCGGCTCAGTCTCAGACGGCCTATATTGGATTCACAAGCACCAATGGCGTGATTACGCCGCAATGGTCGGTCACGCAGAACGTTTCGACGCCTGCGAATCCGTCGAATGGTGTTGTGCCAATCGTCGTGGCGCTACCTTATTCGAATGGCAAGCCGCAGAGCGGCGTTCAGGTGACGTTCCGTCTATATACCCAGAGCCCGGCTGTATCGGGTTCGCCTGGCGCATTCTTCTCGACGAGCTCTGGTCAAAACATCAGCGACACCTATACGTCGCAGACCGTGTACAACAATGGTCAGGGCTGGCAGTACACCACTTATACCGATGCGAACGGCGAGGCTGTGGTGTACGTCAACGACTACAATCCGGACAGCAACGTGTATGTGACGGCAACGGCCGGTGGCACTACTTTGACGACCACGGCGCTGAGCTACACGAACCCGAACGCGCCAGCTGGTTCGTCTCCGATTGCACAGATCGGACTGTCGACCTCCGTTCCGTACTCGACCGTCGAGTATCCGTCCAGCCTTTCGAACCTGTCGGGCTCCTCGGTCGTCTACGTTGTGCCTGAAGGCTCGTCCAGCGGCTACAGCGGCCTGAGCGGTGCGCAGCTCAACGACGTGTACACGCTGAACGTCTCGACAGGTTACATCACCACCATCAACAATGTGAACGTCGCGAACGTCCTCGGCGCCAACGGTTACGGTGCAGGGACGCCGAGCACGTTGCAGGTGAGCGTGTGGTACAACTCGTCCGCGAATGCGTACCAGATCTACGTGGACGGCTATGCGCTGAACAACCCGAACAACAACAATCTGAACGCTTGGACGAACCCGTACTTCTCGGTTGGCGTGAGCACGGGCAATGCGGCCGACACGCTCACGGTGACGGACCAGAACGGCAATAAGGCAACGGCCTCGTACGTTGCTTCGCCGTATCCGGCTAACGCAGTGGCTGGCGTGAGCCCGCAGAACAGCACGGTGTCCAACGCGGTGAATCACAGCGAGACGGTTCAGCTGTATGTGGTGGACCAGAACGGCAACCCGGTTGCCAACGCGCCAGTAACGCTCTCGTACGACAACAACGAAAACAACCTGTGGATTACGCAGGTCAATGGCACGACGCTCACGGGCTCCTTCAACGGAGTGACCGAGCCGACGCCGATTCCGCTCTATACAGTGAGCAACCTCGGCTACAACTACGTGTACGTGCCAGGCGTTGCTTCTTGGAACTCTGGTTCCAAGACGTTCACGGTGTACACCAACTCCACCGGCTGGGTCAGCCTCACGGTTCAGGCGGGCAACGTCGGATACTACAGCACGGGCAATACGATCGCCGTGTCGCCTGCGGTTCCGAATGGCGATACGTCCACGACGGTCAGTGTCTACAGCTGGACGAAGCCTGGTGTCAACCCGGATACGTCGACGTACGGAGAGGCGTATCTCGGTCTCGGGGCGTACAACAGCAATGCGACGCAGATTGGTACGCTTACCTGGTAATTCTGATTCGAAAGGGCGGTCCTTGCGACCGCCCTTATATTTTTGGGTGCGCCTGGCATGGGCGGTAGCTAGGCAGTGAAAGTTGCCTGTGGGGTTGGCTGTTACCAACCGCTAGCCAAAGGCAAGGGTGTCCATCGCGAGGTGGAATCTGAAGGAAGCCGGAGGCAAAGCCCCGACCTGAGGACCACGAACCCAAGGTGAGGCCGCTGCATTCGGGCGACAAAACCCCATACAGCCAAGGGATGCAGGAGTAAATTGGGCAGGTACATGGGGCGAAAGCGACCGTTCTTACCCGTGGAGGCCTGCTCGATACGCCGGCAGAGCCGGTAACCGCCGCCGCGAGGCGAGAGCGAGAAAGCAGAAGTCAGCGAAGATCTTGATTTCCGCCACACCTCTTACCTCGATAGTTGCGTAATCCAGAACCTTTCCTCGCCTATTCCAATAATGCTCGAATTCCAAACACGCTTTTGAACACCGTCGCCGAAAATGCTTGGATAGGCATGAGGTCTCAGTGGCTTGACGTTGTACGGTTTCGAACCCCTTGCGGCGGATATTGTCGTATCCCACGAGAGCAAGTCGGTATCCATGTGAGACTGGAGGTTCTCTATACCAAGGACTCGAGAGATGTCCATGTCGCACGGTAAACTGGACTCGAGGAGGCGGGCCACCGTCCGGAATCTCTGGATCTAGCCATGCTCCGTCACCAAGGTCCTCGGTTGCCCCAAGGCATCTGGTTTATGGGTTCCCTACGTGTTGGACACAAAAACCAGAAAACTACACTTAGGAGAACGCGAGCAGACAATTAGCGCACGACGACGACGGGCCGTGGAGGTCATGCCTACGGCGAATGCGTAGTGCTCGAATTCAGCCTGTCCGAGCATGCTGTGGGAAAGTAGCGTTCCGTGGAAGTTATGCGTTAGCACTAGGAGAAACAGGATCCGGCACTAATCCCGCATAAATCTGACCGTCCCGATTGGTCACGTAATACGCGTGCCCAGCGTAACCAACTAAAGCAGTTTGCCCATTCTGCACGCCGTTGCCCAGCAGTGCAGCGAGCTCTCCTGTGATAAGCGTCTGATCCTCTCCGGCAATCACCAGGTCCTGATGAATTTCCTGCTGTTGCGTTTCGCAGAGTCCATCTTGGTTCAAGGCCAAGTACTGCGAAGCTGTCCAATACGCCTGATAGGGCGTGGGCAAGTTGGTTGGTGGCGCGTCAACGGGTTGGATGACAGATGGCGAGCGATCGACGGACTGCAGTTGCTCTAACGCGGTTTGGATAGCTTGTAACTCCTGCTGAAATTGTTGGCCTGACAGGATGATGGGCGATCCGCCATTCGTTTCAGAGGGCAGATTGTAGGACATGCCCGTGGCCGTAACAGTCGAAATGGTCATGTGAGATCCTCCCGCTCTGCCGATATTCCACTGTCCCTACTCTACGACAATCGCACGCGATTCGCTAGATGATTGTTGGGCGGGAAGATTCGGAAGAAACAGTTATATAATCAGGCAGAAGAGGAGCCCGCAGCGGCCCCTCATCGACTTGGCGTTATGGAGTGCTTAGAGCTGCCTCGGCTCCCATGAGGAGGTCGTAAGACGATTGCACATCGGGATGCTTCTTCACAAATTGAGCGAGTTCCCGGTTCCGATGGCTGGCCGCCAGCACGACAATCTGAGCAACCTCTCGCGTATGGCGGTCTGGGCTCGACAATGCTCCATGAGCTAACGCAATGGCCTCTCGATTGTGGCCGAGCAAATAATCCGCTGCAGCTACAGACACTACACTAAACTCGTTCAACTGATAAGGAACCTCAGGTGGTAAGTATGATGGCAGCGACGCCATGTGGGCCTGAATCTCTTTTGCCTCGCCGTACAACTGAACAACGCGGATGAGGACGGATTTCGCCGCCGTGGGACTTGCAGGCGCTTCATGCAAGGCATCCACAACTCCAGCCGAGATCGCGAGCGACATGTTCGACGGCCAGTAGGGCGCGTTCTGTTCCGCAATCTGCGCCTGCACATACGCGTCCTGATAATTGCCCAATTGGTACGCCAGCGGTGCGTAATTCGCAGCAAGCGTCGGGGAGTAAGGCGCCTGCTGTTCGGCCTTCTGCAACCATGCCGCAGCAGTCACGCGATTCG
The DNA here is from genome assembly GCF_000024285.1 of Alicyclobacillus acidocaldarius subsp. acidocaldarius DSM 446. Taxonomy (GTDB): domain Bacteria; phylum Bacillota; class Bacilli; order Alicyclobacillales; family Alicyclobacillaceae; genus Alicyclobacillus; species Alicyclobacillus acidocaldarius. The sequence goes on from NC_013205.1 coordinate 307,613, forward strand.
GCGGTGTATTCGCGCTTTCGAGCAACGCCGTGGCGGCATTGGCGAGATCGTTCTCATTGTAGGGGGCGTAGGCGTAGGCCTTCAGATACCAGGACACGGCGCTAGAGGGTGGCGAATTGCTCGCGACTTTTGCGTCGTGAAGCGACACCAGGCCCAAGCTGCACTCGACGGCTGTGGCGATCGCAGCAGCCCCTCCGATGCCCGAGGCTATCGTTCGGCCACCAGGAATGCGCACGCGCAAAGGCTTCGTCATCGCGGCTGCGACTCCGGCGCCCGTGAAGAAAAGCATAAGGGGGTACAAGAAGGCCATATCCCAGTCCATCAGGCTGTGGCAGAACGCCATCCAGCCCGCGGCAACGAGGGCCCAGTCGATGGCATTCATGTGAATGTCTTGCACTCGCGGCCATATCAACTGGCGAAACATAGGAACCACAAGTGCGACAAGCGCGATGAAGCCGACAATCCCGACGTTCAACAAAGTATCGATGACGAATGAATGCGACTGAGTACTGTAGTACGTGTAGGACTGCACGCGCATGTACATCGCTTGCCAGGCGCCGTATCCGTTGCCGGTTATGGGGTTCCGAGCGAGGATGCGCAGGCCGTCACGCCAGAAAATAAATCTCTGTGACACGCTGAGCTGATGCACTTGGTAGGAAGCGAGCTTCTGCGCGATGGCGCGGTGCTTCAGCAAGGCACCTACGGTGCCAGCCAAAATCCCAACCGCAATCAGCAGCCCGAGCGCTCGACGCGGTGGGATTGCGGCAAGCCTGCCTCTCAACACCCACCACATGCATCCGAGAGCAGCGGGAAGTGCTAAGGATAACACGATCCCTACCCAACCATCCACAGGCGCATGATGCGAAATGGCGTGATGCACAAAGACTTCGCCGATCACGCCGCCCGCAACAGCAACATAAGCTCCTCCCAAGAAGCGATTGCGCGCGTGCTTGGCCAGACACTCATCGTCTTGCATACCGAATGCGGTGAGGAGCATCGCCACGGCCCAGATCGCGAGAGCCCCCCGAGACCCGCTCGCGAGGAGGCCGGTCACGTTCAGCCCGGCAACGGCCAGTGCCGCGATGCGCCACACAAACGCCCTCAGCGATCTCGCGCTCCAGACGATGAGCCCGATGGCCACGCTGGCAGCAAACGCTCCATACGCGTTGTGATACTGGAACACGGACGCAATTTGGACTTGCCCGCTTGGGTTCAACTCGGTGGCGTAGGGATATTTGAGTTGTCCCCATCCATTGGCGAGCCCAATGACGTTGACGGGGAGCGAGGCCAGCGCAAATCCGAGCGCCATGCCGGGACCGAAAATCTTGCGCAGGGCTGCAAGCCGAAGCGCAAAAAACACAAACAGCATGCCGACGTAATCAAAGACGCCGGGTACAGCCAATGCGGTGTCAGCAGGGTAGAAGAGAGAAACGGCGTAGAGGAGAACAAGGAGTGCCATCGCGAGATCGCCGTAGCGAAGCGCTTCCCCCTCGAACAGCCAAGTGCGCACCCGTGGGACAAGCGCAGCGCTAGCCGCTGTGGCGGCAAGGAGCAGCGACAGGATGAGGTCAGCGATGAACTGGCCTTCTGGGAAGAAGACCCCATTCGACAAGAAGGGGAGACACGCGATGCCCACAGCGATCAGTGCGACACAACCCCAGCGAACTTTTGCAACGAACTCGTGCGTCACGACGGACCTCCTGTTCGACAAAAGATGACAACAAAACTATTGTAGCATGGACCCGAACGGTAGGTTTGCAAGTTGGGGAAGAACGCCCATCGACGTAAGGGTGGTGTCAAAACATGTCGAAATAGGCTTCCCTCGCTTGCCAATGATGCGCTATACTTTCCTTGGTAGTTCACGCCGCATCGCGGGTGGTCCTATGTTTCGCACTTATCAGGAGCTGTTCCGGCGAATCTTCATCGCTACCGACGCGGCCATCGTCGTCGTGAGTTTTCTACTCGCATGGTGGCTCAAGTTTGATTCTGGGTGGATTCCGCACGCCGGCCATCTCCCACTCCTCTATTATCGAGGGCCGCTTCTCATCGCCGTGATCGTATTCGTGCTTGCAAACGGTGTAGCGCGGCTCTACGAACCGATGCGCGCGAAGAGCTTGTTCTACGAGGCGTACAGCGTAGCGAAGGGCGTCATCCTCGGGACAATTGTCCTCATGGCTGCCCTCTATTTCGCGAAGATGCAGGAGTTTTCGCGAGACGTCATCGCGCTCTTTACTGGCATCAACTTCGGGCTCATGGTGGGAGAGCGGATCGTCGTGCGCTCCGTGCTGCGCAGCCTGCGCCGCCGAGGGTTGAATCAGCGATTTCTCCTCATCGTGGGCTGGAGTGCAGCGACGCGTCGCTTCCTCGAGGCCCTGGAGGCCCAGCCGTGGTTCGGTTACCGTGTCATAGGCTATCTCCGTTACGAAGGTGATGATGCGTCGCGCGCGACAGTGCCATGCATCGGGGCGGTTGACGACATTCGTTGCGTGCTTGAGGAGCACCTCGTCGATCAGGTGGTCATCGCGGCACCGCGGGATCGAGTGGGCGATCTCGCCGAAGTGATTTCCGCCTGCGAAGCTGTAGGGGTCCAGTCGCTGATCTTGCCGGATTACTTCGATCTCCTGCCGGCCAGGCCCCGTTTTGAAACCTTTGGAGATGTGCCGCTGATTGACACGCGCCATGTGCCGCTGGACGATGCGGTGAACGCCTTCCTGAAGCGCGCGTTCGACATCGTGTTCAGTCTGGGGGTCCTGATTGGTCTGTCGCCGCTGTTGGTGGCCATTGCGATTGCGGTGAAGCTTTCGTCGCCAGGGCCAGTGCTGTACGTGCAGGAGCGAGTGGGCAAAAATCGACGGACATTTAAGATGTACAAGTTCCGAACGATGTACTGGGATCCCGGGGCGGACCGTGCGGAGCGGGATTGCGCGGAAGAGGCGGACCTGCGGAGCGCTGGTTGGACGGTGAAAGGCGATCCGCGGCGGACTCGCGTGGGAGCGTTCCTACGTCGCACGAGTTTGGACGAGCTCCCTCAGTTCTGGAACGTGCTGAAGGGAGACATGAGCGTCATTGGGCCGCGCCCGGAGCGCCCCGTCTTCGTCGAGCGATTCCGAGAAGAGGTGCCGCGTTACATGGTCAAGCACCGCGTGAGACCAGGTATCACCGGGTGGGCGCAGGTGCATGGATGGCGCGGAGATACTTCGATTGCTGAACGGATTCGATTTGACATTGAGTACATCGAAAACTGGTCATTCTGGCTTGATCTCAAGATTGTGTGGAAGACTATCAAACATGGGTTTGTGAATGAGAATGCGTATTGAGAGCACTGGAAGTCGTTTGAACCGCACGGTGCGAATTGGCGTGGACTGCAGGCCGCTTGTCGGAGATAAGACCGGGATTGGTTATTATTTGTGGGAAATTCTCGACGAATGGGCTCGAGCCGAGATTGATTTCGTCGAGCTTTATCTGTACGCATCCAAGCCCTTTGAACTCCCGAGTGCGTTTGCGAACACCAGACTCCTATATCGGAAGCGTGTGCGTCGGCTTTCGCCAGGAGAATTATGGGCGCAGACTGCACTTCCTGTACTTGTGGCCCGTGATGGCATTGATGTGTTTTGGGGGCCGAATTTTTGTTTGCCTCTTTTGTGCCATGTACCGACTGTACTTACGATTCACGATATGGTGTACAAAGTGCTACCCGATACGATGATGAGAAAGACGTATTATCACAATGCGTTCGGGCTGCCTCTTTACGCGCGAAAATCACAGAAGATCCTAGTGCCATCTGTCAACACAAAATTGGATGTCGTCAAATATCTTCGAGTCGCCGAAGATCGTGTGGTTGTCACGCCGCTAGGCATGCCGAAGCGCTTCCGGCAGGAATTAGATACGGGAATAATTCTTTCGCATAGGTTCGGACTTGAGATGGGATCGTACATTTTGGCCGTGGGTACCGTGGAACCAAGAAAAAATTTGGAGCGTGTTGTTCGGGCGTTTCGATTGGCTCGAAAAGCTCATCCAGATATGAAGTTGGTTGTGGCTGGTACATTGGGGTGGGCTTCGGAGCAAACGCAATCGGCTTTGCAAGATGAGGGAGTCATCTATGTTGGCTACGTGTCTGATGTTGAGCTGATGGCATTATACAAAGGGTGTAGGTTTTTTGTGTATGTACCGTTATACGAGGGTTTTGGCATGCCGCCACTTGAGGCCATGGCGGTTGGTAAGCCGGTATTAACGGCAAACAACAGTTCTCTCCCAGAAGTTGTTGGGCGGGCCGCGATCTTGGTGGACGCCACGCGTGAGGAGTGTATAAGGGAGGGAATGTCCTTGCTTTGGGTTGATGGTGACTTAAGGGAGCGCTTGTCTGAGCAAGCGTTGGCCCGGGCTCGAAAGTTCTCATGGGATGAAACTGCTCAGAAAACGCTCAACGTCATCTTGAACGTGGTTGGTGCCCAGACGTGAAGGTGGCATTGGTCCACGACTGGCTAGTTGATTTCGCGGGATCAGAACGAGTTTTGTTTGAACTTGCGAAGTTGTTCCCAGATGCGCCAATCTATACGTCTGTCTATAGCGAACGTGCTCTCGCCAATGTGTTTCCGAAGGAACGTGTGCGCACAAGTTTTTTGCAGAAGATACCGTTGTCAGTCAAGCGCTATCGGTCATTGTTGCCGTTCCTACCATTTGCCTTCGAAATGTTCGATTTGACGGGGTATGATGTCATCATCTCGAGTTCACACGCATGTGCCAAAGGCGTCGTTGCTGGATCGAATAGTATTCATATCTGTTATTGTCATACGCCGATGCGATACGCGTGGAGTCACTATCATCAGTACCTGAGAGGCGTTCGCGGAACGCTCAAACGGGCTACCGTCGGAGCCATCCTTTCATGGTTGAGAACATGGGATTTTATAGCTGCTCAAAGAGTTGATTTCTTCATTGCGAATTCTTCTGAAGTCCAGAAACGAATCCGGCATTACTATCGTAGAGACGCCGTTGTGATCCATCCGCCTATTTCAGCTCCTGAAGGCGAAAACGGCGATCCAGAGAGAGCAGATTTCTATTTGTATCTGGGTCGTTTAGTCGAGTATAAGCGGGTGGACTTGCTTGTGGACGCTTTTCGCCACCTGCCGTCTGCAAGATTGATTGTGGCAGGAGATGGACCAGAGATGAATCGCCTTCGCCGTTCAGCTCCGCTCAACGTAGAGTTCGCAGGGAAGGTCACAGAAGATGAAAAATGGGATCTGTTGAGGCGGGCGAAGGCTTTGTTGTTTCCAGCACACGAGGATTTTGGTATCGTGATTGGGGAAGCCAGAGCAGTTGGGACGCCCGTGATCGGACTTGCACAAGGGGGCGTTTTGGACTACGCAGGCGATCCTGGTGTGCTCCCCTGGATTAAAAGGCAAAACCTAGACGATGTTAAAATGGCCGTCGACCGATTTGAAAGGGAATCCTTCAATTCGGATGTCTACGAGAAGTACCTCATTCAAACCGAGGATAGTTTTCGAAACGCCGTCGCCAGGCTTGTTGACGATTTGGTGGCGAACAAGAAAGGTGAGTCGCGTGTTGGGCGTGCAGCGGATGCGCGAGATCATTGAATACCGACCCATGCTTACAAGTCTTGTACGGTCGGAGCTTCGTGCGCGGTATAAGGGGTCAGTCTTAGGTTTTCTATGGACTTTCGTGAATCCGCTCTTGCAACTCGCGGTGTACAGCCTCGTCTTCAAAGTGATCTTGCGCTCTAATATTAGAGACTATCCTGTATTTCTTTTTATCGGGCTGCTGGCATGGAACATGTTCACAGGAGCACTGCAGAGTTCTTGCGGTGTGATTGTCAATAAGGCATCCTTAGTCAAGAAAATCTACTTTCCTAGAGAAATTCTACCTGCTTCTATGGCCGGCACAGCACTTGTCAATTATGTTCTGTCGCTTGCTATTCTCATTCCTATCTTGCTGATTACCGGTTTCTGGCCGACTTGGAGTTGGTTATTCGCACCTGTTGCAATCGTGGCTATTTTTTTCATGGCATTGGGACTCTCTCTAATATTCTCTGCTATCAATGTATACATGAGGGATACCGAACACATCTTGAACATCGTGCTGATGCTTTGGTTTTACGGAACACCTGTCGTATATTCGATCAACTCTGTTCCCCACTTCCTTTCAGCTTTGTTTAAAGTAGATCCGATAGCGGCAGCGATCCTTGTCTTACAGGAGATCTTTTATTACCGCGAAATCCCTCATTGGAAAATGTTGATATATTGTGTTGTTAGCGGTGTCTGCATTCTTTGGATCGGATGGGCTATTTTCTATAAGCTCAGTCGCCGGTTTGCGGAGGAGGTGTGACGCATGGCCACAAGTGCTATTGAGGTATGCAATGTCACCAAGTCGTTTCGTGTCCATATTGGGAAAAATCAGACGTTAAAAGAAAAATTGTTCTACATGGGGAAGAGCAAGTATCGAGATTTTATCGCGCTCAAAGACGTGTCCGTGCGAATTCCCAAAGGAGCCACCGTTGGACTCATTGGCATGAACGGTTCAGGTAAGAGTACGCTCTTAAAACTGATATCTCGCATTATATATCCAGATAAAGGGGAAATTCGTGTTCACGGACGGGTTTCTAGCTTACTGGAGCTTGGTGCAGGCTTTCATCCGGAGTTTACGGGGTTAGAGAACATCTATATGAATGCAGCCATACTGGGATTGTCAAAGCGCGAGGTGGACAAGAAGCTGGCCGAGATCGTCGAGTTCTCTGAGTTAGGTGATTTTCTGAATGAGCCCGTTCGAAGCTACTCGTCGGGTATGTACATGAGGCTCGCCTTCTCTGTCGCGGTCGCGGTGGATCCGGAAATTTTGCTCGTGGACGAAGTATTAGCGGTGGGAGACGCTGCTTTTCAGGAGAAATGCCTTGAACGTGTCCGCAGGTTGAGAAGAGAGGGAAAGACGATCGTCATTGTCACACACGACACGGGAGTCGTGGAACAATTGTGCGATCACGTGGTCTGGTTACATAACTCGCGCGTTCGAATGGAAGGGCGGCCGGAGGAATGTATCCCACATTATCTAGACGAAATCCTAGGAGAGCGTAGGGGAACGGGCATGTCGTTTGACCGAGTGGAACAACCACCTTTGCAACCCGGCGATGAACTGAAGGACTTGGGTTTGGGATTACGTGTCGGCATTCGAGAAAATGCCGAAGTTCTTCCGAACGACGGCGGGATTCGGGTCGTCTACGAGGCGTCGGCCGCGCATGAGGTCTGCTGTGAGGCGAGCGTCGTGATTCGGCGTCTTGGCGACCCACAAGAACTTCGGCCTAGGTGCAACGAAAAGATCGCATTGCCTAAGGGGCATTCAGTTCTTGAGTTGCATGCTACTCTTGATCGAGCGTTGTACCCTGGGGAGTATATGATTGAACTCGTGTTACAGGTAAATGATCACATATTGCGTGCACCTGCAACTCGTTTGTGGATCCCTCATTCTTCGCAAGAGGAAAGTCTGCAACTGCAAGTCTCGGTTCAAACGGCCTAACGGTGAGGCAACAGGTGGTAGATTTTTAGTTCATTCGAGGAGTGGTTTCGTTGACGATTTCGTTGCTCGCGGATATCTATGAAGGACGACATGGGTTCGCCGGTATTTCGACAGACATGAGAACGACGTATGCTGGCCTGGCGTCGACTGCCGACATATCGCTCACGGGACTCATTTATGCTCAGCGTCCCTTGGGCAACGAATCGGTCGTGCGGCATCTTCTGATGATGTCTCGCCCCGATTTGATGCGACTCGCTCACGAAATCGCAGGGCATCGAGTTCCCGATAACGTCTTCGCAACGATGGAGCACATGTTGTCTGGAAAACGAGGTATGATGCTGGGCGACCTGTCGCGTGTCGTTAGGTGGGCACTTTTAACAACGAGGACTTACCGTACCCATCCGATCGACAGTGACGTTTATTATGACTTGATATGGCGGTTCTTTTTTGAGAAGACACTGGCGCCAAAGGAACTCGAGAATGTACGCCAGACGCAGTTTGTGATATCTGGCTTGTCTCACGCAATTGGCAACGCAACGCTGAAAAGATGGGGCCGACCTCTTCGATTGGATGCTAGAAAATGGGATGTGGTTCTTACCTTTAACGTGTCACCCATCGAATTTGTCGGAAGACGGATCACTCGCGTGCATGACCTCATACCATTGGTTCGTCCGGATTTTGTGCCTATTGAGCATGCTGAGATCTTCAAGGCACAACTCGAGTTGACGCTGAGGAATTCGCAGGCCATTGTCACGGTGTCAAAGTGTGCTGCCGGCGATCTGGTGCGTTTATATCCAAATACGCAGTCCAAAATTGAAATCATCCCATGCGCGACGTCTCGACGATATTATCGTGATTTATCATCGATTCCTCTGCAGCGTATTGTCGAGCGAAGGTTGTCGGAGTTTCACAGGCATTGTCGCAAGCGCGATCGCCGATTACCGCAGATTACGCCGTTCAAATATTTTATATATCACGGGACGATCGAGCCGAAGAAAAATGTCAAAACGCTTCTGCTAGCCTTTGACTCTTTGGTAAATCAAGAGCGGTTTAGAGAGTATAAGCTCATCATTGCAGGAAGATTTGGTTGGATGTATGACCAAGAGCGTACGCATATGGCGAAATTGATCGAGAAAGGTGCCGTCATTCATCTCGAGGATACAACGAACGATGAACTCAGGGTTCTTTTAAGCAACGCATTGGCTCATGTGTTTCCGTCTTATTACGAAGGTTTTGGTATACCGCCTGTTGAGGCTTTGTCGTGTGGGTGTCCCACTATTGTTTCGAATGTTTCTTCTCTACCGGAGGTTGTAGGGCGAGCCGGGATCCTCGTCAGTCCGTATGATGCAGAATGGTTGGCCTCGGAAATGGGGGCTGTGGCGCTGGCTCCAGAATCAGTACGAGAGCGGATCGAACGAGAATCCAAATATGTGTTGGAACAGTACGCCGAATCGACTGTTCGGGACAAGTGGATGAGGGTAATTGAAAAGTCGCTTAGTTTGGGTGGGCGTACAGCCTCAACGCTGATGGCGGAGAATTACCGGGTCGACTCAGTGCTGTAGCTGGTAGACCCATGGGGTTGCAGGGAGACGCGCGGAACGTGATATCGGTGCACCAGTTGAAAGGTGAATGGTTGTAGGGGCTGCTCTCACGGGAGTGCTGCCCTTGCGGGTTATGATTGGATGGTAATAGTTTCTGAGAGTGTAAAATGAACTGTGTAAACTCCCCGAGCCCAGGAGTGGGAGTCTACAAGGGGAGTGAATCGACATGGAACTTCTATCCAAGGAGCAAATCCGTCAACTCATTCGAGATGGCAAGTTGAAGGATATTCACGACGTCCAAAGCATGCTCAAGGATCTTTTCGCGAGCACCATCCAAGAGATGCTCGAAGCCGAATTGAACACGCACCTGGGGTATGCCAAATACGACGCGAAGCACAAAGACACGGATAACGCCCGAAATGGCCACGGCGCCAAGCGGACGGTGCAGTCCGAACTCGGCGATATCGATATCGCGCTTCCTCGAGACCGGAAAGGCGAGTTTGAGCCTTTGATTGTGCAAAAGCGTCAAAAGCGCATGCCAAGTATCGAAGAACAGGTCATTGCGCTGTATCTCAAGTTTGACAGTAAGACGCCTCATCCGAAGGTCCGAACCGCGCTACAGCGCGGTTTTTTCGCCGTTTAGGGGCGATTTGTTTGCGAAAATGTAGGTCAAACTTTTTGTACATAATCGTTGCTATATTGGTATGTATGCTTTATCGTTGTGGATATAAATTCTCGCGGCGGTGATCCTCTTGTTCGCGCAAATTGTATCCACAAAGAAGCCCGACGGTAAGACCTACAAGTATCTCCACATCGTTGAGTCCTACCGTGAAGGTCGGACGGTCAAGAAGCGGCGTGTCGCAAGCCTAGGCAACATCAGTCAATATTCTGAGCGCGAAATCGAACAGATTATCCGGACCCTCGAGTCTCTCCTACAACATCGCACCACCGGTTCGCTCGAGGACTTCGAGGCCCAGCAGGTACTCCATTTCGGCGTTCCGTATGTGGTGCAATTTTTGTGGAACCAACTCGGGCTCACCGAGGCCATTCGTGACGCCCTGCGTGCCCGCGAGGTCACCTTTGATGTCGCGCGGTACGTCCAAGCCATGGTCATTCATCGGCTCGTCGATCCCTCGAGTAAGCTTCGCCTCTTTCACACGCTGGACGATCTCTATCTTCCCGACTGGGGCGGGGAGCCGTGGCAGCTTCAGCACTTCTATCGAGCGCTCGACTATCTTGTCGACATCAAGCCTCAACTGGAACGCGTGTTGTACGCGCGACTGACAGACTTGCTGAACTTCAGGCTCTCGTTGGTTCTGTACGACTTGACCAGCACTCATCTCCACGGGCACGCCTGTCCCTTAGGAGAGCATGGGTATTCGCGAACGCATCGCCCCGACCTCGAGCAGGTGGAGCTTGGGCTCCTGGTGACCCCTGAAGGCATTCCCATCACGCACGAAGTGTTCGCGGGCAACGTGTCCGACAAGCAAACCGTGCCGGACATCTTGAAACGTCTGAAGGAAGACTTTGCGGTCGAGCAGTGCGTGTTCGTGGGTGACCGCGGCATGGTCACGGAAAAGAACATGGCCCTGATGGCGGAGGCGGGATTCCCGTACATTGTCGGGTTCCACAAGCGCGGGCGCATCGTGAGCGACGCGTTGCTGGAACAGTTTGCAGACGTCAACGCCTACCACGAACTGAAAGACAACCTGCGCTACCTCGAGGTGCCCGCCGCAAGCGTGGACGACGTCGAAAAGGCCGAAGGCGTCCGATACATCCTTTGCTACAACCCGGAGAAAGCGCGTCAGGATGCCGCGTTTCGGGAGAGCGCGCTGGAGGAGGCTGAAACGGGTCTGAAAGCTTTGGCGGAGAGCTTGGCGAAACCGAAGCGCGGCCGAAAGCCGACCGACAAAGGCGTCATGCTCAAGGTGGCGGACCTGTTGACCAGAAAAGGGGTTGAAGCGTTTTTTCAGGTCGATTACAAGGACGGCATCCTGACGTATCGGCGCGATGAGGACGCAATCACCAAGGAAGCACTGCGCGACGGAAAGTTCCTGATTCGAACCAATACGGATTTGCCTGCAGCCGACGTGGCCCAATCGTACAAGACGTTGATGGGGATCGAACGTGCGTTTCACCAAATCAAAAACTTCCTGGATGTCGGGCCGATCTATCACTGGAATGAGCAGCGGGTTCGCGGGCACATCTTCGTCTGCGTGCTGGCCTACCTCTTCGAGCAGGAGATGCAAGTGCTCTATCGCCGCCAATGGGCCCACGACAAGGCAGTGGCGGAAAGCCTTGCATGCGTTGAAGAGCAGGCCAAGGTGCTAGCCGAACTCGAGTCGCGGTGGTACACCGGCGAAGCCATCGTACGGGAGCTGAGACGCTGGAAAGCGGTGCGCGCCACATTCTTGGACAAGGAGTTCGTCAGTGTGACCAAAGCGACGGACCAGGCGAAGGCCATCCTCACGAGCCTGGGCATTCCGACGCCAAACAAGACCTTGTCGGTGACGAAAGTCCCATCCATGACGCCGGACGAGTAACGGCACAAGATGTCACAAGACGAATAGCACTCCAACGAGCCCCGCAGCGACGCGGGGCTAACGTGCGTGTGGTACAAACTTGCCCCTACAATCCGCGTCATATCAAGGGTACTGTCAAACTTGAGCTGTATGCTCGCGGTTTCAGCACAAGGGATATCCAGGACCACCTCCAGCAGATCTACGGCGTGGATATGTCGCCCACGCTGGTGTCGAACCTCACCGATCGCCTCTTGCCGCGGATTCAGGAGTGGCAGAATCGTCCATTGCACCCCCTCTATACCGTCGTCTTCCTCGACGCCATTCACTACAAGGTGCGCGAAGAAGGCCGCTTGGTAAGCAAGGCGGCGTACATGGTCATTGGCATCGACATCGAGGGTCAGAAAGATGTGCTGGGCATCTGGATAGGGCAGAGTGAGTCCTCGAAGTTCTGGCTCGGCGTGTTGAATGACCTGAAGGCGCGCGGCGTGCAGGATGTGCTCGTCTTTTCGACTGACAACCTGAAGGGATTCAGCGAAGCCATCGCCGCCTGTTTCCCGCAATCCGATGTCCAAAAATGCATCGTCCACCAAATTCGAAATTCGCTGCGGTATGTGTCCTATAAGGATTTCAAGGCGGTCGCGGCAGCACTCAAGCCCATCTATCAGGCACCCACGGAAGAGGCGGCCTTGATGGAGCTTGACCAGTTTGAACGGGGATGGGGAGCGCGCTATCCCCTGTGTGTGAAGTCGTGGCGAGACAACTGGACGGAACTCGCGACGTTCTATCGGTACCCTGTGGAAATGCGGCGAATCATGTATACAACGAACATCATCGAAGGCTACCACCGGCAGCTGCGAAAAGCGACGAAAGGGAAGAGCATGTTTCCAAACGACGAAGCTTTGCTGAAGATGCTGTACCTGGCGACGATGGAGTTGACGAGAAAATGGACGATGCGGGTGGCCAACTGGGGCACCATTCTGGGGCAATTGGCCATCTACTTCGGAGATCGCGTGACGCCCTACATTCCGTGACGACGTTAGGGGGCATGCCCACGGTGTGTGGCATGCCACGTCCGGCCAGGAAGGCAGCCTAACATCGGCTGTCAAGGCTGGGAAACGTACCTTGACAGCCTCACATAGGTACGACATCCTGGTACTCGCTACAGGAACGAAAGTAATCTCTTCAAAATGGAGTTTACACAGAACGCTTGACACACCCTAGTTTCTCCTACACTTGGACCTCGCGTGTAGTTCAAAGCGCCCGACGGCATCCGCTTGTCCCGCCCGGCGCTTCACCTTAGGATGAGGTCGACGTCGAAGATGTCGCATTGGTGGAGTTGCTCGTCGCGTTGCCCGTGGATGCGCCTGTGGTGTTGCCCGAGCTCGTCGTGTTGGAACTGCTGCTCGAGCCCGACGCGGAGCTTGTGGTCGATCCCGTCGCGCCCTGACCCGGAGTGGGTGCGGTCGGTGTGGCGCCCAGTTCCAGAATCGCCTGGCGCAGCTTCGAGATGAGCAGATTTTCGAGATTCCACAGTCGCCGCAGCTGTCCGGCCGGCGGATTCGTGGCAGAGGTGACTTGATTCAGCTCCTGAGAGAATTGGCTGTACGCCTTTGCGATCTGTTGCTCGAGCGCCGAGAGGGCGTGCGAGTCTCGCAGCGCAGCCTCAGCTGCCGCGACCTGTTTCAAGATCTGGTTCATGGCCTGCCGAGCCGCCTGGTTGCTCGTCGCGTTTTGCAGCGACGTCAGGTCCGATTGGAGCTCCGAGATGAGCTGCGTCACTGCGGGCGGCTGCGTGGCCGAGCTGCTTGCGTTTTGGACGAGAGACTCGTACTGATGGTAGAGCGCTTCCACGATGGCCGCGTTTGACTTCACGAGCGAGAGCGAGATGTTCTCATGCTGTCCGCGGCTTATCGCGGTCGGGTGACCTGGGTGCAGCCCGCGCGGCGCGGCAAGCGCGATGGGGCTGGCTGCGGCCAGGACGGTGCCAGCCGTGGCGATCGCGGCGAGACTGCGGGTCCAACGTGCGCTTTTCATCGACATACCCCCTATGCTCACGTGAAAGATGTTCCTCTGTATCCATCGAAACTAGGACACAAACCTCAAAATCGCCTTGAAAGCGGAGGTGGGCGGGTGGACGCGGTCGTGATCGGCAGCATCAACGTGGACCTCGTCGTGCGCGTGCAGGAGATGCCGCGGCCTGGCGCGGCGGTGTAGGCGGAATCGGCGCGCCATCAGGCAGGAGGCAAGGGTGCGAATCAGGCCGTTGCCGCCGCCCGGCAGGGCGTGCGCGCGCATGATCGGGGCCGTGGGGACGGACGCATTTGCGCCGATGCTCAAGGATTCGCTGGCCCGTGCAGGCGTCGACGTCTCGGGCGTGGCGGAGGTGCCGGGGCCGAGCGGCAAGGCGCTCATCTTCCTCGAGATAAGCGGGCAAAACCGCATCGTGGTGGTCCCGGACGCCAATGCGTTCCTCGAACCAGTGAGGGTGGAGCGCGCGGTGCTCACCTTGGAGACGCCGCGGGAGACGGCTGTGATGGTGCAGAACGAGATTCCGCGCGAGGCCGTGATGGTCGCCATTCGCGCGGCACACCTGCGCGGGTGGCCCACCGTGTGGAACGTGGCGCACCGTCGGCGTTGCCGGCTGAGGTGCTTCGCGTTGGCGAAGTGAGCGTGATGAACGAGGTGGAGGCCGCCTGGGTGACGGGGCGCGAGATTCCCGACGAGAACGTCCGCGAGGCGCTTCGCTACGCCACGGCTGCCGCTTCCCTCTGCGTGCACGGATGGGTGCGGCCGACAGCATCCCGGGGCGCAGTGAGGTGGAGGCGTTTTTGCGATCTCGGCCCGAGGGCGAAGGCGTTTGACGGGTCCAGCAGGAAATTCGATGTTCGCCGTCGAATCGAACGTTTGTTTGCAACGGCTGTGCAGGGCCGCACTTCGTTCGGAAAGAAGGTCTCCTCATGCGCATCCTCCACACTGCCGATTGGCACTTCGGCAAGACGCTTGAAGGGCGGGATCGCGCGCCCGAACAGTGGAAGTTCATCGAGGAACTCGCCGCCATCTGCGACGCCGAATCGGTCGATCTCGTCCTCATGGCAGGCGACGTCTACCAGACCGTCAACCCGAGCGCAGAGGCGGAGGAAATGTTCTACCATGCGCTCCACAGGCTGGCCGCCGGCGGGCGCCGCGGCGTCGTGATCATCGCCGGCAATCATGATCACGCTGACCGCATCCGCGCGCCGCGCTGGCTGGCGGATCCTCTTGGCATCGTGCTCGTCGGCCTGCCGAAGGACGAGATCCGGCCGACGGAGGCGCGCCGAGATGGCGCGTGGCGGCCGTGGGGCGGTGTGGGCGCCGTGGAACTGGCCGTCCCGTCGTGTCCGCACAGGGCGCGAATTGCCGCGGTGCCCTACCCCTCCGAGTCGCGGCTCGGCGAGGTCCTCTCCGAATCCCTCGAGGAGCGCGAGATGCGGCGAAGCTACAGCGACCGCCTCGCCGGCTGGTTTGCCGTTCTCGCCCGCCACTTCCGCCCCGACACCGTCAACCTGCTCGCAAGCCACGTCTACGTGGCAGGCGGCATCGAAACGGATTCAGAGATCCAGATCCAGGTGGGCGGCGCGTACGCGGTTGATGCGTCCGCCTTCCCCGCGACCGCGCAGTACGTGGCGCTCGGTCATCTCCACCGCCCGCAGGAGATGGAGGGGCCGGGCGGGGTGCCCATCCGCTACGCCGGATCGCCCATCGCGTACAGCTTTTCCGAGGCGGGGCAACAGAAATCGGTAACGCTCGTGGACGTCGAGCCGGGGCAGCGCGCGCGGTGGTGGGAGATCCCGCTCTCCTGCGGGCGCCCGCTCGTGCGATGGCGTGCGTCGAGCCTCGCCGAGGTGCACGCGTGGCTCGACGAGGGGCGGGATGCGGATGCGTGGATCGATCTCGAGGTGCGCGTCGACACCGAGATGGCGCTGCGCGACATCCAGGACCTGCGCGGAGCGGCGCCTCACATCGTCCACATCCGGCCCGTCCTGCCGATGCAGGAGGCCGCCGAATCCTTGGACGCGCAGGTGTCGAGACCGATCTCGCCCGAAGCGCTTTTTCGCCGCTTCTTCGAAGAAAAGGTCGGGTTGCCGCCGGACGATGCATTGGTGCGACTGTTCCTCGGGCTTGTGCAGGACGTGGAGACGGACGAGGCCGAGGGCACGGCTGAATCTGCGGAAGCGGGCGAGGAGGTGGGCGCATGAGGCCGGTTCGGCTCATCATCCAAGGGCTTCGAAGCTACCGGGAGCGGCAGGAGATCGACTTTCAGGCGCTGACCGAGCACGGCCTCTTCGGCATCTTTGGGCCGACGGGGAGCGGAAAGTCGACCATCCTCGACGCCATCACGCTGGCGCTCTTCGGGAGCGCGACGCGGGCATCTCGCAACGCGCAGGGGACCGTGAATCCGCTCGAGGCGCGGATGGAGATTGTGTTTGAGTTCGAGATTGGCGCGGGGGCGAGGCGCCGGCGGTATCGCGTGGAGCGTGCGTTCAAGCGGGGAAACAACCCGCTCTCCGTCACGACGACCGCGTGTCGGCTGCTCGAAATCGAGAACCCGGACGGCGATTCGCCGGGCCTCGTCATGGTGGCGGAGGGAACGCGGGAGGTGGACGCCGCCATCGAGGGCATCCTGGGGCTCAAGGAAGAAGACTTCACCCGCGCCGTGGTCCTGCCACAGGGGCAGTTCGCCGAATTCCTGCATCTTTCCGGCGCGGACCGCGGCAAGATGTTGGAGCGGTTGTTCGGCCTCGAGCGGTACGGCAAGAAGCTGTCCGAAAAGGTGTCGAAGCGGTTGACCGAGGCCAATCAGGAGGTCGGCCAGCTGGAGGCTGCCCTTGCCGAGGTGGGGGACGCGTCCGAGGAGGCGCTGGAGCGGGCGCGGGCCGCGCTTGCGGAGGCCACGTCGGCGCTTCAGGCGGCGGAAGCGGAGCGACGCCATGCGGAGGCGCATCTGCGGGAACTCGAGCGCGTGGCCGAACTCGATGCCGAGCGCAGGCAGGCGGAGGCTGAGGCGGATCGGCTGCGCGATCGGGCGGAGGAGATGGCGCGACTGGAGGAGCGGCTTTCGCGCCATCGCCGCGCGGCGGCCCTGATGCCGCTTGTCACGAGCTGGGAGGAGGCTCGGGAAGCGGTCGCGCGGGCCGAGGGGCGCGCGGCGGCTGCGGGCGAGGCGCTTCGTGAGGCCGAGGCGCGGGCGGAAGAGGCCGCGCGGGCGGAGCGGGAGGCCGCGGCTCGGCGTGAGGCCGAGGAGCCCTCGCTTCTCGCGCAACAGGCCCGGCTTCGCGAGGCGGAGGGGCTCGAGCGCGCCTGGGTGGACAAGGCGCGAGCACTCCGCGAGGCAGAGGCAGAACTCCGAGCGCAACGGGCGCGCTTGGTGGCCGCGCAGGAGGCGTGCGCAAAACTGGAGGCGGGGGCGCAGGCGCTTCGGGATGGCCTCGAGGAGGCCGAGCGCGCGTTTCGGGCGCACCACGTGCCTCCCGAGGTGCGATCCGCCCTGGACCACCTCCGGCGCGCGCACGACGCCTGGCAGGCTGCGGCGCTTGCGCGGGAGCGGGAGGCAGGGCTTCTGGCGGAGCGGCGGGCGGACGTCGAGGACGCGGAACAGGCGTACCGCGGCGCGGAATCTGCGAGATCGGCCCTACGCGCTGAGGCGGAGTCGCTCGAGGCCGCCAAGGCGGCGCACGAAGGGTCTAAGCCCGCGGTGTCGCGCGATTCGTTCGCGAGCCTTCGCGCGTGGCTTCTGCGCGCGGAGGAGCGCGTGCGCGAGCTCGAGCAAGCAGAACAGGCCGTCGCCGCGGCCCGAAATCGGCTGGAGTCGGCGGTGCGCGCGCGGGCGCAGGCGGAGGAGATGCGGAACGCGCGCGCGAACGCGGCCGAGGCGGCTCGGGAGGCCATGGAGCGGCTGCGGGCCGAGCGCGATCGGCGGTGGGCCGCGCGGCATGGCGCGCTCATCTCGGCACTGGCGCGCGAACTCGTGGAAGGGCAGCCGTGTCCGGTGTGTGGCTCCACGCATCACCCGAGCCCGGCGGTGGCCGCGCTGGACGAGGGCGAGGTGTGGACGGAAGCCGACGATCTCGCCCTTGCCGAAGCGGAGGCC
This sequence comes from Alicyclobacillus acidocaldarius subsp. acidocaldarius DSM 446, assembly GCF_000024285.1. Classification (GTDB taxonomy): domain Bacteria; phylum Bacillota; class Bacilli; order Alicyclobacillales; family Alicyclobacillaceae; genus Alicyclobacillus; species Alicyclobacillus acidocaldarius. The sequence continues at coordinate 325,324 of NC_013205.1, forward strand.
GCGTGGCGCGAGGCGGAAGGCATCCTTCGCGAAGCGGAGCAACAGTACCAGGTGGCGTTCGCGAAGGCGGAAGCCGCCGCGCACGAAGCGAGCCGTGCGGCGGACGAACGCGCGCGTCGGCTGTCGGCGCTCGCGGAACTGTGGCCCGAGGCGCCGGGGGCGACAGGCGCCGATATGCCCGAGTCGGCGGAAGGTTGGAAGCCTCATGTCCGGCGCGCGGCGGACGAGATCGCGGCGGGAGAAGAGGCGTGGGCGGCGTGGGAAGCCCGGGCGAAGGAGCTGGCGGATCAATCGGCGGCGCTCACGGAGCGCCTGCAGCGGGCGGCCGGGGACGTCTTGGCCGCGGAGGAGCGCCTGAAGGCGGCGAGGGCCGAGTGGGCGCGGCAGGGCGCGAGCGCGAGTTCGGCCGAGGAGAAGGCGCGGGACTCGGCGGAGTTGCTGCGCCGGGCCGCCGAGGTGGTGTCGCTTGGCGACGGGCTCGAGGGCGACGCGCTCGCGCAGGCGGTGCAGGATCGGCTCCGCCGCCTGGAGGAAGACGACCGAAGGGCGGGGGAGGCGGATGCGCGGCGGACGAGCTTGACCGCGGATCTGGCCCAGGTGAACGCCCGCCTGCAAGAGGCGGTGCAGCAGAAGCTCGAGGCCGAGCGCCAGGTCCACGAGGCGGAGATTCGGGAGGCGCAGCTTCGCGCGGGAGCGGATAGTGATAAGGCTCGGCTCGACGACATGACGGGCGGACGGCCGGTGGCGGAAGTCCGCGTGGAAGTTGAAACTGCGCTCGAAGACCTTCGCCGTGCGCTGGCGGAGGCCCTGCGCGCGCGGCAGGAGGCCGAAGCGGAGCGCGACAAGGCCCGGACGGCCGCGACACAGGCTGAAGCGGCGCTTCAGGAGGCGCGTCGGACCGAAGGGCGCGCGCGGGAGGCGCTTGAGGCAGCGCTGGCGGAGTCGGACTTCGCCACACCGGGCGACGTGCGGGACGCGCTGCTCGGCGAGCGAGAGGTGGTTGCCGCGGAGGACGAGATCGCCGCCTATCGGGACGCGGTGCAGGCGGTGAAGCAGCGATTGGACGATCTCGCGCGGCAGCTCGCGGGCAGGCGCGTGGACGAGGCAGAGCTTGCTGCTGCCCGGGCGCGTGCGCAGGCCGCCGAGGCGGCGCATGGCGAGGCGCAACAGCACGTCGGGGCGTGCAGGCAACAGTTGGCCGATCTCGAAGCCCGGCGCGCCCGCTTCGCGGAGGTGAGCGCGAAGCTCGAGCAAGCGCGCGAAGCGGCGCGCAGGCTGAAGACGCTGAGCGATGTCCTCCGGGCCAACGCGTTTGTGCAGTTCGTGGGGCGCGAGGAAATGGCCGATGTGGCGCGACAGGCGTCGGATCGGCTGGCTTCGCTGACCCACGGCCGGTATCGCCTCGTGCTGACGCCGACCGGCGATTTCGTGATTCGCGACGATCACCTTGGCGGCGTCGAGCGCCCCGTGGGGACGCTGTCGGGCGGGGAGACGTTTGTGACCTCGCTGTCGCTCGCGCTGTCGCTCTCCGCGCACATCCAGCTGCGCGGCCAGCATCCGCTCGAGTTTTTCTTCCTGGACGAGGGCTTCGGCACCCTGGACCCAGAACTGCTTGACGTGGTCATGTCCTCGCTCGAACGGCTCCGCCTCGAGCGCATGGCCATTGGGCTCATCAGCCACGTGCCGGAGCTTCGCGAGCGCGTTCCGCGCAGGCTGGTGGTCGAGCCTGCGGAGCCCGGTGGGCGCGGGACGCGCGTGCGGCTGGAGCGGGCGTAAAGGAGGGGGGCGTCGGGGCGGAACGCACGTGAGGCCCGCACGCCGTCGCGCATGGCTGACGGAGACAGGCCAAGCGGCCCACGCCCCGGGTCACTTCGTGAACTGCGTCCCTTCATCGGCGGGTGACGTGTGCATGCCGTTCGTCACCCCTTGCGTGCCGCCAAGTCGCCTGACCACCCTCGCATGCCCCGCAAAGGCCACCGTGGCCGCGGCACAGGCTCCCGTCGCCACCCAGAGGATGGGCGAGATGCCGGCGAGATCGAACAGGTGGCCGAACACGACAGGCCCCAAGAGGCTCCCCACATTGCCAATGGCGCCGATGAGTCCGAGGTAAAACGCCGCGTGTGGCCCGGTCATCCGGGTCACGAGCTCGGGCACCGTGGGGGCGTTGAGCATTTCCCCGAACGTCGCCACCACCATGCCGGCCACGAGCGCGGGATACGCCCGATGCGCGATGGCCATGCCGGCGAACGCGACGGCGTACAGCACGCTGCTCGCGACGAGCTGGGCGGTGGGCGCCTGGGTCACGCGGCGCTTGAGCCATCCGGTCACGGGCTGGCCGACGAGGATGAGAAGGCCGTTCACCGTCCAGAGCACGCTGTACGCGTCTGGGCGGTGTCCGGTTTGGTTGAGATAGGGCGCCACGCCGGAATTCCAGGCGGCGAGCGCGAGACTCAGGGCCAGCATGCCTGCCCCAAGAAGTGCATAGACCTGGTAGTTTCGGAAGAGTTGCCACGCCGACGCGCCAACCTGCGGCATGGCGTCGACGGGCGCATCCTCGGACTCAGGCCCAAGCCTGCGCAGAAACCGCCACATGAACGCCGCAAACGACAGCGTGAGGAGACCGTTCAGGAAAAAGGTGAGCAAAAACGAGATGGACGCGATCACGCCCGCGAGCGCCGTGCCCACGGCGATTCCGATGTTGTTCATCACGTACATGGTGTTGAAGAGCCGCGCGCTGACCGACTTCCACCGGTTGCCCACAAACGCGTTCAGCGCGGGCTGGGTGGCGGAGATGAGGAAGCTGTTCGCCGCGATGGCCACGGCGTAGGGCGGAAGCGAATGCGCCAACATGAGGCTCCACTGCGCGAGCGCGGTCAAGAGCAGCGATCCGACGATGAGCCGCATCGGACCGAGCCGATGGTAAACGGCGCCGCCGGCAAATTGTCCAAGGCCGCCCGCCAGCGACTAGCCGAACAACACCCAGCCGGCGGCCGCGTAGTTGCCGTGGAGCACGTTGTGCACGTAGATGGTCGTGAGCGGCCAGATGAAAGCGCTGCCCATCGCGTTGAACAGGCGCGCGACGAGAAACGCGTACGTCTCTTTGGGTAAGGACTGCGTGAAACGGCGCGAAAGCATGATCGGAGCTCCAGCGTGCGACGTATCGGCCCGTGCCATGGGCCGATTCTAAAGTTAACGCTTGTTTACACGCGGCGCAACCGTGCGGGACGGCGTGAAACGCGGTGACGGGGTTCACCCGGAACTGGACGGGAAACCTGCCCAATCTTGAGACCTCGCTGGCTCAGGTCCACTTGACTCCTGATACCCTACAGGGGTAGGGTTAAATCATGAGAAACCAACGGCCTTACTCAGGCTCGCGGCGATCCGTCAAGGGGGGTGAGGACATGTCAGAAACCCGCGAATTGACGCTGCCGATTGAGGGCATGACGTGCGCCGCCTGTGCGGCGCGGATCGAGAAGAATCTGGCGAAGCTGCCGGGTGTGCAGCAGGTGAACGTGAATCTCGCGTCCGAGCGAGCCCGCGTCGTGCTGACGCCCGACACGCCGTGGACCGAGGTGGTCTCGAGAATCGAAAAGACCGGCTACTCGGTCCCGGTGCGCGAAGTGGACCTGCGTATCACCGGGATGACGTGTGCCGCGTGCGCTGCGCGGATCGAGAAGGTTGTCGGGCGCCTTGAGGCGGTGAAAGAGGTGCACGTGAACCTCGCGTCGGAGAAGGCGCGTGTGGCGTACGTGCCGGGCGTGATCGACGTCGAGGACATCATCCGCGCGGTGGAGAAGGCGGGCTACGGCGCGGCGCTCGCGAGCGAGGTGGAAGCGGAGGAAGAGGCGCGCAAGCGGCGGGCGTATCGGCGCGATCTCGCCACGTTCTTCCTCTCCGCCCTCCTCACGCTGCCGCTTGTGGTGCAGATGTTCGTCATGCTGGTGGGCGGGCGCGCGTTTCTTCCGAACTGGCTCGCCTGGCTTCTCGCCACGCCCGTCCAGTTCTACGTCGGCTGGCGCTTTTACAAGGGGGCCTACCACGCGTTGCGCGGTGGCGCCGCGAACATGGACGTGCTCGTGGCGCTCGGCACCACGGTGGCGTACGTGTTCAGCGCCGTCCTGACGGTGGAGGGGCGCCAGGACGTGTACTTTGACAGTTCGGCGACGGTCGTGACGCTCATCTTCATGGGCAAGCTGCTCGAGGCGCGGGCCAAGGCGAGATCGAGCGCGGCCATCTCGTCGCTCGCGAAGCTCGGGGCGAAGGTGGCGCACGTCCTGCGGGACGGCGAGGAGACGGACGTGCCGGTCGAGGCGCTTGCTGTGGGCGATCTCGTCCGCGTGAGGCCGGGAGAGCGGGTGCCTGCGGACGGCGTCGTGGTGGAGGGATGGACGAGTGTCGACGAGTCGTTTCTGACCGGCGAGCCGCTGCCTGTGACGAAGCGCCCTGGCGACGAGGTGGTGGGCGCATCCCTGAACCAGACGAACGCCTTCGTGATGCGGGTCACGAAGGTGGGCCGGGACACGGCGCTGGCGCAGGTCATCCGGCTGGTGGAGCGCGCGCAGGGATCGAAGGCGCCGGTGCAGCGCCTGGCGGATCGCATTTCCGGCATCTTTGTCCCGGCCGTGCTCGGGGTGGCCCTTGTCACGTTCCTCGTCTGGGGCGCGCTCGGGCACTGGTCGCACGGGCTGTTTGCGGCCATCGCGGTGCTCGTGATCGCCTGCCCGTGCTCGCTCGGCCTCGCCACGCCGACGGCCATCATGGTGGGCACGGGGCTCGGCGCCGAGCGCGGCATCCTCGTGAAGGGCGGGGAGCATCTGGAGACGGCGCACCGGGTGGATACCGTCGTCTTTGACAAGACGGGGACGCTGACGATGGGGAAGCCCGCCGTGACGGAGATCTGGGCAGCCGAGGGCGTCGCCGAAGGGGACGTGCTGAGGCTGGCGGCGGCGCTTGAGGCGCAGAGCGAGCACCCGCTTGGCCGCGCGGTGGTCGAGGCGGCGAAGGCGCGCGGCGTGGAGGTTCCGGCGGCGATGGACGTGGCGGCCGTGCCGGGGCGCGGGATCGAGGGCGTGGTGGAGGGCGCGCGCGTGCGCGTGGGCAGCCCGAGCTTTGTGTCCTCCGCCGCGCCGGGCCTGCCGGAGAAGGTGCGCCGCAAGCTCGCAGGGCCGGGCCGCACCGTCGTGGTGGTGGCGCAGGAGAATCGGCTGCTTGGCGCCATCGCCATGGCCGACGAGGTGAAGCCGGATGCGCACGCGGCGGTGGATGCGCTTCGGGCGATGGGGATGGACGTGTGGATGATGACGGGCGACGCGGAGGAGACGGCGCGCGCAGTGGCGGCGCGCCTCGGCATTGAGCACGTGATGGCCGAGGTGTTGCCGGGCGACAAGGCGGCGAAGGTGGAGGCGCTGCGGAAGTCCGGGCGCGTCGTGGCCATGGTCGGCGACGGGCTCAACGACGCGCCGGCGCTCGCCGCAGCGGACGTGGGCATGGCGGTGGGCACGGGCGCCGATGTGGCGCTGGAAGTCGCGGATGTGGCGCTGATGCGCGGCGATGTGTGGGCCGTAGTCGACGCATTGCGCCTCGCCAAGGCGACCATGCGCAAGATCCGGCAGAACCTGTTCTGGGCGCTCGTGTACAACGTGCTCGGCATTCCGCTCGCCGCGCTCGGGGTGTTGAGCCCTATCATCGCGGGGGCCGCGATGGCCCTGAGCTCGGTCAGCGTGGTGTCGAACAGCCTGCTCCTGCGGCGCACGCGGATGGGCGCGAACGCCTCCGCCGCGTGACTCGGATCGATGCGCGCGATCTCGCCGCAGGAGAGCGCGCGGGCGCCGACGGGCGCCCCTTTTGCGTGTCTCAGGGACCTGCGGTCGGGCGCGCGTTCGGCTGCCTGTTCGGCCGCCGGCCCACCGCCGCGCCGGCAGACGGCGGGGGCTTTGGCTTAGGCCGGCTCCCCGCTCACCTTGTGGCGGCTATCTGCCGCAGTTCTCGCCGCAACACCTTGCCGGTCGACGTCTTGGGGAATGAATCCACAAAGTGGTACCGGCGCGGTCGCTTGTACGGCGCGAGCTCCTCGCGGCAGAGCGCCTCGAGTTCCGCTTGCACGGCGGCCGGATCGGCCGATTCGTCGATGCGGACGAAGGCCACGGGGATCTCGCCCTTCAGCGCGTCCGGCGCGCCGACGACGTACGCCTCGAGCACCGACGCGTGCCGGTAGAGCACCGACTCCACCTCTTTCGGATAGATGTTGAAGCCCCCGTAGATGATCACGTCCTTCAGTCGATCGACGGCGTACAGATAGCCGTCCGCGTCCTGGCGGAACACGTCGCCCGTGTGCAGCCAGCCGTCTTTCTCGATGGTCTCGGCCGTCCGCTCGGGCTGCCGCCAGTACCCCTGCATGACGTTGAATCCGCGCACCAGAAGCTCGCCGGGTTCGCCCACCGGCACGTCCCGGCCTTCCGCGTCGACGATGCGGACCTCCGTCCCCGGAATCGGCAGGCCGCAGGACGACAACCGGCGCTTGTCCGGATGGGGCGGCTGCAGCGTCGCGAGCGGCGACAGCTCGGTCTGACCGTAGCCCTCGACAATCACGATGTCGGTCTGCGCCTCGAACTCGCGGATGGTCTCGACGGGGACCGGCGCGCCGCCGACAAGACCTACGCGCAGCGAAGACACATCGGCCGGGTGCCTTTTCAGCGCCTCGTTCAGCAGCATGAAGATGCTCGGCACGCCGCAGATGAAGGTCACTCGATGCCGCTCGATCTCGCCAAGCACGGCGCGGGGCGCGAACGTGCCGGATCGGATGAACAGCGTACCGCCCGCGAGCAGCGCGTGCAAAATCTCGACGCAGATGGAGAAGCAGTGCGTCATGGGGAGCAGGTTCAGGATGCGTTCTCTATCGGTTGACTCGAGGTAATCGCACACGGTCTGCGCGGTGCGGAGGACACCTTCGTGGCTCAGCATGACGCCCTTCGGCCGGCCCGTGGTTCCCGAGGTGTACAGGATCATGGCCGTCGAATCGGTGCGCACGTCCGCGCTGTGCGGCGCGCCTTCGCCGCCCGACTCCACGCGCCGCCACAGTGCATCTGGCGTGAGCCACCGCCGCACGCTCGCCATGTCGCCGTGCGCGGCGAGCGCTTCTGCGCGATCCGGCGCGCCCATGAATGCGCTTGCTTCGACGTCCTGCAGGATGAAGGCCATCTCCGGCAGGGACAGCGTCGGGTTGATGGGCACGGCGATGGCGCCCATGGACGTGACGGCGCCGTACGCCACCACCATCTCCGGCGAATTCTCAAGCGCAAGCGCGACGCGATCGCCTGGCCGAATGCCCTCGTCTTGAAGCCAAGCCGAAACCGCCGCACACGCCTTCGCGTACGCCTGATACGAGAGCGTCGCCGGTGCGTCGCCATCGAGCCTCCATACGAGGTACGGCGCTTCGCCCATGCGCTCCGCCTGGACCTCGATGATGGCTGGGTAGGTGAAGATTCGTTTCACAAAGTAGCCCCCTCGCGATTTCTACCGCGAGTATATCACGGGAAGGATGTGCGCAGGCTGACACCTCACAGCGCCCCTCGAGGCAACTTGGCGATGAGCACGCGCGTCCCCTTGGGCCGCACATCCTTCGCGTCAGGCTCCCTTGTGATGCCGACCATCTCCGCCTCGCGCGGCGGGCTCGGGAGCATGGCGATCCCGACGCCGCGAGGATCCACCCGGAGCGTGGCCGCCAGCTCATGCACGCTGCCGTGCACGTACCACACGCTATAGGCGCCGGGCGCCGACACCGGCTTCAGACCCTCGACCACGAGGACGAGCCGCTGCGATTGCCCCTGCCGGAAGACGTACAGGCTGCCATGGGCCTCGTCGCCGACGGGCGTCATATCGACGTCGGCGATGGGCGTGCTCGCCGCGGTGGCGATGGCGTCCGCGGGCGGGCCCTGCAGAGAGGACGCCGACTTCCAGACCACCGCGAGAGCGAGCGAGGCCGCGACGGCGGCAGCGGACGCCGCATAAGCCCAGATCCGGTACAGGCGCTCCGGCCGCATGCGCCATAGGCGGCGTCCCCCAGGCTGGAGCCGCGGCCGTGGTCCGAGCACGCGCGCAAGGATGTCCTTCTTCCACGACTCGGCATACGCCCGATCCACCTCGCCCGGTTCGGCCTCCAAGAGCATCTGCCAGGAAGGCATGACCTCGGCGAGTGCCCTCTGGCACGCGCTGCAGTGGGCCACGTGGCGCTCGAACGCCTCCAGCGTGGGCTCGTCGAGTTCGCCCGTCAGGTACGCGGTGAGATATCGGCACAGGCGCCGGGACGGACTCATGGTTCCACCTCCGGATATTCAGCCAATTGTTGTCGAAGCCCCCGAAGCCCTCGGTGCAGCCGCGTCTTGACCGTTCCCAGCGGAATCTGGAGCCGTTCGGCGATCTCGCGCAGCGTCAGGCCTTGCACGTACGCGAGGACGAGCACGTCGCGCTCCTCCGCCCGGATGGCGCGCATGGCGCGGGCGAGATCGGCGCGAAGAAGCGTCGAGTCATCCGAGGCATCGGACGGCGCGCGAGGTTCCACGTCCAGCTGGAGGAATCGCTCTCGGGGCTTCGCGCGGCGCAGGTGATCCACCGCGATGTGGCGCGTGACGACGGCCAACCAGTGGGCAACCGGCCCAAGTGCGGGATTGTACGATCGCGTCCGCCAGACGCGCAAAAAGACGTCCTGAACGACGTCTTTGACCGTGTCTGGATCCCTTATCATTTTGCGCGCGATGGCGGTTACGCGGGGCGCATGCCGCTGATACAGCTCCTGCAGCGCATCCGCATCGCCCGCCGCCACGCGCAACATCAGTTCTTCGTCAGATGGCACGCGATCCTCTCCTCGCGCGCCGCCCCGGCGCGTGTGCAGAGGCGGCGCGGATGGCGTGATACCGTCACTTCTTGGCGGACGCGTGGGCGTGTGCCACTGCGGACTTCGCCGGCTGCACCGTATTCATCCACGCGCTGCCCGTCGCTTGGCCGTAGTCCGCGAGGAAGTCGGACGCGGCGAACCACGCGACGAGCTGGCCGTTCTTCTCAGGGCCGATGAGCACCACCGGTTGTGCGGCCCCCTTCGGCCATTGGATGGCGTCGTGGAACGAGAAGTCGCCCTGGCTGTCGAGCTTCACCGGCGGCAGCACGATGGGCGCCGCGTTGGCAAACGTGATCTCCGCCCCGACCTCCGTAATGCCGTTCGTGGTGCCGCCGATCTTGGCCGGAACCGGCTGGCCGTTCTCCATGTAGCCCTGCTTCGGGATGATGAGCCACTTTCCGCTCGCCGTAAACAGATTGCTCTTCAGTTGGTACGATCCGTCCACCACCCACGGCGCTTTGCCCGCCGGCACGCCGCGGATCACGACGTTAGGAATGTTTCCGTACAGTTTCCCCGCCATGACCACGGCTGACGTCGCGCTCGCTTCCCCGTGGCTCGCCTTCGGCGCCTTCGCCGCGGCGAACACCGGTGACACCGCGATGGCCGACGCCGCCGCCACAGCCGTGGCGGCCCCAAGCACGTGCTTCCAGTTCCCCTGACGCATCGAACCTACCTCCTCTTTCGTTTCGGGTCTCACGCCCGTTTCACCTGTCCATACGAGGCGCTAGGGCGTTTCGGTTTCACCGCGAACCAAAATACGCCTCGGTGGGATACCCGAAGTGCTCCCAATAGCCCGTGATGGGTTCCGCCGAGAAGCTCACGCGCACCACCCACTTGATGGACTTGTACCCGTACATCTTCGGGACCACAAGGCGGAGCGGATAGCCCTGTTCCCGCAACAGGGGCGCGCCGTCCATCTCGTACGCCAGGAGCACGGTCGGATCGAACGCTTCCGAAAGTCGAAGACACTCGGTGTACACCCCGTCGCCGGAGTAGAAATGGACGTACCGCACGCCGGATCGCGGTTTGGCAAGTATGGCGAGCTGGCTCAGGTGCACGCCCTTCCAGCGGACGTTCGGCACGCTCCAGCCCGTGACACACTGAAAGTTTTGCGTTTCGTGCACAGCCGGGAGCGCGCGCAATTCCGCATACGTGAGCGAGAGCGGGCGCTCCACGTCGCCGTCCACCACCAGCCGATACGCGGCGGCGTCGATCTCGGGATAGCCGTTCACCACCGTGTAATATGCCGGAAAGGTCTGCACGCCGGGCGGGGGCCCTGTCGATCCGGCCTTTGACGCGCTTCGCAGGCCGCGCAGCCAGGCGGCCGGATCGATCGCGGTGAGGACGAGCGCGCCGAGCGCGCCGGTGGCCAGCGATACGAGGAACCGCCGCCGCTCCCAGTCGACGCGTTCGTACAACAGGCGCGATTGCGGCCGGATCCCGGTGACCTTCAGGAACGCGTGGATGAGGATCCACGTGCCGAGACAAGCGGTGAGCCAGCCATGCCAGGCGAACGCGCGACTGCGCATACCCGCCGGGAACACGGTCAGCCACCACAGCATGATCCCGGTCGCGACGATGGGGCTGCCGAGCAAGACGGGGAGGGTCCAGTCCCACTTCGAAAGCCGCCGTCCCTTCGGGAGCACGCGGACAAACGGCACGAAGAGCGTGACGGCAAACACGAGGCCGAGCAGGATGTGAAGTCGGTAGACAAACGGAATGTACGGGATCATGAACCGGTGAACAAACGGCAGGTACAGCGCGAGGCCGCTCGCGACGAGGAGCGCGAACGAGACGATGGTGTAGTGGTGCAGGTAGCGGAGCGGCCTCGGCCAGCGCCGGGCCTTCGACGGGACGGGTAGCATCGTCTCACCTCTCGGACAGCGCAGTTGCCTGCGCCGTGTCGCGCGACTTGCGGCGATGGATGGCGGACGCGATGGCGACGCTCGCCTCGTACAAGGCGAAGAGCGGAACGGTCACCGTGAGATGGGCGATGAGTTCCGGCGGGCTGATGAGCACCCCGACGACCACCAGGGCGAAGTACGCGTATTTGCGCTTCGCGCGCAGCGCGCTCGGCGTGATGAGACCTACCGCACTCCCGCACGCCACGACCACAGGGAGTTCAAACGCGATACCAAACGCGACGACGATAGTGCTCACGAACGACAGGTAGCTTCCGTAGCGCAGGTAGACGCCGAGGTGGGACCACGCCGCAATGGCGACCAAGTACCGCACGAGCCGGGGCACGACGATCCACCACGCGAACGCTGCGCCGGCCGCAAAGAGTAGGAGCCCCGCCGCCAACCCTGCGCGCACGAGCCGCCGCTCGGAAGCGGTCAGCGCCGGCGCCACAAATCGCCACGCTTCAAACAGGAAGTAGGGCAATCCAGCGAAGAAGGCGAGCGACAGCGCCAATTTCAGATCCTGAACGACGACCTCGTCCAGGCTCGTGACGATGAGGGCGAGGTGAAGCTCGTGTACAGGCCGCATGGCGTAGCGGACAAGGACAGGCAGCCACGCCACGGTCGCCGCGAAAAGCGCCGCATAGACGAGCGCCGACCGGATGAGATGACCCCTCAACGCGCGGAGGTGTCCGTCCCATCCGCTCATGGGCGAGTGGCACGCTCCGCCGTCGCCTCGGGCGTGGGCACGGTCCCCTCGGACGCCGCGCCGCTCGAGTCCCGCGTTGGTTCCTCCGACGCCGTCGCCTTCGCGGGTGCGGAGGCTTCGGCCTCACGGTCGCCGAGCGCTGTGCGGAATTCGCGCAAGAAGTGGCCGACGGAGCGGCCGAGTTCGGGAAGCTTCTTGGGCCCGAATACAAACAGGGCGGCGACGGCGATGAGCAATACCCCTGACCAGCCGATGTTGCTGAACAACGCACATCCTCCTCCCGCGTCATGCGTTTTGGGCGAGGCTAGGCGCGCTGTGCGAGGAACCGGGTGTCGAAACCGAGCCTCGTCTCTCTATGTCTTTCATACGAGAGCAACCTCAACTTCGGTTTTGATGTATTGGTCGTTGACGACAAGGCACGTGTGCGTCGCGCCGTTCCAAGCCGAATTTGAACGACGACGCCTATGCTTCCTCCGCAGACAAGCCGGCTCTAGCCGCGAGAGGTGGGTCGCGTTGACGTGTTGGGCGGATGAGTTGGAAAGGTTGCGGGCACAAGGATGGATTCGAGGGGTGGCCATCGACTCGCGCGAGGTGCGACCGGGGGACGTGTATGTGGCCATTCGCGGCCAACGCGCAGATGGTCACGCGTTCATTGGCGAGGCCGTGTCGCGTGGAGCCGTCTGCGTCGTGGGCGAGGAAGACGCCTCGTTGGTCGACGTGCCGCCGGACGTTCCGTATGTGCGAGTAACTTCCGCTCGAAGGGCGGCCAGTGCGCTGTCGAACAGGGTGTACGGTTTTCCGTCGCGCCATCTCACAGTGGTCGGCGTCACGGGGACAAACGGAAAAACCACGTCCGTGCACTGGCTGACGCACGTGTTGCGATTCGCGGGCATGCGCGTCGGCATGCTGTCCAGCGTGTTCAACGAGACCGGGCTCCGAACGGTACCGGCGAAACTGACGACGCTGGAAGCGCCCAAACTTCATCGCGCGTTGCGCGAGATGGTCGACGCGGGATGTACCCACGCCGTCATCGAGGTTTCGTCGCACGGCATCGTCCAGCATCGCACATCGGATGTGGACTTTGACCTCGCCATCTTCACGAATCTCACCCGGGAACACTTGGACTTTCACGGCTCGATGGAGAACTACGCGGCCGCAAAGGCCCGTCTCTTCAGCGGACTTTCCGCGGAGAAGCCAGGCGCCATTTTGAACCGGGACGACCCGTACGCCGACGTCATGGCCGAAAACTGCGTCGCCCCGATCGTCACGTACGGCGTGCGCTCGGGCGACGTGCGCGGGCGCGTGGTCGAGACGGACGGATGGCGCACTCGGGTGTCGATCCGGCTTCCGAATGGTGAAAAGCTCGAGGGCGTTCTTCATCATCCTGGGATGTACAACCTGTACAACCTCCTCGCGGTCGTCGCGGCCGCGTACGTCTTGGGCGTGTCCGCGGACGACATCGCCGGGGTGATTCCGACGCTCCCTACAATCCCCGGCCGAATGCACGTCATCCGGCCGGAACACGGCCCGACCGTCATCGTGGATTACGCCCACACGCCAGATGCGCTGCGCCAAATTCTCAGCACCGCGCGTCAGTGGACAAGCGGACGTGTTTGGCTCGTGTTTGGCGGGCGCGGCGAGCGCGATCGAGGTAAGCGACCCGAAATGGGGGCCATCGCGGCATCCATGGCGGATCACGTCTTGATCACCACCGACAGTTCATATTCCGAGGATCCCGAGCGCATCGCCAACGAGATCTTGGCGGGGGCGCAGCGAGTGCATCGTGCCCGGTGTGACGTGGTGCTGGATCGCGCGCAAGCCATTGAGCGGGCCGTCATCGAAGCGAACGACGAGGATGTCATTCTCATCACCGGCCGAGGTCACGAGTCGTTTCAGGTCGTCGGAGGTCTTCGTCTGGAGCAGACCGATGCGGACATGGTCCGCGAGGCGTTAAGTCGGCGGCCGAACACAGGCGTGATTTGAGATGGATTTTACAGACGTTCGGTAAGAACGTCTCACAGACACAGAAGGAGCGCGAGAGTCATGCGACGTCAAAGACGGGATCGCCAGGTCAATCGAGCGGACATTCAGCGCCAGCACCGCGTGCGTTTGGGCGTCTTGTACGGTGGCGTCTTCCTCGCCATGAGTTCGCTCATTGTTCGGCTGGGTGAGGTCCAAGTCGTGCAAGGTGCGGCGTATCGGGCGAGCGAGCGGGTCATTCACTACGCGCGCATCCCAGTGTTGCCGCAGCGCGGCTGGATTTACGACGCGAATGGCCAGGTGCTGGCGTGGGACGTGCCCGTCGTCAAGATCGAACTTGTGCGATCTCGCCCGCTGTCGAGCGCGACGCTTCGGCGGGAGGCCCAAATCCTGGCGCCTGTCCTCGAAACCACGCCCGCAGCGCTGTATCACCGGATGACGTCCAATCCATCCGCGCTGCAGGTGACCTTGGCCACGCATGTGAGCGACGCGCAGGTGGCGTTCGTGGTGGAACATCAGGCCGAGTTGCCAGGCATTCAGGTCATTCAGGATTACGAGCGCCAGTATCCCTACGGCGATCTCGCCGGCCAAGTGCTCGGTTACGTGGGGGCGATCACGGCGCAAAACGTAGGCCAATACCCAGGTTACTTGGACAATCAGCAGGTCGGCGAAACGGGCATTGAGTACGAATACGAGCATCTCCTTCAAGGGAAGCCGGGTTACCGACTCGTGGCCATCAACAGCACAGGGGCAGGGCTCGGCGTAATGAAGGAGGTCAGGCCCGTTGGAGGTGACAACATCCAGCTCACGCTAGACGGGCGCGAGCAGGCCGTGACGCAGGAGATCATCCAGCAGATGCTTGCGTCATCTCCCCATCAGCACATCACCGACGTCGCGGCGGTGATGCTCAACGTGCGGACAGGCGGCGTGATCGCCATGGCGAGCTATCCGTATCTGGATCCGAATTGGTACGTGAACGGCTCGTATGTCCAACACGCGCACTATCTCGAGACCTCCGGCGCGCAGATGAATTACGCCATTCAGGCCATCAATTATCCCGGATCGACCGTGAAACCGGCCAATCTCATCGCGGCAATGAACGCGGGAGTGGTGAATCCCCAGACGCGCATTTTCGACAACGGCTATATCTACGTGGGAACCCAGATCATCCATGAGGATGGGGGGATCGCGTTCGGGTGGGTGAACCCGGTGGAGGCGCTCACGGTGTCGAGCGACGTGTTCATGTACGAGGTGGGGCTGCGCTTGGGCAAATGGCTTGGGTCGAGCGATACCTCCGGCGGCACCTATCCGGCGTCGGCGGGATCGTACCAAAACTATCTCGACACGGATTTCGCCAAGGGCATCAATCAGATCTTCCAGGAGGAAGAGGATTTTGGCCTTGGCCCGAAGACGGGGATCGATCTGCCGTACGAGGTGCCGGGCGAATTCTTCATCGAAGACTACCGGAAGGGGAACATTCAAGTTCCGTACAATTTGCAGGCGAGCGAAGCTTCCCTTCGGAAGACGGGCAAGTACGTAAACTACGGCTCGCCCGCCAGTTTGGCCGACGCGGATATTGGACAGTCGCAGATGTTCAGCCCCATCCAGCTCGCGGTCTACGCGATGACGCTGGCCGACCAGGGCATTCGGCTGAAGCCGCATCTCCTCGAGCGCGTGTACGCTCCGAATGCCACACCGTCCAACGGAGCGAAGCCGATTTTCACCTACAAGCCGCAGGTGGCGGGCGTGGTGAAGGCGAAGCTCTGGGAATGGAACTTGGTCAAGCAGGGCATGCACGGCGTCACGTCGAATCCGGCAGGGACAGCGTACTACGCCTTTCTCGGGGCACCCTATCAAGCGGCGGGCAAGACGGGCACGGCGCAGATTGTGATGGACGGCCGGCGCACAGACAACTCGGTGTTCATTTGTTATGCGCCGCTCAACCACCCGCTGGTGGCCGTCGCCGTGATGGCGCCGGGCGGAGGGTATGGCGCGCAGTTTTCAGCCATCATTGCGCGGAAGATGATCGATGCGTACTTTGACGAGCACCACGAGCCGTGGATGCCGAAGAGTCAGTGGACGAGCACGCGGATCCCGTCCAGTTGGTTCTCTTCACCGGCGTACCTGCTCCCAGAGAAGTCCCATTGAGGTACGCGTAGGGTGTTCGCCCCATCTTGGCGAAGCAGGTCGGCAGAGTGGCAGGAGATTCCTCGCGCCCGGCGAATTCCACAACTGAACGTCGAATCAGGTAGAACGCGGTCGAACGCTTCCCGCTGCATCGTGGCTCATCATCCGCGCCCGCGCCACTCCGGCGCGATGGCCAAGGGAGGAAGGAACATGCTGCGCCGCGCTCGCACGTATCTCGTCGGCCTCGGCACCGCCTCGTTCATGTGGCACCCTGCCTTCGCATGGGCTGCGGCCTCCGCCCAGCCGGTCCCCGTAGGCTTCTATTACGGCTGGGTCACGCCTGAGACTGCGGCCGATGTCCAAGGCTACCAAGCCATTGTTCTCGGCGCGGATTCCGAATCTTCTGGCTACGCCAATCAGCAGGCGGTGGAACAGCTCATCTCCGCGAACGCCTCCATTTCGTTTTACGGCTACGTCAACCTGTCGGACGGATCGAACCCCATTCCCATGCCGCAGCTGTCCCAGGAATTCGCCGAATGGAAGGCGCTCGGCGTGCGCGGCATCTTCCTCGATCTCGCCGGATCCAACTACGGCGTTCCGCGGGCGATCCGCGCGTGGGCCGTCGCGCAGGTGCACGCCTTGGGCATGCGCGCCGCCGTGAACGCCTGGGATCCGATGGACGCGCTAGGCGTAGGGCTGGGCCCGGGCGACGCGTACGTGGCGGAGGACTGGTACATGGCTTCGCGCCAGCCTGTGGTCGAATATCCCAACAACGCGCCATCGCGCGATCTCGCCGCGCTCAACCAGCTCGAGGCGCAGGGCGCCGGGGTCTGGGCCGTGACGCAGGAGAACGAGCCCACGCCGTCCATCACCGGGGTCGAGGTGGCGCGCGACGTCCAGGCCATGCGCCAAGTCATTCCGATGGCGACGGGGTTCGCCGTCGGCGGTCTGAACTACGGCGCGGATTCGAACGCCATGGTGCCCGCGAGCAGTATTGCAGCGGCATTGGCCACGAGCCCGCCTGCGACGCCGTCCACGCAGCCTGCGAGCGGGAATGCCGTGGCCGGTGCGGATGCAGCGTTGCATCGCGCCGATCCGCCAGGTGCAAAGCGGGCGCTCGTCCCTGCGTTTCGCGCGTGATTTCATCACTGGAAATTTGGGGATACCCAGGAGGCGGCGTCTTTCACGCGGCATGGCAACGCTGGCAAACATGCTTGGGCCCAGCGCGAATAGACTTGGGTGAAACGGCTGCGATGGGCCCTTGAATCCGTGTGTCAAAGCCAGTATGCTGGGGCTGATCCCGTCGAAAGATTGCGCGCCGCGCGAGCCCGTGTGGGCGAAAGGGGAACTTTCTCGCGCACGCAGGCGTCTTTCGTACAAGCCGCTGGCGTGGGCGCTTGTCACTTCGCGCGCGATGGCGGCGTCGCTTTGCATACAATGTGTACTACATCGAGGGAGTGCCCAACGGTGAAATCCATGAGTGCCGCGAAGACATGTGAGTGGCTTGCACAGGAGTATCGGCAGCATCGTCAGGTGTTCCGAGCTGAGAAGATTCGCTTTCGCGGCGTCGACGGGCGCGACGTGTACAACATCGCGGCGCCACTGATCGATGAGGGGCGGGCCATCATCCCGGCTCGCGTGGAGCCACGCGACAGTGAGTTTTCCGAGGTGATCTTTTTCCACGAGGCGCCGGATGGCGTGTGGTCGAGGGCGGAGGGGCTGCGGACGTTCCGCGGGCTTCAGGATCCGTTTCACGCGCGCATCCACGGCGAGCTGGTGTTCGGGGGCGTCGAGATCTGGACGAACCCGTTCCACAACTACGAGATCGAATACCGAACTGTGTTCTACCGCGGCAATTCGGTGGGCGACCTTCGCCTCTTTGCCGTGGGGCCGCAGTGGATGAAGGACATCCGCCTCGTGGAGCTGCCGGACGGCCGCGTCGGCGTGTTCACGCGGCCGAACGGAAGCCGGTACGGCGGTCAGGCCCAAATTGGTTGGACCATCCTGTCTTCGCTCGACGATCTGTCGCCCGACTCGATTCTGAAGGCGGAGTGTTTGCCGGATCGCTTCCACCCGGGTGAGTGGGGCGGCGTGAACGAGGCGCAGCTCCTGGATGACCGCACCATCGGTGTGCTGGGGCACATCGCGTATCGGTCTGAGGACGGATCGCTCCACTACAAGGCGATGTGTTTCTCCCTACATCTCGACGAGGAAATCGTGACGCCGGTGCGGGTCATCGCTGAGCGGAGCGACTTTCTGTGGGGGGACGCGAAGCGGCCTGAGCTGGCGGATGTCGTGTTCAGCGGAGGCCTGGTTCGGTATGAGGACGGCACGGCGCATCTGTACGCCGGTGTGTCGGACGCCGAGGCGCAGCGCCTGTTGATTCCCGATCCCTTCGCCGCCCAGGTGCGGTATGCGCTTGAAATGGAGGCGTGACGCTTCGGCGTCGCGCCTCGCAGGGCGCCTGTCGACGCGCGCAGGGGCCAACCACAAGTCATCCTGCCGCGTATCGACGGGTGTGGTACAATGGCCAAGAAGTCGAGACCTTGGGAGGAGATTGGATGAATCGCAAGCTTGTTGTATCTGCTGGGTGTGCCGCACTGATGGCGGGCCTGGTGGCAGGGTGCGGCACAGCCAACAATACGACAAATCCGGCGAACACGGCCGTCAAAAACCCCGCGGCGAAGAGCAATACCACGGTCGTCCAGCAGGGGCACAACAACCTCGTGGTGGCGCCGACAAGCGAGGTCGGAAGCGCCAACCTGAAGCGGCTCACGGCCATCGCGGACAAGCAGCCGTCCAACTTCGAGGCGCAGCTCAACGCCGCGGACAGCGCGTCCGCGAACGGCAACACGGCGCTCGCCATCCAGTACTTCAAGCGCGCCGTGCAGGCGAATCCCAAGTCCGGCCTGGCACTGACCGCGCTCGGCAACATGTACCGCGAGCGCGAGAATCAGCCGAAGGAAGCCATTCCGTACTACCAGAAGTCGATTCAGGTGGATCCTTCGTACGGCTGGGCCTACTGGCAGCTGGCGCAGGCATATCTCACGTTGAAGGAGACGAGCCTCGCGAAGCAGACGCTCGAACAGGGCCTGAAGAACGTCAGCAAGAAGGACACGGCCTATGCGGATATCCAGTCGGCGCTCGCGCAGTTGAACGGTTCGCAGAAGGCGCCCAAGTGACGCGGACGAGCCTCGCATTTCGACTTGCCTCGCGCCGCGCGAACGCGTAACATGTCGGAGGAGGCGTTTGACGACTCCGCTCTGCTGCGAAAGCCCCGCGGGAATGGAGGGGTTCCATGTTTCGCACGCTGATGAAGTCCAAGATCCACCGCGCCACCGTGACGCAGACCAACCTGCACTACGTCGGCAGTATCACCATCGATGAGGACCTCATGGAAGCTGCCGATCTCGTCGAGAACGAGAAGGTCCAGGTGGTCAACGTCCACACGGGCGCGCGGTTTGAGACGTATGTGATCCCCGGCGATCGCGGTTCGGGCGTGATCGGCCTGAACGGCGCAGCGGCGAGGCTGGCCGAGCCGGGCGATTTGGTCATCATCATTTCGTATGCGGCCTACAGCGAGGAGGAGGTCCGGCGTCACCGCCCGACCGTCGTGGTGGTGGACGCGGACAATCGGCCCGTCGAGGCCCTCGCCTCCGAGGCCGAGGAGAATAAGCGCATCGAACACGCCACAGCGCGCGTGTAACGCGGCTTCGTTTTTCAGGAAGGGCATCCGAAAGGGTGCCCTTTTGCTATATCGGCGGCTTTCTCCCTGATGCAGGGGGGGCGCCTTCCCCGCCGATGGGGATGGCAAGCGCCTCAAACACTCCTCACAATGGAAAGGCGGCGAGAGATAGATTGAAGCGCGTTCGACTGGGTCTCATCGGTTGCGGTGTGGTGGGGAGCGGTGTGCTCCGGGTGTTGAGCGATCGCGGCGGTGTCATCGGGGACATGCAGATGGAGCCTGTGCGCATCGCCGTCAAGCACCTGTCTCGCCCGCGGCCTTCGTATGTGCCGCGGGAGAAGCTGACGGACGACTGGCGCTCCGTCTGCCTCGCGGACGACGTGGATGTCGTGGTCGAGGTAATGGGCGGCGTCGACGTGGCGCACGAGGTGGTCCGCACGGCCATTCGCGCGGGCAAGCCCGTGGTGACCGCGAACAAGGCGCTCATGGCGGCGCGCGGCCTCGAACTCCGGGCGCTGGCCCGGGACCACGGCGTGTCGCTTCGATACGAGGCGAGCGTGCTCGGCGGCGTGCCCGTGATTCACACGCTGCAGACCTACTTCCGGGTGAATCGCGTCACGGCCCTGCGCGGCATCGTGAACGGGACGAGCAACTACATCCTCACCCGCATGACCCATGAGGGCGCGAGCTTCGCGGACGCATTGGCCGAAGCGCAGGCGCTCGGCTACGCCGAACCCGATCCCACATCGGACGTGGAAGGCCACGACGCGTACTTCAAACTCCAGGTGCTTCTGCAGGTGCTGGGCGTCGACACCGAGCCGCTGCGGAACGAGGTCCTCGCTCCGGCGTTGGGTGCACGGCCTGCAGACGCGCGGCCGGCGGCCTACCTTGCGGCACCGCGGGAGGGGATTTCGCATGTTCGCCCGGACGACGTTCTGCGGGCGAGATCGCGCGGGGAGAAGCTGAAGCACGTCGCCACCGCCCGCTGGCGCGAGGACGGGGTGGTGGAGGCCTTCGTCCGCGTCGAATCCGTCCCGCCCTCCGATCCGCTATTCGGCATCGACGGCGTCGAAAACGCGCTCGCCATCACGGGCGACGTGGTGGGCACCGTGACGCTCACCGGCCCCGGCGCCGGCGCGCTGCCCACGGCGAGCGCGGTGCTCGAGGACGTGGTCCAATTGGTCGAGGTGCCGCATGCAGGAAACGCAGGCGTCGAGGACGAATTAGAATGGCGAGTGAATACATCCAGAAGGTAGGCGGACTATGATCTCTCGTCGCTCTTGGCTCGCAAGCCTCGCATCGATGGCACTGACATGCGCGCCGCTCGCCGCGGCCCCGATGGCGCAGGCCGCGACGCGCGCGCCCTCGAGTGTGTCGCACGTCAAAGTCGCGCCCGGACACGTGCGCGTGATCATCCACGGAAAGCTGTACGACGCCATCCGCGTCGGCAACGATACGTACGTCGAGGAAGCCGCGTTCAACGCCTTCGGCACGCCGTACGTCGATCTCGGCAACGGCAACATCGCGTTGACCGGCCGCAACGTGCAGGGCGTCGTGTATGACGGGAAGACGTACGTGCCCTGGTCGGCGCTCGCCCCGTCGGTTCGGGCCATTCCGCTGAAGGGCGGGGGCTTTGCATTTGTCAGCCAGCCGGTCAAGCATAGCTACGCTCTTTTGATTCAGGCTTCGCAGGCGGTTGCCGGCAGCGTCGCGGTGTTGAACGTGGTGACGGTGGATGGAGACAACTCCGTGCCGGGGCAGGCCATCACGGTTTCAAGCACAGGCTTCAGCCAACTTGAACCGTCCTCCGGCGCGTCCACGATTCACGTCACCACGGACGGCACGGGCACGTGGCAGGGGGGATTGACCGACTCGACGGCCGAGACGGTGTACGTGACCGTCTCCTGGAAAACGCCGTCGGGCGGGGTTGTGCGCCAGACCGTGCCCGTGCCGTTCCAGGCGCCGAAGGCCAACGGATCGACGGGCAACGCCAACAGCGGCGATTCGCAGTCTCCGCCATCGCTCAGCTCGGAGCATCTCGTGGCGTCCACACCGGTGAGCTTCTACCAGAACGGCGTGTTCCTGCAGGCTTCGAGCGGGGAGGAATCCATCACGTTCCAGTTAGACACGGGCGCTTATGAAACGCTCCTCGGCGCATCGCTCGCCGCGCAACTCCATCTGCCCAATCTCGGCAGCATTGAGGTCGGCGGGATCGGCGGGACGGATGAGGCGTACATGAGCAAGGTGACGTTGAACATCGGCGGCCACGTCTTTCCGGACATCCCCTGCATCGTGGATCCGAGCTGGACCGGGATCCCGCTTTTGGGATACGGATTCTTCCAACAAAATGGGTATGATCTTTTGATCTCGCAGACGCAGAGTACCCTGTACATCATGAAGTGAGGGCGTCGGCCAGCGGCTCATGTGGAGGTGACAGCGTTGGCGCGCAAGCGCATGGGTGAGTTGCTCGTGGAGTCGGGCATGCTCGCGCCGGAGCAGTTGGAGATGGCGCTCGCGGAGCAGCGGGAGACCGGCGCTCGGCTCGGGGACATTCTCATTAACAACGGCTACATCACCGAGCAGCAGCTCGTGGAAGTCCTCGAGTTTCAGCTCGGCATCCCCCACGTCATCCTGGCGAACATGAAGATCGATCCCGAGGTGTTGAAGCTTGTCCCCGAACGCCTCGCGGAGACGTATGTCCTGATCCCGTATCGAAAGAGCGGGAATCGCCTGTACGTCGCGATGGCCGATCCGCTCGATTACTACGCCATCGACGATCTGCGCCGATCGACCAACCTCGTCATCATGCCTGCCATCGCGACGCGCCAGGACATCCAGGCTGCCATCTCGCGCCACTACCGAGGCAACGAGGTCTTCGAGACGGCCGTGAAGTCCGTGGCCGAGGCCGCGCCGCCGCGCGGGGAGCCCGAGCCCGAGAACCGCGCCGACTCGCCCGTCGTTCGCGCGCTCAATCAAATCCTCATCGAGGCGGCGGACGCCGGCGCGTCCGACGTGCACCTGGATCCGCAGGCGGACGGGGTGCTCCTGCGCTTCCGCGTCGACGGCTTTTTGCGCACGGAGCGCGTGATTCCTCGCAACCTTCAGAGTGGCCTGGTGGCGCGCGTGAAGATCTTGGCCCGGCTCAACATCGCGGAGCAGCGGCTGCCGCAGGACGGAAGGTTTGAGTTCGCGGAGGGCGGGCGCAAGGTCGACGTGCGCGTCTCCACCATGCCCACCGCGCACGGGGAAAAGGTCGTTTTGCGGATCTTCGATCTCGCCAAGCGCGCCTTCAACCTGGACGAGCTCGGCTTTTCGCCCGCCAATCGGGCGGCGTTCGAACGGATGATCACGAAGCCGTACGGCGCCGTGCTCATCACGGGGCCGACGGGATCGGGCAAGACGTCGACGCTGTACGCGGCGTTGAAGCGGCTCGCGACGCCGGCGGTGAACGTCATCACCATCGAGGATCCCATCGAGTACCAACTCGAGGGTGTGAACCAGGTCCAGGTCAACCCGGCCGCTGGGCTCACGTTCGCGCGCGGCCTGCGTGCCATCCTGCGCCAGGATCCGGACATCATCATGGTGGGCGAGATCCGCGACAATGAGACGGCCGAGATCGCCATGCGCGCCGCGCTCACGGGTCACCGCGTCCTCTCGACGCTGCATACGAACGACGCGGCCAGCGCCATCAACCGGCTCATCGACATGGGCGTGCCGGCCTATATGATGGCCTCCGGCGTGACCGGCGTGGTGGCGCAGCGTCTGGTGCGGCTCGTCTGTCCGCGCTGCAAGCACGAGCGCCCGGTGACGCCGCTCGAGCAGGAGCTTCTCGAGCAAAACGGCTTCACCGCGGACAGGCTGGTCGAGGGACGCGGCTGCGCCGCCTGCGGCAATACGG
Source organism: Alicyclobacillus acidocaldarius subsp. acidocaldarius DSM 446 (assembly GCF_000024285.1). Lineage (GTDB taxonomy): Bacteria > Bacillota > Bacilli > Alicyclobacillales > Alicyclobacillaceae > Alicyclobacillus > Alicyclobacillus acidocaldarius. The sequence continues at coordinate 348,514 of NC_013205.1, forward strand.
GGTACAAGGGCCGCATGGCCGTGCAGGAGGTCCTGGAGGTGGACGACGATCTCGCCCGGCTCGTGCTGACGTCTCGATCGACGGAGGACTACCTGCAAGCGGCAAAGGAGCGCGGCATGCGGACGATGTTCCAGGACGGGCTGGAGAAGGCGCTGCAAGGCAAGACGACGGTGCAGGAAGTGCTGCGCGTGACGGCCGCGACGTGAAGGGGGTGAGATGAGGTGAGCGTGTACCGGTATGAGGCCATTGCGCGCCCCAACCGGCGTGAGCGCGGCAAGATTGAGGCCGACTCGGAGGCAGACGCAATTCGCGCACTTGGCGAGCGCGGGCTGTTTGTCGTCGGCCTGAAGGCCATGAACGAAAGGTCGGACTTTTGGAATCGAGAGTTAAAATTGAGCTTCCTCGAGCCCAAGGTGAAGTCTGAGGATTTCGTCCCCTTCTGCCGCCAGTTCGCGACGCTTGTGCGGGCAGGGGTGCCGCTCGTACCGGCCCTTCAAGTGTTGGAGGAGCAACTGCGAAAGGGGCCCCTGAAGAAAGCGGTGGCCGAGGTGGCCGCGAAGGTCGAGGGCGGGACCGCGCTCTGGGAGAGCTTGGCCGAGTACCCGAAGGTCTTCCCGCCGATGTTCGTCCAGATGGTCCGCGCGGGCGAGGCGAGCGGTTCCCTCGAGGAAGTGCTGGAGTCCACGGCAAGATTTGAGGAGGGCCAACGGGAGACGATTTCAAAGATCAAGTCGGCGCTCATGTACCCGGCGCTCGTCTCGGTGATGTCGGTGCTGGTGGCCGGGTTTTTGATGATCAATGTGATTCCGTCGTTCGTCTCTGTGTTTGCCTCCATGCACGTGACGCTGCCGCTTCCGACCCGCATTGTGTTGTTTTCCGCGGACGCGGTGAAACGATTCTGGTACTTGGCGATTCTCTTAGTGGTGCTGTTGGCAGGGGCATGGATTTTCATCAGTCGCCATGGTGAAAGCCGATACTGGCGGGATCGCCTGGCGCTCCGCGTACCCATTTTCGGCAAGCTGCTTCGCTATCGTGCGATGGCCCAGGCGTCGCGCACGCTGGCGATGCTGTTTCACGCAGCCCTGCCGGCGCTGACGGCGATGTCGCTCGCGGCCGACGCAGTGAGCAACCGCTACGTACGCGTGAGCCTGCGGCGAGCGCGTGACACGCTTGGAGAAGGGGGCGCACTGTCCGAAGCGCTGCAAAGGGCAGGCGCTTTCACGCCTTTGATGGTGCAGATGGTGCGGGTCGGCGAGACCACGGGGCATCTCGATGATATGCTCGCGCGCGTAGCGACCTTCTACGAGTCCGAGCTGGAGGTGATGGTGGAGCGACTCCGGCAACTGCTCGAGCCGCTGTTGACGACGGTGCTGTCCGGCGTGGTGGGCATCATCGCGCTGTCGGTGCTGTTGCCCATGTTCTCGCTGTATAACAATCTCGGGTCGTACGGCGTCTCGTGACCGGGCGTGCCGGCGTCTACGAAAAATGTGGCCAAATCGACTAGAATGCATGTACAAGCGCATATCCTGCCAGTATAATAAATGCTATCAAATGTCCTCATTCGAAACGTTGGCTCGCACTGAGCCGAGCAGAGGGGAAGGGGAGTTCTGATGGGTCAGATGAAAATGAAGATTTCGAATTTGAAACAAAAACTCCGGGATCAGCGCGGCGTGACGCTGATCGAAATGCTGGCGGTCGTTGTGATCTTGGCGATCCTGGCGGCGGTCGGCGTGCCGATTGTGCTGGCGCAGATCCAGAAGGCGCGCGTCAACACCGATAAATCGAACGAGCAGTTGATTGCGGACGCGCTGCAGCGGGCGGAGTATGATTATCAGTCGAACTCGACGAATCAGGGGAGCCTGGGCATCACGAACGGCGCGATTATCAACGGCAGTGGCGCACAGATCGGTGTGGTGTCGAACGGGACGCTGTCGAACAACGTGGCTGTTTACAACTATCTGCTCGGTAACGGGAGCGGAAACGGGTATCTGACGAGCATTCCGACGCCGCAGTCCCAGACGGGCAACTTCACCATTGTCACGACTCCGCCAGCAAATAACTCCTCCACCCCGTCTGTCACGTTTACGTATCCGAACAGCACCGGCGGCATTCAAAGCTGGTATATCACCATTCAGTAATGGTTGCTGTGCATGTCAGGACAAAAAGAGTCGGAAAGCTCCCCGCGTGGGGGCTTTCTGTCTAGATGCGGCCCGATGAATATGGGGTTCAGTCCCCCAGTTACACGGGGGCCGCTGGAGGGACTGAGGGTGCGCACGTGCAAACCAGGCAACAAGGGTCGCGGCTGGAGCTCGCGGTCCAAGGGTTTCACCTTGATTGAGGTTTTGGCGAGCGTGGTCATCATCGTGATGGCGGGAACGGCGGCGCTTTTTGCGGTGGAGTCGGTGCAGGCCGGGCAACTGAAAGAGGCTGAGTATTCGAAAGCTCTTGGGCTTGCCACGACGATTGCAGAGGAGATCCGGGACAGGAATCCGAATGCGCAAATTCAGATCCTAGAGCCTATTATCACACAGAGTTTATCTGGCGGCTCGACCGTCTCGGCGTTTCAACAGAGTCTCAACTTAACGCAGCAGCTTGCAATGACTCTGGACTCCGCCCTCAACGCGGTGCTGTCCAATTTGAGTGCATTGAACGGCCTGCTCCAACAAGGCGCGACATTCGACCAAATGGTCCAGGCCATTTTGAATTTCCCGTCGACGGTCTACTCGCAGATGCTGTCGACGTCATCCGCCCCCATCAACGCGATGGCCGTATCGCCTTCTATGTTGTGGCCGTTCGCAGTGGTTATCCCCGGTGACGCGCTTGGAGACGCGTCCTTGAAGAATCAAACCGCGACGCTATATATCCCGTCTCCTGCGGTGCTCGGCACGCCTTCGGGCAGCGGCATGACCTTCACGGAATTTATGCTCGACGAGGCGTTGGGTGGTAAATCATGGAATGGGCCCTATCTGCTCCCTGACGGGTACACGTGCACGGTAAACGCGGCGCCGGTCGGGGGGAGTGGTTCGTCCCAGTTGGCACCGATGTGGAGTTACACGATTCGCGTTCAGAGTCCACACGGCGCCGTCGCACAGGAGACGGTGACTGTCTGATGTGCCCTGCGTGAGGGGGTGTCTGCTTGAGAACGTGCAGCGCACGGTTGGCGCAGCGCGCGGGAATGACGCTCATTGAGGTGCTCGTGGCGATTACGATCACAGCCATTGTGATGGGCGGACTGATCACTGCAATTTGGCAAATTTCCCTTCGTTCACAACGTCTTACAGCGGCGAATCAAGCCATGGAGTCCGTCCTGACTGTGAACCACATGCTGACGCGCATGATTGGATCGTCTAGTTATGTTGAAATCACGTATGATGCCTCGAGCGGGTTGACGCGCCTCTGGTTATTCCGGGGAGGCGTACCTTCGGCTTCTGCCGTCTTGCCATCGCAGCCATGGATGTATAACTCTTCGACCATGCTGGCTCCCGGCATGAGGGGCTTAGCGAACGTATCCGCGACACCTCCGGCTATCTACGGCGCTAATTGCTATTATTTGATCGAGTTTGTACCAAACACAACGACTGGGTCGAACAACGTGTATGCGATGCCCGCGACCAATCCGTCGTCCCCGCCCCCGCTGCCGAGTCAGCCACTGGCTCAGAACGTGAATGTCACGTGGTACCTGCCTGCATTGTCCGCCGGAACGACGGGATCAGGTTCCATCGCGCAGTCCTGGTTACAGTCCGCTTCAAACTTGTTTTACAACGGATCCGGTGCCGGTTCGTCGGGAACGACTAGTCTATTTGTCAATAGCATCATTCTGAAATTGTCCTCTACATATATCGCGCCTAGCGGGCAAACGGCGACCTACGCGCTCACCGCGGGTTACCACGATGCGGAGGTGGGCTGAGCATGTTTGCGAGAGGTTTGGGCGGACGGGGCCTAGTAGCACGGCACTCAGCACGTCCGCGTAGCTTTCGCTCTCGGGGATTTTCCCTTCTATGGTCAATGGTCCTTGTTGTGCTTCTGGCGACCATCGTGACCACGCTCCTCGTATGGAGCCGTTATACCCTGCGGGTTGGCGGGTTTACGCAGATTCAGGACACCCAGCGAGCTATGACGAGTCAGGCGAACCTTGAGCAGACGGCCCTGAATGCGGTGAGTTCCGTCAGTACTCAGGCTTCTTTGCCCATTTCCGTAAGTCAGTCCCTGGTACCCACGGTGACGGCTGTGACGACGAGTCAGTTGCAAACCACGCTGGTGAATACGGTATTTCCAGCCTTGCAAAAGCAAGGGCTTACGGTTCAATCGTATTCCCTGTACACTACTCCGGCTTCGGCGGTGTTACAGACACAGTTGTCCCAAGTCCAGTCCGTTTTGAATGCCGCCGTTAACTCTCTGAATGTCATCTTGCAAACCGTGGTGAACGATGCCGTTCGGTTGGACTTCTCGGGGGCGATTTCGGCTCTGAACGCGTCTTTTACCGCGATTCAAAATGTCCTGTTTTTGAACATGATTGCGAGTGCCTTGAACGCCCTTGTATCGACGACGTCGGGTGTTCAAATCCCGCACGCCATCGTGAACGTGGCAAGTGCCAACGGCAACACCATCGTTTTGGATATCTCGTACGCCTTTCAGGAATACGGCCCAAAGTCCATGCCTCTCACGCCAGCGAACGCCTTATCCCTCTTGACTAGCGTCCAGGGGATCGGAACTTTCGTTTCATCCATCCCGGCCTTGTTGGGCTCGCTCATTACCGGATCGCAGCTCATCATTCCACTACCCGACTGGGCACTCCAGGTGGCCGTCGTGTAGCGACAGTCCGTCTGCCGTAAGCTCCGCGGAGGCATTGAAAGGAGTTCGAGCATGCTGCTTCGTCTCACCACCTCATCGCGTTCCACCTCCGTTGGCGTGGAGATCTGCGACGCAGGACTCCGCATCGCTGAGGTGGAACCCGGCAAACCTCTTCGCGTATCGCGGCTCGAAACCGCGCCTTGGGATCTCTCCCAAACGGTGCGCGATCCGTACCCCACGTTCGCGCTGGCGTCTATCTTGTCGCACGCATTTGACGCCAATCGGCGTAGAAAGCTGACTGTCCACGTCGCGCTGCCTTCAAGGTTCACCGTGATCCGCCAGCTCACGCTTCCGGCGGTGGGTGAGAAAGAGCTCCAAAGTGCTATCGAGCTTCAGATTCAGCACAATATCCATTTGCCATTTGACGAAGCTGCGTACGATTATGTGCGCTGTGAACCTCCCGAGGACGAGGCGGACAGCGTCAGCGTGCTGCTCGTCGCAGCGGACAAATCACGCGTGAACGATGTCATCCAGGGGTTTCGGGCTGTCGGTATCCGTCCGAAGACCATCGACATCCACGCGCTAGCACTGTATCGCTTGATTCGGCGCTTCCGTCCAGATCTGCCGCAGAATTTCCTCTTGTTGGAGACCAGCGAGGATACCGTGGACATGCACGTCTTCCACAATGGTTTGCTCTATCTCACGCGCCAGGTTCCGGTCGCACTCGCGCCTACGGCGGACGTTCCCGCCTTCGACTATGTGAGTCAGTTCGACGTCGAGATCGAGCGCACGCTGAACTTCTTCATGTATACGTTGAATCAGCGCGAGGCGGGGTTTGAGCGGCTTTTTGTCACGCTGCCGCGCGACGTGGATGCCTCCGAACACCTTCAGGCTCTCGAGGAACGCATCGGCATGCCGTGCGAAGTCTTGCCGCTGGCAGAGATGATTCGACGCAACTGCGAAATCGGGCCGGAGGCGCATCGCATGCCCGATCTTGCGGATTATGCAGCGGCCATAGGTCTTGCGCTCCGGGGGGTGTGACGCATGGACATCAACCTCATGCCTAAGCCAGTCAGCCGATCCGTACGCATGCGCACGCCGGTGCGCGGCCGGTGGCCGTGGATCGTCATAGGAAGTGGAGTGGCCATCGTGTGTATCGCCGCGATTGTCGTGTCTCACCTCGCTGTGGCGCGATCGGCGGCATCTCTGAATCAGCTCCAGCAGCAGGTTCAGCTTTTGCAGGCGCAGACACAGTCGATCTCGACGAATCAATCCGCGCAAGAGGAGACCACCGCACAGCAGATTGTGCAGTCGAGTGTCCGCTATGACGCCATTTTGAAGGCCTTTGCACGGGATCTCGCCCCGTCGACGACCGTCGATTCGATTCAGGAGAACGGAACGACGCTCACCCTCGCTGGGCGAAGCGAAAGCGTTGCGAGCGTGGCCGCATTCGAGGCGGCGCTCTCGCGTGAGCCATTTGCGGCGAGTGCGTCGTTCACGGCGGCCGCCTTGCAGAGCAGTGGTTCGAATGTTCCAGGCGTGGGACAGGCCGCTCTGGGGCATGCCATCGTCGCTGGATCCGGTGGAGCGGGTTATCGATATGATTACACGCTGACGGTCGCCCTGAAGACTGGGGGTGGGGGTACGTGAAACTGAGCTTGTCGAGATCGCTTTCCGAGCGAGACAAGTCCATCCTGCTCGTGCTCGGCGTCGTGGTGGTGTTTTTGCTCGTATACCTGATTGGCGTGCGACCGGCCCTCGACCAACTATCCAATTTGGCGCAAGAGCGGTCGTCGTTGGAGCAGACGCTCGCATCCCTGGGTCAAGTCCATGCGCGCCAGCAGCAACAGGAGGAGCGGGGCAAAAACGTGATGACACGATTGCCCATCGGCGCGCACGAGGCCAACGCGCTCGAAGTCATCAACGGGATTGCACAGAGCGACAAGGTGACCCTTGTGTCGGTGGCATTGGGTCAGAGCGCAGGTTCAACAAATGGAGCATCGACAGTGCAGTCGAACACGGGTGGAACCGTGGGTGCTGTTCAAAGTGGCTCCTTGCCCAGCCTTCAGTACACCATCTCTGCTACAGGAAGCACGGCGGCCCTGGAAGCCTTCTTTGCCGATCTCGCCAAGGCGCCGCGCTTGATGACCGTGACGCTGCAGAGCGTCACAGGCACCGCGAATGGCGTCGTGGCGAACTTCACGCTGAACGTGTATTATCGCAATGCATGAAACGGCCGATCGGTGACGAGCGCCCGCGAAACCGACGCGATGACCACGAAAACCCCGCCGGCAACGTGCCGCGCGGGGCGCCTCGTGTTCCATGCCTTGGTCACGACTGCTGCGACAACTGCGCAGGCTGCCACTGGCGGAGTACCGCAGGCGAGATCTTCCCCTGCTGCACCAATTCCCGAATGCTCATCTCCATCGTGATCATGCCGAACTGGCGGCCCGTCTGCATCATGGCGCCGATCTGGTGCGTCTTGCCGCTTCGAATGAGGTTGGCCACGGCGGGGGTGTTCACGAGCACCTCGAACGACGCCACGCGCCCCCGCCCGTCGCGCGTGCGGTGCAGCCGCTGGGAGACGACGCCCGCGAGCACGCCTGCGAGCTGGATGCGAATCTGGCCCTGCTGCTCCGGCGGAAACACGTCGATGATGCGCTCCACCGTCTGCACCGCGTCCGACGTGTGCAGCGTGGCGAACACCAGGTGACCGGTTTCCGACGCCGTGATGGCCGTCGCGATGGTCTCGAGATCGCGCATCTCGCCCACGAGCAGGATGTCTGGATCCTGGCGGAGCGCCGCGCGCAGCGCGGGCGCGAAGCCCGAGGTGTCCTGGCCGATCTCGCGCTGGTCGATGATCGACAGCTTGTGCGTGTGCAGGTATTCAATCGGGTCTTCCAACGTAATGATGTGCCGGCGCTGCGTCTGGTTGATGGCATCGAGCACCGCCGCGAGCGTCGTGCTCTTGCCGCTTCCGGTCGGCCCGGTAACGAGCACGAGCCCATACGGGCGGTTCATCAGGGCTTTGAACACGGACGGCAGGTTCAGTTCCTCCATCGTCGGAATCCGCTGAGGGATGAGGCGCGCCGCGATGCTGATGGAGCCCCGCTGCCGATACGCATTGACCCGGAAGCGAGCCACGCCTGGAATGCTGTACGAAAAGTCGATCTCGCCCGCCTCCATGAACCGCTGCCAGCGCTCCTCCGAAAGCATCTGCCGCGCGAAGGCCTCGAGATCGACCGGCATGAGTTTGGAACCCATGGGTTCGAGATCGCCATGGACGCGATAGGTCACAGGCGCCCCGGCTGAGAGATGGACGTCTGAAGCTTCTTTCTCTTTTGCCAAAGCCAAGATTTCATCAATCTGCACCATTTGAACCCTCCCTTTCATGGCGTTCCGCGGCCGGCGCGCAGGCAGACGGCTGCGCCAAGAAGTCTCGTGCCGCGGCGGATGCCCTCTGGTGCACCAGGGCGGGGGCCGGAAACGCGACCGTCACACGCTCGCCGCTGGCTTGCGTCACGGCCCGAGCCCCGTCAGGCGCGCGTACAGGTGCCACAGGTCCAGTCCCACAAACGCGCACGTGGCCGCGGCCAGCGCCAGAAATGGCGCAAACGGGATGGGCTGCTGGGGCTTGACGCGCCCCGCGAGCCGAAGGGGCAGTGCGGCGAGTACGCCGTAGATGGCGGCGAGCACGAAGGCCATCACCATGTAGCCCGGCCCGAGCATTGCCCCGATGCCGAGGTTGAGCTTTGCGTCGCCCATGCCCATCTTTCCGCCCGTCACAAAGTGAATGGCCGCCACGATGACGTACCCCACCGCGGCGCCGGCGGCCGCCATGAGCCACGTGCGGATGCCGGTCAGGCCGCTCCCCAAGAAGAAGATGACGCCCGCGGGAAGCGTCAGGACGTCCGGCAGGATGAGCGACGTGAGATCACACGCGACGGCCGACGCGAGGTACAGCCAGAACGCCCACCAGACCGCGAGCTTTGCGTAGTTGCCGCTCGCGGTGGCGGCGGAAAGCGCGAAGGCCACACCCGTGGCGAGCTCGATGGCCGGGTATCGCCACGAGATGGGCGCCTTGCACGTGCGGCAGCGCCCCCGCAGCGCAAGCCACGACAGAACCGGCACCAGCTCCCAAGCCGCGAGGTCCCGGCCACAGTTTGGGCAGTGCGATCTCGGCCAGACCACGCTCTCCCCGCGCGGCAGCCGATAGCCCACGACGTTGGCGAACGATCCGAAGATAAGTCCGTAGATAAGGGCCAATGCAATCAAAATCTCGTGGGTCGCGGATTCCTGCCCCATTCCGAAACTCCCCTGTGGCACCTCTGGCTGACCTGTGCGCGTCTGGTGATACAAACCAATACGCTCTTCCTCGCCCAAATTCCTGCTGAGTCGACGCAAATGGACAAGCTTTTGTGCGCTCTTACCATGACAATTTCGCCCAATTTGATATGTTGAAGAGGATGAGCGAGGCGGAGGGATGGATGTGGATCTTCAAGCCTTTTACGAGAAGCACGGGTTTGCGCGCCTACACGAGTGGACGCTGCCCCCGCGAGAGGCTCGGTATGAGCAGGTCTCGTCGCTCGCGGCGGACGTGGAACCGGAGACGCGCCGGTATCTCGAGGCCAGCTATCTTCGAGGGTTGTATCGGCATCAGGTGAAAGCCATCCGCGCGGCGTGCCGAGGAGAGAACGTGTGCCTTGCCACCGGAACGGCCTCCGGCAAGAGCGCCCTGTTTTTCGCGGCCGGGATCGACACCATGGCGAAACGGTACAAGGCGCGCGTGCTCGCCATGTATCCCACGCGCGCGTTGGGGCGGGAGCAGGCCGATCGATGGCGGCAGGCCATCGCGGCATCTGGAGCGGACTGGAAGGTCTGTCTCATCGACGGCGGGGTGCCGATGACGGAACGGGAGTCCCTGTTGCGCGAGAGCGACGTGATGGTCATGACGCCGGACGTGGTGCATACGTGGTTGTTGCCGACGCTTTCCTCGGCGGCCGTGCGGACGTTTCTCACGCACCTTCGCCTGGTCGTGGTCGACGAGGTGCACACGTATTCGGGCGTCATGGGGACGAACAGCGCGTTTTTGTTTCGGCGGCTGGCGCACGTGGCGGACGCGCTGGGCGGGGCCTTTCGCATCGTGTGCGCGTCGGCCACTATCGCGAAGCCGGAAGAGCACGTCGCAAAATTGTTTGGGCGAAGGTTTTGCGTCGTTGGATCGGAAGACGACACGTCGCCGCGCCATCCGACGAGCGTGGAGTTTGTGGCCCTTCCTGCGGGCGGCGATTTGCTGCAGGCGGTGGCACTTCTCCTTCGCCACATCGCGGGCCAGGGGAACCGCGCCATCGCGTTTCTCGACAGCCGCCAGCGGGTCGAGATCATCGGATCCATCCTGCAGCGCCAGGACGAGGAAGAGGCCGACGATGACGAGGTGGTGGGCCGGCGCTTGCGGGAACTGGAGCAGGTCGGGATCCTGCCGTATCGATCGGGGTATGAGGAGGCGGATCGGCAAGCCATCCAGCGCGAGCTGACCTCGGGCACGCTGCGGGGCGTCGTGAGCACGAGTGCGCTCGAGCTCGGCATGGACATCCCGAACCTCGACGTCGCCGTGCTCGTCGGCGTCCCGCAGTCGCAGACAAGTCTCCTGCAGCGCATCGGGCGCGTCGGGCGCCACGGGCCAGGGCACGTCGTCATCCTGCACGCCCAAACGGCGCTCGACGACGCGGTGCTCGCGAATCCGTCGCTCCTCTGGCAGCGGCCGCTCACCGAGGCCGTGCTCTACCTCGATCACCGCCGGGCGCAGTACATCCACGCGATGTGCCTCGCCGGGATCGGCGGCGAGCACGATCTCGCCCTCAACCGCCGCCCGGGCGATCCGGACGCGTTTCAGCTGTCCCAAGCGGCGGAGTGGCCGGATGGCTTCGCTGAATTGTGCCGGGCCGAGCGATCCGGCCAGATCCCTCCCGAGTTTGAGACCATGCGCATTGAGGCAGGCGACAGCCCGCACCGCACGTATCTCCTGCGCGACATGGAGCGGCGCTTCACGGTCGAGCGGCAGGCGGCAAACGAGTTGGACAAGCTCGGGGACCTGTCGATGTCCCAGGTGATGCGCGAGGCGTACCCCGGCGCCATCTACCGCTACATGGGCCGTTGCTACCGCGTCGTGCGCGTGTATCATCCGTCGAGCAAAATCGTCGTGCGGCCCGAGAAACAGTACCACACGAAGCCGAGCGCCGTCCCGCCGCGCATTTCGCCGCAGATCGATCGCCCCGGCACGGCCGTGTATCAGGCGGGCGCCGGCTTCATCGTCGCAAGCGATCTCTTGGTGCACGAGATGGTAACCGGCTTCGTCGAGTATCGTGGCAGGACACTCCGCCGTTTCCATTACCCCATCCACGATGACCCTGATCTGCGCGGCGTCCAGTTCGACATGCCGCTGTTCCAGCGCCGGTATGTGACCCACGGCGTGTCCTTTTTCCACCCCGACCTGCGCGATGTCGATGCCCTGAACGCGCTGATGCCCCTTCTTTTGGAGGCGTACGCCTTCGTCGTGCCCTTCGACACCCAGGACGTCGCCGTCGGCATTGCGCGCGTGAGCGGCGTGCGAAACCATTCGCTGCCGCAGGACGCCCGCCTCATCACGCTCTACGATCGCGTCTACGGCAGCCTGCACCTCGCGGCGCGCATCCTGGAGCCCGGCGTGTTGCCGCGGGTGGCTGAGCAGATGGAGGCATTTTTGCATGCGCGCTTCTGGTCTGAGATCGATCCCGACCTCAGGTCCACCGCCGACGCGTGGGTGGCCTCGCTGCGCGAGCCACTGGTGCCGGTGGGCGGCGAGGCCGAGGCCGCCGCGGCGAGCGAGGGCGAGTCGCGCGTGCGGGTCCTTCTTCCGGGCAGCGTCGGCTACGTGGAACTGGAGGGCCGCCAATTTCTCGTCGACGCCGTGTTTTTCAAACCCTCGGGCCTCCACTACCGCGGCAAGTACCCGGATGACACGTCGCACCAGTCGTGCGAGATTCAGCTCCCCGTGCATCTGGTGGCCGAGATGCCCGGAGAGTCGCGGTGGGGCTTCTACGACATCGAGCGAGGAGAGGTCGTCGAGGATCCTTCCGCCGGCGCGTCGTGACGCAGGCGAGGCGGCGCAACTTCGGTTGCGGCTTCCCCTCATCTCCAGGGAGGTGTGATAGACTAGCTTTCGAGGCTCGCCGACCGGAGCGGCCGGCGGAGGAGCAAATTCAGACACAGGAGTTTTCCAGCATGCGAACGGGAAGGACGTGGCTCGGCGCGCCGGCGTGGCTGTGGTTGCTCGCGCTCGCGCCGCGCCTGGTGACCATCTTCGTGTACGGACCGCATCTCACCATTCACAGCGACGACGAAGGTTACTACCGAAGCGCGCTTTGGCTCCTGCAAAAGGGCACGTTCTCGTATTACACGCCGGACGCGCCGACGGTGCACATGATGCCGGGCATCACGCTCTTGTTGGCCGGCATCATCTGGGTGTTCGGGGCGGGGACCGTCGGCCTGTATGCGGGAAAAATCCTGTTCACCCTCATTGCGACGCTCGGCATCGCGGGGATCTACCGCGCGGTGAGCCGGATGACCCGGCCTTGGGTCGGCGCAGTGGTCGCCGCGGCCATCGCGCTGTATCCGCCCGAAGTGCTGGTGGACACGCTCTTTCTCACGGAGCCACTTTTCATGGCGGCCTTCGCCTGGATGTTCGATTTCACGTTCAAAGTCGCGGAGTCCAGGCGGTTGCGGGACGTGCTTGGGCTTGCCATCACCTTCATGCTCGCCATCTACGTGCGGCCGAACGTCGCGCTCTGGATTGTCTTCGCGCTGCTCTACTTCCTGATGAAGGGCTATCCCCGCCCGCTGCTCTGGCGCCACCTCGGGGCGGCCGTGCTGGTCGGGCTCATCTTCATGGCGCCATGGTGGATTCGGAACGAGATGGTGTTTCACCGCTTGATCCTGTTCACCGACGACAGCTGGAACCCGCTCCTTCTCGGCACCTTCGAGGGCTACGGCTATCCGCCTCCCACCAACGAGGGCGCCATCGAGCATCAGTTGCTGCGCGAGTACCCGAGCCTGCGGCCGCAGTCCATGCACGAACTGACGTGGTTTCGCCTGCAGAAGCAGATTGCCTTCAAGCGCATGGGTGAATGGCTGAAGACGAACCCGTCCTCGTTCTGGACGACGTACCTTTGGCTGAAGCCGCAGATTCTCTGGCTGCGCGCGTACCTGCCCATTCCCATCTTCGGGATCACGGAGGCCTCGCTTCGCGGGCTGCAGACCTGGGTGGTCGACGCGTCCATCGTGGGACACTTCGTCGCGATGGTCTTTGCCCGCGGGCGGCGGAGGGAGATCTTGCTCATCTGGCTCACGCTGCTCTACTACACGGCGGTGTTCTCGTTCTTCTTCGCGTTTGAGCGGTACAACGTGCCCATCGATTGGCTGATGTTTTCGGGCGTGCCCGTGGCCGTCTGGGCGCTCCTGCGCGCCATCGTGGGCGAGGAGCGCAAGGGGGCCAGGGCGAAGTCGGGTCGAGGGCGATCGCGCCGCCGCACTTCCCGCTGACGCGGCGTCCGATTCCGGCGCTTGGGGCTCGCGAGCGCCGTTCCGCGTGCTCCTTCGTCGCTCTTGCCTTCCGCGGCCCGCGTCATGGCCCCCGGTCCACCGCCTCGGCGCTTTTTGTCACTTCGGCTGCGACGAGGTTCTCAACCCAAGCCGCCGCACGTGGTACTGCATGCGCTGCCGGCTGATGCCGAGCGCCTGCGCCGCGTGGGTCAGGTTGCCCGAAGCCGCTTCGTACGCCCGGCGAATGGCGTCGTCCGAGGGGCGCGCGGCGCGCGCCACACGCTCCAATTCGCGCGGCGCGCCTTCACCGAGGAGCGGATGCGCGGATCGCAGCATCTCGGACGTGATTTCGCGCGCTTCCGGCCAGAGGGCCAGGGCGGATCGCACGGTCTGCTCGAGCTCGCGCACATTCCCGGGCCAGTCGTGGCTCGTCAAAAAGGCCATCGCGTCGCTCGAGAGGCGCACGGCGCGCGCTTCTCCGTACCTGCGCAAAAACGCCTGGGCCAAAAGCGGGATGTCCTCAGGCCTTTCCCGAAGCGGCGGCAGGTGAATGGCGATGGCGCCGATGCGGTACAGGAGATCCGGCCGCACGAGCCCGCGGCTCAACGCGGCGCTTGGCGGCACGTTCATCGCGGCGATCACGCGGACGTCCGTCTGGACGGACCGCCTCGCGCCAATCGGCCACACCTCGCCGTCCTGGAGGGCGCGCAACAGCTTCGCCTGCACGGAGGGGGACATCGCGTGCACCTCGTCGAGCAACAGCGTCCCCCCGCAGGCCAGCTCGAACACGCCCGCGCGATCCACGGCGCCCGTGAATCCGCCCCGCCTCGTGCCGAAGAGCACACTCTCCGCGAGCCCCTCTGGCCAGGCCGCGCAGTTTTGCGCCAAAAACGGGCCGTGCTTGCGCGCGCTCGCCCCATGAATGGCCTGGGCGAACAGTTCCTTGCCCGTGCCCGTCTCGCCCACGAGGAGGACGGGCAGGTCCATCCGCGCCGCGCGCTCGGCGAGATCGAGCGCCCTCTGCATGGCCCGGCTCTCGCCCAGGATGTCCGCGAACGAGTATCGGCGCCTGATCCGCGCGTCTGCCGCTTCCTGCGCGCCTCCCGCCTCGCGCGGCACGGCAATCTCCATCGCGCCGATGATCTCGCCCGCGATGACCACCGGCTTCGTGCGATTCTGCGTCACGACGCGCCGCCCGTTGCGCGCCACGTACACCTGCTCGTCAATCTGCACCGGATGCCCCGTCTTCAGCGCCCGCCAGAGCGTGCTCGTCTCCTCGTCGAGCTCGTACAGTTCGAACACGTTTTTCTCCAGCACTTCGTCCGGCCTGTACCCGTCGATCTCGCCCATCACCCGGTTGTAGACCCGCGTGCGCCCTTCGCGATCGACCGCGTGAACGCCGACCGGCGCGAATTCGAGGATCTCCTGATACAGCTTCCACACGTCCGCCACCACGCTCGGTTCCATGCGCTCGCCTCCTTGCCCGCAGTCGTTTTGCGTTTTGCGCGCCGATTTTGCACCGTCAGAATCATCATACACCCGCGCGGCGCGGTCTGGCACTTGGCACGGCGCTTGCTCCATACCTTGAGGCAGATTCGCTGAAGGAGGCGGTGCACGATGGCGAACGTGAAGACGCTCCCGGGGGCGGCGAGCGCACCCCACCTGCAGGACGCCGAAACGTATTTGGCGCGCGCGTATCGGCCGTTCCTGCCCGCGATGATCGCGAAGGCGGAGGGAAGTCTGCTGTACGATCTCGACGGCAACCGATACATCGACTTCGTGGGCGGCGTCGGCTGCCTGAACGTCGGACACAGCCACCCGAAGGTGGTGGCGGCCGTCGTGGAGCAGGCGAAGCGGTTCACGCACACGGACTACACGATGTTCCCGTACACGTCGCTCGTCGAACTGGCGAAGCGCCTCGCGCCGAAGACGCGCATTCCGAACGCGAAGGGGCTTTTCTTCAACTCCGGCGCCGAGGCCGTGGAGAACGCGGTGAAGATCGCCAGATGGGCGACGGGGAGGCCGGGCGTGATCGCGTTCGACGGGGCCTTCCACGGGCGGACGTACATGGCCATGAGCCTCACCAGCAAGCTGCACCCGTACAAGGCGCACTACGGCCCGTACGCGCCGGAGGTGTACCGGCTCCCGTACCCGAGCGCGACGCACGGGCCGCGTCTCGATGAGTTCCGGCGGTTTCTCGACCGGGCCGCGGTGACGTGGTTCGATCCGACCCAAATCGCGTGCGTCATCGCGGAGCCCATTCAGGGCGAGGGTGGGTACATCGTGCCGGTGGAAGGCTTCTTCCCTCTCTTGCGAGAATTTTGCGACAAACACGGGATCCTGCTCATCGCGGACGAGATCCAGACCGGCTACGGGCGCACGGGGCGGTTTTTCGCCATGGAGCACGAGGGCGTGGTGCCGGATCTCATGACGTGCGGCAAGTCAATCGCTGCGGGGCTGCCGCTTTCCGCCGTGTTCGGCCGGGCCGAGATCATGGACGCGCCGGCCGAGAACACGCTCGGCGGCACGTATGTCGGCAACCCGGTAGCCGCAAGCGCGGGGCTCGCGGTGCTCGACGCGATGGAAGAGGAGGGGCTCGTGGCGCGGGCCGAGGAGGTCGGCGCGCGCATCCGCGCGAAGCTCCTCGAACTTATGCGCGAGTGCCGGTGCATCGGCGACGTGCGCGGGCGCGGCGCGATGCTCGCCGTGGAGTTCGTGCGCGATCGCGCCACGATGGCGCCGTACCCGGAGATGGTGGCGAGGGTTCTGCGCCTCGCCATGGAGCGGGGGCTCCTGCTCATGAAGTGCGGCGTGTACAACAACGCGATTCGCTTCCTGTGTCCGCTCAACATCCCATGGGACGTGCTGGACGAAGGGCTGGAGATCTTCGCGGCGGTGGTCCGCGAGGCGAAGGAGCGTGAGGCGCATGCATCGGTTTGAGCCTTGTCTGAATTTCATCGGCGGCAGGTGGCGCGAGCCCAAGACGGGGCAGTACGGGGACAACGTCAACCCCGCAAACGGCGAGGTGCTCGGGGTGTGGGCGAGATCGGGCCCGGACGATCTCGACGACGCCGTGCGGGCGGCCCGCGAGGCGCAGGCCGCGTGGCGCCTGGTGCCCGCTCCGGAGCGCGCGAAGGTGCTGCGGCGCGTCGCGGATCTGCTGCGGGATCGCAAGGACGAGATCGCGCGGACGCTGACAATGGAGATGGGCAAGGTCATCGAGGAGGCGCGCGGCGAGGTGCAGGAGGCCATCGACATGGCCGAGTACATGGCGGGCGAGGGGCGAAGGCTGTTCGGCCAGACGACGCCCTCGGAACTTCCCGACAAGTTCGCCATGAGCGTGCGCGTTCCGGTGGGCGTGGTGGGGATCATCACGCCGTGGAACTTCCCCATCGCCATCGCGTCGTGGAAGTCGCTTCCGGCCATCGTCGCCGGCAACGCCGTGGTGTGGAAGCCCGCGGAGGAGACACCGCTCACCGCGCGGGCGTTCGTGGAGGTGTATCAGGAGGCCGGGCTGCCTGCGGGCGTTCTGAACGTGGTGTTCGGCGATGGCCCCGTGGTCGGCGAGGCGATGCTCCATCACCCCGGGATCGACGTCATCTCCTTCACCGGATCGACGGAGACGGGGCGGCACATCGCGAGCCGTGCGGGTGCGAATCTGAAGCGCGTGTCCCTCGAGATGGGCGGCAAAAACGCCATCACGGTGCTCGCCGACGCGGACCTGGACCTCGCCGTGGACGCCATCCTCTGGAGTGCCTACGGCACGAGCGGCCAGCGGTGCACCGCGGCGAGCCGCGTGATCGTGGAGCGCGAGGCGGAGGAAGCGTTGCTCGCTCGCTTGCTGCCGCGCGTGCAGGCGCTCCGCGTCGGCGACGGGCTGGATCCGGCCGTCAACGTCGGGCCCGTCATCCACGAGGAAGCCCTCGCGAAGATCGACCGGTACGTGCGGCTCGGCGTGGACGAGGGTGCGCGGCTCTTGACTGGCGGCCGCAGGCTGACGGAGGGCCCGCTGGCGCGCGGCTTTTACTATGCGCCGACCGTGTTCGCCGGCGTCCGCCCCGACATGCGCATCGCGCAGGAGGAGATCTTCGGCCCGGTGCTCTGCGTGATGGCCGTCGACTCGTTCGAGGAAGCCATCCGCGTCAACAACGGGGTTCGCTACGGGCTCTCGGCCAGCATCTTCACGCGCGACGTCAACCGCGTGTTTCGCGCCATGCGCGATCTCGACACCGGGATCGTGTACGTCAACGCGGGCACGACGGGCGCCGAAATTCACCTGCCGTTCGGCGGTACCAAGGCCACCGGAAACGGGCACCGAGATTCCGGCCAGGCCGCCTTGGACGTCTTCACGGAGTGGAAGACCGTGTACGTCGATTACAGCGGCCGGCTGCAGCGCGCGCAGATCGACAACAACTGACGACAAGGGCGCACCGCCGCTCCCAGGCGATGCGCCCTCGCTTCCTTCCTCCATCACGACCAGTACGCCCGCATCGATCCCGCCATCTGCAGCGCGGACTGGATGGGCGACTCCGCGCTGTTGGTGGTCTGAACCTCGTACACGTTCCCGTTCTGGCTCCAGATGACCGTCACCGTGACATTCGTTCCGGACGGGTTTTGGTTGTCCACAATCACCCGCCCAATGCCGTCCGAAGAAGGCAGGGAGGTGCTCGAGAGCGCGTTCACGAGCTTGTCCACAATCGGCGTCGGCGGCACCGACGTGTTCTCGTTCACCACCTGGAAGTTCCAACCGTTGTCCGACCAGTAGACGACGGTCGAGTTGCCCACGGTCGCCATTTGGGCGGAGTGGTTGTTCGGCAACAGAATGCCCGTACCGCCCGAGGGCATCGCGCCGCCGTGCACGGCGCTCGCGAACGAGGAAATGTTCGACGCCGCCTGGCTCGTCGAGACGAAGTGATCCACTTCGTACGAGGCGTACGGCTGCCCGCCCGTCAGCAGGTCCACGTGATAGCCCGCGAGAAACTGGGGACCGTGCGCGCTCGGCTGCGTGTTGTGCGCGCTGTACGACGTCGATCCGCCTCCCGCCGGCTGCGGCACGTAGGTCGGTGCGTCCGCCCCTTGGAACCCGTTCTCGCCGAGGCTCGTCATGGCCTGCCGCACGATGGCCGGGAACGCGCCGGCGTCGGCCGGCTGCGATCCGCCCTGCGACGAGTTGCTGGTGTTTTGCGTCGACGTGTTGTTCTCCGCCGCGTTGGTCGTCGAGCCGTTGCTTGTCAAGTTCGACGTGTTGGCGGTATTGTTCTGCGGCTCATTCGTCGCGTTGGTCGTGTTGTTCAGGGGCGGCGGGCTTCCGCCCGACGATCCGCCTCCGCAGCCCGTCGCAAGGAACAGGGTCGCCGCCACCGAAAGCAAGGCATAACCGTAGGTTCTGGGTTTCGGCATGTTGAGATCCTCCTCGTGGTGTGAAGCGCCGGCGCGGGCGCGCCTCCCTGGCCCACGCGAATCGTACCTCTCCTCAGATCTCTTCGACACCATCCCCCATTTTCCTGTCCGTGTCTTTGTTCGTCACCGCTCTCTATTTCCCGAGAAATGTCGACGGCGAGCGACAGGGTTCGCAGGATTTGGTCGATGCGCGGCGTATTGTTCCAGCATATGTGCCATGCATTCGAATCCAGCCTCATCCGCCCGCAGAATCCGGAGGTGCTCGCCGTTTGCTTCGCCCTCGCGCTCTCGCAAAGCTCGGCGCTCTGTTCGCGCTGCCGCTCGCCGCGGCCGCTCCCGCGTATTTCGCTGCGTCTCCGCGCGCCTTTGCGTCCATCCAGGCCGCTGCCGCCACCACGGGCTCGGTCGGCGCACTCGTCGTCCCCGGCGTGGGGCAGGTGTCGGTTGCGTGGTGGCGGGCAGGTGGGCACGTGTATGCACCGCTTTCCGCCTGCGTCGCCTGGTTCAACCTCATGCACGTCCCCCAAGCTTTCACGTCGAGCGGATGGGTGGTGGGAGATCTCCCGTCGTCCTCGCAGGCGGCGCCAAGCTCCAATTCCGGGCCGCTCTACCTCTGGTACTGGCAGCCCGCCCACGGCGACGAGGTCACGTACGCCGGTCCCATTGATGCGAATGCCATCGTGAAAGGCGGTCAAATCTACGTGGATGTGGACGCGCTGCGGCAGCTGTTGGCTGCGTTTCACGTGCAGACGCGGTGGCAGGGCTCGCAGTTGGCCGTGATCGATCCCGTCCCGCAGATGTCGCTGCCGCCCTCGGGCGTTGCCTCGTCGGCGTACCAACAGCCGGGGGACCTCTGGCCGGAGCCGTGGTTCTACGGAGAATCGGGCGTCACCTCCTCGGCGCTCTACAATCCGCTGACGCCGGTTCTCCCTCTTCGCCTTCAGACTCAGGACGGTTTCTCGGGCGAGGCGATGATTACGGTCAGGTCCGAGGCCCAGCCGGACGAGATTCACCGCTACAGCGCCCGCATGGTGAGCGGCGCGCTCGACGCCACCATCCGCCTGCCTTTCACCGGGCCGCTGTACGTCGAAGTGGATGAAGTTCTGAACGCGTCGTCGCTCAAGCTGCGCCCCCTGGCCTACAGCCGCGCCATCGAGTCCGCGGCGCCGAGCCTCTCACTCCAGAGCCTCGGGCTTCTCCAGAGCTGGTTTGTGAACGACAACGAATCGCCGCAGGTGGCAGCGCTCGCGGCTTCCATCGCGTATCCGAGCGGCGGTGCGCGGGCGCTCTCGCCGCAACAGGTGGATGAGAAGATCCAGGCCATCTCGGACTGGGCGTCGCTGCACATCTGGTACAACTGGCCCGCCTACCTGAACGGTCAGGTTCCGTGGCAGCAGATGACCACCACACTGTCGCTTCACTACGGCGTGTGCCAGGACATCTCGGGCGTCGCGGCGGGGCTCCTGCGCGCGCTCGGCATCCCGGCGCTCGTGGTGCAGGGGCAGGGCCTGGGTGAACTCGGGTGGGGACCTCACCAGTGGGACGAGGCGTGGGACGGGCGCAGGTGGGTGGTCTTCGATCCGACGCTCGACGCCGTGTACACGAGCGATCAAGGCATCTCTCCGCCGTCGTCCGTCACGCACGACGATTTCGATCCGCCTGCGGTCGTGTTCGCCCAAAACCACCGCGGCGGCCAAATCGCCGATTGGTAAAGCCGTACCTCGAAGAGGCCAAGGAGGGGATGTTTGTGAACGTGAATCGATATGCGGAAAACCCGCTCATCACCCCGAAGGACGTGCCACCTTCGCATCCCGATATGCGCGTCATTGGCGCGTTTAATGCAGGCGTGGCTCGCGTGGGCGACGAGACGGTGCTCGTGCTGCGCGTCGCGGAGCAGGCAAGCGCGGACGAGGACGCCGTCGGCGTGCCCGTCTACAACCCCGCGCACCGAACGGTCGAGGTCCACTGGTTCAAGCGCTCGGATCCGCACTACGACTTCTCCGATCCGCGCGCGGTGCGCCGCAAGGACACCGGCGAGACGGTGTGGCTCACGTCCATGTCCCATCTGCGCCTCGCGCGAAGCCGCGACGGCCGCCACTTCACCGTGGAGGAGAAGCCGTTTCTCGCTCCCGAGACCCCGTACGAGGCGTTCGGCGTCGAAGACCCGCGGGTGGCCGAGATCGGCGGCGTTTACTACATCACTTACACCGCCGTGTCCGATCACGGCGTCGCCGTGGGCCTGGCCGCGACGCGGGATTTTCGCCACGTCTGGCGCCTCGGCCTCATCCTGCCGCCGGAGAACAAGGACGTGGTCCTCTTTCCGGAGCGCATCGGTTCGCACTACTACCTGCTCCATCGCCCTGCGCCGCGGGGCCTCGGCGAACTCGACATCTGGCTTGCGGAATCGCCGAACCTGCGCGCCTGGGGCAATCATCGCTTTCTGCTCGCGCCGCGCAAGGACAGCTGGGACAGCCTGCGCGTCGGTGGGGGCGCCGTGCCCATCCGCACGGACAAGGGCTGGCTCATCCTGTACCACGGCGCCAACGAGAAGAACGAGTACGCCATGGGGGCTTGCCTCGTGGATCTCGGCGATCCGTCGCGGGTCCTGGCGCGATCGGCCGAGCCCATCCTCAAGCCCGAGGCGCTGTACGAGCTGGCGGGCTTTTTCCGCGGCGTGGTGTTCTCCTGCGGGGCCTGGGTGGAAGGCGACGTCGTGCACATGTATTACGGTGTGGCCGACGAGTCGCTCGCGGGGGCGGACCTTTCCCTCCGCGACATCCTGGATAGCCTCGCCTGAGGCGGCCCGCGGCGTCCGCCTGTTCGGTCTCGCGCAGCCACCGCTTTTTTAGAGAATTTTTGATGTCGTGGCCGTCTTTTTCTTGTATATTGATCTTTAACAAGCGATAGGTGGTGGAATGCAGTTTGGACCAGGAAATCTTGTATTTGACGCGATCCGGCAAGGACCTCGCGCGCAAAACCCGCCGCTGGCTCCGCCAGCACCCGGAGGCGACGCTCGGCGAAGTGGCCGAGCAGGTGCGCGAGCTGTTCCAACTTCGCGATCTCGGCGATCTCGCCGACCGCCCGCTGCGCGAATTGCCCGAGTGCCGCTGGATTGTCCTCGGCGAAAACGATAGGGGCCGCATTGAGGTGCAGAAGGACGTGGCCGGCATGGGCGACGTCCGCTACGTGGAGACGAAGGGCTGAAGTCCGCACAGGAAGACGCGAAACAGGGTGCCTCCGCACCGCGGGGCACCCTGTCGCGTTTCACATCACCCGCTTGCCGAACAGCGATTCCAAGAGTTCCACGGCCATGCGGCCCGTCTGGTTCCGGTGATCCAAAATGGGGTTCACCTCGACGACGTCGACCGAGAGGAGCTTGCCGCTCGCGGCCAACAGCTCCATGGCGAGATGGCCCTCCCGGTAGGTGAAGCCGCCGTTGACCGGCGTGCCGACGCCCGGGGCGAACATGGGGTCGAGGGCGTCGAGATCGAGGCTCAGGTGGATGCCGCGCGTGCCGTCCGACGCGATGCGAATGGCCTCCTGCATGACCGCGTCCATGCCTCGACGATCGACGTCCTGCATGGTGAACACGTGAATGCCGGACCGGCGAATCAGCTCGCGTTCCTCGGGATCAATGGACCGCGCGCCGACGAGCACCACGTTCTCCGGCTTCACCTTCGGGCGAATCCCCCCGATGCCGGTGAGCGCCTCGTGGCCGAGGCCGAGGCTCGCGGCGAGCGGCATGCCGTGGATGTTGCCCGACGGCGTCGTCTCGTCCGTGTTCATGTCGCCGTGCGCGTCAAACCAAATGACGCCAAACGGCTGCCCTGCGCGTGCGATCCCGGCCAGGCTACCGATGGCGATGGAGTGATCGCCGCCCAGAATGACGGGCGTGTGCCCGCCCTTCAGCACGCCGTCCACCTTCTCGCAGAGCGCCTCGCAGACCGAGACCACCTCGCGCAGGTACTTCAGCTTCTGGTGCTCAATCTGCCTCGTTTCCGGCGTCGGTACCGGCACGTCGCCGAGATCGGACACCTCATAGCCGAGCCGCTCGAGCTTCTCCTTCAGCCCCGCGTAGCGGATGGCGCTCGGGCCCATATCCACGCCGCGGCGGTTCTGGCCGTAGTCGGACGGGACGCCGATGATGTGAATGTCTTTCATGCCTATCCCTGCTTTCTAGCGCGCCTCTTCCGCGAAGACGCTTCGGATCTGCTCAAACGCCCACGCCAGTTCGTCTTCCGTGATGACGAGCGGCGGTGCGAAGCGAATGGTGTTTTCGTGCGTCTCTTTGCACAAGAGCCCCGCCTCTTTTAGTCGCTCGCAGTACGGCCGCGCCTTCTCGTGGAGCTCCACGCCGATGAAAAGCCCCCTGCCGCGCACTTCCTTGATGACGGGGTGCTTGAGGTCGCGGAGCCATTCAAGGAACTTCTCGCCGAGCGCGCGCGATTTCTCCGGCAGCTTCTCCTCGACGATCACGTCGAGTGCCGCGATGGCCACCGCCGCGCCGAGCGGGTTGCCGCCGAACGTCGACCCGTGCGATCCGGGTTCGAACACGCCGAGAATGTCCCGGTTCGCCGCCACGGCGGACACGGGGAACACACCGCCGCCGAGCGCCTTGCCGAGGATGTACACGTCGGGCACGACGCCCTCCCAGTCGCACGCGAACATGTGGCCCGTGCGGCCGAGACCCGTCTGAATCTCGTCCGCCACGAACAGCACGCCGCGATCGCGGCACAATTCGTACGCCTCTCGCAGATAGCCTTCCGGCGGTACGATGATGCCCGCCTCGCCCTGGATGGGCTCGACGAGGAACGCCGCGGTGTTCTCCGTGATGGCCTGCTTCAGCGCCTCGATGTCCCCGTAGGGAATGATGCGGAAGCCGGGCGTGAGCGGGCCGAAGCCGCGCCGGTACTCCGGATCGCTCGAGAACGAGATGATGGTCGTGGTCCGGCCGTGGAAGTTGTGTTCGGCCACGATGATCTCGGCCTTGTCATTGGGCACGCCCTTGACGTCGTACGCGTAGCGCCTGACCGCCTTGATGGCCGTCTCCACCGCCTCGGCGCCCGTGTTCATGGGCAGCACCATGTCTTTGTGCGTGAGCCTCGCGATGCGCTCGTACAGCTGGCCGAGCTTGTCGTTATAAAACGCGCGCGAGGTCAAGGTGATGGCGTCCGCCTGATCCTTGAGCGCCTGGATGATGCGCGGATGGCGGTGACCCTGGTTGAGCGCCGAGTACGCGCTCAGCATGTCGAGGTACCGCTTGCCTTCCGCGTCCCACACCCACACGCCCTCGCCCTTGACGAGCACCACAGGAAGGGGGTGGTAGTTTTTCGCGCCATATTGCTCTTCGAGCCGCAGGGCCTCGCGGCTCGTCACCTGTGTCGCCATGCGATTCACCTCAACAGGCGGGCAAACTGCCCGCCGAATTCCGTCACAGAAGCTCCGAAACGCTCTTCATCTGCGTGAAAAGGAGCAGGTAATCCGGGCCGCCGGCCTTCGAGTCGGTGCCGGACATGTTGAACCCGCCGAACGGGTGCACGCCGACGACGGCGCCCGTGCACTTGCGGTTGAAGTACAGGTTGCCGACGTGGAAGTGATGGCGCGCGTAGGCCAGGTGCTCGCGGTTCGTCGACAAGACGGAACCGGTGAGGCCAAATTCCGTGCTGTTGGCCACGTCGATGGCCTCTTCGAACGACTTCACCTTCGTGAACGCCACCACCGGGCCGAAGATCTCCTCCTGCATGATGCGCGCGTCCGGCTTCACGTCCGCGAACACCGTCGGATGGATGAAGAAGCCGGTCTCGTTCGACGCCGTGCCGCCCGCCACGAGCCGTCCTTCACCGCGCCCTATCTCAATGTAGGTGGTCACCTTCTCAAACGCCTTCTGATCGATGACCGGCCCCGTGCCGACACTCGCGTCCCGCACGTCGCCCACCTTGAACGCCTTCGCGATCTCGGCGACGCGATCGACGAGTTCATCGTAGAGCGACTCGTGCGCGATGACCCGCGAGCACGCCGAGCACTTCTGGCCGGAGAAGCCGAAGGCGGACTGGGCGATGATCTGCGCGGCCGCCTGGACGTCGTAGCCCTCGTCCACGACGATGGCGTCCTTGCCGCCCATCTCGGCGATGAACCGCTTGATCCAGCGCTGGCCGGGGATGCGCTTGGCGGCGAGCTCGTTCAGATGCAGGCCCACCTGCTTCGAGCCGGTGAAGGAGATGAACCGCACATCCTTGTGGCCGACCATGAAGTCGCCCATCTCGGCCGGATCGCCCGGGACGAAGTTGACCACGCCCGGCGGCATGCCCGCCTCCTCGAGCGCCTCCATCAGCTTGTAGGCGATGACGGGCGTCTGGATGGCGGGCTTCAAGAGGACGGTGTTGCCCGCGACGACGGCCGACACGGTCATGCCCGTCACGATGGCGAGCGGGAAGTTCCACGGCGGGATGATGGCCCCCACGCCGAGCGGGATGTACTCGATGTGGTTGTCCTCACCCGAGATGGGCGTGAGGAGATCGTCCGCCCGGCGGGCGAGATCGATCATCTGGCGTCCGTAGTACTCGAGAAAGTCGATAGCCTCGGCGGTGTCCGCGTCGGCTTCCGCGCGGCTCTTGCCGGCCTCAAGCAGCATCCAGGCGGAAAACTCGTGCTTTCTCCGGCGGATGATGGCCGCGGTCTTGAAGAGCAGCGCGGCGCGCTCGATGACCGGCATGCGCGACCAGGTCCGGTAGGCCTCCCAAGCGGCCTCGAGCGCCTGCTCGATCTCGTCCTTGCCGGCCATGGCGACGCGGCCGATGACCTCAGTCTTCTTGGACGGGTTGATGGACTCGATGTAGCGGCCCGTATCGATGCGCTTGCCGCCGATGATAAGGGGATACGTCCGGCCGAGCTCTCGTTCGACCTTGGCGAGGGCTGCGGCGAACGCCTCCTGGTTGGCCGGGTTGTGAAAGTCCGTCAAAGGCTCTGGGCGATACGGAATCATCGTATGGCCTCCTTCAAAATCGTGTGATACGTAGGGCCAGGATCCGCGCAGGCTCTACCTGTACTATCGAAGCAAACTTTGTGCCAAATGGCCAGCGCAGGTGTCGGGCAGGTGGCGCAGCCGACCGCACGGGCGCAAAAAGGGCCTTGCGCTTTTCGGACTCGGACTGCAAACTAGGCTTGCATGCCGATCTCGACAGGCGCCACAAGGCTCTTTGTATATTGATGCAAGCGAGGCTGGAACATGCGGAGAGGAGGCGAGGAATGCGCGCGCAAGATGCGGAGGCTCGCCGCACGTTGTTGGAGGCGGCGCTCGACGCCCTGGACGAAGGCGTGCACGTGGTGGACGCCGAGGGCGTGACCGTGTTTTACAACCGGAAGATGGCGGACATCGAGGCGATGTCGAGGCAGGACGTGATGGGGCGACGGATCGACGACGTGTTCTCGTTTCCAGACGCCGCGGGGAGCACGCTGCTCGACGCGGTGCGGCGAGGCGTGCGGCGGGACGACGTGCGACAGACCTACTTCAACCGGCGGGGGCAGGCCATCACGACCGTGAATCGGACGTTTCCGGTGTATGCGGACGGGAGGATTCTGGGCGCGGTCGAGATCGCCCGGGATGTGACGAGCGTCGAACAACTGAGGAGCACGGCCTTCGGGCAGGCGGGCGTGCGCTACACGTTCGCGTCCATCATCGCGGAGAGCCTTGCGATGCGCGAGGTCCTCGAACAGGCGCGGCGCGCCGCGCGCACGGACTCATCGGTGCTCATCATTGGGGAAACGGGCACGGGCAAGGAGCTTCTGGCGCAGGGCATCCACGCGGCCAGCCCGAGGCGGGACGGGCCGTTTGTGTCGCAGAACCTCGCCGCCATTCCGGACACGCTCGTCGAGGGCATCTTGTTTGGCACGGCGCGCGGGGCGTTCACGGGCGCGGTGGATCGGCCTGGGCTCATCGAGCAGGCGAACGGGGGCACGCTTCTCCTGGACGAGCTGAACGCCATGCCCGCGCCGCTTCAGGCCAAGCTGCTCCGCGTGCTCCAGGAGCGCGTGGTGCGCCGCGTGGGGGATCTGAAGGATCGCCCTGTGGATGTGCGCATCCTCGCCACGATGAACGAGGATCCGGGCCGCGCCATCCGCGAGGGCCGGTTGCGGGCTGATCTGTTCTACCGTCTGAGCGTCGTGACGCTCACGGTGCCTCCTCTGCGATCCCGCCGCGAGGACATTCCGCCGCTCGTGGCTCACTTCATCCGCCGGCTGAACGGCGCGTTTGGGCTCCGGGTGGAAGGCTGCGAGCCGAGGCTCATGGACGCGTTCCTGGCGTACGAGTGGCCCGGCAACGTCCGCGAGCTGGAGCACGTGATTGAGGGCGCCATGAACCTCATGGAGGATGAGGCGAAGATCGGGTTTCAGCACCTGCCGGGCCACGTGCGTCGCAGGCTGGAACAGGCGCTCGATGAGATGCAGGGGAACGAGGATCAGGGCGGGCGTGACGCGCGCGCCGAGGTGGTGCGCGAGCCGACGCCTCAAGGCGCTTCGGATGAGATCCCGCGAGGACGCCCATCCTTTCGCGATCTCGTCCGCGATTACGCCCGGACCGTGCTGCAGGCGGCGCTCGAGGAGACGCGCGGGAACGTCTCGGAGGCGGCGCGAAGGCTTGGCATGTCGCGCCAGAACCTGCAGTACTGGCTGCGGGAGGTGGCGGTGGATCCAGCGCGGTACCGCCGCTGATGCATGTGCATGCAGGGACTTATGGGCTGTTTGCATCGAAGCAAGCGCTTGTTCCGCATGCAAATCCCGTGGGCACCGCCAAGCGCGATTGCACCCCGCGGCACCACGGGCATGTACCCGCGGGGCGCAGGACGCGGGCATGTCCGACGCCGCGCGCCGTCGCGCACTTGGCACGAGATTTGCTACACTACGGGAGTCGAACACGCCGCGGCCGCACGTGTAAGCGTTGTCGCGAGCCAGATGAGGAGAGACGACGTCGCGCATGAAGCAGTTGGACGACATTCTGGAGAAAGAATCGAAGCTGCGCCGGGGGATGCAGGCGCGCCACATGTTCATGATTTCCATCGGTGGGGTCATCGGGACGGGGCTGTTTCTGAGCTCCGGCTATACGGTGAACCAGGCCGGGCCGGGCGGTGCCGTGCTGGCGTACGTGCTCGGCGGTGTCATCGTGGCCATCGTCATGATGTGCTTGGGCGAGCTGGCGACGGCCATGCCGGTGGCGGGATCGTTCAAGACGTATGCCCAGGAGTTTATCAGTCCATCCATTGGCTTTTTGAGCGCGTGGCTGTACTGGCTGAACGGCGCGTTCACCATCGGCGGCGAATGGATCGCCGCGGACATCATCATTCATCAGTATCTGCCGCACGTGCCGGACGTGGTCTGGTACGCCATCTTCGCGGCCATCTACCTGGCGCTCAACCTCACGCGGGTCGGGGTGTACGGGGAAAGCGAGTTCTGGTTTGCGAGCATCAAGGTCATCGGCATCATCGCGGCGTGCGTCGCGGGCGTGCTGGCGCTGTTTGGGCTGACGGGTCATCCGGCGATTGGCTTGCGCAACTATACAGGGCAGGGCGGGCTCTTTCCGCATGGGCTCGGCGCCGTGTTCCTCGCGCTTGTGCCCGTGAGCTTCGCGTACAGCGGCACGGAGCTCATCGGCATTGCGGCCGGGGAGAGCAAGGACCCGGCGAAGTCGGTGCCGCGCGCCGTGCGGACCACGAGCGTGCGCATCCTTCTGTTCTACGTCATCTCGATGATCGTCCTCGTCGGCATCATCCCCTGGCAAAAGGCGGGGGTGAACGACAGCCCGTTTGCAACCATCTTCCAAGTGGCAGGAATCCCGTACGCGCACCTCATCATGGACCTCATCGTGATCACGTCGGCGCTGTCGGCCGGATCGTCCTGGACGTACGCCTCGTCGCGGCTGCTCTGGTCCATGGCGCTGGACGGCATGGCGCCGCGGTTTTTGACGTATCTCTCGAAGCAGAAGGTGCCCGTGTGGTCGGTGGTGGTCACCCTGTTTGTCGGCACGCTGTCCTTGTGGTTGTACGACGTTTCGCCAAATACGCTGTACCTGTGGATTGTCTCCGGCATTGGACTCATCGCCGTGCTGTCGTGGGCCATCATCTGCGCCTCGCAGATCGGGTTTCGCCGCAAGTATGTGCGCGAGGGCGGCGACGTGTCGAAACTCGCGTACCGCACGCCGGGCTATCCGGTGGTGCCGATTCTCGGCGTCGTGCTGAACCTTGCCATCGCGGTGAGCCTGCTCTTCATTCCCGGCCAGCGCGTCGCCATCTACGCCGGCGTCCCCATCATCCTGTTGGTGCTCCTGGGCTACTACTTCATCTACAAGCCGAGGATGGCGAAATCGTGATGCAATCTCTGGGACTCGAGCTCTCCATGCGGCAGGAACTCCGGCTCACGGCGGAGATGCGGCTTTCGCTGCGCGTCTTGGCGCTTTCGTCTGCCGATCTCGCCGACGAACTGGAGCGATTCGCGGAAGAGGAGCCGTGGTTTCGATACGAGCGACCGCGGCCAGCCATCGTCTCGCGCGCCGAGGACGTCGATCCCTTGGCGCGCGTCGCGAGCCGCGAGCCGCTTGAGGAGCGGCTGAAGCACGAGCTCCGCCTCATGGACCTCCCGGCCCCGGTGCTCCGCGTCGCGCTCTATCTGGCGGATGATCTCGACGAGCGCGGCTACCTCGCCGAGCCCATCGACGTGATCGCAGAGCGCCTCGGCGCCTCGCCGGCTGAGGCGCGAGAGGCGCTCGCCGCGCTCCAGTCGTGCGATCCGCCCGGCATCGGCGCCGAAGATTTGACCTCCTGCCTCCTCCTCCAACTGCGGAATGAGCGAGAGCCCCTGAAGTCGCTCATGGCCTCCATCATTCGCTTCCATCTGAGCGACGTCGCGGAAGGCCGCCTTGACGACATCGCGTCGAGTCTGTCGGTGTCCCTGGCGCAGGTCGAGGAAGCCGTCCGCCGCATCCGCCGCCTGACGCCCGCGCCAGCCATCGCCGCGTCGAACGATCCCGTCGCTCCGTTGATGCCGGACGTCCTCGTGCGCAAGGTGGCGGGCGAGTGGACCGTCGAAGTGACGGAGTGGGCCGCGCCGCGGCTGGAACTTCGCGCGGAGTATCGGCGCTTGATGCAGAGTGGGGAGGAGGAGGCGCGTCGGTTTGTGTCGGCGCGGCTCAAGCGGGCGGCCTGGCTCACACGCGCCATCGAGCGCAGGCGGATGACGCTGCAGAGCGTGGCCGAGGCGCTTGTGAGGTGGCAGGAAGGTTACCTCGAGCGGGGGGCCGTAGCCATCCGACCCCTCCGCTTGGCCGACATCGCCGAGGAGATCGGCGTGCACGAGTCGACCGTGAGCCGCGCCGTCAAGGACAAGATCCTCGGTTCCCCCCAGGGCCTCATTCCCATGGAGCGCCTGTTTTCGGTGGAGGTGGCCCCGGGGTGGTCGCAGGAGGCGGCGAAAGCCCGTCTTGCCGAGATTGTGCGGGCGGAGGACAAGGCGAGCCCCTTGTCCGACCAGGCGATTGCGAATCTTCTGGCTTCCGAGGGCTGCAGGCTCTCGCGCCGCGCCATCGCGAAATACCGCGAGGCGCTCCGCATCCCGAACTCGTTTCAGCGCAGGCGCTGAGCGTCCTGTTCCATGGGCCTCAGGGCAGGCGGTGGGCGATGACGATGCTCGATTGTGGCTTCACGCGCCGTCCTCCTTCGCTTCTCCACCGGAGTCCGCGTCGCTCGAAGAAGCGCGCTCGGACGCATGACCCGTTGCCCCACGCCAGCGGTCACCGGACCCAGCGGAACCCTTGCCAGGCTCGGTGGTGCCATCCTCGGCGACTTCTTGCCCACCATCGACGTCCGGCCACAGGTCGAACATCGCGACGAATTCGTCGCGCACGCTCTCGACCGCCTTCAATTCGCCCAAGAGCGTCGGTCGCAGATCCGCAAACTCCGGCTGATCCAGTTGGCGGAGGAGCGTGGAACGGCGAACGTTCAGAAACTCGAGAAATTGGAGCGCGCGCCCGCGCCGGAAGGTCTGAGGGCCCGCGGGGCGGCCGAGCTCGAAGTGTTCTCCATGGCCGCGGGGATGGCCGCCGTGAACTTCCCGCCCACGATGGTGATGAGGATGTGCATGTCGCATGCGATCACGACCTTTCGAATTCATTCGTATACGTTCGTATGCGATCTTACACATCTCATCCGTGACTGTCAACTTTCTTCGGCGTACGCCGTGGGCTTTGCTGGGACCGCCGAAGACGGAACAACGGCCGGGACATCACGCGTCCCGGCCGTTGTTCCACGCCATCCGGCAATGTTTCTTTGTCTTTCCCCTTTACCCCTACATGGGGCCGCGCCAGATGATCTCGACCTTTCAAAATAGCAAAGGCCACCCACGCGCTGTACGCGGGTGGCCGGTTGCACAACTCGCTCCCTCAGGCCTTATGTGCCCAGATGACGACCTGAGATCTTCGCGTCCACCGTCGTGCCGAATGTACACTGTCCTAGCTTCAGTATACCGGGCGGAGTGGGGAATCGTCAATCCGTTTCAAAACCTTCTCGCGGACCCTTGTCCACGCCTCCCTCCGACGGAGCGGCGAAGAAGTTGAGAAATGTTTCCGATATGCCCTTAAAAAATCGTCTTGACGATCGAACCGTATCCATGTCGCTGGTTGTCGATGAGGTCCCATCACCAGGAGAGAAGGGTGTGTTCACATTGGCGTTCAGCTTCCGCGGAGCCATCGCTCGAGGCACGAGCGCGGTGGTCGCCGCCATGGCCGCCTCGCAGGTGCAGCTGCATGCGCAGACCGCGCCGGCCGGTGCTCCGCAGGACCTGACCGGACTGGGACAAGTTTCGGTGTCCATCGACGGTGTGCCGGATCCGGTGTTTGCGGCCGAAGAGGCCAAGTATCCAGGGGACGTCACCTCGTTCGACACGTGGCGAGGCTTCAGCCATCAGGGCAAGCGCGTGATCACCCTCGCGCTGCCGAAGGCCGCGGACGTGGTCTCCGTGTCGGTCCGAACACTTCAGGATTTTCCTCTGGGCAT
Organism: Alicyclobacillus acidocaldarius subsp. acidocaldarius DSM 446; assembly: GCF_000024285.1. Classification (GTDB taxonomy): domain Bacteria; phylum Bacillota; class Bacilli; order Alicyclobacillales; family Alicyclobacillaceae; genus Alicyclobacillus; species Alicyclobacillus acidocaldarius. Next base: position 380,319 of record NC_013205.1, read on the forward strand.
CTACTTCCCGCGCTACGTCGAATTTCAGTTTGAGTCGAACGGCAAATGGTACAGCGCCGGGCGCGAAGCTTCCGCATATCCACTGAGCACGCGCAATCTGATGGCGCAGACCTTCACGTGGTCGTCACAAACCGGCTTGGAAGCGTCAGCGGTCCGAATCATCGTCCCTGTCGACGTGTGGGTCTTCTTGGACGGTTTTGACGTCAAGGGGTTCTTGAACGCCAAGGGCGCACCTGTCAGCACGCTGACGCCGGTCGCCGCCAACCCCGACAAGCCGCTTGGGCCCCTTCTGCCCACGGCGCCCAATGCCTACGGCATCCGCAATATGTTGCTTGTCGAGACGGGCGCCAACGGCTCACTCGGCACGTGGAGCGAGCAGGACTTCGTGCCGATGCTCGCCTACGTGAAGGAAAGTGGTCAGATCACAGCGCCTTTATTCGACACGATGCTCTTTCTTCCCTACGGTTCCGTGCCCACGACGCAGGCGGGACTTTCGGCGTACCTACAGGACCTGTTCTCGCCGGGTCAACAGCTTTCCGCCCTCAACGAGGCCGTGGGCTACGTCAACCAGGTGCTGCACCGTCCCGGTTACAAGGAGCGCGTCGTGCTCTCGTTACCCTACTTCGCGTACGGCCAGACCACCTTCGGCACCATCGGCGGATCGACTGTCACCTTCGCCGGTTCCCCGGCCGATCCCGACGCCCTCGCGGCCCGCGAAACCGCCGAAACGTGGTACTTGCAGCAATTGCTCGACGACTGGAACCGCGCGGGATTCAGCAATCTGCAGCTCGTCGGCCTGTACTGGAACGAGGAGCAGTTCCGCGACACCATGCCGGGCGAAGCGGCCTATGTGGCGTTTGCGTCTCAGCTCGCCGCGGCGCATCATCTTCCGCTCTTCTGGATCCCGTTCTACGGGGCTGCCGGCATCCCCGACTGGAAGAGCCTCGGCTTCTCCGCCGCCTGGATTCAGCCGAACTTCGTCGAACAGGGCTCGCAGGCGTATCTCGCCCGCATGGTGAATGCCGCGCAGACCGCGGCCCAGTACGGCATGGGGGTCGAGGTGGAACTCACCGGCATCAGCCAGCAGGACCAGGCGCTTTACGACAGCTCGCTCGCGCAGCTGTCCGCGTATGGTTTCGGAACCCATCAGGCGTCGCACGCGTACTACGACGGATCGAAGCTTCTCTTGACCTCGGCGAAATCCACGGGACAGGCCCGGGTCGCGTACGACACGACGGCGAGCTTCATTGCGGGGGTGGCCATTCGTGGCGGTTCGTAATGCCTGGTTTGCCGCGCCCTTGTTTGCGGGCGCGCTTTGTCTTCCCTGGCCGGTTCAGGCCGCGACACCGTTGACCAAGGGGCACGCAGGTTTCTCGTCCATCCGCGTGTTGGTTGGCACCTCGACGTCCATGTCCGTTCCGACACTCGTCCAAGGCAATCAGACGGACATCGCGCTGTGGGACTTGATGCAGGTGTTGAACGAGATCGGCTTTTCCGCCTCGTGGTCGAAGGGCCAGTTCGTCATCACGGCGCCGGTGTCTGTGCCGGTCAACGAGGCGCCGGGCCCCGCAGGCAAGGGAGGAGCGGTGGTCGTGATCGACGGGCAAGTGGTCGAGCGCGTCCCCACCGCCATCGCCACGCCGCCAGGTGCCTCGTCGCCTGAGGTGTTCCTCCCGCTCACAAATGCGGAAGAGATCCTCGCGCGACTCGGGATTCAGGCGACCTTGAACGGGGACCAGCTGGACCTCGACGCCTCGGCCGTGCCGCAGCCCTTGCCGGATAACGAGGTGGCGGTGTGGAACGTGCTCGCCGCCTTTGCGTCCGTTCTCGGCCTGCCGACGGCGCCGGCCGGATCGAGCGCCTACACGGATCTGTCGACGGCGTCGCCCGCTTGGGGCGTGGTGCGGGCCGCGATTCGCGAGGGCTGGTACCAACCGCCTTCGCCGACGTCGTCCGGCGCGTTTCAGCCCATCACGTGGGGCGAGGCCGCGCAGATTCTGTGGAACGCGCTTGGCATCTCGATGCAGGATGGGGCGTATCAGCCCGGGGGATCGCCTACGGCGTGGGCGAGCGCCATTGGGCTCGTTCCAGAAAACTGGGATCCAGCTTCGAACATGACAGCGCAGGAATTGGACACGCTGGCGTCGAATTTGCACGAATGTCTGCAAGGTGATGTCGAAACGGCTGCAAACACCTGGCGGCTGTGTTATCCGCCGGCCGATGAATATCAAACCACGCTCCAATCCGGGGGCGGACAGCCGCTGTTTGCGTCCACGGCCGACGCGCAGGCGGCCATCTCGGCGACCTACCAATTTTTCAATCAGCTTGTGGTGACGCGCAGCGGGCAGCGTTGGTTTCTGACGCTGCCCTCGGCCCCGAGCGGATACGGGTTTGCCACCATCTCCGCGCTCGGCGGTCTGTCGTACCAGACGAAGCCGGGAGGCGCGTGGATTTCGGCACCGTCCGTTGATACGCGGGACGTGTCCGTCCCCAAGCAGGGCCGGCTGGCCGTGACCATTCCCCCGGAGGGGCTCATCATCACCTGGAACCAGATGATGCCATCCTTGGGCGGAACGGTGGCGCTCGGGGCGTTGGACGTGAGCCCTGGGCCGTCGGGGCCTTCGGTCCAGCGCGTGAACATCGCATCGCCCAACTTGCCTCCACCCATCACGTCGCCTGTCGCTTCCCTGCATGTGCAGCAATGAGAATGGAGGTCATGGTTGTGAAGACGCATCGCCTGCTCGCGGTCATGGCGCTGCCAGCCACGGTGCTTTGGACGACGCCGGCGTCTGCGCTGGCGCAGACCTCGAGCTCGCCGAGCGCTTCGGCGTCGTCGCTCAACGTGCCCGTGGCGGCTCTCACACTTGCGGGCGTTCAATCGTATCCCATGTTGAGCTACGGCTCCACGGGCGCCTATGTGGCCATTTTGCAGAATGCGCTGAATGCACTGGGCTATGACGTGGGACAAGCCACCGGCGTCTTCGACGCCACCACAGAGGCGCAGGTCAAGGCGTTTCAACAGGCCGAAGGGCTTGGCGTCGACGGGATTGTCGGGCCGATGACATGGGGAGCCTTGGCCAAGGCCGTCGCGGATTATCGCCAGGTGATGACCGTGCTCACGCGTCCAAGCTCCCTCGTTCAGCACGTCGAATGGAAACGGATTGTCTGGAACGGGCAGCTCATCTCGAAGCCCGTCGGCTTCACGTATCAGGGGACCGCCTACATGCCCATTTGGTACGTGATGGAGGCGCTTCGAAAGGCCGGGATCGCGAGCACATGGTCGGGTGGCGTCTGGACACTCACGCCGCCTGGGGGGCAGGCCGTCGATTACGGCAAGATTTCGTACGGCCCCGGCAGCGCCGCCATCGCCATCGGCCAGACGGTCGTCGCGAATGTGCCAGCGGTGGTGTATCCAGACCCGGCGTCGGGCAAGCTGACGACGTTCATGCCCGTCTGGTACGTGATGAACGCGCTTCAGCGGCTTGGGATCGCGTCGACATGGCAGGGCACCGAGTGGGATATGAAGCCGGGTCCCGTGGTGATTGAGACGGGCGATCCGTCCTCGAATTCCACCGGATCCAGCAACGGCACGGGCAACAGCACCGGCAACGCCACCGGCGCGCTGCCAGGCGGCAACACCGTGGCGAACGTGACGAATGCCACCGGGTCGACCAACGCCACGGGCAACGGCACGAGCAACGGAACCGGAAACGCCACGAGCCTCGGCAATTCCACGGGGAACGCCGTCGGAAACAGCACGTCGAATTCGACGGGCAACGCCACGTCGAATGGCACGGGGAACTCGACCGGGAATTCCACGGGCAACTCGACGGGCGGATCGAGCGGGCTGTCGTTCACCAATGTGGATCTCCGCTATCCTGCGCCGTCCAACATCAACGCGCAGAGCATCAATCAGTTCTTGCTGCAGAACAGTTCACCGCTGAACGGGCTCGGCAATTCATTCATGGACGCGCAGAACCTGTACAGCGTCGACGCCAACTATCTGGTCTCCCACGCAATCCTCGAGAGCGCATGGGGCCAAAGCCAGATTGCACTGCAGAAGAACAATCTGTTTGGCTATGGCGCGTACGACTCGAATCCGGGGCAGGACGCGGGCGTGTTCCCGAGCGACGACTACGCCATTCGCTTCGAGGCGTGGACGGTGCGGACGAACTATCTCACGCCCGGCGCGAGCCTGTACGTCTCTCCGACGTTGAGCGGCATGAACGTCAACTACGCGACGGCCAAGACGTGGGCGAGCGGCATCGCGGCCCTCATGACGCAGTTCGCGACATCCGTCGGATCGAGCGTGAGCGCGTATGTGCAGTACGCGCCGTCCAACAACCCGCCGGCCCCGAAGTCGACAGCCGAGCCGGTGTATTACGTGAACGGGGCGCAGGGCGTCACGCAGCAGGATCCGTATTACCCTAACAACGGCGTCCCGTACTATCCGAGCATCGCCCAGGGCGAGAATCAGCAGTTCTTCGGCCAGCTCAGCGTCGGCAGCTTTGGACAACCCGTGGTGGAAATCCAGCGGTTCTTAAACCAAACCATCAACGCGGGGCTCACGGTCGACGGCCAGTTTGGCGCGCTGACGCAAGCGGCGGTGGAAAAGTTCCAGTCGCAGGTCATGCACATGTCCAACCCGAACGGCGTCTGGACGTTCAGCATGTGGGTGCAGTACATCCAGCCCTCGCAGTCGAATGCGAATCTGATCCCCGCGGGCACGACGGTGAAGATCGATCAGATTGCCGAAGGCATGGCGGGGCCGTACGTGGTCCCCTGGTACCACGTCGTCGGCTACGGCTGGGTGGACTCGCAGTATATCAAGTTGACCAACGTGTACCGGGTCATTGTCCAGAACCCGGCGGGGACCGCGACCACCATTCCGGTCTATCAGGTGGGGGATCTGTCGAAGGTGTTGCTGAACCTGCACAGCGGCGACTGGGTGGTCGCCAATTCGCCGCAGCCCTCGGGCGGCGTGTACACCATCCAAATCGCTGCGCAGGATCCCGTGGTCTCCAACGGATACGCGGCCGACACTCTGCTGACCGGCGTGATTCCCGCCAACGGCACCGTCAGCCTGGTGCCCCAAAGCTGAGGAGGCAAGGCGCCGCCTTCGACAGGTGGCGCCTTGCGTCTCATTATCCGTTGACGATCTCGCCGCCATTCACGTGCAGGACCTGCCCGGTCATGTACGACGAGTTCGCCGACGCGAGGAATACGTAGGCGGGTGCCAACTCCGCCGGCTGGCCGGCGCGCCCCATGGGCGTGTCCGTGCCAAACTTGGCCACTTCGTCCGCCGCGAAACTCGCCGGAATCAGCGGCGTCCACACCGGGCCAGGCGCCACGGCGTTCACGCGAATGCCCTGTTTCGCCAGCGAGAGCGCGAGCGATCGCGTCAAGGACACGATGGCGCCCTTGGTGGCCGCGTAGTCGATGAGGGTCTCGTGGCCGCGATAGGCCGTGATCGACGCGGTGTTGATGATGCACGCGCCCGGCTTCATGTGCGGAAGCGCGGCCTGAATCATGTAGAAATAGCCGAAGACGTTCGTCGCGAACGTCATCTGCAACTGTTCGGGCGTGATGTCGAGGATGCTCGGCTGCGGGTGTTGGCGGGCCGCGTTGTTGACCAGGATGTCGACTTTGCCGAATTGCGCGATGGCCTGCCTGACGACGCGATCGCATTCGGCCTTGTTGGACACGTCGAACGCCAGGTGTTGCGCGCGGCGGCCATATCGCTCGACGTGCTGCACGGTCTCCACGGCGTCCGCTTCCTCGTCGCGGTACGCGATCACGACGTCCGCGCCCTCCTTGGCAAACGCGACGGCCACCGCGCGGCCGATGCCGCTGTCGCCGCCCGTGATGAGCGTCACCTTGTCTTTCAGTTTGCCCGCGCCGCGGTACTCGGGGTCATCGAAGAACGGGCGCGGGTTCATCTGCGACTCCACGCCGGGCTGGTGGTTCTGGTGCTGCGGCGGGAACGAGGTCGGATAAGACGGCGCCTGCCCCGCTTGGGGTGCCATGATGGTGGGCATGGGTCACGCTCCTCTCCATGAGCATCATCGGTTAGGATGTGGCGACTTCGGCCACGTATGCACGTGCGCCGCCTCGCGTACAGGTTGTTGTGGAGCGATGAGCAGGCCACTTTCAGAAGGGGGCGAAACCTTTGTCGTATCGCGATCTCGTCTCGCGCCTCACCCTCGAAGAAAAAGCATCCCTCTGCTCCGGGCTCAACTTCTGGCAAACGAAGCCCATCGAGCGCCTCGGCATCCCGTCTCTCTGCATGACGGACGGGCCGCACGGCGTTCGGCTGCAGCGGCAGGGCGGATCGTTCACCGATTCGGAGCCCGCCACGTGCTTCCCGACAGCCGCCGCGCTCGCGAGTTCCTGGGATCCCGCGCTCGTGGAGCGGATTGGCCAGGCGCTCGGCGACGAATGCCGCGCGCTCGGCGTTCACGTGTTGCTCGGGCCCGGCGCCAACATCAAGCGATCTCCCTTGTGCGGGCGCAACTTCGAGTACTTCTCGGAGGATCCGCTTCTCTCGAGCGAAATGGCCGCGGCGCATATCCGGGGCGTCCAGTCGCGCGGCGTCGGATCGTCGCTCAAGCACTTTGCTGCCAACAACCAGGAGTACCGGCGCATGACGACGAGCGCCGAGGTGGACGAGCGCACGCTGCGCGAGATCTATCTCGCGAGCTTCGAAGGCGCCGTCAAGGGTGGACGCCCGTGGACGGTCATGTGCGCGTACAATCGCCTCAACGGCACCTACTGCTCGGAACACCCGTGGCTTCTCACGCAGGTGCTGCGCCGGGAATGGGGATTTGATGGCGTCGTGGTGTCGGACTGGGGGGCGGTGAACGATCGCGTCCAAGGCCTCGCTGCAGGGCTGGACCTCGAAATGCCCGGCGGGCCGTACGCGCAGGACGCCGAGATCGTCCAGGCTGTGCGAGACGGTCGCCTGGACGAAGCCGTGCTCGATGCGGCCGTGGAACGCCTGCTCGCGCTCATCGACCGGGCCTACCGGCCGCAGGGCGATTCCGCCGATCTCGACGCGCATCACCGCCTTGCCCGCCAGGCCGCGGCCGAGTCGATGGTGCTTCTGAAGAACGACGGGGCCGTGTTGCCCATCGCGCCAGGGCGGCGGGTGGCGGTGATTGGCGCGTTCGCCGTGTCGCCGCGCTACCAGGGAGGAGGAAGCTCGCACGTCAATCCCGCGCGCCTCGACGAGCCGCTCGCGGAGATGCGCCGCGCGTTTGGCGACCAGCTTGTCCTGTACGCGCCGGGGTACGCGCTCGACGACGACGCGCCTCGCCTCGAGCTCATCGAGGAGGCCGTGCGCGCTGCGGCGCAGGCGGATGTCGCCGCCATCTTTGCAGGGCTGCCGGAGAGCTGGGAGTCTGAAGGATATGATCGCCCGCACATGCGAATGCCGGACGCGCACGTGGCGCTCATCGAAGCGGTGACGTCGGCTCAGCCCCGCACGGTTGTCGTGCTCTCGAACGGCGCGCCCGTCGAGATGCCTTGGATCCACCGCGTGCCTGCCGTGATCGAGGCGTATCTCGCGGGGCAGGCCTTCGGCGGCGCCATCGCGGACGTGCTGTCGGGCGCTGTGAACCCGTCCGGCAAGCTGGCCGAGACGTTTCCGCTTCGGCTCGAGCACAACCCTTCGCATCCATACTTCCCCGGCGAAGGCGACAGATCCGAATACCGAGAAGGTGTCTTCGTCGGCTATCGCTACTACGACACCAAGGAGATGGACGTGCTGTTTCCCTTCGGGCACGGGCTGTCGTACACCACGTTCGAGTACGAGGCCATCCGCATGTCTCGTGAGCAGGTCCGGGACGACGACGTGCTCACCGTGCAGGTGGACGTGCGCAATACCGGGCAGCGCGCGGGCAAAGAGGTGGTCCAGGTCTATGTCGAGCCGAGGTCCTCGCGAGTCGTTCGACCTCGGCGCGAGCTTCGCGCCTTCGCCAAGGTGGCGCTGGCACCCGGCGAGACGCGTACGGTCGAATTTCAGCTGGGCAAGCGCGCGTTTGCCTACTACGACGTCGATGCTGGCGATTTCGCCGTGGAGAGCGGCTGGTACGAGATCCGCGTCGGATCGTCCTCGCGTGATCTGCGCCTCACCGCCTCCGTGGAGGTGACATCCGCCGCCCCGCGCAGGCCGGTGTCGGTCCACGCCAATGCAGCGCTGGGCGATCTGCTGGACGATCCGGCCACCGGTCCGGTGCTCCGCGAGCTCTTGAAGGAGAAGCTCGCCGATTCGCCGCTTGGCAGCGAGATGGACGCCAATCCGATGTTCGAGGCGTTCATGCGGTTCACGCCCATCGGTCGTGTCACGACGCTGTTTGGGGTGCCGCGGGACGAGAACGAGCGAGTTCTTGCGAAGCTGCGAGCCGCGCAGGAAGAGGGCCAACCGGAGGAAGGGCGGGGGTGACCGGCCGGCTCATCCGCATGACTCGTTCGAACGGCGTCGGTGTGCGAGGAGGGAAGCAGGGCATCACTGCGTCATTGCCTTTTCGCACACCGAAAATCTCCGTGTTGAGCCGCGAATTTGGAATTGACCGAGTGTATGAAATCATATATGATCAACACAACCCGCAACGCCCACTCAGGCTTGCGGGAAGACGAAAGTGAAAGGGGGGACGCACAATGCCCGAGGTGGACGCGAAAGCGTTCCGGCGAACGTGCGGACTGTTCACGACAGGCGTGACCGTCATCACGACATCGGTCAACGGTCAGGTGCATGGGATGACGGCCAATTCGTTCACATCGGTTTCGCTCGACCCTCCTCTGATTCTCGTCTGCGTCGACGTGCGCAGTAAGATGGCTCAATTCTTGTCGTCTTCGAAAGCGTTTACAGTCAATGTTCTCGGGCGTCATCAGGAGGAGGTGTCGCGCCACTTCGCCGGATCGAGCGGAGATTGGCACGGAACGTTTCTTCCCTTCGGGGAATCGGTTCGCCTCGATGACTGCCTGGCCGCGCTGTCGTGTGGGGTGTACGCCCAATATCCGGCGGGAGATCATATCATCGTGCTCGGTCTTGTGAAAGACATCTATCAGCAGGACGAGGGCATCCCGCTCGTTTTCTGGCGCGGAACCTATACGTCGCTGGCTGGGGACGCGTCGGTGCGTGCCTGTCTGGGCAAAATCGTATAGGAAATCACATCGGATGGCTCGCGGGCATCGCGCTCTTCGGTCTGTTGAGGGAGGGGAGACACGATGGGCACGGGTGTGCCTGTTTCGAGCGCGGCGGGCATCTTGGCGCGGATGGAGCGGTTGACCGCATGGCCGCTTCCGCGGCGATTGTTCCTCGTCATCGGTCTCGGGTATCTGTTCACCTTCTACGACATATTCGACGTCAATGTGTCCTTTGTGCAGACCGCCACATCCATCATACCCGGTGCAACTCCGGCGGACGCCAGCCGGTACATCGGATTGCCCATCTTCGCCAACCTGTTGGGGTACGTGGTCGGCACGCTTGTGTTGAGCCCTCTTGCCGATCGCGTCGGGCGAAGGCGTATGCTGATGACCACCATGTTCATCACGGGGGTCGGTTCTCTGTTGACAGCTCTCGCGATGCGCGACTGGTGGTTTATTCTCGCGCGCGGCATCACGGGCGTGGGCGTGGCCGCGGATCTGGCTGTCGTGAATACCTACATGAGCGAGGTCGCGCCGAGAAGAGCGAGGGCGAAGTACACCTCAGGATTGTTCATTTTCTCAGGTGTCGGAGCGCTTGTGGGCATCTGGCTCGGGTTGTGGTTGACGACGCCCAGTGCGCCGTTTCCGGAAGGACTTCCGTTTGCGCTTGCAACTTCGTCGTTCCATTGGGGCTGGCGGTTGATGTACTACATCGGGGCGGTACTCGCGCTCATCGCACTCCTGCTGCGGCTTGAGCTCCCTGAGTCTCCTCGCTGGCTGGCCGCGAAGGGGCGAGTCGAAGAAGCCGCCGCTGTTGTAGCTGCTATGGAGGAGCGCCTGGGCTTGGGCGCGTTTCAATCCGATGGAACCGCCGCATCGTTCTCGCTGGTCTCCGACACGCGCGCGCCGTATGGCGAACTGTTTGGCAGTCCTGTGTATCGCAGGCGAATCTTCCTCCTGTTTTTCGTCTGGCTCTTTAGCTATGTGACCGTGTACGGATTTTCTGCAGGCATGACCACGCTGCTCGTGGGCGCAGGCTATGCGCCGAGTGAGGCGGGGCTCATCGTGGCCGTCGGCGTCTTGGGCATGCTGCTGGCCGGCGTCGTGGCGTACCTTGCGGGAGAAGTCATGGAACGCAAAACCTATCTGCTCGTGTCTGCGGTCCTGACCATCTTGGGAGGACTCGTGGTGGGGCTTGCTGGACACCATCTGTGGCTTTCGTACCTCGGTGCAATCCTCCTCTTCTTCGGGCAGAACGTGTGGGTGCCGGTGTTTTACGCGTGGACTGCGGAAAACTTTCCATCTCGCGCGAGGACCAGCGGTTTCGCCCTCGTGGATGGAGCGGGACACATCGGCGCCGGAGTCGGTTTGTGGGCCATCGCGCCGTTGATTCCCTCTCTCGGCGTGACCGCCGGATTTGTGGCGATGTCGGGCTTCCTTCTGATCGCGGCGTTCATCGCCCTTGGAGGGATTGCGTCTCGAGGCAAAGTTTTGGAGGAGATTTCGCCGTAGGGACGTCCCTGCGTGCACGAAATTGCGCTTTCGCACGAATAGGAAATCGTATACGATAACGTCATGACCAAACATCCACCAAGCAAACAACAGGTCGCCTATCAAACCTTGAAGCAGCGGATTCTCGAAGGAACCTATGGGCCCGGATATCGCATCGTGATCGACCGCATCGCGAAGGAATTGGGGGTGAGTGCGATTCCCATTCGTGAGGCCATTCGCCGCTTGGAAGCGGAGGGATTGGTGGAGGTCGAGCGATTCAGCGGAGCCAAGGTGACCCGCATTGACGCGAAAATGTACGAGGATATTCTCTCGGCACTCGCGGTTCTCGAAGGCTACGCCACGGCCCAGGCCTATCGCAACCTCACGGATGAGGACTTCGATGCGCTTCGACAGACGAACGAGGCGATGCGCCAGGCCCGTTCGGATTTTGATCTCACGCTGTACAGCAGGCTCAACCAACAATTTCACGAGATTATCCTGCGCCGTTGCAATAACCGCTATCTCGTGGATGAAATTCACGCCGTGCGGGAACGAATGGATGCCATGCGGGTGTCCGTCTTCAATCTCATCCCGCATCGGGCCAGCGATTCCATTGCAGAACACGACAAGCTGATTCAGCTGATGGCGGTGGACGTCGGAGAGGACGCGGTGGAGCGGTTTGCTCGCCAACATCGGTTGGCGACGCTGGAAGCCTTCAGGCGTTGGAACGAGCAACACACCCGTTTGGTGGCGGAGCGGAGGGAGTGGTATCGTGCGCCACGCGAGATACATCGACCGGGGGCGGATTCATGAGGGCGTTTGGGAAGACGGGGTCCTCGTCAATGAGGAGGGCCGAGTGGTTTCGGAGGAGCAGGTCATTTGGCTGCCGCCGATTGAGCCGAGGACCGTGTACGGCCTTGCCTTGAACTACGCCGATCACGCGGTGGAGTTGAACTTGGAGAAGCCCAAGGAACCGGTGCTGTTCATCAAGCCGAACGGCTCGCTCATTGGACATCTGGCTCCCATCGTCTATCCCAAAGGCGTCGAGTACATGCATTACGAGGCCGAGCTGGCCGTGATCATTGGCCGCGCGGGGAGACGCATTCGGCCCGAGGACGCCTTCGAGCACGTCCTCGGTTACACGATTGCGAACGATGTCACGGTGCGGGACTTCGTGGGGAACATGTTCCGCCCGCCCATCCGCGCGAAGGGATTCGACACTTTCGGGCCGCTCGGCCCATGGTGGATCGACGCCGCGGACGTGTCCGATCCTCACCAGCTCGAGATTCGGACCTACGTGAACGGCGAAGTCCGCCAGCGCGGAAACACGCGGGACCTGATCTTTCGAATCGACGAAGTGATATCGTTTATCAGCTCGTTTGTGACGCTCCGCCCGGGCGACGTCATTCTCACGGGCACGCCGCCGGGCATCTCACCCGTAAAACCGGGGGACGTGATCGAAATCGAAATCGAAGGCATCGGCCGGCTTAAAAATCCGGTGGTGGACGAGGCGAACGATGAACGGGCGAGGGAGGTGCTGTCATGAGCCATGTAGATCTGAAAGGCGCCGGGTTGAACCTCGAGTTCGAGCCGATATCGCGCCCTGCGCTTCATTTCATCGATGGCCAGTTCGTGGAGAGCGCGGAGGGCGGATGGTTTGACACCTTGAATCCGACGACCAACGACGTGTTGACGCAAGTGGCAGAGGGGACCGCGAGCGACGTGGATCGCGCCGTAGAAGCGGCATATCGGGCCTTTCACGATGGGCCCTGGGGCAAAATGAGCGCGAAGGAGCGGGCGCGATATCTCGTTCGCATCGCCGATGCCATCGAGCGACACGGCGAGGAGTTGGCGCGCCTTGAAGTCGCAGACACGGGGTTGCCCATCTCCCAGGCCCGGGGACAGGCGGCGCGAGCTGCGGAAAATTTCCGGTTCTTCGCCGAGATGGCCACGCGTATGACCGGTGAGACGTTTCCAGTGGGCGACCAGTTTCTCAACTACGCCATCCGCGTTCCGGTTGGGGTGGCAGGACTCATCACGCCTTGGAACACGCCCTTGATGCTTGCGACGTGGAAAATCGCGCCTTGTCTCGCCGCGGGCAACACGGCGGTTCTAAAGCCTGCCGAATGGTCCCCGCTCACGGCAACCAAGCTGGCGGAGATCGTTCAGGAGGTCGATCTCCCGCCCGGCGTGTTCAATGTCGTTCATGGCTTCGGCGAGGTGGCGGGAGACGCGTTGGTGAAACACCCGAAGGTGCCGCTGATCTCGTTCACGGGTGAAACGACCACGGGCCGCACCATCATGAAGAACGGATCGGACGCGCTGAAGCGCTTCTCGATGGAGCTTGGCGGAAAGTCTCCGGTCGTGGTGTTCGACGACGCCGATCTCGACAGGGCTTTGGATGCTGTCGTCTTTGGCGTGTACTCGCTGAACGGGGAGCGTTGCACCGCTGGCTCTCGCCTGCTCATTCAGGATTCCATCCGCGAGGAGTTTGAAGCCCGTTTGGCGGAGCGCGTTCGAAGGATTCGCCTCGGGCATCCGCTCGATCCCGCCACCGAGGTGGGCCCCCTCATTCACCCGGAGCACAAGAGGCGCGTGGAGCACTATCTCGACCTCGGCCGGCGCGAGGGTGCGACGATGGCCGTGGGCGGCGAGGTCCCGCGGGAGCTTGCGCGCGGAAACTTCGTTAGGCCGACGCTTTTCGTGAACGTGCGAAACGACATGTGCATCGCGCAAGAGGAGATCTTTGGCCCGGTGCTCGTGTCCATCCCGTTTACGACGGAGGAGGAGGCCATCCAGCTTGCCAACGGCGTGCAATACGGACTTGCCGCATACATTTGGACACGGGACCTCGAGCGCGCTCATCGCGTGGCACGGCGGATCGAATCGGGGATGGCCTGGATCAACTCGCAGAACGTTCGCGACCTACGCACGCCGTTTGGCGGGATGAAGCAGAGCGGCGTCGGGAGAGAAGGTGGGCACTACAGTTTCGAGTTTTACACAGAGTGGAAGACCGTGCATGTGGCGCTCGGGCAGCATCCCATTCCCCGCTTCGGCGTATCGGGTATGGAGACAAGAAGCTGACCAACACAGGGTGGGTGATGAGTGATGGGCGCGAAGAGTGGCGCGGAATACGTGGAGCGTTTGAATGCGGAGCCGCGCGAGGTGTGGATTCACGGGCAGAGGGTCGAAGGCAACATCTCGGACCACCCGGCGTTTCGAAATGTGATCCGAAGCATGGCCAGGCTCTACGACATGCAGCTTGATCCCGCGACGCGCGACGAGATGACGTACGAGGAGGGCGGCCAGCGGTACGGATTGTCTTGGCTGGTTCCTAAAACGCGCGACGATCTCGTCCGCAGAGGACGCATGATGCAACGGTGGGCGCGTGCTACATTTGGGATGATGGGCAGAACTTCGGATTATCTCAACGTCGCCATCATGGCCATGTCTCAAGCAAGCGCTTACTTTGCAGGCAACCATCCGTCGTATGCCGAAAACATCCAGGCGTACTACCAGTACGCGCGTGAACGGGATCTGACGTTGACGCACACGTTGATTTCTCCTCAGGTCAACCGGTCCGTGAGTGTCGGGAAACTTCAGGACCCTTATATCGCCGCCCGAGTGGTGGAGAAAAACCGTCGCGGCGTCGTCATCCGCGGCGCTCGACTGCTGGCTACTCAAGGGCCTATCGCCGATGAAATCTTGGTCTTTCCGTCCACTGTGCTGCGGAACACCGAGGAGGATGCACCGTATTCGTTCGCGTTCGCCATCCCCAGCTCGACGCCTGGCTTGCGCTACATCTGCCGAGAAAGCTTCGACTATGGGCGGTCTCACTTCGACCATCCGCTTGGCTCGAGGTTCGAGGAAATGGACGCCATCGTCGTGTTCGACGACGTTCTGGTTCCCTGGGACCGCGTCTTTCTCCTCGAGGATGCTGAGCGCTGCAACCAGTTGCATCAGGCGACGCACGCCGTCGTCCACATGACGTACCAGGTGATGCACAAAAATATTGCGAAGTGTGAGTTTTTGCTCGGGCTCGCGGAGGCCATGGTGGACGCCATCGGCATTGCACAGTTCCAGCACGTCAAGGAGAAGGTTGCCGAGATCATTCTCGCGCTCGAAACCATGAAAGCGTTTTTGCGCGCTTCCGAAGCGGATGCCGAGCTCGACGAATACGGCGTGATGACGCCGGCTTGGGCTCCACTGAACGCGGCGAGGAACCTGTTCCCGAAGACGTATCCTCGTCTTGTCGAAATCATTCAACAACTCGGCGCGAGCGGACTGATGGCCATTCCCACCGAGGCTGACTGGAACTCCGAAATCCGCGGAGATCTCGAGCGCTTCTTGCAGGGACGCAACATCCATGCGTTCGATCGGTTGAGGCTGTTCCGCCTCGCCTGGGACGCGGCGCTCTCGAGTTTCGGATCGCGCCAAGTGCTGTACGAGCGGTTCTTCTTCGGCGATCCCGTTCGCATGTACGGTGCGCTCTACGACGCCTACGACAAAACCCCCTATGTTTCGCGGGTGAAGGCTTTCCTGGACGGTGAGGCGCTGTGAGGTCGACGTTGCCGTATTCAATTGTCCGCGCGGGCCATGCGGAACTCTTGGTGCGCGATCTCGCCCTTTCGCGCAGATTTTACGAAGACATTCTCGGGTTTGTCGTCACGGAGGAGTCCGAAGGGCGGTTGTTTCTTCGCGGGGTGGAGGAGCGCCACCATCACAGTCTCGTGTTGACGGAGTCAGACGTGCCGATGCTCGGCCACCTGGCGTTCCGGGTGGCGGAGGACGATGACCTCGATGCCATGGCGTCCTATTTTCAGACGCTGGGATGTCACGTGCATTTCATCGAGGATGGCGAAGAGCCCGGCCAGGGGCGAGCGCTGCGCGTGCAAGATCCGTTTGGCTTCCCGCTCGAGTTCTACGCCGAAATGTCGCCCGCCGAGTGTCTGCTCCAGAAATATCATCTGCACAAGGGTGCCGGCGTGCGCAGACTGGACCATTTCAACTGCTTCGTCTCCGATCTGGCAAGCTGCGAGGCCATGTGGCGCGAGGGATTGGGATTTCGCGTGACGGAGTACGTGGAGACGGATGAAGAACCTCGTGTGAAGAAGGCCGTCTGGCTTCAACGCAAGGGTAACGTGCATGATATCGCCCTCATGGAAGGCAGGGGACCTCGACTTCACCACATCGGCTTTTGGATGGACGACATCGGGAGCATTATACGCACCTGTGACATCTTGGGCGGAGCGGAGATGCACGAGCACATTGAACGGGGGCCCGGGCGGCACGGTATATCGAACGCGTTTTTCCTCTATCTGCGCGATCCCGACGGTCATCGCATTGAACTGTACACATCGGACTATTTGACTGTTGACCCCGATCATCGACCCATCCGCTGGAGTGCGACGGATCCCAGGCGGCAGACGCTCTGGGGGCATCAGACGCCCGAGAGTTGGTGGCGGGACGGGACGGTGGTCATGGATTGGGAACGCAACGTTCCCGTCGAACTGTGCGGGACGACGGACGCGCGTGCGGCTGGGTATATCAAATGAGACTGCGAGGGGGACGGGTCATGGGCGCCGAAAAGGACGTGTATTCGCGCCTTCGGGGATCCATCGTGCCGATGGTCACGCCGTTTTTGGAGGACGGATCGTTTGACGAGAAGTCGTATCGTGAACTCATTGAGTGGCAGATCGAGAGCGGTTCTCACGGTATCTCTTGCGCAGGAACAACTGGAGAACCGAGTTCCCTTACGATAGAAGAACGAGAATACTTATTCGAAGTCACGATGGATGCCGTGCGCGGTCGGGTGCCTGTGGTGTTGGGGACGGGCTCGACGAACCACGCGGAGGCGCTTCGGCTCACGAAGACGGCTGAACGGCTGGGTGCGGATGCCGCGCTGGTCATCGTTCCGTATTACAACCGTCCGTCCCAGGAGGGGCTCTACCGGCACTTTCGCGCGATAGCGGACAGCGTCGACATTCCCATCATCCTGTACAACATTCCGGGACGCACCGGGGTGAACCTAGAGCCCGCCACGATGGCCCGGCTCAAGCGCGACTGCCGTAACATCATTGGCGTCAAGGAATCGAACAAGGACTTTGAGCAGGTTACACGCGTGTTCCAGGCCTGCGGCCGCGATTTCCTGGTCTATTCCGGCATAGAGCTCCTGTGTTACCCCATGCTCGCGCTGGGAGGAGCGGGGCATCTCAGCGCGACCGCCAATCTCATGCCGAGAGAAGTCGCCCGCCTGTACGACTTGGTGCAAGCCGGGAAGTGGCATGAAGCGATCGATCTTCACTTTCAACTGGTCGACATCAATGAGGCTTTGTTCTGGGAGACGAACCCAGGTCCGGTCAAGGCGTGCCTTGCCATGATGGGCAAAATTCGGCCCGTGGTGAGGCCGCCGCTCGCGCTGCCAGGAGAGGAAATGACGGCAAAGCTGCGAGGCGTGCTGACTTCGTATGGGCTGATCTGAAATCCAGTCGATTGGCGCAGCGGGGCGCCGTGAAGGCGCCCCGGGCATACAATATGCACACAATGATGAAACTGCATATTCTGAACATTCGGTTGAAATTTCGCCGCTCCCGTGTTATGATTGGTCTCAATCAAAAAGACACGTGATTCCGACGGGAGTGGTGAGAATCATGCAGAAGACGGCGGAGACCACATCGTGCGTGTTGTGCGGCACAGAGATCCCGGAGCCTTGCCGTCCTTGGGAAGAGCGCGAATGGGATCGGCTGTGTGACGACTGCGTCGATCGCTGGGTGCGCGATACGCAGTCCGAGTGGTGATGCGCTTCGGCGCATGCGAGTGTCGTGGAAATGAAGGGGCGCCTGTCCGGTGAGCCGGACGGGCGCCCCTTCGTCTGCGCGGCATACTCGAGCGTCAACCTTTCCTGAGCGCTTCCGATACCCTCCCCGCGAGGTCCTCGTCGATGTGCTCGAAGTGAACCATCTGTCGCTCGACGATCCCGCGATCGACCTGGCGCAGGGAGGCGGCGAGATTGTCGGCGAGGTCGGCCGCTCCTGCTCCGGCATCACGTGGTATAGCTTGCGGGGCTGGGTGTAGAAGTCGCGATCGCGATACTCATAGTGCCCAACAAGCCCCTGCACGGGGTACTCAGGCCCTCGCGCGCGTTCCGTGGGCGCCGGATGGCCCAGGCGGTTCGGATCATAGTTCGGCGACGGTCCGCCGTTGTCGTCGAGACGCATTGCGCCATCGCGCTGGTAGTTCTGCGCCGTCGTGGCGTGCGGGCGGTTCACCGGGAGCAAGTTGGAATTGGTGCCCAGGCGATACCTGTGCGCGTCTCCGTAGGCGAACAGCCGGCCTTGCAGCATCTTGTCGGGCGAAAAGCCGATGCCGGGCACCACGTGGGCGGGTGAAAAGGCCGCCTGTTCCACTTCGGCGAAGTAATTTTGAGGGTTGCGGTTCAAGACGAGCTTCCCGACGGGAATGAGCGGATAGTCTCCGTGCAACCAGACCTTCGTCACGTCGAACGGATCGAACGCATAACGTTCCGCGTCCTCAACCGGCATGATCTGGACGTATAGCGTCCAGGAAGGATATTCTTTACGTTCGATCGCGTCGAACAGATCGCGCGTGGCGAAGTCCGGATCGCGACCCGCCATGTCCACGGCCTCGTGTCGCCGAAAGTTGCGAATGCCTTGGTCGGTCAGGAAGTGGTACTTGACCCACACCACTTGGCCGTCTTCATTGATCCACGAGAACGTGTGCGAGCCAAAGCCGTGCATGTGGCGATATCCATAGGGCGTCCCTCGGTTGGAAAAGAGAATGAGCACTTGGTGCATGGATTCCGGGGTCAAGCTCCAGAAATCCCACATCATGTTTGGGTCCTTCAGGTGCGTCTGAGGATGGCGCTTCTGCGTGTGGATGAAGTCCGGGAACTTGAGCGGGTCTCGAATGAAGAAGACCGGTGTGTTGTTCCCGACGAGATCGTAGTTGCCTTCTTCGGTGTAGAACTTGACCGCGAACCCCCTGGGATCCCGCTCCGTGTCTGCCGAGCCCTGTTCGCCTCCGACGGTGGAGAATCGGACGAACACCTCGGTTCGCTTCCCAATCTCGCTCAGAAAGGCCGCTCGGGTGTAACGAGTGACGTCGTGCGTGACCTCGAAGTACCCGTATGCGCCGGTGCCCTTGGCGTGAACCACCCGTTCGGGAATCCGCTCCCGGTTGAAGTGAGCCAACTTTTCAATCAGATGGATGGCCCAACAAACGGGATACCGAGTGGTGGGGGCTGATCTGGTGTTTCGCGGCATTTGTCCGGATTGCCAGCGTGTCGCAACAGCCCATGCCGCACCCGGTTTGGAGCGGGGCTAAGCATCGATCCGCCATGGCGCGGGTCGGAACTGGCTCGCTTGGGCCAGCCACTCGGCCCGCAGCGACGGAGACAGGTAAAACGCCACCTGCTGCACCTTGGCCAGCAGGTGGCGTTTGTCGTCCGTCCGACGCAACCGCGAACGCCTTCCCATTCACTCCGCAGCCAGTTCTTCCGGCAGCCTCAGCTCCTGCTCCTCCCGAGGCACTCTGCGAAACGGCCAGAAATGGGCTTCTCCCACAATCGCGGTGCAGGCCGGCACGAAGAGGGCCAGCACGATGAGCGCGTACAGCGCGAGGCCGATGATGACCGACAACCCGATCTCGACGAGCGTCGTCACGCCGGAGACGGACATGGAGCCAAAGGTGCCCGCCATGATGGCTGCGGCAGAGAAGATCACGTTGCCCATCTGGCGCATGGCATAAAGCATCGCGCTGCGCAGGTTGAGCTCCGGATGGCGCCTCAGTTCCTCGTCGAAGCGCGACATCAAGAAAATCGAGTAGTCGACGCCGAGCGCCACCAACAGGAGAAGCGCGAAAAACGGAACCGTCCAGCTGATGCCCGCCTTGTGCATCACATCCACGGCGACAAACTGCAGGCACGCCATCGTCACGAAGTACGTCCCGGTGAGCGACGCAATGACGTACAAGGGTGCGATGAGCGATCTCAGCATCACCACGAGCAGGAGAAAGATGGACCCCAGAATGAGCGCCATCATGCGGACGAAGTCCTGATTGGACAGTTGGTTCAGCGCGTACTGTGTCGGCGTGGTTCCGGCGAACCCGACCTGCCCGGTGTGAATCGGCGCGGCCGTGAAGGCCGCCTGGGCGACCGTCTCAAGCCTCGGCATCTCCTGAATCGCCGTCATGGAATACGGGTCCGACTTCAGTGTGACGCGAATGTCCGCCACGTGCCCATCCGGCGAGATGTAGCTGTCCAGGGCTTGGCGCAGGCTCTTGTTCGACGAGATGGCGGACGCAGGCACGTAGAAGCCGGGATCGCCCGACGTCTGCGCCTTGGCGGTCTCGTCGAGCGCGGTCTTGACCGTGCCCACGCCGTTCGACAGCTTGACGAGCGCGCTGTGAAGCTGATTCTCCCCGGCGCCCGCGTTCGAGAGCCCGGAGGAAAATTGCGCAGCTCCGGCCGCCCACTTGCCAAGCCCCGCCTGAAGTTGGCGAGCGCCGCCACTCAGCTGATTCAGTCCTTGGGCCAGGGAAGAAGCGCCTTGACCCACTTGGGCAGCCCCGTCGCTCAGGCCTTTGGCGCCAGATGCCGCGCCGCGGCTTCCGGCCGCCAGCTGGCTCGCGCCCGCGGCGACTTTGCCCGCGCCCTCTGCCAGTGAGGTGGCGCCGTTCGCCCACTGGCTCGTGCCATTCGCCAGCTGGCTGGCCGCCTTGGCCGTCTGCTGCGCCCCCGCTGCGTTGCCCTGCGCCAGCGCGACAATCTGCTGCCAGTTGGGATCGGAAGCTTCCGCCGGATGCGCCTTCGTCCAGGCCGCGATGGCGTTCGCGAGCTGCTGCGCCGCCTGCGCTTCGCGAGCAGCGCCATTCGCCAGCGCCGTCTGCCCCGATGCGATGCTGCGCGCCGACGTGGCGAGCTTATCGGCGCCCTGTGCCACCTGTTGCGATCCGGCCGCCACCTGCGCAGCGCCGCTGGCCAGCTGCGTGTTTGCCTGCGTCAGCCGCGATGCGCCGCTCGAAAGCGCCTGTGCGCCCGCGGCGAGCTTCGAAGCGCCCTCTTGCGCCTGCGCCGCGCCTTGGCTCAGCTTCCCGCCCGCCTGCGCGAGCGCCGAGGCCCCACTCGACAGCGTGTTCGCCGCATTCGCCGCCTGCTGTGCGCTCTTTGTGCCGACGTGGCTCGCCACCTGGTTCAGGCCCGTCTGCACCTTGCCCAGGCCATTGGCCGCGAGCTGGTTCTGCTTCGCCAATTCAAATTCGGCGATGACGCTGCCCGTCGGCCGGGTGGCGCTCTGCACCTGCTGCACAAAAGGCAGCTTCGCGATGGCCTCCGACACCTGCTCGATGGTCGCCAGCCCCTCCGGCGTGCGCAGATTGTCCGGCGTGTCGATCACGACGTCCATCGGCAGGACCTTGCCGGGGCCGAACGCCTTGGACACCACGTGAAAGCCCTCGACGGAAGGCGCCGTCGGGATGTCGGAGGTCGGATCGAACGTGCGCTTGTCCGTGAAGGACAGCGCAATGGGCGTCAGCACCACGAGCACCCCGGCGAGTGTCCACCAGGGATGCCGGAGCGCGGTCCTGCCGGTCAGATCCCAGATGCGGGAGGGCTTGTGACTCGCGCCGTCGAGGTTGCGCCGCGGCCAGAACACGTAGCGCCCGAGCACCATCATGAGCGCCGGGAGGAACGTGAGGCATGCAAACAGCGTCACGGCCAAGCCCACTGCCACGCCGACGCCGGATCGGAAGAGGCCGAAGCGGGCGAAATACAGCGTCGCAAACGAGAGAAAGACGGTGAGCGCGCTGTACACGACGGTCTTGGCCACTCCGGACATCGCTCGCGCGAGGGCGTCCACTGGGGCGAGACCCCGGCTCGCCTCCTCGCGGAATCGATTCAGCACGATGATGCTGTAGTCGGTTCCCGCGCCGAAGATGATGGCGATGAGAAACGTGTCCGTGAAGGTCGAGACCGGCAGGCCCACGTTCGCCAAGACGGCCACGAGATTCGTCGTCAGAAGATAGGAAAGCCCGATGCTGAGCAGGGTCAAAAATGGGGCCACGACGGATCGAAAGACGACGAGCAGAATGACGAGCACCAGGGCGATGGTCACGCCTGCCGTCTTGGAAGCGCCGTCCATCGAGATGTTGATGTTGTCGTTCTCGATGGGCGTGTCGCCCGTGAAGAGGATCTGTGCATCCTTGGGCGGTTGCTGAAACACCTGATGAAGCTGGTTCAACGACGCGTCGGTGGCCTTGGATACGTCGTTACCCGGAAAGCCGATGGTCGCGATCTCCACCGTGCGATCCGCGCTGAAAAACTGGTTCTGCACCGACTTCGACTGGTTGTAGGCGGCCGTGACGGTCTTCACGCCGTAGGCGGGTTTATGGTCAGCCACCTGCTTCAGCTTTTGCGTGAACCACGCCTTGTCCGCCGCCGTCAATCCATGCGGGTTGTACATGGCCACCACGGCGCTCGAACCCGCTTGGCGCGCCGGATCGACCCGCTTCAGCCAATTACTGGCGATCACGACGCTCGACGAGTTTGGCAAAAATTCCGTGTTCTTGTGGGCGACAATCGCGTTGAGCTGCGGCAGCAACACGTGCGCGAGCGCCACCGCGAGGATCCAAACGGCGATGATCCCATACTTGAAGCGCGCGACGAAATGGGCGTAACGCTCTGCCACGGACTCGCCTCCTTCTCCATGACGGGCTTGACAACTGATTTAGTGACCGAAAGAATTCTACCAGGCTGCTGTCAGGTTTACCAGACGATTTTCCTCACGCCGCGCCCACTCGTGTGCAAAGTTCGCAGTTTTGTAGATCGCTGTTCAAGAAAGCGTTGAGTCAATGGTGGTATACTCACACGTAGTCCGCATGGGGGAAGCGATTGTCGCCATATCAGCTCGTCGGATCTCGCAGGAAGGCGAGGGGAGAGCGTGAATCACAGCGAAGTCACCACGCTGATTGCAACCGTTGTCGCCGTCGTGTTCGCCATCACGGTCATTTTTGTGCGGCTGCGGGCATCCAAGCGCCCGACGAATGCGCGGAAGATCCTCATCCCGCCGCTCGCCATGAGCACGGGATTCCTGATGTATGTGTTTCCATTCACGCGCGAGCCGATTCTGTATGCCGTCGCCGCGTTCCTGGTGGGGTGCATGTTCAGCTATCCGCTGATCGCGACGAGCCATTTTTACGTAGGAGAAGATGGCGTCTATTTGAAGCGGTCGCGGGCGTTCATCTATATCTTGCTCGGGCTGTTGGTGGTGCGCATTGTCCTCCACAGCGTCGTCGAGCGATATGTGGATGTGTACCAGACGGGATCGCTCTTCTTCTGCCTGGCGTTCGGCATGCTCGTGCCGTGGCGCATCGCGATGTTTGTGCGCTACAAGCGCTTGATCCGCGAGATGGAGGCGTCGAAGTCCGGCGCCAAGACTGAACAGCCTGCGACCTGAGGGGCGCGGGACGAGCAGCATAGGAGGATGGTTGTGCGTAGTTTGCGCGGTTTCGTCATTGCTATCGTGATTGCCATCATCGTCATCGGCGTGCCGGTTCTCCAGTTGGTGCGCCCCATCCCGCAGGCGGCCTCCGATGTGGCCGCGCCACTGCCGCGCGC
Source organism: Alicyclobacillus acidocaldarius subsp. acidocaldarius DSM 446 (assembly GCF_000024285.1). Taxonomy (GTDB): domain Bacteria; phylum Bacillota; class Bacilli; order Alicyclobacillales; family Alicyclobacillaceae; genus Alicyclobacillus; species Alicyclobacillus acidocaldarius. The sequence goes on from NC_013205.1 coordinate 403,588, forward strand.
CATTCCGGGTGAGAAGCCCGTCATCCATTGGCCTTCGCAGGGCGAGGCCGCGCTGATGGCCGACGGCGTGGGCAGCTTCGGATCGTCCGGGCCTCAGGTTCCTGTGCCCATCGCAAGCGTGACCAAGGTCATGACGGCGTACCTTGTGCTTCAGAAGCACCCGCTGCAGCTGGGGCAACAGGGGCCTTCCATCACCATCACGCCGGATGACGTGAAGGTGTATGAGAGAGACAAGGCCCTGGGACAATCCGTGGTGAAGGTGGCCGCAGGAGAACAAATCACGGAATATCAGGCGCTCGAGGGGCTGCTTTTGCCTTCCGGCAACAACATGGGCACGCTCTTGGCGAAGTGGTGCGATGGCTCCGTGCAGGCGTTCGTCCAGGAGATGAACGCGACCGCGAAAAGGCTTGGCATGACCGAGACGCACTACGCGGATCCCACGGGATACTCGCCCGCGAGCCAGAGCGACGCGGTGGATCAAATGAAGCTGTTTGCGCTGGCGATGCAGAACCCGGTGTTCCGACAGATTGTGGGTGAGGCGCAAGCAGAGCTCCCTGTCGCGGGGCTTGTGTACAATGTCGATTCGGTGGTGGGGCATGGAACCATCATCGGAGGCAAGACGGGATCGACGCTCGAGGCGGGCGGCTGTTTTGTGTTTGCCGCGCGCAAGGTCATCGGCAACCGCGAGGTGCTGATCATCGGCGCGGTGCTGGGTCAGAAGGGCCCGCAGCCCCTTGCTGAGGCGTTGACCGCGGCCGTCGCGATGTCGCAGGACGCCCAGAAGGCGCTGCGATCCGTCCAACTCGTCTCCGCCGGGCAGACGGTGGGGACGCTGTCTGCGCCCTGGGCCAAGCCCGTCTCGCTCGTCGCGACGGAGCCGGTGCAGGTCATCGGCTGGGGAGGACTCCCCGTGCAGCAGACGTATCGGGCGGATGTGCTGGATCCGAAGAAGCCGATTGCGGCCGACCAAGTGGTGGGCCAACTCCAAATTCAGGTGGGGGCGCAGACGGTGCGCGTGCCGGTTGCGGCCGCATCGTCCGTTCCGGCGCCCACGCTCAGTTGGCGCATGAAGCGACTCTGAGAAGTCCATATCGATGGAGGTGGGCCGTTTGGTCCGACGATGGATTGCCATCGCCCTCGGAACGGTCGTCGCGTTTGTCGTGGTGATTGCGGTTGGGTTGTACCTCGCGGTCCGGCTCACGCCGTTTGACGCGAGCCTGTTGGAGGAATCGCATCAACCGACGGTCGTGTACGCCGCCGACGGGACGAAGCTCCTGACGCTCGGCTCGCCGAACACGGATTTGACCTATAACCAGATTCCGAAGGACATCCAGGACGCGATTGTCGCGACGGAAGATCACACCTTCTGGACCAATAGCACGGGCATCGATCTCAAATCCGTCTTTCGCGCGCTGTTCGTGGACGTCTCCTCGGGCAGCCTGGCCCAGGGTGCGAGCACCATCCCCGAGCAGTTGGCGAAGATGGTCTACCTGACGGATCAGAAGACGTTTGCGCGCAAGTTCAAGCAGATCATCTTGGGCCTGCAGATCGAGCGCAATTTCACCAAGCAGGAAATCCTCACGATGTACCTGAACCGCATTCCGATGGGCGAGAGCGCGGTCGGGATCGAGCAGGGGGCCCTGCGGTATTTTGGCATCGACCTCAAGGCGGAACCGAACAAGCTGACGCTCGCGGACGCGGCGCTGCTTGCGGGGCTGCCACAGGCGCCTTCGGCGTACGATCCGCTCGTGCACCCGCAGGCGGCCATCGAGCGGCGCAATCAGGTGCTGCAGAACATGGTGCGCTACGGCTATATCACGCAAGCGCAGGCCGACGCCGCGGAGAAGCAGCCGCTCGGGGTGTCGTTCCACTCGTTCCCGGGTGACGGTTGGGATACCCAGCCGCTTTTCACGAATTTCCTGCTCGATTACCTGAATCGGCACGGCATCCCGCCTCAGGAGGTCATGCAGGGCGGGTTGAAGATCTACACGACCATCGCGCCGAACGTGCAGAACGCGATTGACGAGGTGTTCTGGAGCGGGAAGTACGACGCGGACTTCCCGGGGCCGACGACCGGGACCGTCGTGGAAGGCGCGGCGATCTTCGTGGATCCGAAGACCGGGGCCATCCTCGGCGCGGCGGGATCGCGCAGGCAGGGGTACGTGCCGCTCGGGCTCGATCGCGTCTATCAAGCGAGCTCGCCGGGATCGTCCATCAAGCCCATCATGGACTACGCGCCGGCCTTGGCCACGGGCAAGTGGACGTACACGTCCATCCTGGACAACACGCCCCAGGATTTCGGCGGCGGTTACATCCCGCAGAACTGGGATCCGAACGCGCCGCCGAAGGTGACGCTCCAGTATGCGCTGGAGTGGTCGCAGAACGTGGCGTCGGTCTGGCTGTTGTCGCAGATCGGTATTGACACGGGGGCCAACTTCGCCAAGGCGGACGGCATCCCGCTCACGCCGAAGGACTATGAGCACCTGGGCATCGCCATCGGCGGCTTGGAGAATGGGGTCACGCCGATGGAGATGGTCGCTGCGTATACGCCGTTTGACAACAACGGCATTCGGTCTCAGCCGTATCTCATCACGAAGATTGTGAACAGCCAGGGCGGGATCATCTATCACGAGGGGCCGCAGCAGACGCAGGTGATGTCTCCGCTGGTGGCGCTCGACATGACGCGCCTGATGGAGGACGTCGTGGATTACGGCACGGGCCAGAACGCCAAGCTCCCGGGCTGGGGCGTCGCGGGCAAGACGGGCACGGTGCAGTACAGCGCCGGCCTCGTGAGCGATCACCCGAACTGGGTGCGCGACGGCTGGTTCGACGGCTACACGCCGAACCTCGTGGGCAGCATTCACATCGGGTACGACGTGTCGACGCCGGAACATCACATGACGATGTCGCCGGTCGATCCGTCCGCGAACGCGGCGCAGATCTTTCACGACATCATCGCGCTGGCGCTGGCGAACGAGGCGCCGGAGCAGTTCCCGGTGGGTCCGTACCCCTACATCACGGGCACCGCGCAAGGTGTCGACTACGTGAATCAGATGAACGGCGGGCAGAACAACGCGAATCCGACGAACGCCATCACCAACCTGTCCGCGACGTACAACCCGAACGCCAACACGGTGACCCTGTCCTGGTCCGGCAGCTTCTCGCAGCCCGTGACCTACGTGGTGACGCGCGTGTCCACGAACGGCGCGGACGAGACGGTGCCCGTGGGCCAGACGACGGCGCAGACCATCACGGACACGTCCGTGCAGCCCAATGAGACGTACATCTACACCGTTCAGGCCACGAGCCAGGCGACCGGTCAGGCCGTGGGCAAGCCGGCGTCGGTAACGGTGACGACGAGCCAAGCGCCGCCGAACGGGAACAACCAGACGAACACGGTGCCGCCCGGCAACGGCTTGAACAACACGCTCCCGGGAAACAGGACGGGCGGTCTCTGGAACCAGAGCCTGGGCAACACGACCATTGGAAACACCACCACAGGCACGAGTAACGACATCGGCAACACGGCAAACACGGCACCGACCAACACCGCGGTGACGTCGACGCCTCCCGGGGCCGCCAGCCCGAGTCCCAAGTCGCAGGTGGTGTCGTCTGGGAAAGGCGGTCATGGCAACGGAAGTGGGGACACCAACGGTTCGGCCGCGAATGGCGCCCAGGCGAACATCGCAAATACACCATGAGCAAGCGGGGCTGCTCCCAGCCATGTGGATGGCGGGCCAGCCCCGTTTTCGTGGGCCTCGAGAGCGTCTCGAACCCGTGGACGAAACGCGCACCCATGCTTTATAGTGAGAACTGTGAGTGATGGGGGGCGTATCCATCCGCCACTACAAGACATTCCAGGGAAGGGAGTGGTGCGTGGTGAAACTGGTTCTTCTGAGCGGCGGATCGGGCAAGCGCCTGTGGCCCATGTCGAACGACGTCCGGTCCAAGCAGTTTTTGCGCATTTTGCCCCGGCCGGACGGCGAGGGGCTCGAGTCGATGCTTCAGCGCGTCTGGCGGCAGATCGGACAGGCCGGACTGGCCGCCGACGATGTGTTTGTGTGCGCGTCGAAGCCGCAGGTGGAGGTGATTCGCGCGCAAATTGGCGAGATCGACGTGATTGAGGAGCCCACGCGGCGGGACACCTTCGCGGCCATCGCCCTGTCGACCTTGTACCTCGTCGACGAGCGGGGCATGGATCCCGACGAGCCGGTGGTCGTCTGCCCCGTGGACCACTTTGTGGACGATCACTATTTCCAAGAAATCCAAAATCTAGGGCCGATTCTGCTCCGCGAAGGCGCCGAGATGGCGCTCATGGGCGTGTGGCCGACGGAGCCGACGAGCAAATTTGGCTACATCGTCCCGGAGGCGCCCGCCGACGGCGACTGTTTCCGCGTGAAGCGATTCGTTGAAAAGCCGGAGCGAGCCGTGGCCGAGGAGCTGATTCGCCAAGGGGCGCTGTGGAACTGCGGCGTGTTCTGCTTCCAGCCGCGAACCATCGTCCGCATCCTGCGCGATCGCGGCCTGCCATCGACGTACGCGGAGGCGCGCAGCGGCTTCGATCAGTTCCCCAAGCGAAGCTTCGACTACGAGGTCGTGGAGAAGCTCTCCTCCATCGTGGCGCACCCGTATCGCGGCACCTGGTCCGATCTCGGCACCTGGTCGTCCCTCGCCGAGCAGATGGAGAGCGAGGCGGTTGGCCGCGCGATTCTCTCGCAGTGCGAGGACACGCACGTGGTGAACGAGCTGGGTCTGCCGGTTGTGGCGCTTGGGCTGAAGAGGGCCATCGTCGTGGCCACGCCGGACGGGATTCTCGCGGCGGACAAGGACATGGCCGCGGGGCTGAAGGACGTCGTTGCGCCACTTGACAACCGGCCGATGTACGAGGAGCGCCGCTGGGGGCGCTACCGCGTGATTGACTATCAGTTGCTCGACGACGAGACGGAAGTCCTCACGAAGTGCGTCGAGCTCCTGCCCGGCCGCAACCTCAGCTATCACCGGCACAAGTGGCGCGAAGAGATCTGGACCATCATCGAGGGCGAGGGCGAGATCGTCGTCGATGACCGGTGGCAGAGGGTCGCGGCGGGCGACATTGTCCGCGCGCCGCAGGGGGTGTGGCACGCGATTCGCACCGAGACCGGCATGCAGTTCATCGAGGTCCAGCGCGGGCGGGGGCTCGTGGAAGAGGACATCGAGCGCAAATACCTCACCTGGGAAGAGCTCGCGGCGGTGCTGCCCGGCATTCCGCGTTAACGCTCGAGAAACTGCCGAATCGCGTCGGCGAGATCGACCACGTCGCCAAACCGGTATTGGACGTGGGCGATCTCGCCGTTTTTCACGTACAACAGCGCCGGCACACTCTCGATCTTCCACGACTGCATGGCCTCGGGCGCGAGGTTGGCGTCGAGATCGTAGAGCGGAAGCCGGTTGGTGTGGGCCGCGTCGACGACCTCCAGCATGCGCCGAGCGAGTTGACACGTGCCGCAGAGCGGCGTGTGGACGAAGACGAGGGCCTCGTGGGGCAGGGTGCCGAGCGCCTCGGGTCTGTCTCCTGGGAACGGTGTGAACATGGGAATCCGTCTCCCTTCGGTGTGGACTTGGCGGGGGCCCTGGACATTCGCCCGCACCATCGCGTTCTTCCCGCATTCTATGGCAATGTGCCGACCGGCACAAACCTGTCGGAGGAGGGAACGCGGATGTACGGTGTGTTTGGTGGCTACACGCGTTGGGCAGTGGTGTTTCTGATCATCTTCGTGCTCTTCTTCCTGCTCGTTCCCGCGTACACGTGCTCGACGACCACGACCTGCACGCCCGTGGCGTGAGGCCGCAAAGCGTCCGCACCGCCGCCCCCACCCTGGAGGCGGCCTTTTTTCTACATACGGGAGCGGAGTCCCGTCCGTATGGGGACGAGTTGGCTCTGCATACACTGCGAAAAAAGGGGGCGGGATCGCATCGGGGCACGCATGTTCAATTGGGCGCACGCCGTGGCGCCGTGGCTTCCAGGGACGACCTCTGCCGATGGGGCGCGACTCGTGCTATGATGGACGTGATCCGACGAAGTCACCTTCGCCGCGCGGCCTGGGCCGCGCGCGATGACGGAAGGAAGTTGAGCGACATGCGGACGCACGCGACTTCGCGAAAAGTCATCATCGTCGAAGGCAAGACGGACAAGTCGAGAATTCTGAAGGTGCTGCGCGAAGAGGTGGACGTGGTGTGCACGCAGGGCACGCTGAGCTACGAGCAGGTAGAAAACGACATCGTCCCGCTGCAGCACGACGAGGTGTATATCCTGGTGGACGCAGATGCGGCTGGGAATCGGTTGCGCAAGCAGCTGAAGCGAGAACTGCCGAACGCGATCGACCTCTACACGCGCAAATCGTATCGCGAGGTTGCCCGCACGCCGCTCGAACACCTTGCGAAGATTCTTGCGGACGCTCACTTTGAGATCGATGAGCAGTGGCTGCAGGTGCGGCCGCCCCGACGGGAGCGGGTGCCGAAGACGGTTCACGGATGAATGGAGGCCGCTCAGGCGCGGAATGCGCGCTGGGCGGCCTTTTTGGCTCACTCGCCGTCCTGCTTGGTGATGATCTCGGGGCCTTCGTCCGTGATGATGAGCGTGTGTTCGTACTGCGCGCTCAAACTGCCATCGGCGGTGCGAGCCGTCCAGCCGTCGGGATCGAGCTTGGTCTCGTATGTACCGACGTTGACCATGGGTTCCACGGTGAACGCCATGCCCTTTCTGATCTTCGGCCCGCGGTGCGGCGGGCCGAAATGCAGGACCTCGGGGCTCTCGTGCATCTGGCGCCCGATGCCATGGCCGATGTAATCGCGCACGACGGAGAACCCCTGCGCCTCGACATAGGTCTGAATGGCGTGGCCGATATCCGAGATGTGGTTGCCTGGAATCGCCTGTTCAATCCCGATGTAGAGCGCGCGGCGCGTCACGTCGAGCAACCGGCGCGCCGTCTCGCTGACCTCGCCGACGGCGTAGCTCCAGGCGGAGTCGGCGTGAAGCCCCTTGTGCACCGCGACCATGTCCACCGTGACGATGTCGCCCTCCTGAAGGACGTACTCGCCCGGGAAGCCGTGGCAGATGACGTCGTTGACCGACGTGCACGAGGCGAAGGGATAGCCTCGGTAGCCCTTCTGTGCGGGCTCCATGCGGTACCGGCGGATGAAGTCCTCGACAAACTGGTCAATGTCGATGGTCCGAATGCCGGGCCTGATGAAGCTGCGCAGCGCCTCGTGGCAGCCTGCGACCACCTTTCCGGCCTCTCGCATCAGATTTTGTTCGTGCCGGCTCTTCAGCGTGATCAAACCTTGCATGGTATGTATCGCTCCGTTCGCTGTCGTGGCCCGGGCGAGGCTCAGTGGCTCACAGCCCCGTGGTGGGCGCGTAGATGTGGTCCGTGGTGATGAAGATGACGCCGATCACGACGCCAAGCACAAAATAGGCGATCATCTTCGCCCGCGACATGGGTTGCGCGCCCGGGCGGATCTTCATGAGGTACGTGAAGGCGACGCCGACGACGAGGATGAAGATGGCCTCAAGCAGGTGATGCACGTCCGTCCGTCCTTTCCGTGGACATATCTCGATCATTGTGCCATAAACGAAGTTGAAATGCACGAACGCGCTCGTAGCGATGCGCACCTGCCCATGCACGAGAAAAGGGCCGCCTCGGCCCATCGGACGGATGAGCACGGAGGCAGCCCCAGGCTTCGCTTGACTCAGTCGTTTCTCGGCCGGCGGAAGCTCGTCGGGATGAACAGGTCGATGATGCCGATGACGAGCGACGCCAACAGGGCGCCGATGATGCTCACGTGCATGCCGTGCACGAAGATCTGCGCGACATAGATGACGATGGCGCCGCTGATGAAGCCGATGATGCCTCGCCCGTACGGCGAGATCCTCCGCCCGAACAGGGCTTCCATGGCCAATCCCAACAGCGTGATGACAATCGCGGCGATGATGGCGCGCCAGAATCCGTGGATGTAAAAGCCGTGGACGATATGGCTGACGAGCAACAGGACCAATGCAGAGACGATAAAGCGGACAATGTGACCAAGGATATGCATGGTCATCCCCCCTTGTTCCAGTTTACCGTAGATGTCCGCGTTCGGAAAGGGGATCCGAGTCATCCACAGAATTACGGTCTCCGCCATGAAACTTTTCCTGTGACGAGATGGAAACCGCCTGCGCCGTAGTACAATCGATCCAAAGAGGTGGTGAGGCGCTTGATCCTCGGAATCGGCAACGACGTGATCGAGATCCGCCGCATTCGCGCGGCGCTCGAGCGGCGAGGCGAGGCGTTCGTCCAGCGCGTGCTCGCCCCGGAAGAACGTCTCCTCGCGGCCGGCATCTCCGACGCGGCCAGGTTCGCGGAGTTTGTGGCGGGCCGATTTGCAGCGAAGGAGGCCGTCGCGAAGGCCGCTGGCTGCGGCCTCGCTCGCCTGTCCATGCCGCACGTGGCCGTATTGCTTGGCCGCGAGGGCTTGCAGGTCGCCTGGAAGCCGCCATCCGCGCTTTGGGACCGATTCGGTCCGCCGGATGCCGCCCGCGTTCGGATTCATCTCGCCCTCACCCACGGCGCCGGCATCGCGTTCGCCGTCGCCGCCTTGGAGCAGTTGTGACCGTCGCACGCGCTTGTCACCGTTGTACATACTTCGTGGACACGGCTCATATCCATATACCAATCCTCGGGGAGGGCACTCTGTGTATCTCGTCACGAGTGATGAAATGCGGTGTTTCGATCACGACACCATCCATCGCCTGGGCGTCCCGGCCATCGTCCTGATGGATCACGCGGGCCGCGCCATCGCCGAGCGCGTCCGGGAACTCCGGCCGGACAAAGTGGTGGTCCTGTGTGGCAAGGGCATGAACGGCGGCGACGGCTGGGTTGCGGCGCGATGGCTGCGCCACGCGGGCATCGAGGTCGAAGTGTTGTCCTCGTGCGATCCGGCCGCCCTTCAGGGCGACGCGCGCGCCGCACAGCAGATGGCGGAGCGGTTTGGCGTCCCGTGGCGGGTCTACGAGCCGGGGAGCCTCCACCAGGCGCTCTCGGGCTTCGACCAGGGCGGACGCCGTCGCGCCGTGCTCATCGACGCGCTCCTAGGCACCGGGGTTTCCCGCCCCGCCGAAGGCGTGATCGCGCAGATGATTGAGGAGGCCAACGCGTCTTCGGCGTACATCGTGAGCGCTGACCTTCCGTCCGGCGTCGACGCGTCCACCGGGGAGGTCCCTGGGCCTGCCATCGCGGCGCACGAGACCATCGCCATGGCGGCGGAGAAGCTCGGCACGGCGGTGACGCCCGGCGCCATCCACGCCGGCCGCGTGCGCGTGGCAGACGTCGGTATCCCTGTCGATCCGGCGCGCGTCCGGGCGTCCTACGTGTCGCCCGCGGCCTTTGGCCGCCGGTTCGGCTTCCGCAGCGCCATGAGCCACAAGGGCACCTTCGGCAAGGTGGGCATCGCCCTCGGCCAGATGCCGGGCGCGAGCCGGCTCGCCTCGCTCGCTGCGCTTCGCGCAGGCGCGGGACTGGTAGTCGTCGCGGGCGCTCGTGTGGAAGCGTCGCTGTTCGCGCCCGATGTCGTCGTTCGGGAAGGCGGCGATCCCGCCCAGCTGCTGCAGGACGTGGACGCCGTGATCGTCGGTCCGGGGCTTGGGCTGCTCGGCCGCGAGGCGCGCACGTGGCTGTACGATCTCGTCCGGGCGGGCGTGGCGCGCGGAGTCATTGACGCGGAGGCGCTCGCGGCCGTGGCGCACGCGGGCCAGTTTGATCCGGTGGCGGGCGAGTTTGTCCTGACGCCCCATCCCAAGGAGGCCGCGCGCATGCTCGGCTGGGACGCGCGCCAGGTGCAGGCGCGGCGGCTCGAGGCCGCGAGGACCATCGCCGCCCGCAGTCAGGCGGTGACGCTCCTCAAGGGGCACCGGACCGTCATCGCGCACCCCGATGGGCGGGTGCGAGTGAATCCCACCGGATCGAGCGCGCTCGCGGTGGCGGGGACGGGCGACGTGTTGGCCGGCGTCATCGGCGCGCTCATCGCGCAGGGTCTGGACGCGTTCGACGCCGCCTCCATTGGCGCCTGGCTGCACGGCCGGGCCGGCGAGCGCGCAGGGGAAGATCTGACGGAGGTCGCCGTCACGGCTTCGGACGTCATTGCGCGGCTGCCGGACGCGGTGCGCGCGTATCGCGCGGAGATGGGCGCCTCGGAGTGAGGATGGTGCGTGGCGGAGAAAGGCGAGGTGGCTATGCGAAAGCTAACGGCAGTCCTGTTGTCGCTCGCCCTCGCGGGGGGCGTCGTCGCTGGCTGCGGCATCCCCGGCACCACCAGTTCCGTGAGTCACAAGATCCAGTCGGAGGCGCAGGCCCTCGAGAACAAGAACTACCAGAGCGAGGCCATCATGACGGTGCAGATGGACAACAACGTCCAGAAGTACTTCGTGCGCGTCTCCTACGAGTCGAAAGACATGTACAAGATCGAGCTCGGCAACGCAGACAAGCAGATCAATCAGGTCATTGTCCGCACGCCCAACGGCATGTTCATCGTGAGCCCGTCGCTCGGGAAGGTGTTCCGCTTCAACGGCAACTGGGCGCAGAACCAGGGGCAGATTTACCTCTACGATCAGCTCCTGCAGCGGATTGCGTCCGACAAGTCCGTGAAGGTGAGCCGGGAGAAGGACGCCTACGCGTTCGAGGTGCCCGTGGTCCCCGCGAGCGACGTGGTCAGCCGAGAGCAAATCGTGCTCTCGAAAGACCTGAAGCCGCAGTCGGTCACGTTGCTCGACAAGAACGGCAAGGCCGCGGTCGTCATCACGTACCAGTCGTTCGAGACCGGCGTCGAGTTCCCGAAGAATGCCTTCGATCCGCAGACCATCGCGCAAGCCGGGCAGGCCGCCAAACCCACCCTCGCATCCGATCACGCCTTCGACTACATCGAACCACCGGCCATGTACGGCACGAAGCTCACCGATCTCGCCCAGCCCGACGAGTCGAGCATCATCATGCGCTACCAGGGCGGCGGCCATCACTACGTCCTGACGGAGTCGGCGTTGACCCCAGGCGCTGCGGGGCTGCCGAGCGCCGAATTGGTGGACCTGTACGGGGTCCCGGCGATTTACGACGAGGCGCCCGGCACCCGAGTCGCCAATCTGACCTGGATGCAAAACGGCATCGAGTTCGACCTCACGTCCAACGATCTCTCGCTGCCCGAGCTCGAGAATATCGCCATCTCCACGTTCGCCGAGGTCGGAAAGTGACGCCATTTCTCCTTTTGCCGCGCCATCTCAGAGGAAGCCCAAGGCCTCTGGGTGGCGCGTTTGTGTTACACTCGGCACATGAGGTGACCCCGAATGTACCGGCCCCTGTTTGCCGTGATCGATCTCGCCCATCTTTCCCACAACATCCGGTATCTGAAAAGCAGGTTGCGCCCGGGCGCGAGCCTCATGGTGGCGGTCAAGGCGGATGCCTACGGACACGGCGTGCGCGCGGTGGTGGGCCGGCTTGTGCGCGAGGGGGTGCACCACGTGGCCGTGGCTTCGCTCGAGGAGGCGCTCGAGATCCGCGCGTTCCATCGCGGCGTGAACATCCTGGTCCTGGGCGCGGTGACGCCGGACGCTTGCATGAAGGCCGCGGAGGCCGAGGTCGAGATCGCCCTGACCGACCTGAGCCCCATCGACGAGATTCCGCGACTGCCGAAGCGGCTTCGAGTCCACCTGCCGCTCGACACAGGCATGAACCGGCTCGGGGTCAAGCGAACGGACGAAGCCGTGGCGCTCGCGCGGGCCATCGCAAAGCGAGAGGATCTGGAATTGGTGGGTGCGGGCACGCACCTGGCCGCCGCTGATGCGGAAGATCCCGCGCACGCGGCGGGGCAGATGGAGCGCCTCGGGGCGTTTGTGCGCGCGCTCGAGCAGGCGGGACTTCGCCCACCGCGCATCCACGCCGGGAACAGCGCGGCGCTCCTGCGCAATCCCGCCTGGCACCTCGACATGGTGCGCGTCGGGATCGCCGCGTACGGCTATTCGCCCGATCCGTCGGTCCTCCCGGCGCCCTCGCTGCGCCCGGTGATGAGCCTTTACGCGGGCGTGCTGCGCGTCGCGCAGGCACAGCCTGGGGAAACCGTGGGGTACGGCGCGACCTTCACGGTGACGCGGCCCATGACCATCGCCACCGTTGCGGGCGGGTACGCGGACGGCTATCCGCGGCACCTGTCGAACGAGGGCGAGGTGCTCGTGCGCGGCGAGTTTCGGCCTGTGATCGGCCGCGTCTGCATGGATCAGCTGATGGTGGACGTGACGGGGCTCGACGTGGCGACGGGCGACGTGGTGGCGCTCTTCGGCTACGATGCGCCCGCCCTCTGGCGCGCGGGGTGGTGGAGCCGCCTGCGCCCGGAAGAACGTGTGGCCCGCGTGCAGGAAACGTATCGAATGGCGTCGAATTTGGGAGAGAGGCGCGTGTTGTCGCTTCACCGGCTGGCGGAGCGGGCGCAGACCATCCCGTACGAGATCTTGTGTCGCGTGCACCGCCGCGTGCCGCGCGTCGTGTGCGATTGACAGGGGCGCCCGGCGCGCTTCGACGCCTTTTGCGCCGCGAGAAGCGGGCGGCTATAATGGCGGCATGGAAGCCGTCTGGGACGTCGCCGCAAACAGTGGAGGTGCCGCGCTTGTCGAGTTCGAAATTCAACGCCTGGAATCAAGCCGCGGGTCGCGAATCCGGAGACAAACGCGCGCGTGACATCGTGCGCGAGGCGCTGCGTATGTATGTATCGAGGAGAGAGCCCGGAGATCTGCGCGAGACCATGCAGCGCGGGTATCAGGAGATGGCGCCTCTCAACCTGCGCATCGCCTGTGAGGCGTTTCTGGTCGAGCAGGAGGCCGGCAACACCGTGGAGCGCTTGGTGAGCGGGGTGTGAACGATTGAATGTCAGGCGTGGGGACATCTTCTTTGCGGATCTGTCGCCCGTGGTCGGCTCGGAGCAAGGAGGATTTCGCCCCGTACTCGTGGTGCAAAACGACATCGGCAACCGCTTCAGCCCGACGGTGATTGTGGCGGCCATCACCGCGCAGATCCAGAAGGCCAAGTTGCCGACGCACGTGGAGATCAAGGCCGAGAAGTACGGTCTGGAGCGCGATTCCGTGATTCTGCTCGAGCAGCTGCGCACCATCGATAAGCAGCGCCTGACCGACAAGATCACGCATCTGGACGACGAAGCGATGAAGCTCGTCAACGAGGGGCTGTTGATCAGCCTCGGCCTGGTGGATTTCTGAAGATTCGCTTTGGAAACGCGGATTGGAAACCGAGGAGGACGGATGGGCCATCCGTCTTTTTTCATGTGCAAAAGGAGCGTGGAGAATCGACATGCCGCAACCGAAGCCATCCATGATCCGCAACCCGGACGCCTATCCTTCGGGCGAACAGAAAATCGAGTGGGCGCGGGCGCACATGCCGCTCGTGGGCGAGATCGAGCGCCGGTTCGCAGAGGAAAGGCCGTTTTTGGGCAAGCGCATCTCCATGTGCCTGCACCTCGAGGCGAAGACGGCAAGGCTCGCCCTGGCGATTCAGGCCGGGGGTGCCGAAGTGGCCATCGCCGGGTCGAACCCGCTGTCCACCCAGGACGACGTCGCGGCGGCCCTGGCGCGCCGCGGCGTGCGCGTGTACGCGTGGCACGGGGCGACGCCGGAGGAGTATCGCAGTCACCTCGAGGCCGTGCTCGACTGGGAGCCCGAGGGCGTGATCGACGACGGTGCCGATCTCGCCACGATTCTGCACCGCGAGCGGCCGGAGCAGGCGGCGAAGATCCGAGGGGGCTGCGAGGAGACCACCACGGGCATCCTGCGGCTTCGGGCCATGGCGCGCGAGGGCGTGCTCAGATACCCGATGCTCGCCGTCAACGACGCGCAGTGCAAGCACCTGTTCGACAATCGGTACGGTACCGGGCAGAGCGTGTGGGACGGGTTCATGCGGACCACGAACCTGATGATCGCAGGCAAGACCGTGGTCGTGGTGGGCTACGGCTGGTGCGGCAAGGGCGTGGCCATGCGCGCGCGGGGGCTCGGCGCGCAGGTGGTGGTGTGCGAGGTGGATCCCATCCGCGCGGTGGAGGCGGTGATGGAAGGGTTCCGGGTGATGCCGATTCGCGAGGCGGCCGAGATCGGCGACATCTTCATCGCGGTCACGGGCAACAAGGCGGTCATTTCGCGGGACGCGATGGAGCGGATGAAGGATGGGGCCATTCTCGGCAACGCGGGCCATTTCGACGTCGAGGTGGACAAGGCCGCGCTCGCCGATCTCGCCGTGGAGGTGCGCACCGCCCGCCCGAACGTGGACGAGTATCGACTGGCCGATGGGCGCAGGTTGTACCTCATCGCCGAAGGCAGGCTCGTCAATCTCGCGGCTGGAGACGGCCACCCGGTCGAGGTGATGGACATGACGTTCGCGCTTCAGGCGCTCGGCCTGCGCGAAGTCATGACGAAGTCGTACCCGCCCGGGTTGCACGCCATCCCGGCGCATATGGATGAAGAGGTGGCGCGCATGCGGCTTTCGACGTGGGGTATGGAGATCGACGAGTTGACCGAGGCGCAGAAGCGGTATCTGGCGAGTTGGAACGCTTGAGTGTGGGGGCGGAGGTGGGGCGCTTGACGCGGCCGTTAATTGGACTGACGGGATCGCACGAACTGAGGCAGAGCGCGGTCCCGGGCGTACCGCTCCAGGCGGTGATGCTGACGGACGACTACGCGCGCGGCGTGGAGCGGGCCGGCGGGCTCCCGGTGGTGTTGCCGTATCTCGCGGACGAGGAGAGCGCCATTGAACTTGGCATGCGGCTCGACGGGCTCGTGCTGACGGGCGGCAACGATGTGGATCCGAACCTGTACGGGCAGGAACCGCTTCAGGGGCTGGGGACGCTCGAGCCGGAGCGAGACCGACTGGAGATGTTGCTCGTGCAGGTGATGCGGCGGGAACAGAAACCGGTGCTCGGGATTTGCCGCGGCATGCAGATGTTGAACGTGGCGCTCGGGGGCACGCTGTATCAAGATCTTCCGCGCCAGTGGAAGGGCAAGATTCAGCACAGCCAAAAAGCCCCGCGCAACGCGTACGCGCACACGGTCAAGCTGAAGCCGGGATCGCGCGTGGCGCAGTGCTACGGGAAAACCGCAATTCGCGTCAACAGCTTTCACCACCAGGCCGTGAAGGACCTGGCGCCTCTGCTCAAGCCGGTGGGGTGGGACAGCGAGGGACTGGTGGAGGCCGTGGAGTCGGAGGGGCGGTGGCCCATCGTCGCGGTGCAGTGGCACCCGGAAAATCTGTGGCGGGAGGACGAGGGCGCTCTGGCCCTCTTTCACTGGCTCGTGGAGGCAGCCGCCTCGCGCGCGGCGGACTTGGCCTCGTCCGGGATGTAGACCTCCCGATACACCTCGATGAACGCATCCACGAAATGCGGATCCCACTGGGTTCCGCGCCCTTCTCGAAGCACCTGGATGGCCCGCTCCACGGGCATGCCGGAGCGGTAGGGGCGGTCGGACGTCATGGCGTCAAAGGCGTCGGCCACGGCGAGGATGCGGCCAAACAGCGGAATCTCCTCGCCGGCGAGGCCGTCCGGATACCCCTTGCCGTCATACCGCTCGTGGTGCGAGCGGATGCCCGGCAGCAGCGGCTTCATGGCGTCGTCCGGCTGAATCTGTCGGATGATGTTTTCCCCGATCACGGGGTGCTGTTTGATGATGGCGAACTCCTCGTCCGTCAGCTTGCCTTCCTTTAGCAGGATCTCGTCGCGGATGCCGATCTTCCCGATGTCGTGCAGGAGCGCAGACTGCCTCAGTTCGCGCACGGTCTGTGGGGACAGGTTCACTTTTCGGCCGATGGCCTCGGCGTAGCGCGCGACGCGCTGCGAATGGCCGGCGGTGTACGGATCTCGCGCGTCCAGGGCCGCGGCCAGTGTGGCGAAATAGCTGTCGATGAGCTGGCGGTTCATCGCGTCGCGGTGCGCGAGGCCGTTCAGCATCAGGTTGAAGCCCTGGATGAGATCGGAGAACTCGTCCATGTAGGTGTCGTCCGCGCGCAGGGAAAAATCCCCACGCTCCACGCGGCGCATCAGCGCCTCGAGCCTGCGGATGGGCCGCTGAACGTCGCTCGCCAACAGGTATCCGCCGAAGGCGGAAAACAGCGAACCGAGCGCCAGGATGCCGCCGGCCCACGTCCAGTAGGTGGACGATCCGAGTCCCTCGTGGGTCAGACGAACGGCGTTCGCCAATCCGAACAAGAGCAGCGGGAGGGCGCCAAACACGACGGCGCTCATCGCGAATTTGAACGCAAGCGGCACCACCACCTGGCCGCGGAGCAAGACGGACGCGCCATACATGTGCTCGCTCCTGCGCCGGATGGTGACGAGCGTCGGCTCGATGGAGCGCGAGGTGAGAAAAAATTCGATCACGGCGTGCATGCAGGCGACAATCAGCGTGCCGAGCGAAGCCAGCCACACGTAGGCCATCGGCAGATGCAGGAGTCCTCGGCGCACGAGGATGGACGACGACACGAGCCCTGGGATGAGGAACGACAGCCAGTGCGGCCCCATGACGCGGAGCACGGCCAGCGCCGGCAGGTGCAGCGCTCGTTTGTATCCCTTCGCAAGCACGTCTTCTGTCGGATGGGCTGTGAGAAGCGCTTTCCGAATCGGGCGAATTTGCACGCGAAACGCGATGGAGTCCGCCGTGAGCATCAGCACGAGCGACCCGCCGAGGATGCCGCAGATGACCCACAGGTCTTCTTGACTCAGGTGGAGGGTGGTGAAGATGAGCACGCCGCCCACGCCGAGGACGGCGATGACGGAACCCGCGAAGTAGTTCAGGATGAGCCGCTTGACCAAGCGCTTGAATTCGTAGTTCGCCGTCCAGCTCATACCGCACCCCACATCCCGTCGAACGCATACCTCACTCGAATGAATTCCACCTGCTGCGCTCAATTCCTGCCGCCACGGCGGCACAGCGCGCAAATTTGAGCGGGCGCACCGGCGCCACGGGGCCAGGAAAGCTTGGCTTCGGGTTGTCCACGCGCCGAGCCCGTCGCTGCATGTCCTTCGGTGCCCGCCCGGGCGGCGGAATCAGCGGAAGGAGGAACGAGCGATGGCACAAACGAGCCTCGCACTCGGCACGACGTTGCAGCTGCAAACGCAGTCGGGCACGCGCGCCAATGGGCAACCCAAACTGAAGGTGCACAAGTTCAACCACGTGTCGCCGCAGGCGGCGGACGAAGATCTGCTCGCGGTCGGCCTCGCGCTGGCGCAGCTCATCGACGAGCCGCTCGTGCAGGTGGAGCGGGTCGATGTGGCCCTTTTGACGAACGCGTCGGCAGGAACCGGCGGGAGCGCGGGCAGCGGCGGGTCAGGCGGCAGCGGCTCCGCCGGGGGCACGGGTTCCGGCGGGCAGGGGCCGAGCGCGTGACGGCCGCAAAGCCCGGCAAGGATGGGCGTGGGTTCCGATTTGAATGGACAGGAGGCGCGTCGATGGCCGCGAAAGTATCCCTTCACCTGATGTTCATGACGGATCGAAACAAGAAGGTTCGCATCGCGATTCCCAACCCGAAGCAGCCCGTCGATCCGACCGCTGTGCAGAACGCCGCGCAGCTGATTGTGGAAAAGGGCGTCTTCGATCTGCCGCAGGGCAAAATTGTGCAGGCGCTCCCGGCGGAACAGACCCAGACGGACACCTCGAGCGTGTCGTAAACCGCAACCCCTCCTCGGCGGCCTCGCCGCCGGGGAGGGGTGTCTCATGTGGAAGGAAGCCGCGAATGGCCGATCCCGCCCGTGGCCTCATCGATGGCGGCGAGGAGGCGCTGCGCGAGACACTCGGGCCTCTCGGCCGCCACCACGGCTCCGCCGACCAGCGCGAACGGCCCGCGCGCGCACAGACCGCACTGCTCCACGCACGCGTACTTCCTCACCGTCACGCCCGGGCGCTCGGCGCGAACGCGCTCAATGGCCTCTCGCACCCCTGTGGGCGCGTTTTTCACGCACCATTCCAGATCCACGTTCATCCTCTATCTCTCCCGGCGCCTGGCCTTCACGTGTCTCCACGCCCAGTACAGGCCGGCGGCCATCACAAGGCTCACCGTGATCCAGCTGAGCCCCGACTGCACGTGCTTCATCATCTCGTCCATATTTTCGCCGAACCAGTAGCCAAACGCGAGCCAAGCTCCGCACCACACCATCGAACCAACGATCGAGTAGAGCGCAAACGTCGCGTACGGCATCTCGGACAGCGCCGCGGCGTACGTGCTGAGCGAGCGGATGCCGGGCAGGAACCGGCCGGGGATGAGGACGAGCCAGGCGTAGCGATCGAGCAAGCCGCCGGTATGCTGAAGGCGTGTTTCGTTGAGCAGGTGAAGCCGGTACAGCGGGTTGAGCAGCAGCGATTCGAAGCGGCGCGTGAGAAGGAAGACGATGGTCACGCCGGTGAAATACCCGAGCGCGCTGAGGCTGAAGACGGCTGGCGCCCGCATGGTTCCGAGCGCAATGGCGTAACCGTAAAAAGCCAGAAACACGTCACCTGGGAACGGGAGGCCGAGGCCCTCCATCACCATGGCGGCGTACGTGCCTGGGTAGCCCAGCAAGAGGAGGCCTGCGTTGATTGACTGCAGCATCTCTCGGATGGCGTCCACATGTCCACCCCGCTTCCGTCGTGGGCCACAGGCCCTAATGGATGTCTATGGACAAGAAGCGCGGCTCATGATTGACGCGGACCTCGGCGGCTGTCATTGTTATGGTATTGGCAACGGCAACGACTCGGCGCGGTGGAAGGAGGGGATGTCGGGATGGACGAGTTCGCGCTGATTCAAGCGCTTGTCGCGAAGCTTCCGCCGCCGGGTGCGGACGTGATGGTTCCCATCGGCGATGATTGCGCGGTGGTGGATGGCGGCGGTCGCTTGGCCGTGACGACGGACGCGGTTGTCGAGGGCGTGCACTTTCGGCGCGACACGATGTCCCCGCCGCAGATGGGCTATCGGGCCATGGCGGCCGCGGTGAGCGACATCGCGGCCATGGGCGGGCAGCCGGCCTGGATTACGGTCGCACTCGCCGTGCCGCCGTCCTGGCCGCAGGAAGACGTGGTGGCCATCTACGACGGCGTTTCTGAAGCGGCTGCGGCTTTCGGCGCGAGCGTCGTCGGCGGGGACGTCGTCTCCACCCAGGGCCCGCTCTGGATGTCGATCACGGCCGTGGGCCGCGTCGAACGGCCCGTCACGCGCGCCGGCGCCAGGCCCGGCGACGTGTTGTTCGTCACCGGCAGCCTCGGCGGGAGCGCCGCCGGGCTCGACATTCTGCTCGGCCGGCGGGCCGGATCGGCCATCGCGCAGGCGGTCCTCGTCGAGCGACATCGGCGTCCCACGCCGCGCATCGCCTTCGGCCGGGAAGCGGCGCGCCTCGGGGCCACGGCGCTCGACGACATCAGCGACGGTTTGGCGAGCGAGCTGAATGAAATCGCAGAGGCGAGCGGCGTGCGGCTTTTGTTCGAGGGCGATCGCGTCCCGATTCAGCCGGAGGTCACGGAGTACGCGCGCGCCGTGGGCAAGGATCCGCTGGAGTACGCGCTTTTCGGCGGGGAGGACTACGAACTCGTGGGCACGGCGCCGCGAGACGTGTTCGCGCGGCTGCTCGCCGTCGCGCCTGTCGTGGGCACCCCCATCACGGCCATCGGGCGCGTCGAGGAGGGCGACGGCGTGGTGATGCGCCGAGACGGAAAGCTCTCGGTGGTTGCGCGCGGGGGATACAATCATTTTGAGAGGTAACGGCACGATGGAGGCACACGAGTGGCGCGTCGATGACGAGATGGAGATGAAGCGCCTGGGCGAGCGCCTCGGCGCGCTTCTTGCGCCTGGCGACGTCGTGTTGCTCGAGGGGCCGATGGGCGCGGGCAAGACCACCTTCGCGGCGGGCGTCGGCATGGGCGCCGGTGTGACACAGCCGATGACGAGTCCCACCTACGTCCTCCGGCAGGAGCACCGCGGCCGCTTCCGCGTGGCGCACTATGATCTGTACCGGTTGTACGCCGACCCGGAACGCCAGGAGACGCTCGACCTCGAGGGCGTGTGGGCCCTGGGGCTGGACGACGATCTCGCGGGCGGCGCCATCCTCCTCATCGAATGGCCAGGGCCGCTCGCCGAGGAGATGGAGGCGTATCTCCGGATCATCCTCCGTCCCGAGGGCGCAACGCGCACCGTGCGCGCGGAGGCTTTTGGAAAGCGCCCGGAATCGATACTGAAGGAGTGGACGGCTTCATGAGCGTGATCGCCATGGATACAGCGACCGACGTGTTGGCGCTTGCAGTCGCGGACGAGGACGGGAGGCTGATGTCCTCCCTGGTGGAGTTTCTGCCGCGGGCCCACTCGCGCCTGTTGCAGCCGTCGCTCGGCCACCTGTTGGCCGGCGCGCGCATGAACATTCACGACGTCAAGCTCTGCGTCACCGGCGTCGGCCCCGGCAGTTACACCGGCGTTCGCATCGCGGTGGCGGCGGCGAAGGCCATCGGGCACGCGTGCGGCATCCCCATCGTATCCGTGCCGACGGTCGACGGCATGGCCATGGCGCTGGCCTGCGCGGAGGGCCAACGGTTCGGCGCGTTCATGGCGCTCATCGACGCAAGGCGGGATCGCGCCTTCGGCTGCTGGTACAGGCTGGAGGACGGGCGGCTGTGGGCGCAGTGCGAGCCGACGGTGCAATCCTTGGCTGACTGGTTCACCATCGCGGAGCGGGAGCGCGCGTCCATCGTGGCGAGCGGCAGGCGCCTCGGCGATTCCGCGGAGGCGCAGGGGGTGCGGGTGCGGCCGTGGAATGAGATTGCCCCGATGATGCCGACGGCGCTCGTGCGGCTCGGGCTGTCGGGATCGTACGAGCGATTCGAGCGCGACCGAGTGCACGATCTCGCCCCGCTCTACGTGTTGCCCACGGAGGCCGAGGCCAAGCTCGGCGCGAAGGGAGAGGGCGGCGAGTGACCCCGGCGGCTTTCGATCCGCAGAAGCTCTCCATCCGCCGCATGATGTTGAAGGACCTCGACGACGTCATGCGCGTGGAGACGCGATCGTTCACGGCCCCGTGGTCGCGGCAGGCGTTCGTGGGCGAACTGGTGGAGAACCGGCTCGCGCGCTACGTGGTGGCGGAGTACGACGGGCGCGTGGTGGGCTACGCCGGCTTCTGGATGATCATGGACGAGGGGCACATCACGAACATCGCGGTCGATCCCGACTTCCGCGGCCTGAAGCTGGGCGAGCGGCTGCTCGAGGCCATCATGTCGATGTGCATGGCCCTCGGCGGCCGCAAGATGACGCTCGAGGTGCGGGTCACGAACCACGTGGCGCAGAATCTGTACCGGAAGTACGGTTTCGAGCGCGTGGGCGTGCGCAAGGGCTACTACACGGACAACAACGAGGACGCGCTCATCATGTGGGTCGATCTCCCGCCCAAGGTGATGCGCGACAGAGAGGTGCAAGCATGAACATCCTCGCCATCGAGACGAGCTGCGACGAGACATCTGCGGCCGTCGTCGCGGACGGGGCGCGTGTGCTCGGCCAGGTGACGGCGAGCCAGATGGAGATTCACCGCCAGTTCGGCGGGGTGGTTCCCGAGGTGGCCTCGCGCCGCCATGTGGAGGCCATCACGCGCGTGGTGGACACCGCGCTCGGGCAGGCCGGGGTCGGGTTTTCCGATCTCGCCGCCATTGCAGTGACCATGGGGCCGGGGCTGCTCGGCGCGCTCCTCGTCGGGGTGACCGCCGCCAAGGCGTACAGTCTCGCCACAGGGCTTCCCATCGTCGGCGTGCATCACATCGCCGGGCACGTCGCGGCCGCCATGTTGGAAGAGCCGGATCGACCGGCCGTGCGGCCGCCCTTTTTGTGCCTGGTGGCCTCCGGCGGCCACACGGAACTGTACGAGGTGGACGCGTCGTTTCGGTTCACGCGCCTCGGCGGAACCCGCGACGACGCGGCGGGCGAGGCGTACGACAAGGTGGCGAGGCTCCTCGGCCTCGCCTATCCCGGAGGACCCGAGGTGGACAGGCTGGCGCGCCAGGGCGATCCGGCGCGCTTTTCCTTTCCACGAGGACTCTTGGACGATCCGTCGCTCGACTTCTCCTTCAGCGGCATGAAGACGGCCGTGCTCGTGGCGCTCGACAAGATCAAGCGCCAGGGGCAGGCCGTGCCGGTGGAGGACGTCTGCGCCAGCTTTCAGGCGGCCGTGATCGAGGTGCTCGTCGAAAAGACGCGGCGCGCGGCCCGGATGACGGGTCACAGGACGGTGGTGGTGGCGGGAGGCGTGGCCGCGAACCGCGGGCTGCGCGCGTCCATGCGCGCCATGGCGGCGGAGGAGGGGATCGACGTGCACTTTCCGTCACCCGACCTCTGCACGGACAACGCGGCGATGATCGCGGCGGCGGCCTATCCCTGCGCGCGGGAAGGGCGTTTCGACACGCTCGAACTGGGTGCCTACGCCGACCTGACACTGGACGAATGGCAGAGCGGGCGTTATCCCGTCGACTGAACAGCATAAGGTACGGGAGCGGGCGAGGCTTCGGCCTCGCCTCTTCGTTGATTGGGGTTCCCCGAGTGTAGGATGACGAACACGCGGATCCGCCGTCCCGCCGCGAACGGCCGTTCCTGTGCATAACTTGGGCAAATCGCGCTGTGGATGTTGTGGAAACGTGTCGAAAAGCCTCGAAACGGCCGGGATCGAGCTTGTGGATAAGTCGGTGGACAATGTGGATAACTGAACATTGTCCGCATTCGAAAGGGCGCTTCCCGGCGAAATCTTTCTAGCCGTTCCAGTCCTCGAGCGCTTTTCGCAGTTTCTCGAGTTCCAGCGATTTTGCTTCCCACTGTTCGAGCGCGTGCTGATAGTCCGCCTCAAGGCGCCTGTAGCGCGCGTCGAGCTCGCGCAACCGCTCAATCTCCTGTGCCACCGCGGCTTCGCTCTGCTCCTTCGCCACCTGCTCCATCTCTCGCTCCATGCGGTGCGCGGCTTCCTCCCACCGCGCGATCTCGGCCTCCAGCTTGCGCGCTTCACTGGAGCGGATGCGCCGCCGGACCGGTGGCTCTTCGGCGACCTCCTGGGTGACACCACCGCCTTCCTCCGTTTCGTCCGCCACGCCCTCGATGCGCTTGAGTCGCTCGTTCTCCATCACCTTCTCGACGTAGTCGGTGTAGTTGCCGATGTACCACTCCATCCCATCGGGTTTCAGCACCGCGACGTGCGTCGCGAGCTTGTCGATGAAGTACCGATCGTGCGAGACGAAGATGAGCGTGCCATCGTAATCGGCGAGCGCCGCCTCGAGCGCCTCCTTGCTCGGGATGTCGAGGTGATTGGTGGGCTCGTCCATGATGAGGACGTTGGCGCCGCTCTGCATGAGCAGGCACAGTCTCAGGCGGCTCTGTTCGCCGCCGGAAAGCGCGCCGACGGGTTTCAACACGTCCTCCCCGCGGAACAAGAACTGCGCCAAGAGCTTTCGCACGGAGGTGTGGTCGAGGTCCGGGTAGGCGTTCCACACGACGTCAATCACGCGCTCGTCTGGCGGAAGTCCCCCATCCTCCTGGGCGTAATAGCCGAGATCGACGCCCTGGCCGAAGCGGAACCAGCCTCCGATGGGCCGGAGTTCCCCGACGAGCGTGCGAAGAAGCGTCGTCTTGCCGGCGCCGTTCGGGCCGAGAATGGCGAGCCGCATGCCGCGCTGGACGCGGAAGCTGATGTGGCGCGCGAGCGCCTGGCCGCGATGGCCAATGGCGAGATCGCGCACCTCGAGCACGTCCTCGCCCGAGGTGCGCCGCACGGAAAACCGCATCCAAAGCGACGGATCGTCCGCGGGAGGGCGCTCCATCCGCTCCATGCGCTCGAGCATCCGGCGGCGGCTCTGCGCTCTTCGGTGCGTGGACGCCCGCGCGATGTTCCGCTCGATGAACGCCTCCATCCGGGCGATCTCGTCCTGCTGTGCTTCGTACCGCCGCCACATCTCCTCGCGCTCGGCGGCGCGCATCTCCAGGTAGACGCGATAGGGCCCCGGGTAGGCCCGCGTCTTTCCACCCTCCAGCGCCACCGTGAGGCGCGTGACGCGATCGAGGAAATACCGGTCGTGGGAGATCACGACGAGCGACATTTCCCCGTGCGACAAAAAGTCCTCCAGCCAGGCCAGCGTGTCCATATCGAGGTAGTTCGTGGGCTCGTCGAGCAGCAGGACGTCCGGGCGCGCCGCGAGGAGTCTCGCGAGGGCGAGCCGCGTCCGCTGTCCGCCGGAGAGCGCCGAAATGGGGGCGTCGTACATCTCGCGCGGAAAGTTGAGCCCGGCGAGGACGCGGCGGACGTCCGTCTCCCACTGGTAGCCGCCCAGCGCTTCGAAGCGGCGCGTCCGCTCCTCGTACAGGTGCGCGATGTCCGCAAACCGCGCCTCGTCTTCGTACAGCGCCGGATCACTCATCCGCGCCTCGAGATCGCGTAACTCGCGCTCCAGTTCCTGAACGGGGCGCTTGGCCTCGGCGACGAAGTCGTACACGCGCATGTCGTCCCCATGGCCGATGAACTGCGCCACGTAGCCGACCTCGGCGCCGCTCTTCACGTACACTTCGCCTTCGTCCGGCGCCTCTTCCCCCGTGAGGATGCGCATGAGGGTCGACTTGCCCGCGCCGTTCGGTCCCACGAGCCCGATTTTGTCGCCCGCGCGGACGGTGAGCGAAGCCTCGCGCAACACCTCGATCCCGTCGTAGCTCTTTTTCACCCGATTCGCCTGCAAAACGATCATACGTACGCTCCTTTGTCCATACACTCTAGCAGCCAAGTTTGGACGAGGTGGGGAGGCTCCTTCATGTCCAGAGCGTCGTTCCCGTTGCCGCAAGGCTTCACCTGGCAATATGACCTCATCGTGTGGTTGCAGTCGTATCATTCGGCCATGTTGGATCGGCTGGCCGTGGCGTTTTCCTACTTGGGCAACGAGTCGTTCTACTTCGCCGCGCTGCCCGTCCTGATGCTCGCCGTCGATCGCGTCCTCGGCATGCGGCTTGCCTACGTGTTTTTCACCAGCATGTACCTGAACGCGTGGCTCAAGTCCTATTATCACATCGCCCGGCCCGTCGGTGTGCCTGGGATTCGGTCCGGTTATCTCCGTTCCGCGACGGGCCTCTCGATGCCGAGCGGCCACGCCCAAGGGACGATGACGTTCTTCACGGCGCTAGCGCTGTGGTTGCGCCGCCCGGTGTGGCTCCTTCTCGCTATCCTCCTGTCGCTCGCCGTCGGGATCTCGCGCGTCTATCTCGGGCTTCACTGGCCGATGGATGTCGTGATCGGCTGGATAGCGGGCTTTGGGCTGGGCTTTTTCGGCTGGCAAATCGGGCGCTGGTGGACGTACCGCGGCATTCCGTTTGGCGTCGCCATCGCGCTCGCCGTTCTCTTCCCGGCTGTCCTCCTCGTCCTCGCGCGCGACGTCACGTCGTCGGTGTACGCGGTGTTTCTGCTCGTGGGCGGCGCGGGCGCGGCGCTCGAGAAGCGGTTTCTTCGCACATCCATCGATCCCGTCCTGTGGAAGCGCGTGGCAGCGGGCGTGATCGCACTGGGCGGTGTGGTTGCGGTACAATTGGCGGTACAAGCGCATCTGGATGAGCCCTTGTGGCAGTACGTGCGCGCGGCGGCCGTGGCCGCCTGGGCCACCGTGCTCGCGCCGTGGCTGTTCCACCTACTTGGGCTGTACACGCGGGAGGCGGATTCCCATCGAAGCCGATAAGCAGGCGCTGCGCAACCAGTATCGCGTGAAACGAGCCGCCATCCTGCCTGACGCGAGGCGCCGTCAGGAGGAGGCCATCTGCGCGCATGCGCAGGCGTTGCTCCGCGCGCTTCCCATGAACGGGTTCGTCGGGCTGTACGCGGCGGTCCACGGCGAGGTCGATCTCGCACCCTTGGCCGAGGCGCTCCTTCGGGAGGGCGCGAAGATCGCCTTCCCGCGCGTGGAAGGACCTTCGCACATGGAGTTCTGCGCCGTCCAGTCCCTCGCGGACCTGCGCACCGGAGCGTACGGCATCCCAGCGCCCGGGCCCCGCGCGCCAGTGGTCCGGCCCGACGAGATGGCGGCCGTCCTGGTTCCGGGCCTTGCGTTTGCGGCAGACGGCACGCGACTTGGGTATGGTGGCGGCTTTTACGATCGCTACTTCAAACGGCCGGAGGCGGCATCCATCCGGCGGATCGGCGTGTGTTTCGTCGAACAGTTGGCGGATGCGTTGCCTCGCCACCCGCACGACGTCCGCATGCATCAGCTTCTCACCGAGAGGGGGCTTGCGCCCTGCAGAGCGTGAAGTGGGCCGTCGTGCTCGCGGGCGGCGCGTCGACGCGGATGGGAGAGCGGGGGAATAAGCTTTTGCTTCCGCGAGAAAAGGGCGGGATTCCGATCGTGGGCCACGTCGTGCGCGTGGCGGAAAAGGTCGCTCCGCGCGTCGCCGTGCTGTATGCGGACGAGTCCGTGCAGAGCGCCATCGAACCGTGGGTGACGGGCGAGATCGCATGGGTGCAAGACGGGGAATGCTACCAGGGGCCGCTCGCCGCGCTCGGCCGCTTTGCGGCGCGCGATCCGTCGGCGATCTCGCCGCTCCTCGTGCTGGCGGGGGATCTTCCGGGGATCTCCAAAGACGCCGTGCAGGCCCTTGTGTCCGCGTTCCAGCGCACCGGTGCCGACGTCGCCGCCGCGGAGCGCGAGGGGAGGATTCAGCCGCTCGCCGCCGTCTACGCGGAGCGCGCGGTGCGGGCCATGGCGGCCTGTGCGGCGCGTGGGGAGAAGCGGATTCTCAAGGCTCTCGAGGGGCTTGCGATTTGCACCGTCGCGTTCGAAGATGCCTGGGCCGTCCGGCCGGTTCATCGGCCGGAGGAGTACGAGGCCTGGCTGAAGAGGGAGGGAGACGCGTGATCCGGCGAGAAGTGCCTGTCGAAGACGCGATTGGTTTGGCGCTCGCGCACGACATGACGCGCATCGTGCCCGGAGAATTCAAGGGGCGCCAATTTAAGCGGGGCCATGTGGTGCGGGAGGAGGACATCCCGGTCCTGCTCGACATGGGAAAGCGGCATCTGTACATCCTGGAGCTCGAGCCGGGAGAGTTGCACGAAGACGACGCGGCCCTCCGCATGGCTCAGGCCATCGCGGGCGAGGGCGTGGAGCTGTCCGAAGTCTCGGAGGGCAAGGTCATTCTTCGCGCGAAGCGGGACGGGATGCTGTGGGTGGACGCGAGACGCGTGACCGCCATGAACACCATCGACGAGATCTCCATCGCGACCAAGCGGCCGTTTCAGCACGTGACGCGGGGGACAAGCCTCGCCGCCGTGCGCCCCATTCCGCTCGTCATCGCCGAGGACAAGGTGCGCGCTGTGGAGGTCATCGCGTCGCAGGCGCAGAAGCGCGCCGTGATCGACGTGTTGCCGTATCAGCCCCAGAAGGTGCGGATTGTGACCACGGGAAGCGAGATCCTGCACGGGCGGGTGGAGGACAAGTTCGGGCCCGTGCTGCGGGCGAAGCTCGCGCGCTACGGCATCCAGGACGTGCACCAAGTGTTCGTCGGCGACGAGCGCGATCGAATCGCGGACGCCATCGTCGAGGCATGCGAGCAAGGGGCGACGCTCGTCCTCGTCACGGGCGGGATGTCGGTCGATCCCGACGACCGCTCGCCGGGTGCCATCCGGGACGCGGCGACGGAAGTGGTGACGTACGGCACGCCCATGCTGCCGGGGTCCATGCTCATGCTCGCGTATCGGAACGACACGGCCATCTTCGGACTGCCGGGCGCCGTCATCTACGATCCCATCACGTCGTTCGACCGACTGCTGCCGCGCGTCCTCACCGGGCTTCGTGTTCGCAAGCGGGACATCGCCGTCCTGGGCGTGGGTGGCTGGCTCAATGCGTGACGCGGAGGGCCCTGTCATCATCGGCATTGCGGGCTTTTCGGGCTCCGGCAAGTCGTGTCTCGCGGAAGCGCTTGTGGCCGAAGCGGCGGCGCAAGGCCTTCGTGTGGCCTACCTGAAGCACGACGGCCACGCGGACGAGGCGCCCGACGATTGGGAGAAGCCCGGATCCGACACTGCGCGCGCAGCGGCCGCCGGCGCGTCGGCGACGATGGTCGCGAGCAAGCACGGGTTTCTTCTGCGATCGCGACAGGAGGGCGGCTTTCCCGAGTGGTTCGCGGCCATTCGCGCAGTCGCGGATGTGGACGTCGTGATCGCGGAGGGGGGCAAGCGCGCGGCGCACGCGAAGATCGCGGTGGTGCGGGGCGAGGACGAGTGGAGACAGCTCCTCGAATCCGGCGCGCTCGCCATCGCGGCGGTCGTCTCGCCCGATTGGGCGCCGATGGGGTTCCCGGTGCCGGTGTTTCGCCCTCATCAGGCTGCGGATCTCCTGGCGTGGTGGCGAGATCGGTGGCGCCAGGGCGCGCTCGCCGCGCCCACGGTTCCGGCGTGAGGAAAGGCTTCCGTGCCCTCTTCCACATCGCCCGCAAAAAAGTTGAATTCCCTGTTGCACTCTCGCAGCGAACCGATTATCATAGTCCATGGTGTTAGCACTCACCGAGCGAGAGTGCTAACAAAGGTTCGGAACTACATCTCGCAAGGAGGTCGTTCGCAATGTTGAAGCCGCTCGCTGATCGCGTGGTGGTCCGTCCGGTGGAGCGTGAGGAAAAGACCGCTAGTGGGATTTTCCTGCCGGACAACGCGAAGGAGAAGCCGCAGGAGGGCGAAGTGATCGCCGTTGGCCCGGGGAAGCTCGATGAGAAGGGCAACCGCGTGGCCATGGAGGTCAAGGTCGGCGATCGCGTCATCTACTCGAAGTATGCGGGCACCGAGGTCAAGGTGAACAACGAGGAGCTCTTGATCCTGCGCGAGAGCGACATCTTGGCGATTGTCGAGAAGTAATGCCGGATTGACGTGAAAAACGCTCCATGAACGGAACATTCCACAGTCGTCAGGGAGGTATGCAACATGGCAAAAGAGATTCGCTTTGGTGAAGAAGCTCGCCGTGCGATGATGCGCGGAGTCGATGCGCTTGCGGATGCGGTCAAGGTGACGCTCGGGCCGAAGGGCCGCAACGTGGTGCTGGAGAAGAAGTTTGGGTCTCCGCTCATCACGAACGACGGTGTGACCATCGCGAAGGAGATCGAGCTCGAGGATCCGTATGAGAACATGGGTGCTCAGCTCGTGAAGGAAGTCGCGACGAAGACCAACGACGTCGCGGGTGACGGTACGACGACGGCGACGGTGCTGGCGCAGGCGATGATCCGCGAGGGTCTGAAGAACGTCGCCGCTGGTGCGAACCCGATGGTGCTCCGCCGCGGCATTGAGAAGGCCGTGACGGCTGCGGTCGAGGAGCTGAAGAAGATCGCGAAGCCGGTCCAGGGCCGCAAGAACATCGCGGAGGTTGCCGCCATCTCGGCTGGTTCGAACGAAATCGGCGAGCTCATCGCGGATGCGATGGAGAAGGTTGGCAACGACGGCGTGATCACCGTCGAAGAGTCGAAGGGCTTCACGACCGAGCTTGAGGTCGTCGAGGGTATGCAGTTCGACCGCGGCTACATCTCGCCGTACATGGTGACGGACGCGGACAAGATGGAGGCTGTGCTGGACGAGCCGCTCATCCTCATCACCGACAAGAAGGTCTCGAGCATCCAGGAGATCCTGCCGGTGCTGGAGCGCGTCGTGCAGGCTGGCCGTTCGCTGCTCCTCATCGCCGAGGATGTGGAGGGCGAAGCGCTCGCGACGCTCGTGGTCAACAAGATCCGCGGTACGTTCAACGCCGTGGCCGTCAAGGCGCCTGGCTTTGGCGATCGCCGCAAGGCCATGTTGCAGGACATCGCCATCCTCACGGGTGGTCAGGTCATCAGCGAGGAGCTTGGGCTTGAACTGCGCAACACGACGCTGGATCAGCTCGGCCGCGCTCGCCAGGTGCGCGTGAGCAAGGAGAACACCATCATCGTGGACGGCGCTGGCGACAAGTCGGCCATCCAGGCTCGGATCAATCAGATCAAGGCGCAGATCGAGGAGACGACCTCCGATTTCGATCGCGAGAAACTGCAGGAGCGCCTCGCGAAGCTGGCTGGTGGCGTCGCGGTCATCAAGGTGGGTGCGGCGACCGAGACCGAGCTCAAGGAGAAGAAGCTCCGCATCGAGGACGCGCTCAACTCGACGCGCGCGGCTGTCGAGGAGGGCATCGTGCCTGGCGGTGGCGTTGCGCTCGTGAACGTTATCAAGGCGCTCGACAACGTGCAGGCTGAGGGCGACGAGCTGACGGGTGTGAACCTCGTCCGCAAGGCGCTCGAGGCTCCGGTCCGCCAGATTGCGGAGAACGCGGGCGTCGAGGGCTCCATCATCGTGGAGCGCCTGAAGACGGAGCAGCCGGGCATCGGCTTCAACGCGGCGACCGGCGAATGGGTCAACATGTTCGAGGCTGGTATCGTCGACCCGGCGAAGGTGACGCGCTCCGCGCTGCAGAACGCGGCGAGCGTGGCGGCGACCTTCCTCACGACCGAGGCTGCGGTTGCCGACAAGCCGGAAAAGGAGAAGGCTCCGGCTCCCGGCGCGGGCATGGGCGACATGATGTGATCTTCCGTCGAGGAACGGAGGCACCCGAATGGGCGACCATTCGGGTGCCTTTTTCTTTGTCGTCAGGCGAGCGACGAAGAATCAGGGTTTTCCCGGATGCGCACAAGGAGAGCGCCCCTGTAAGCTTAGGTTCGAAAAGGCTTTCATCACGAGAACGTGTTGGGGGGAGCCCTATGCGCTATCCGGTCGTGATCGTCGGAGGAGGAACAGCTGGTATCTCCGTGGCCGCGCGGCTCTTGCGCGAAGAACCACGGCTTCGAGGCGAAGTGGCCATCATTGAACCTGCCGACAAGCACTACTATCAACCGCTCTGGACCCTTGTGGGCGCCGGCGCGGCGCCGCGGGAGGCGACGGTGCGCGATGAAGCATCGCTCATTCCGCCTGGCTCCGTGTGGATTCGCGATGCCGTCGTCGCCTTCCGGCCGGAGCAGGGCGAGGTCGAATTGGCCTCGGGATCGACGGTTGGGTACGACGCGCTCGTCGTCGCCATGGGCATCCAGATGGATTGGAACAAGATCAAAGGGCTCGAGGGCAACATCGGGCGCAACGGGATCTGCAGCAACTACACGTACGAGTACGTACAGACGACGTGGAATGCGCTGCAGAACTTCCGCGGCGGGAACGCGGTGTTCACCATGCCGGAGACCCCCATTAAGTGCGGCGGCGCGCCGCAGAAGATCGCCTACCTCGCGGACGATTACCTGAGGAAAAAGGGCGTCCGTCACAAAGCGCAGATTCACTACGTCACCGGAACGCCCACCATGTTCAGCGTAAAGAAATATGCGGACGCGCTGATGAAGGTGGTCGAACGCAAGCAGATTCATCCGCACTTCAAGCACCGCCTCGTCGAGGTGAAGGCGGACGACAAGGTCGCCGTGTTCGAGAACCTGGACACGGGCCAGACCATGGCCCTCGAGTTTGAGTTGTTGCACGTGGTGCCGCCCATGAGCGCGCCCGATGTGATCAAGGAAAGCCCGTTGGCCAACGAAGCCGGGTGGGTTGATGTGGACAAATTCACCTTGCAACACGTCCGCTTTCCGAACGTCTTCAGCCTTGGCGACTGCTCGGGTCTCCCCACGTCGAAGACGGGTGCGGCCATTCGCAAACAGGTGCCCGTGTTGGTGAACAACCTGACGGCCTACCTGAAAAACCGACCGGTCGAGGCCGAATATCATGGCTACACCTCCTGCCCTCTGGTGACGGGCTACGGCAGACTGATCCTCGCCGAGTTCGATTACAGCCACGAGCCGGAGGAGACCTTCCCGTTCGATCAGGGCCAGGAGCGGTTCAGCATGTACGTGCTCAAGAAGTCGTTCTTGCCGGTTCTGTACTGGGACGGCATGCTCAAGGGCCTGATGTAGGCGCGGGGGTGGGATCATGGCGAACAATTATACAGCCGAAGTCGATGGGGCCCAGCGGGCGCTTGGCGATCCGGATTTTCAGGCCAAGTTCGTGCGCGTGATCGAGCGCTTGGCTGAGTGGGACGAGGCGCTCGGCAACTTGCCCACCGCCATCGCGTTCGGGCGGGAACTGGTGCAGGATCGGGAATCGATGCGCTACCTGATGGAGTCGGCGTCGGAAGAGATTCCGCTGCGCGTCGATCGCGACACGCTCGCCGCCCTCGCCGAGCTCTTGAACGCGCTTCCGACCCTCGTGGAGCTCATGCGGCCCCTCCTGCAGTTCGCCGAGTTTGCGAAGGCGGTACTCGAGGACCGGGCGTCCGTCGAGTATCTGTTCGCGAGCCTCACATCCGAGTTCGAATCGATGCAGCGGATGATCGAGGAGGCGCGCATCATCGCGCGCGAGGCCGGACGGATCGCCGCAGAGGACCGCACGCCCGTGACCGTCTGGTCGCTCATCCGCCTGCTGAAGGAGCCCGTCGTTCAGAAGGGCCTGCGTTACGCGAAGGCTTTCGTGCAGGTGGCTCAGGAGCGCGCCGACGCGCCAATGATAAAGAACCTGTGAAGGGCGGACGCCATCGCGTCGAGAACAGAAACAGATTGAGAGAGGATGGGTGACATGTACCTTCGCCGTTTCTACGATGAAGGATTGGCGCACGCTTCCTACCTGGTCGGCTGCCAGGAAACGGGCGAGGCCTGCGTGATCGATCCCGCCCGCGACGTCGAACCGTATTTGCTCACGGCCAAGCGGGAGGGGCTGCGCATCGTAGCTGCACTCGAGACGCATATTCACGCCGATTTCGTCTCCGGGGCGCGGGAGATGGCGGATCGCGCAGGTGCGGCCATCTGCGTGTCGGACGAGGGCCCGCCGGAGTGGAAGTCCGAGTACGTCAAGGCGTATCCACACCGGCTGTTGAAGGACGGCGACGAGCTTCACTTTGGAAATGTGCGGATCGTCGTCATGCATACGCCCGGGCATACGCCGGAACACGTCTCGTACCTCCTGTACGACGGCAAGACCTCGCCGGACGTGCCCATGGCGTTGTTTTCCGGAGACTTCGTCTTTGTGGGAGACGTCGGGCGGCCGGATCTGCTCGAGCGCGTGGCGGGCGAGAGCGGCAGTTCGGAAGCGCTGGCTCGCCAGATGTTCCGCTCGCTGCGCAAATTTGAGGCGCTGCCCGATCACGTTCAGGTGCTGCCGGCCCACGGCGCGGGCAGCGCGTGCGGCAAGGCACTCGGCGCCGTCCCGTCGTCCACGGTCGGCTACGAGAAGCTGGTGAACTGGGCCCTTCAGCACAAGGACGAGGACGCGTTCGTCCAGGCGCTGCTCGCCGGGCAACCCGAAGCGCCGATCTACTTTGCCCGCATGAAACTGGTCAACAAGGTGGGGCCGCGCCTGCTCGCGGAACTGGGCGCTCCCGAGCGCGTGGACCTGCCGCCGGAACGGGTCCGCGCGTGGCGAGAGGGCGGCGTGGTGCTGGATGTGCGGCCGGCGGACGCGTTTGCGAAGCGCCACTTGGCCGGAAGCCTCAACATCCCCTGGAACAAGTCGTTCGTCACGTGGGCGGGGTGGCTTCTTCCTGCCGATCGGCCCATCCATCTGCTGGCTGCGGACGCGATCGCGCCCGACGTGATCCGCGCGCTTCGGTCCATCGGCATCGATGACGTGGTGGATTGGACCGATCCGGCCGCAGTGGATCGCGCAGCGCCGGACGACGTCGCGTCCTATGCGAACGTGTCGCCCGACGAGGTGCGTGGAGCGCTCGCGCAGCAGGGGCTCTGGCTTCTGGACGTCCGCAACGTTGACGAGTGGGCGGGGGGTCACCTGCCGCAGGCTCACCACATTCCGCTCTCGAAGCTCGCGGCTCACATCCACGACGTGCCACGCGACGGATCGGTCTGCGTGTATTGTCGGACGGGCGGTCGATCCGCCATCGCCGCGAGCCTGCTTCGGGCCCATGGCGTGGGGGATGTGCGCAACATGGTGGGCGGATATGAGGCGTGGCGCGGCAAGGGTTTCCCTGTTGAGGCGTGATGTCGTAAGGTAGAGGAAACTCGGGTGGCGAGGGTGGTGGGGGTGGCCACCAGAACGATGGCCTACAGCGCGGAACGGCTCAGGCACCTGTTCAATGCGCTGAACGACGGGATCATCGTCATGGACAAAGACCGCATCATAGTTTTCATCAATCCATCGGCGACGCGCATGACGGGTTGGGAACTGGGCGATTGGATCCCGTATTGCAGGTATTGTGAAGCGCGCGAAGTGGGCCCGGGTAAAGAGCGGTGTTTTCTCGCCGGTCAGACCGAAGTCTCGTATTTTGAGTCGGAACTGCCGACGAAGGATGGGGCCTATGTCCCCGTCGGCATGAGCCGCACGTTTCTTGAACCGTCTGGCGGCGAGGCCAGCCGCGACATGGTGATTGTCATCCGGGATGTCACGCGCGAGCGGCAGGCGAAGGAGTTGGAGATGCGAGCGCGGCTGAACCGCATGACGCTTGAGGTGCAGGAACAGGAGCGCAAGCGCATCTCTCAGGAGCTGCACGATGGGGTGAGCCAGTCCCTGTACGCGGTGGATCTCGGCATGGAGCACCTCAAGCGCCAGGCGCCACCTCGTCTGCACAGGGCGCTTGACGACCTGCGCGCGCAGGTCAAGCGGTGCTCGCAAGAGGTTCGCGCGCTGTCGCACACGCTGTATCCGTCGCTCCTGTACGATCTCGGCCTCAGCGCGGCCATCCGCATGTTGAGCGACGAGATGTCGACAAGCGGCTGTCGGATCGAGGTCAGCCTGAACAAGGAGTGGCCCGGTGGCGATCTCGGCGGCATCGCGATCCACGTGTACCGCATTGTGCAAGAGGCGGTGCACAACGCGATTTCACACGGGCGGGCGCGACACATTCAGATTCACATGACGTGCGCCGAGATGTGCGAAGTGGAAATCCGCGACGACGGGTGTGGCTTCGACGCGGACCAGATCAAGCTGCTACCCGGCTACGGGTTGAAGAACATGCGCGAGCGCGCATCTGCGCTGCATGGGGTGCTCGAGATCGAGAGTCAGCCCGGGCAAGGTACGCGCGTTCGCGTCATCTTTCCCAATCCGCTCGGCTGAGGAGAAGGGGGCGAATCGTTATGGCCCACACGCGCGTGGTCATCGTCGACGATCACGCCTTGGTCCGCCAAGGTCTGCGCCTGATCCTGCACGGCGTAGCCGGGATTGAGGTGGTGGGGGAGTGCTCGTGCGGCGAAGACGCGCTCAAAGCCGCGGTGAAAGATCGGCCAGACGTCATGCTGATGGACGTGCACATGCCTCAGGGGCTGGACGGGATCACGACCGCACGGCACCTCCGCCAGATCGCCCCTCAGGTCCGGGTCATCATGCTGACGATGTTCGACGATCGCGTCCATGTGGAAAAGATGTTGGACGCTGGCGTCTCCGGCATTGTGTTTAAGCATGACGACTCGAGCGAGATTGTGGCTGCAATTCAGCACGGCCAACCAGGGCATCCCTATCTTTCCCGCAGGTGGGGGCAGCGCGCGAATGCCGAAACCGTCAGCCCCTCGCGAACGGCGGAACGGCTGTCGCCGCGGGAGACCGAGGTCCTTGTGCTCCTGGCACAGGGCTACACCAATCGAGAGGTGGCCGACGCGCTGCACATCAGCGTCAAGACGGTGGAAACACACCGCCAGCACATCATGCGCCGGATCGGGCTGCATTCGAGAGCGGCGCTCGTCAGGTACGCCTATCAGAACGGCCTTGTGGATCCGCCCGTGCCTGGCGCCACGGAAGATTATCGAGGAGGCTGAGCCGCCTTCGCATGCTGAGCAGCGCGAGAGGCGCCCTAAGCACGTACAGTGCCTGGGGCGCCTCGTCTTGCCTCACGAAAGGCTCACGGTCCGCTCCGCCTTTTCCTCGCGCAGCGCCTCGCGCAGGCTGCGAAGGGCCTTCCGGAACGCCTTGGTCTGTTCGAACGTCACGCCGTAGGTCTTCAACTCCTGGAGCTGTTTCAGCCGGCGCTTCGCCGACTTGTATGCGGCGCGCTTTTCCTCATAAGACCTGCGCGGATCCCGCTGGATCTCCACGGCGTCCAAAATGGATTGAAAACACATCCGAGCCTGCGTGACAAACTCCGTTTGGCACATCATGCAAAACTGAAGATCCGACGGCATTTTGCACCGCTTGCATCGGCTCGCACTCTTGGGGAAGGGCCTCTTGCCGTACAGGGGTACAGGTTCAGGGTTGAGGGCTGACAGCGAGATCTCCTCGGTGTCCCTCGCCACGTGCGTATCCCTCCTTTGGTCGAAGGGCTTCGGCCTGTCCGGAGGCCGCTCCATCCGCGCAAATAGACGCATTCGCTGCGATGGAAGTTCATGCACTGGACTCGAGCTCTTCGGCGCTGTCTCTTCCTTGGATCCTATCACAAGACCATGCGGATTGCGACGAACGGCGAGTGGCAGACGGGCGGTTTTGACCCTGATGGCCCTGGGGAAGCGCGCGGTGGAGACCTTCAATTACCCATCTCCTTCCAAATGTGATGCCGGTGGCCGGATCGACAAGCGCTTCTCTTCTCTACCCACTATATGGCCCTTCGCGCGAGCTATGCGGATGTCGGCCGGTTTGTTAGAATCGGGAAGAAGAGAAGACACGGGAATGGGGATTTCGACCTTGGCTTCGCGTCAGATCAAGGTAGAAGTGGAACCGATGTCTCCGACGTTCGCGCGCCTGCGTGACGCCATCTCATCCGTGGTCTTTGGCCACGAAGAGGCTGTTCATCTCGTCCTTTGCGCGCTCGTCGCGGGCGGCCACGTCTTGATCGAAGATGTTCCGGGCGTCGGCAAGACGACGCTTGCCATGGCGATCGCGCGCCTCCTCGGCCTCACGCTGAGCCGCGTGCAGTGCACCTCGGACCTTCTTCCGGCGGACATCCTTGGGTACGCGATGTACGACAAAGAGCGGGGCGCCATCGAAGTCCGCAAAGGGCCCATCTTCAGCGAGATGGTGCTCGTGGACGAATTGAATCGCGCCTCGCCGCGTGCGCAAAGCGCCTTCCTCGAGGCGATGGAGGAGGGCTCCGTCACGCTGGACGCGAGGCGGTATCCGCTTCCGCAGCCGTTTTGGGTGCTCGCCACGCAGAATCCTCGGCAATTCGAAGGCACCTATCCGTTGCCGGAGTCGGAGCTGGATCGCTTCCTGATGTGCATCGAACTTGGCTATCCTTCCATGGAAGACGAAATCCGCATGCTCGCGGCAGGCGGCGGACAGGCCCAGCTGGAGCGCCTCCAGCCCATCGCGACGTCGGCCGATGTCCTCTGCTGGCAGCGCGAGGCGGAGAAGGTCTACGTCGATCCGGCGCTTCTCCGCTACGCCGTGCTTCTCGCCCACGCACTTCGCAGCCATCCGCGCGTGCCGATGGGTCCCAGCCCGCGCGCGCTGCTCGGGCTGATTCGCGCCGCGAAGGCTCGCGCCTACATGTGGGGTCGAACGTACGTCGTTCCGGACGACGTGCGCCATCTCGCCCGGCCCGTGTGGCGACATCGGCTTCGCCGCAGCCCCGACCCATGGATGGAGGAGCCGTGGGACGGGATCCTCGACGAGGTCTTGAACCAGGTCCCCGCGCCCAAGCTCGGTGAGCCGCGATGACAACTTCCATTCGCAGGCCGTGGCTCCTGACGGCGCTTGTGCTCGCGAGTGCCGCCGTGAGCTACCTGGCGCTCGGCACGGGGGCGGTGGGGCTGCGTGCGCTTGGAGGCGCCCTGGACGCCCTGAGCCTGTACGAACTCTCGGTCGCAATGGCCGCGCTCGCCATCTCGAAAACGCGCGTGGAGATCCCGGCGCGCGCGTTCGCGGGCGACAGCGTGCGCATCGCGGTCGAGGTCTCAACTCGGGCGCCCAGGCTCGGAAGGTGGGAGCGCCGCGCCGAGATCGCGCTCGAATGGGAGGGCCATCGCGCCGCGAGCGACAGCCTGAACACGGTGGCCTGCTGCAGGGAGCCGGGTGGCTGTCGGGTCGAACTGGAGGCCCCTTCGCTTCGCCGAGGTCGATACGCGCTGAACGCCGTGCGCGTTCGCGTGAGTGATGCGTTCGGCCTCTTTTCCGTCGATCGGCGCCTGCCGGCCGAGGGCGCGATGGCGGTGTACCCGAAGCTCGTGCCCGTCGGCGATTGGGTGCGCGAGATCGAGCGGCGGATGCGAACCCATGGGGCCACAGAGCGCGAGGCTGAGGTGGCGCCGACGGGCGGCGTGGTGCCTTATCGCCCGGGCGAGCGGCTGAGCCTCATCCACTGGCCGACATCGCTCAGGACGGGAGACCTGTATGCCAGAGAGATGGCTTCGGACATCTCGCGGCCGTGGCGTGTCGTGCCGTGGATCCGACCGGGCGATCCGCCGCATCTGGCGGAACGCGCGCTTTCGGTGGTGCTCTCGCTCGTCGCCCATGGGCAGCGCGGGGGCCTATCGGTTGAATGCTTCATTCCAACGGGCCATGGTCAGTCGCTTGCGTGGCGGCGGTGCCGCACGTTCGACGAGGCGGGCTCTGCACTTGCCGAGATCGACGTGTGCGTCGGCACGGCCCCACCGAGCGCCGAGGTGCCCGGAGGATGGTCCGCGACGATCTGGGTGACGGCCGGGGCTCCAGAATCGGTCGGACTGGCGAGGGGCGGGCGCGCGCTGGTGGTGTCAGCGGTTGACCGTCGGGAGCCTGGGGACGGGCGTGTCGCCAGGGCGCGCGGGCCAGAGCCGTCCAATGCTCGCGCCTAGCGTGGAAGGAGGAACAGTCGATGGCCCATGGGCCTGTTCGGCGGCTCGTCCGAAGCCTCCTCTGTTTCGCGTGGGTCGTCACCGCGCTTGCGCCCGTGGGGTTCGCCTTCGAGCGGCGCGCGGCTTTCGAGGTGGCAGCGTTCTGGTTCGCCATGTGCCTTGGCGCCGCCCTGACGAGTCCTTGGAAACGCGGCATGGCCTGGGCCGCTCTGCTTATCGCCCAGGTCGTCGCCGCGTTTGAGGCGGCTCGCCTCACCGGTTGGTTCGCGAACCTCGGCGCGGCTCCCTGGCGGTTGTGCGCCTTCAGCCTGGCGGGGCTTGCCGCGATGGGGCTCGTGCGGTACGCGTATCGGCGGCCGTTCACCTGGCTCCTCTACAACGGCGTGGCTCAGATCGGGCTCGTGGCCGTCTCGCTGACGCACCCGGCCGCAGGCGTATGCCTGGAACTCATGTGTCTTGGGCTCATGCTCGCGCTCTTCGCGCTTGCCCGATGGGAGGGCGCGGTGGCCCGGCCATCCGACTGGCGCCGCGCCGCGGGTGTGGGCGCAGGGATCATCCTGTGCGGCGCGGCGTGCGCGCTCGCCGCGCCCAAGGCCCCCCTCGTACCTGGTGTGGCGCGCATCGTGATGTCGCTCGTGCCCCGGACCCCCGCGCGAACGGGCTACAGCTTGGACGACAGCCATCTCGGCGGATCGCTCGTCACGGATCCGCAGCCGATCCTCGAGATGCGGGCGCCGGTTCCGCTCGATCTGCGCGGACAGGTTCTGTCCGACTACACAGGGCAGGGCTGGGTGTCCGTCCCGCTTGACGGATCGGACGTCGCCACCGCGGCCATTGGCCAGCCCCTCCCGGGCGG
This sequence comes from Alicyclobacillus acidocaldarius subsp. acidocaldarius DSM 446, assembly GCF_000024285.1. GTDB lineage: Bacteria > Bacillota > Bacilli > Alicyclobacillales > Alicyclobacillaceae > Alicyclobacillus > Alicyclobacillus acidocaldarius. The sequence continues at coordinate 443,173 of NC_013205.1, forward strand.
GCTGCCGTTCGCGCACGTCGCGTACCGCGCCATGGACGTCACCGTGTCGGTGAAAGGCACCGTGAACACCACGGATCTTCTCGCGCCATATGCGGTCGATCGCGTCCTGCGGCTGCCGGGGCTCTACGGGAACGAGTTCGCGCTCGACACCGTGCAGGGCAACATCAAGGCGGCGCCGCTCGGCCCGGGGGAATCGTACGAGGTGGAGGTGGCCGTCCCAAACAACCCGTACGCACGTCTCGCCTCGGTCGGCGCTCCGTTTGTCGCCGTGCGGCGCGATATTCCGGCCAGCATCCGTTCGTTTGACACGCAGTTGCCGGCTGAGCTGCCGGCGAGCGTCAGGCAGTTGGCGGCGCGGATCGTCGCGCAAGGGCATGCGGTGACGGAGTACGAGATGGTGAATGCCATCATCCAATATCTCGCCGCACACGAGCGGTACGACGTGTCGGACGTGCCGGTGCCGCAGCCCGGGCAGGACTACGTCGCGCAGTTTCTCTTTGACACGCACCGCGGGTACTGCGACAACTTCGCGAGTGCCGCCGCCGTGATGCTGCGCACGCTCGGCGTGCCCGCGCGCTTCGTCACAGGGTTCGCCGTCGGCGCACAAAACGAGGTGGCCCCGGACACGTATGTGGTGTCGGAGGCAGACGCGCACGCGTGGATCGAGGTCTATTTTCCGGAGTTCGGCTGGATCCCGTTCGACGCGACGCCGGGCTTTGCCATGACGTTTGCGCCCAGCTCGGCCCCGACGCGCGGCGCGCACGGGACGCTCGCGCCGGGAACGCGCCGTCACAGCGAGGCGCCCGCATCTCCGCCTGTTGTCAGGCGCGAGCCGCTCGTGGTGGCGTCTGTCGCCCTCGGCGGCGCCGCCGCAGCGCTGGGCGCCCTTTGGGCCGCGAGACGGGCACGGCGGCGCCGCGCATCGCGCCAGGAGGAGCGCGGCGAATTCTTGCGGTTGGTGCGCGAGGCCCGGGCGGCGCTCGACCTGCCTCCGAGCGCCACGCTGCGCCATCTCCGACCGCTCGCCGAGCGCGCCGGCGCATCGGACGCGTTCGGGCCTTGGCTTCGTGCCGCCGAGGCAAAGCTGTACGGCGCAGAATCGAAGGCGTGCGAACCCGCGGACTGGCGCGACCTCTCGGCGACGCTGTCCGAGTGGCTTGAGGCGGCTTCACGCGCCGGCGCGGAACGAATCCGTTAGCGTACTTCGCCCTTCGTCTGCCGACGCCGTTGCATGGGCAAAACGAGATTTCATCTTTGAATATTCATGCGCGATCTCCGGCAAAGCGTGGTAAGATCGAGAAAGAACTTCAACGAAGAACCGAGGGATGGCCATGCAGACGGGCATCGAGCGGGTGCGGATCGAGACGCCGTATCCCGAAGATCATGTGAACGCGTACCTCATCTTGGGCGATCCGCTCACGCTGGTGGACACGGGGCTGCCGTTTCCGAAGTCCCTTGCACAGCTTGAGGACGGGCTCGCGCGACACGGGGTTCGATTCGCAGACATTGAACAGATTGTCGTCACGCACATGCACCTCGATCACATCGGGGGCGTCTCTGCCGTGCAGCAGGCGTCGGGCGCGCGCATCGTCGTCTCCGAGGCGGCACGCCGCATCGTGGAGCTCGGGGAAGACGAACATCGGCGATTCGACGCGTTTTACGCGGCGTTCGCCCGCGAGGCCGGATCGGACGTCCGCTGGGAGTCGCGCATCTGGATGCAGAAATACGATTGGCGCGACGTCGTCTACGTTCGCGATGGCGACGTGGTCCGCGCGGGCGGGCGCGACTGGCGGGTGATGTACGTCCCCGGCCACAGCCGCACCGACATCGTTCTGGTGGATCCCGCTGGTCACGCCATCGCCGGCGATCATCTGCTGCCCACCATCTCGGCGAACGCGTTTGTCGAGCCGCCGGTCGACCCGTCCGCCCCTCGCCCGAAGCCGCTGCTCGATTACCGGGCGTCGATGGAGCGCACCCGCGCCCTGGATCTCGCCCTGGTGTATCCCGGCCATGGGGATCCGTTTGCGGATCATCGGGCGCTCATCGACAGGCGATTCGCCGAGCACGAGTCGCGCTGTGCCCAGATCCGCGAAGCGTTGGCGGAGGGCGCGACGACCGTGGCGGAGGTCACCCGTCGTCTATTCCCAAAGCTGGAAGGTCCGGTGGTCATGCTCGGGTTGTCCGAGGTGCAGGGCCACCTCGATTTGCTGGAGAGCCGCGGCGAGGTGACCTCGGCGATGGACGGAGAGGTCAGGCGGTGGACCCGCGTGGCGGCGTCATCTGGGTGAGGAAATTCAGATAGGTGCCAGGCACCGATGCTGGCGACAATTGTCTGGTTCGCGAGCGGCGCGAATAGAAACGGTATACTTTTATAGATATGGGCATCTTGCAGAATGACTGATTCCAGCGCGAGCGAATGCGACCCATTCGTCAAAGGAAAAGAGCCATGTTTGTCGAAAGTGCACGTTGGACTTCGCCCGTAGAAACGGTTGGTTGGATACTATTTCCTTTCTCTCAACTTAGGGCGAAGTCCTTCTTTGTGCTCGAAAAACCCTTGCTGCACAAAGGCTCGTGATTCTGCAAAAGGCTCGATCAATAGAACGAATGCCGCGACGAATCGAGGTGATCGTGTGAAACGCAGGTTGCTCCTTTTTCCCATGTTGTGCACAGGGCTCCTCACGGCCTGCGGTGGACCCACACAGACTCACACCGCCCCGCCTCAACAGCAGGTGTCCCTTCGAATGGCCGTGATCCAAGACGTCGCTCCCCAGTCTGAGACCAATCCCTTGCCGGGAATTCTGCATTCGGTTCAGTGGCAGTTCTCGGACGGTTCAAAGGGCTATCCCGTATCGCGCGATGTGGTGAATCAGTTTCGAATTCAGAATGTCGAAATTGTGCGTGTAAGGATCCCTCGCGTCTCGAAGACCCAAGGGGTTCTGGTGGTTGGCAACAAAAACGGCGTGTGGAAGACGGACGCGCTGTTCTTATTGCCTTCTTCCGAGGGCCAGAGTAAAGACCTGGACGGTGCGTCGCTGTCCAAGGCACAGACCACAGGCCCCGTCTCTGTGCCAGATGTCGGCGACGTGGACATCTACACGAGCGCCGATAAGATGGTTTGCTTCATCATGTCAAACCGGGAGCCATCGCTTCGAGAGGGCGTGTCGAGTGTTCGACTGGCGTCTGGTGTGCAGGCGGAGTTCCAGAGCGCCCACGGTGTGAATAGCTTGTGGTATCCATATGGTTCCCGCACCTTCCTCGTGGCGGGCAACACGGACCGCGGTCAACTCGTGTCCGTTGCCAACAGCTACACACCGAATCGAGTCTTCTTCTCCCTCGAAGGCCATCAGGGCGACGCACATGTGAGCGTTGGGACTTGACCCATGCCGCCCTGACTCCGAACGCTGGCGTGGTGAGGAGCACTGGAGGAAGATCAGCTTGATTTGGCGGGGCGAATTTCGGGAGGCCGGGGTTCGCCCTTGTTTTCCCGAATTGACGCCCTTTGTCGAAACCGATAGAATGGGTGCGTAATCCGAGACTCGTATAATGCCGGGAATATGGCCCGGCAGTCTCTACGAGGCGACCGTAAATCGCCTTGCTACGAGGTCGGGCAGGAACGTCGCATACGTGGCCGAACGCGCGGGCGCCGGAGCGGGGGCGATTTGCGCCTTCGCCGCTGTGTGCCTGTTCCGGCTTGGACGGGCCGATCCTCGTGGACGTGCGGGATCGGCCCGTTGTCGTAGCCGTTCCTCGCGACCTTTTCCGCAAAGGAGTGCCTGTCGATGCATGAACTTGTGGCCGTCCTCGACTTCGGAGGCCAGTACAACCAGCTGATTGCACGGCGCATCCGCGAGCTCGGCGTGTACTCCGAGCTTCTGCCCCACACCACATCGGCCGAAGCGCTGAAGCAGCGCCCGCTCAAGGGCATCGTCTTCTCCGGCGGCCCGAAGAGCGTGTTTGCGGAAGGCGCGCCAGACGTCGATCACGCCGTGTTCGATCTCGGCGTCCCCATTCTCGGCATTTGTTACGGCATGCAGCTCATGGCGAAGCGGTACCACGCGGACGTGGCACGCGGCGCCGTGCGCGAATACGGGCGGGCGTCCATCGAGGTGAAGCCGGGCGCTGAGCTGTTTCGCGGCCTGCCGGATCGCCAGGGCGTGTGGATGAGCCACAGCGACGTGGTGACCAAGGTGCCCGAGGGCTTTCGCCTCGACGCGATCACCGACAACGGCGCCATCGCGGCCATGTCGAAGCCAGATGCGCAGCTTTACGCCGTCCAATTTCACCCCGAGGTCCATCACAGCGATTACGGCACGGACCTTCTCCGCAACTTCCTATTCGACGTCTGCCGCTGCCGCGGGGATTGGACGATGCGCAACTTCATCGACGAGTCCATTGCCAGCATTCGCGAGCGAGTCGGCGACAAGCGCGTGCTCGTCGCCATCTCGGGCGGGGTCGATTCGTCGGTGGCGGCGGCGCTGGTGCATCGCGCCATTGGCCATCAGCTGACGGCCATGTTCGTCGATCACGGCCTCCTGCGCAAGGGCGAGAGCGACAGCGTCATGCAGAGCCTGCGGGACAAGCTCGGCATCGACGTGGTGCGGGTGGACGCGAAGGAGCGGTTTCTGGGCCGCCTCGAGGGCGTAACCGATCCCGAGCGGAAGCGGAAGATCATCGGCGAGGAATTCATCCGCGTGTTTGAGGAAGAGTCGGAGCGACTCGGCCCGTTCGACTACCTCGTGCAGGGCACGCTCTACACCGACATCATCGAAAGCGGGACGCATACGGCGGCGACCATCAAGTCGCATCACAATGTGGGCGGACTGCCGGAAGACGTCCGGTTTGAGATCATCGAGCCGCTGCGCGATCTGTTCAAGGACGAGGTGCGCCGCCTCGGCGAAGCGCTGGGCCTGGCGCCCGAGATCGTCTGGCGGCAGCCGTTCCCGGGGCCAGGGCTTGCCATCCGCATCATCGGCGAGGTGACGGAAGAGAAACTGCATCTCGTGCGCGAGTCGGACGCCATTTTGCGCGAGGAGATCGCGAAGGCGGGGCTGGAGCGCGAGATCTGGCAGTACTTCACCGTGCTGACCGGCAACCGCACCGTGGGCGTGATGGGCGACGAGCGGACGTACGCCTACACGCTCGCCGTCCGCGCGGTCCTGTCGCAGGAGGGCATGACGGCGGATTTCGCGCGTATTCCCTGGGACGTCCTGGCGGCCATTTCGACGCGCATTGTCAACGAGGTCCCGGGCATCAACCGCGTCGTGTACGACATCACGTCCAAGCCGCCCGCGACCATCGAGTGGGAGTGACTCGCCTCGGGCGAGTCTGCACCCGCGCGAGCGAACGTTCAGTTCAATTTCACAATGAACGTTCGGATCGAGGCGGAATTCGTGTTACCATGGGGAGCGACGAGAACGCTCGTGTAGAGAAACGCGCCGCGCACGCGGGCGCAAAGAGAGCCCACGGAGACCGGGGCTCAAACCGCTTCATACAAGGAGGATGTGGCGTGATCGACCGGTACAGCCGGCCTGAGATGGCGAGCCTGTGGACGCTGGAAGAAAAGATGCGGTGGTGGCTGGAAGTCGAGATCCTCGCGGTGGAGGCGTGGGCCGAACTCGGCGTCATCCCGAAGGAGGACGCGCGGCTCATCCGCGAACGCGCGCGCTTCGACGTGAACCGCGTGCTGGAAATTGAGCAGGAGACGCGCCACGACGTGGTGGCATTCACCCGCGCGGTCTCGGAGTCGCTTGGCCCGGAGCGGAAGTGGGTGCACTACGGGCTGACGTCGACGGACGTGGTCGACACCGCGCTAATGGCGCAGTTGCGCCGTCCCATCGAGATCATCCGCGAGGACGTGGAGCAGCTCCTCTCGACGCTTGAAGCGCTCGCGAAAAAGCACAAATACACCGTCATGATGGGCCGCACGCACGGCGTGCACGCGGAACCCACCACGTTCGGGCTCAAGTGCCTGCTCTGGTACGCCGAATTGGGGCGCGATCTCGAGCGGTTCGACGCGGCGAGCGAGCGCATGCGCTACGGCAAGATCTCCGGCGCCGTGGGCACGTACGCGAACGTCGATCCGCGGGTGGAGGAATACGTCTGCTCGAGACTCGGATTGAAGCCTGCGCCCATCAGTACGCAGACGTTGCAGCGGGATCGGCACGCGGAGTTCATCTTCACCCTGGCGCTCCTCGGCACGACGCTGGACAAGATTGCGACCGAGATCCGCGCGCTGCAGAAGTCCGAGGTGCGCGAGGTGGAGGAGCCCTTCTACAAGGGGCAGAAGGGATCTTCCGCCATGCCGCACAAGCGAAATCCGGTGTCGTGCGAGCAGATCTCCGGCCTCTCGCGCGTGCTGCGCGGCTACATCGTGCCCGTGCTCGAAGACGTGCCTCTCTGGCACGAGCGCGACATCAGCCACTCGTCCGTGGAGCGCATCGTGCTTCCGGACGCGACTATTCTCATCGACTACATGCTGAACCGCATGAACCGCATCTTGACCGATCTGCACGTCTACCCCGAGAACATGCGCCGCAACATGGATCGGACGCACGGGCTCGTCTTCTCGCAGCGCGTCATGACCGCGCTCGTGGACAAGGGCCTGTCGCGCGAGGAGGCGTACGACACCGTCCAGCCGCTCGCGATGCAGGCGTGGGAAGAGGCGAGATCGTTCAAGGACCTCGTCCTCGCGTCCGATCGCGTCCGGGCTCACCTCACGCCTGAGGAGATCGATGCCCTGTTCGATCCGTCCTGGCATCTGAAGCACGTCGACACCATCTTCCACCGCTTTGGCATGTGAGCCGCTCTCACGAAAGGATGGGCGAAATGGCCGAGGAAACGCTGCTTTACGAAGGCAAGGCGAAAAAGGTGTTTGCGACGTCCGACCCAGGCGTGGTGCGCGTCCTGTACAAGGACGACGCCACCGCGTTCAACGGCGAGAAGCGCGGGACCATCGCCGGCAAGGGCGCCATCAACAACCAGATGAGCAACCTCCTGTTCCGCTACCTCGAAGAGCACGGTGTTCCTACCCACTTTGTGGAAGAGATCTCCGAGCGGGAGACGCTCGTGCGCAAGGTGGAGATCATCCCGCTCGAGGTGGTCGTCCGCAACATCGCGGCCGGCAGTTTCTCCAAGCGGTTCGGGATCGAAGAGGGCACGCCGCTCGAGCGGCCTTTGGTCGAGTTCTACTACAAGAACGACGCGCTCGGCGATCCGCTTGTGACCGACGATCACGCCCTCATTCTGCACCTCGCCACGGCGGACGACCTCGCCGAGCTTAGGCGTCTCGCGCTCGCCGTGAACGATCTCCTCGTTCGGCGTTTTCGCGAGGCCGGGCTCATCCTCGTGGACTTCAAGCTGGAGTTCGGGCGGCTTCCGTCGGGCGAGATCGTCCTGGCGGACGAGATCTCACCGGACACCTGCCGGCTTTGGGATGAACGCACGAGGGAAAAACTGGATAAAGATAGGTTCCGACGCGATCTCGGCGGCGTCGAAGAGGCGTACCAAGAGGTGTGGGCGCGGCTCAAAGGAGGCGTGGCGCGTTGAAGCAGTTTGAGGTCGAGGTCAAGGTGTGGTTGAAGCCGTCCGTCTTCGATCCGCAGGGGCACGCGGTGCACGGCGCCCTCGTGTCGCTCGGCTTTCAGGGAGCGGGCGAGGTGCGAATCGGCAAGTTCATTCAGATGACGCTCGAGGCGGAGGACGAAGGGGCGGCGGCGCGCCAGGTGGACGACATGTGCCAGAAGGTGCTCGCCAACCCCGTCATGGAGACGTACGCGTTCGAGATCAGGGAGCGAGGCCAATGAGGTGGGCGGTTGTCGTCTTCCCGGGTTCCAATTGCGATCGCGACGCCGAGCAGGCCATCCGCCTGGTGACGGGCGATCCGGTCGATCTCGTCTGGCACGACGCGGAAGATCTCAGCGCCTACGACGCAATCGTGCTGCCGGGCGGTTTCTCCTACGGGGATTATCTTCGCGCAGGCGCCATCGCGCGGTTCTCGCCCGTGGTGCGCGCGGTGGCGCGCGAGGCCGAGCGCGGCAAGCCGGTGCTCGGCATCTGCAACGGGTTTCAGATCTTGACGGAGTCGGGACTTTTGCCGGGCGCGCTCCTCGCCAACCATCATCTCCAGTTTCGCTGCGAGATCGCCAAACTTCGCGTGGAGACGAACGATTCGCCGTTCACGCGCCTGTATGAGCCGGGGGAGATGATCCGTATTCCCATCGCGCACGGCGAAGGCCGCTATCACGCGGAGCCTGAGGTCTTGGAGGAGCTTCGCCGCGAGGGCCGCGTGGCGTTCCGCTACGTCGAGAATCCGAATGGATCCGTCGACGACATCGCGGGCATTTTGAACGCCAGGCGGAACGTGCTCGGCCTCATGCCGCATCCGGAGCGGGCCGTGATCGACTGGATGGGTTCGGAGGACGGCATTCGCATGTTTCAATCGATTCACGCGCACGTCGAGGAGGGCCTAACGCATGCGTGAGCCAACGCCAGAAGAGATTCGGGACGGCGCCATCTACCGAAGCCTGGGGCTCTCGGACAGCGAGTACGAGCTGGTGGTGGAAAAGCTCGGGCGGCTGCCGAACTACGTCGAGGCGGGCATCTTCGGCGTGCTCTGGTCGGAGCACTGCAGCTACAAGAGTTCCAAGGTGCATCTGCGCAGGTTCCCGACGACGGGGCCGCAGGTGCTGCAGGGCCCCGGCGAAAACGCGGGCGTCGTCGACATCGGCGACGGTTGGGCGGTCGCGTTCAAGATGGAGAGCCACAATCACCCCTCCGCCGTCGAGCCGTACCAGGGCGCGGCGACAGGCGTCGGCGGCATCCTGCGGGACATCTTCACCATGGGCGCGCGGCCCATCGCGTTTCTCGACAGCCTGCGCTTCGGGCCGCTGGACGACGCGCGCACGCGGTATCTCTTTTCTCAAGTGGTGGCTGGGATCGGGGGATACGGGAACTGCGTCGGCATCCCCACGGTCGGGGGCGAGGTGCAGTTTTCACCCACCTACCGCCAGAACCCGCTGGTGAACGCGATGTGCGTCGGGATCCTGCCGGCGAATGGCATCGTCCGCGGGGAAGCGAAAGGCGTCGGAAACCCGGTCTTCGTCGTCGGCGCGCGCACCGGTCGCGACGGCATCCACGGCGCCACGTTCGCATCGGCGGAAGACCCGGAGGAAAAGGAGCGCTCGGCGGTGCAGGTGGGTGATCCCTTCCTCGGCAAGCTCCTCATGGAGGCGTGCCTGGAGCTCATCGCCACCGGCGCGGTGGTCGGCATCCAGGACATGGGCGCGGCCGGGCTAACCTCCTCGTCCGCGGAGATGGCGAGCCGAGCGGGCGGCGGCATCGAGCTCGTGCTGGATCGCGTCCCGGTGCGGGAGACGGGCATGACGCCGTACGAAATGATGCTGTCCGAGTCACAGGAGCGCATGCTCGTCGTGCTCGAGCGCGGCAAGGAGGAGGTGGCGTTCGCCATCTTCCGCCGCTACGGCCTCGAGGTCGCCGACGTGGGCCGCGTCACCGACGACGGCATGCTGCGCCTTTTGTGGCACGGGGAAGTGGTCGCGGAAATCCCGGTGCGCGCGCTCGTCGACGAGGCGCCGGTGTACGAGCGGCCGGTCGGCCCGCCTGTATTGCCCAAGCGGGCGTCCATCCCCGAGCCAAGCCATCTCGCCGGGGCCTGGCTCGATCTCATGCGCCACCCGAACATCGCCGACAAGTCGTGGGTGTACCGCCAGTACGACACGATGGTGCGCGCGCAGACGGTGTTAGGCCCCGGCATGGACGCGGCGCTCGTCAAGGTGCCCGATCTCGACAAGGCCGTGGCCATGGCGACCGACGGCAACGCGCGCTACGTCCGGCTGAATCCGAAAAAGGGCGGTGCCATCGCCGTGGCGGAAGCGGCCCGCAACGTCGCCGCGGTCGGCGCCAAGCCGCTCGCCATCACCAACTGCCTCAACTTCGGCAATCCCGAAAAGCCCGCAGTCATGCGCCAGTTGTCGGACGCCATCGACGGCATGGCTGAGGCGTGCCGCGCGCTCGACACCCCCGTGGTGAGTGGCAACGTGTCGCTCTACAACGAGTCGCGCGGCCAGGACATCGATCCGACGCCCATCGTCGGCTGCATCGGCGTGCTGGATGGGATTTCGCGCCGCATGCCGTCCGCGCCGCGGGAGGCGCGTGGGCTGAAACTCGTGATCCTCGGGCGCGAGGACGACGAGCTCGACGGATCGCTCTTCGCCGAAATGGCGTGTGGCGAGCCGGTGGGCGACGCGCCGTATCTCGATCTCGCCGCCGAGCGGCGCTTGCATGAACTTCTGCAGCGCATCGCCGCCGAGCGCGCCGCCGTGGCCGTGCACGACGTGTCCGAAGGCGGCCTGGCCGTCGCGATTGCGGAGATGGCCATCGGGGCGGGGTGCGGCGCATCGCTCGTGGCACCCGATGGCGTGCGGCCAGCCGGCTGGCTGTTTTCCGAAGCCCAAGGGCGCGCCATTGCCGCCGTCTCGCCGGATGCGCTCGATGCGCTCCTCCATCTCGCCCGCGCGCTCGACGTCCCGGCCCGGGTCGCAGGGGAATTCACCGATGTGCCACATGTCGAAGTCGCATTTGCGAGCGATCTCGTCCGCGTTTCGCTCGCCGACTTGGAGGAGGCTTACCGAACGGCCATCCCAAGCCTCCTTCGCCAGGATGCTGTCGACTCGCGCGCAACGCTTTGACCAAAAAGGAGAGACCAGGCGTGGATAGCGTGGAAAAGCAGGCGGCTTACGGCGATAAGCCGCGCGAAGAGTGTGGCGTCTTTGGCATCTTTGGTCACCCGCGGGCGGCCGCGCTGACGTACTACGGGCTCGTCGCGCTTCAGCACCGCGGACAAGAGGCGGCTGGCATCACCTCCACCGACGGATCGCGCATGTACAGCCACAAGGGCCTTGGGCTCTTGACCGACGTGTTTCGCGCGGGCGAGCTCGAGGGGCTCCACGGCCACGCCGCCATCGGCCACGTGCGGTACTCGACGGCCGGATCGAACACGATTCAGAACGCGCAGCCCATCGCGCTCGCGACACATGCGCGCAACTTCGCCATCGCGCACAACGGCAACCTCGTCAACGCGCGCTTTTTGCGCATTCAGTTGGAGGAACAGGGAAGCCTGTTTCAGACGACGTCGGACACCGAGGTCATCGCGCACCTCATCGCCAAGGAGGGCGTGGGCGATTTGGCCGATCTCGTCGCGCGCGCGGTGCAAAAGATCGAGGGCGGCTTCGCGCTCGTCATCCTGAGCGATGACGAGCTCATCGCAGTGCGCGATCCGTTCGGCCTGCGCCCGATGGTGCTCGGGCGGCTCGGGGACGCGCACGTGGTGGCGTCGGAATCCTGCGCCTTCGAGACGGTCGGGGCCACGCTCGTGCGCGACGTGGAGCCGGGCGAGCTGTTGCACATCACGCGCCACGGCGTGCGATCCGTCCGCTTCGCTCCCCGCCGCGCAAGGCGCATGTGCACGTTCGAGCACGTGTACTTCGCCCGGCCGGACAGCGACGTCGACGGCTGGAACGTGCACAGCGTGCGCAAACAGCTCGGGCGCATCCTGGCCGAGCGGCATCCCGCGCCGGGCGACATCGTGATTGGCGTGCCGGATTCGAGCGTGTCGGCGGCGGCGGGCTACGCCGAGCAGAGCGGGCTTCCGCTCGAGACGGGGCTCATCAAGAACAAGTACATCGCCCGCACGTTCATCCAGCCTTCACAGGAGCTGCGCGATCTCGGCGTGCGGCTGAAACTGAATGCCGTGCGCTCGGTCGTCGAAGGCAAGCGCGTCGTCCTCATCGACGATTCCATCGTCCGCGGCACCACGTCGCGGCGCATTGTGCGGTTGTTGCGCGGCGCGGGGGCGCTCGAGGTGCACGTCCGCATCTCCAGCCCGCCGTACGTGAGCCCGTGCCATTACGGGATCGACACGGCGAAGGAGGACGAACTCATCGCGGCGCGCCATTCCATCGACGAGATCCGGCGCGCCATTGAGGCGGACTCGCTGGAGTTCCTCACCGTGGATGAACTCATGCAGGCGTTCGGCTTTCCGCCGGGATCGCCCGTGCCGTTCTGCAACGCGTGCTTCACCCGCCGCTATCCGACGAGTTTGATCGATCAGACGCTGAACGAGGGCATGGAGCCCATCCGCATAGGAGGGTGAACGTTGGATCTGTACAAGCAAGCGGGCGTCGACATCGACGCCGGAAACGAGGCGGCGAAGCGGTACGCGGGACTGGCCAAGGCGACCCTCCGGCCCGAGGTGCTGGCGGCCATCGGTGGTTTTGCCAGCGGGTTCGCGCTCGATCTCGCCCGATTCCCGGAACCCGTCCTGGTCTCCGGCACCGACGGCGTCGGCACGAAGCTGAAGATCGCCATCGCCGCGGGGCGGCACGACACCATCGGGATCGACTGCGTGGCGATGTGCGTGAACGACATCCTCACGGTGGGCGCGGAGCCACTGTTCTTCCTCGACTACCTCGCCGTCGGCAAGCTCGACGTCGGCGTGGCCGAGGCCGTGGTGTCAGGCGTGGCGGAGGGCTGTCGCCAGGCGGGCGCCGCGCTCGTGGGCGGCGAAACGGCCGAGATGCCCGGCATGTACGGCGATGGGGAGTACGATCTCGCTGGCTTCGCCGTGGGCTGCGTGAATCGCGGCGAGATGGTGGACGGATCGGCCGTGCGGGAAGGCGACGTGCTCCTCGGGCTCGCGTCGAACGGCGTGCACTCGAACGGCTACTCCCTCGTGCGCAAACTGGTCGCCGAGCACGGCCTTCGGTTGTCCGATCCGTTCCCCGGCGAGGACGCGGACGTGGCCGAGGTGCTCCTACGCCCGACGCGGATCTACGTCAAGAGCGTGCTCAAGCTCGTGCGCGAAGGCGTGCGCGTGTCCGCGATGGCCCACATCACGGGCGGCGGGCTCGTCGACAACCTGCCACGTGTGCTGCCGGAAGGATGCGAGGCGCAGGTGCGGCGCGGATCGTGGCCGATGCAGCCGGTGTTTCAGTGGCTGCTTCGGGCGAGCGGCCTTTCGTTTGAGGAGGCGTCGCGCATCTGGAATCTCGGCATCGGCTACGTCATCGCCCTGCCCGAGGCGGAGGCCCCGCGCGCGGCGGAGCTTCTTCGAGCCGAGGGCGAGGCGGTGTACGACATCGGGCGCGTCGCGCGCGGGGCGCGGGGCGTGAGGTTCATTCAGTAGAGAAGCGGGACAACCGCACAAAGGAGTGGGAACGTGGCGAAACTCGCGCTCGTGAGCGTCTACGACAAGGAAGGCATCGTGCCCTTTTGCGAAGCGTTGCGCCAACTGGGATTTGACATCCTCTCGACCGGCGGCACCGCGAAGTTGCTGGAGCAGTCGGGCGTTCCGGTCACGCCCATCGACGAGCACACCGGCTTTCCGGAAATTCTCGACGGCCGCGTGAAGACGCTCCACCCCAGAGTGCACGGCGGCCTGCTTGCGCGCCGCGACGTGCCCGAACATGTGCGGCAGATCGAGGAGCACGGCATCCGCGCCATCGATCTCGTCGTGGTCAACCTGTACCCATTTGCGAAGACCATTCAGCGCGAGGGCGTGACGGACGAAGAGGCCATCGAGATGATCGACATCGGCGGCCCGGCGATGCTGCGCAGCGCGGCTAAAAATCACGAATTCGTGCTGCCCGTCATCGACCCCGCGGATTACGACCGAGTCCTTCGCGCACTGCGCCAAGGGGAGGTTCCGCGCGCGCTGCGCCGCGAGCTCGCCGCGAAGGTGTTTCGGGCGATTTCCCGCTACGACGCGCTCATCGCCGACTACCTGGCGGGCCATCTCGACCCAAGCGCTGAGGTCGCGGAAGATTGGCCGCAGGTGTTCCACGTGACGGGCGTCGCGAAGCAGGACCTGCGCTACGGCGAGAATCCGCACCAGCGCGCCCAGTTTTACATGGAGCCGAACGCCACGAAGGCCACCATTGCGCGCGCGGATCAGCTTCAGGGCAAGGAACTCTCCTATAACAACATTCAGGACGCCGACAGCGCGCTTCAGATCCTGCGTGCGTTCGACGACTTCGAGCAGCCCGTCGCGGTGGCGGTGAAGCACATGAATCCGTGCGGGATTGGCCGGGGCGAGACCCTCGAGCAGGCGTTTGAGCGGGCGTACGAGGCGGATCCCGTCTCCATCTTCGGCGGCATTGTCGCGTTGAACCGCGAGGTGGACCGCAGGCTGGCGGAACGGCTCGCCGGCATCTTCCTCGAGATCGTCATCGCGCCGTCGTTCACGGAGGAGGCGCGCGAGGTTCTTGCCAAGAAGAAGAACCTGCGCCTATTGACGGTCGACATGTCGCAGCCCCTGTGGCGCCCGGGCGACGTCACGTTCCGGCGCGTGACGGGTGGCTTCCTGGCGCAGACGGTCGATCTCGCCAAGCCCATCGATGCGCGCAGTTGGCGCGTGGTGACGAAGCGGACGCCCACGGACGCCGAGTACGAGGCGCTTCGCTTCGCGTGGCGAGCCGTGCAATTCGTCAAGTCGAACGCCATCGTCGTGGCGGAGCGAGACAAGACGCTCGGCATCGGCGCAGGGCAGATGAACCGCGTCGGCGCGGCCGAGATCGCCCTCAAGCAGGCGGGGGCGCGCGCGAAGGGCGCGGTGTTGGCGTCGGACGCGTTCTTCCCGATGCGAGACACCGTCGACGCCGCGGCGCGCGCAGGGATTGCGGCCATCGTCCAGCCGGGCGGCTCCATCCGCGACGAGGACAGCATCGCCGCGGCGGATGAAGCCGGGATCGCGATGGTGTTCACCGGCGAGCGGCATTTCTTGCACTGAGGGGGAGAATCCATGGCAAACGAAGTGCGGCGCCCGCGCGTGCTCGTCGTCGGCCAAGGCGCTCGCGAGCACGCCATCGTCTGGAAGCTGGCGCAGAGCGCGAGCCAGCCGGAGCTGTACGCGGCGCCAGGAAACCCGGGCATGGCGGCGTGGGCCGAGACGGTGCCCATCGCCGCGTCTGATCACGGCGCCTTGGTCCAATTCTGCCGGGACAAAGGCGTGGACCTCGTCGTGGTGGGCCCCGAGCAGCCGTTGGCCGAAGGCTTGGCAGACGTGCTCGCGGAGGCGGGCATCCCGGTCTTCGGCCCGAGCCGCGAGGCGGCGCAGCTTGAGGCGTCCAAAGCGTTTTCCAAGCGCGTCATGGAGGAGGCGGGCGTGCCGACCGCGCGCCATCGGACGTTTTCGGACGTGGAGGAGGCGCGCGCGTACGTCCGGGCACAAGGGGCGCCCATTGTCGTCAAGGCGGACGGGCTTGCGGCGGGGAAAGGCGTCGTGGTGGCAGAGACCGTCGCCGAAGCGGAGGCGGCGCTCGAGGAGATGCTCGTCGGCGGGCGGTTCGGCGCGTCCGGCCGGCGCGTCGTGATCGAGGAATTTATGAAGGGCGTGGAGCTATCGCTCATGTACTTCGTGGACGCCCACACGGCCGTGCCGATGCTCCCCGCGCGCGACTTCAAGCGCCTGTTGGACGGCGATCGCGGCCCGAACACGGGCGGCATGGGCGCGTTCTCGCCCGTGCCCCGCGTGACGCAGGACGTGATCGACCGCGTCACCCGAGAGATTGTGCGGCCGACGCTGGCGCGCCTGCGTGAGGTGGGCGTGGTGTACCGCGGCGTGCTGTACGCAGGGCTGATGCTGACCGATGAAGGGCCGAAGGTGGTGGAGTTCAACTGCCGCTTCGGCGATCCGGAGACCGAGGTGGTCCTGCCGCTTTTCGCGGGTGACCTGTTCGAGGTCATGTGGGCGGTGGCGCACGATCGCCTCGATCCCGCCATGGTTTCGTGGCGCCAGGACGCGGCGGTGTGCGTGGTCATGGCGAGTGCGGGGTATCCCGCGTCGTCGGAGACGGGTACGCCCATCGATCTGCCTGCCGCGCTTCCGGAGGGCGTGACGGTGTTTCACGCGGGGACGCGCCTCGGTGATGGCGGGCGCCTCGAGACCGCCGGCGGCCGGGTGCTGACCGTCACCGCCGTCGCGCAGGATGTCCCAGGCTCGATCGACCGCGCCTACACGGCGGTCTCGTCGATTCACTTTAGCGGAGCGCAGTATCGCCGCGACATCGCACATAATTGGCAATCTTAGCAATGTGCGCTATCCTTATCTGCGGAGCGGCGGTCGGTGCCCTGCCGGCCGCCTTTCTGCGGAGGAGGGATCGCGTTGTACGCCATCATGATGCTCTGCGCGGCGGCGATGTACGGGCTCGTCTCGCCCGTGTTGCGCATCGCGTACGCGGCTGGGCTCGATCCCGCCACGGCCACCGACGCCCAGTACGCCATCGCGGCAGTGTGCCTCTGGCTCGTCGCGCTCGTTCGGCACCGGGGCAAGCGGATCGATCGCCGCCAGTGGATGCTCATCGTGCTCATCGGCCTCATGAATGCGCTCTTTTGCTACACGTATTACCGGGCGCTCGCCGTACTCCCGGCTTCTCTCGCCATCGTGTTCATGTTCCAGTTCGTGTGGATGGCGACGCTGATCGACGCGGCCTGGCACCGCCGCTGGCCGGGTCCTGCGAAGTGGCTCGGACTCATCCTCATCCTCGGCGGCACCGTGCTCGCGGTTGGCGCAACCGGCGCATCGTGGAAGGACGTGCCCGTGGGCGCCGCCCTGCTCGGCCTCGGCGCCGCGCTCGCCTATGCCGTCAATCTGACCGTCTCCGCGCACAACGATCCCGCCGTCTCTCCCGAGCTCCGCTCCGCACTGGTCATCACCGTCGCCGGCATCGCCGTGCTCTCCGTGTTCCCGCCCGGCACGTTTGTGCATCATCTCGTTGCGCGGCCTTCCATCACCCTCTTCTGGGGCTTTTGGATCGCGCTCTTGAGCCAGGTGCTGCCGACGCTCTTTGCCCTCATCGCCATCCCGCACATCGGGGGGCGCATGGCGGCCGTGCTCGGCACGCTGGAGTTGCCCGTGGCCGTCGTCGGCGCCTGGCTCATGAATGGCGATCACGTCTCACCCCTTCGCTGGCTCGGCGTGCTCCTCATTCTCGCAGGCATGGTGGTGAGTGAGGCGATGAGTAGAGAAAAAGGGCCGGCGGCCGAAGCGGCAAGTGCGCAACAATTGGGTGTGCGTTGGCGCCGCGGTCGAGCCTTGAAGTGGCGAGAGGCGCCAAAGCGCTGACGGCTGAGAAGTGGAGACGGCCAGAGGCCGAGGTTCGCGTCCAACTGCTGGGATACCTTAAGCGGGATGCGGGGTGACGGGCGCTGCCTGATAAGCGGCGCCTTGACGGCGATGCTTGTTCATCCGCTCCGGTGCTCGCGCTCCGGTGCTCGAAGTGCGGAAGCGCGAGAACGGGCGAAATCGCCGAGACGTCTGGGGTTCCATAAAATTCATGTTCGTTTTGTGTTGACACGGGACATTCATCGGTGTTAATATCATTCTCGCCGCCCGCGAGGCGGCACGAAATCCGCGCGGTGGCGCGGGATTCGCTCCTTGAAAACTAAACACACGAGACCACCAAGCCCGTGAGTCTTTGTGACCACAGGTCAGGATAAAGCACTTGGATTGAGAGTTTGATCCTGGCTCAGGACGAACGCTGGCGGCGTGCCTAATACATGCAAGTCGAGCGGACCTCTTCGGAGGTCAGCGGCGGACGGGTGAGGAACACGTGGGTAATCTGCCTTTCAGACCGGAATAACGCCCGGAAACGGGCGCTAATGCCGGATACGCCCGCGAGGAGGCATCTTCTTGCGGGGAAAGGCCCGATTGGGCCGCTGAGAGAGGAGCCCGCAGCGCATTAGCTCGTTGGCGGGGTAACGGCCCACCAAGGCGACGATGCGTAGCCGACCTGAGAGGGTGACCGGCCACACTGGGACTGAGACACGGCCCAGACTCCTACGGGAGGCAGCAGTAGGGAATCTTCCGCAATGGGCGCAAGCCTGACGGAGCAACGCCGCGTGAGCGAAGAAGGCCTTCGGGTTGTAAAGCTCTGTTGCTCGGGGAGAGCGGCATGGGGAGTGGAAAGCCCCATGCGAGACGGTACCGAGTGAGGAAGCCCCGGCTAACTACGTGCCAGCAGCCGCGGTAAAACGTAGGGGGCGAGCGTTGTCCGGAATCACTGGGCGTAAAGGGTGCGTAGGCGGTCGAGCAAGTCTGGAGTGAAAGTCCATGGCTCAACCATGGGATGGCTCTGGAAACTGCTTGACTTGAGTGCTGGAGAGGCAAGGGGAATTCCACGTGTAGCGGTGAAATGCGTAGAGATGTGGAGGAATACCTGTGGCGAAGGCGCCTTGCTGGACAGTGACTGACGCTGAGGCACGAAAGCGTGGGGAGCAAACAGGATTAGATACCCTGGTAGTCCACGCCGTAAACGATGAGTGCTAGGTGTTGGGGGGACACACCCCAGTGCCGAAGGAAACCCAATAAGCACTCCGCCTGGGGAGTACGGTCGCAAGACTGAAACTCAAAGGAATTGACGGGGGCCCGCACAAGCAGTGGAGCATGTGGTTTAATTCGAAGCAACGCGAAGAACCTTACCAGGGCTTGACATCCCTCTGACCGGTGCGGAGATGCACCTTCCCTTCGGGGCAGAGGAGACAGGTGGTGCATGGTTGTCGTCAGCTCGTGTCGTGAGATGTTGGGTTCAGTCCCGCAACGAGCGCAACCCTTGACCTGTGTTACCAGCGCGTTGAGGCGGGGACTCACAGGTGACTGCCGGCGTAAGTCGGAGGAAGGCGGGGATGACGTCAAATCATCATGCCCCTGATGTCCTGGGCTACACACGTGCTACAATGGGCGGTACAAAGGGAGGCGAAGCCGCGAGGCGGAGCGAAACCCAAAAAGCCGCTCGTAGTTCGGATTGCAGGCTGCAACTCGCCTGCATGAAGCCGGAATTGCTAGTAATCGCGGATCAGCATGCCGCGGTGAATACGTTCCCGGGCCTTGTACACACCGCCCGTCACACCACGAGAGTCGGCAACACCCGAAGTCGGTGAGGTAACCCCGAAAGGGGAGCCAGCCGCCGAAGGTGGGGTCGATGATTGGGGTGAAGTCGTAACAAGGTAGCCGTACCGGAAGGTGCGGCTGGATCACCTCCTTTCTAGGGAGAAGGTTTGAGGGCTTGCGGGTATGGATGGTGGCGTGTGTTTAGTTTTGAGGGAGCGAAAGCTCTCTCGAAGGACCTTGGCAAGTGCATAGGGAGTCAGGATAGGTGAAGCTGGGAAGGGCACACGGTGGATGCCTAGGCGCCAAGAGCCGAAGAAGGACGGGGCGAACGCCGATATGCCACGGGGAGCCGTAAGCGGGCTTGGATCCGTGGATGTCCGAATGGGGGAACCCGCTGGCGGGAAGCGCCAGCAGCTTGAGGCCGAAAGGTCTCGAGCGGGGAACCGGGGGAAGTGAAACATCTCAGTACCCCGAGGAAGAGAAAGCAAACGCGATTCCGTGAGTAGTGGCGAGCGAAAGCGGAGGAGCCTAAACCGCATGCGTGGGAAAGGCTGCAGCCGTTGCGCATGCGGGGTTGTGGGGCTGTTTGCGGCGAGCTGCAGGGTAGCCAGCCCGAGTGTACGCGTAGGAGAACGGTCTGGGAAGGCCGGCCAGAGACGGTGAGAGCCCGGTATCCGAAACGCGCGCACGAGGGTGGAAACAGACCCCGAGTACTGCGGGACACGAGGAATCCCGTAGGAATCTGGGAGGACCACCTCCTAAGGCTAAATACTCCTTGGCGACCGATAGTGAACGAGTACCGTGAGGGAAAGGTGAAAAGCACCGCGGGAGCGGAGTGAAAGAGAACCTGAAACCGTGTGCCTACAAGCAGTCGGAGCACCGATGGGTGTGACGGCGTGCCTTTTGTAGAATGAACCGGCGAGTGATGCGGGCGAGCGAGGTGAAGGCGGAGGAGCCAGAGCCGAAGCGAAAGCGAGTCTGAAGAGGGCGCGAGTTCGTCCGCATCGACCCGAAACCGGGTGATCTACCCCTGGTCAGGGTGAAGTGCGGGTAACACCGCATGGAGGCCCGAACCCACTGGCGTTGAAAAGCCAGGGGATGAACTGGGGGTAGGGGTGAAATGCCAATCGAACCCGGTGATAGCTGGTTCTCCCCGAAATAGCTTGAGGGCTAGCGTCAGGGGATGAGTTGTGGAGGTAGAGCGCTGATGGGGTGCGGGGCCCGCGAGGGCTACCAAGCTTCGTCAAACTGCGAATGCCACAATGTCGAGGAACCTGGCAGTGAGACTGCGAGCGATAAGGTCCGTAGTCGAGAGGGAAACAGCCCAGACCCGCAGCTAAGGTCCCGAAGTTCCGGTTGAGTGGGGAACGATGTGGCGCTGCGAAGACAACCAGGATGTTGGCTTAGAAGCAGCCATCATTGAAAGAGTGCGTAATAGCTCACTGGTCGAGTGGCGCTGCGCGGAAAATGGAACGGGGCTAAACCGGACACCGAAGCTCGGGATGGCGACATGGTAGGGGAGCGTTCCATGTGCGGGGAAGCTGAGCCGGGAGGCTTGGTGGAGCGCATGGAAGTGAGAATGCCGGTATGAGTAGCGAAAAGAGGGGTGAGAATCCCCTCCGCCGAAAGCCCAAGGTTTCCTGGGGAAGGCTCGTCCGCCCAGGGTCAGTCGGGACCTAAGGTGAGGCCGAAAGGCGTAGCCGAAGGAGAACAGGTTGACATTCCTGTACCACCGTAGGCGTTTGAGCGAAGGGGTGACGCAGGAGGACGAGGGAAGCGGCCGGATGGAAGGGGCCGTCCAAGCAGCGAGCGTGGGGTGTAGTGAAATGCGCACCCCGAGAAGCGTGAGCTGTGATGGGGAGGGAAGGAAAGTACCGAAGTCCCGACGTTCACACTGCCGAGAAAAGCCTCTAGCGAGCCGAAGGTGCCCGTACCGGAAACCGACACAGGTGGGCGCGTGGAGAACACGAAGGCGCGCGGGAGAACTCTCGTTAAGGAACTCGGCAAAATGGCCCCGTAACTTCGGGAGAAGGGGCGCTCTTCCTGAAGGAAGAGCCGCAGTGAAAAGGCCCAAGCGACTGTTTAGCAAAAACACAGGTCTCTGCGAAGCCGAAAGGCGACGTATAGGGGCTGACGCCTGCCCGGTGCTGGAAGGTTAAGAGGAGGGCTTAGGGGGGAGACCCCCGAAGGTCCGAATCGAAGCCCCAGTAAACGGCGGCCGTAACTATAACGGTCCTAAGGTAGCGAAATTCCTTGTCGGGTAAGTTCCGACCCGCACGAAAGGCGTAACGACTTGGGCGCTGTCTCAACGAGAGACCCGGTGAAATTGTAGTACCTGTGAAGATGCAGGTTACCCGCGGTTAGACGGAAAGACCCCGTGGAGCTTGACTGTAGCCTGATATGGGACAACGGTGTTCCATGTACAGGATAGGTGGGAGACGGAGAAGCTTGGGCGCCAGCCTGAGTGGAGTCGGCGTTGGGATACCACCCTTGGGACACGGTTGTTCTAACCGGCCTTGTGAGAACGCGAGGCGGGACAGTGTCAGGCGGACAGTTTGACTGGGGCGGTCGCCTCCTAAAGGGTAACGGAGGCGCCCAAAGGTTCCCTCAGCGCGGATGGAAATCGCGCGGAGCGTGCAAAGGCAAAAGGGAGCTTGACTGCGAGACGGACAGGTCGAGCAGGGACGAAAGTCGGGCTTAGTGACCCGGTGGTTCCGAGTGGAAGGGCCATCGCTCAACGGATAAAAGCTACCCCGGGGATAACAGGCTGATCTCCCCCAAGAGTTCACATCGACGGGGAGGTTTGGCACCTCGATGTCGGCTCATCGCATCCTGGGGCTGAAGTCGGTCCCAAGGGTTGGGCTGTTCGCCCATTAAAGCGGTACGCGAGCTGGGTTCAGAACGTCGTGAGACAGTTCGGTCCCTATCTGCCGCGGGCGTAGGATACGTGAGAGGGGTTGTCCCTAGTACGAGAGGACCGGGATGAACCGACCGCTGGTGTACCAGTTGTCCCGCCAGGGGCACCGCTGGGTAGCCAAGTCGGGAAGGGATAAGCGCTGAAAGCATCTAAGCGCGAAGCCCGCCTCAAGATGACGTATCCCATTCCGAGAAGGAAGTAAGACCCCTCGAAGACGACGAGGTGGATCGGTCTGGCGTGGAAGCGCAGTGATGCGTGGAGCGGACAGATACGAATCGGTCGAGGGCTTCACCTGCACGACTCCCTATGCACGACGGCAAGGGCCGCAACCCAGAGGCGAAGCGAGACGTGAGCGCGAGAGCTGCAGAAGCAGCGACTCGCAACTCAGCCTTCGCCGATGCGATACAGATGCGAAGCGACATGCGAGCGAGGAGATCTGCAGGCCGAAGGCCGAAGCCCTCCGAGCGAGCATGGAGCGAAGCAGGCCTGGTGACCCTAGCGGAGGGGCAACACCCGTACCCATCCCGAACACGGACGTGAAGACCTCCAGCGCCGAGAATACTGGGAGGGAAGCCTCCTGGGAAGGTAGGTCGTTGCCAGGCGTGAGACAAAGGTCAGGCATAGGAGCCTGGCCTTTTGTCGTATATGCGGAACACCTGCATCTCCGCGCAACCAGAAGCGAAGGGTGGAGTTGAAAAGGCCGTCTGAGCGCCCGACTGGACGAGGATGTGATGATCGCGTCTGGAAACGTAGCCGTGAGTTCGTTGAGAAATCATACAAATAAAGACGAAGAAAATCTCTATATTATGCTTGAAAACGCATACCTAAATCGTTAAGATCACCACTGAACCTTGTGAATGGTTTCGTAGAACGTCAATCCATGATCAAATCATTCAAGGGGGCATTTGAAAAATGCGCGGAGCGAAATCGTGGCTTGTCGGCACCTCTGCGATGGTGGTGCTTGGGGTAGTCGGGTGCGGGACCGGAGCGACCGGAACGACGTCTGTGTCCTCTGGAGCGGCACCGGGCTCAGAAGTGGCGGTGGGAGCAAACGGCGACACCTTGACGGTCATCACAAGCCCGAAGGGGAATTTCGCGGACAACTTTAATCCCTTTGATCCGAGCACGAACGACGGGACGTACGGGAATATCTATGAGACCCTTTTCTATTTCGATAACCTAACAGGGAAGACATGGGATCTCCTTGGGACAAGTTATCATTTTACGAACGGTGGAAAGTCAGTGATCGTTCAGCTCCGCACGAATGCGAAATGGACTGATGGTACTCCGTTCACTGCGAACGATGTGGTTTTCACGTTCAATGAACTCAAGAAATATCCTGACGCGGACACGAACAATGTTTGGTCTGTGCTGTCCGGTGTGCGCGCACTCAACAAGCATGAAGTCGAGTTCACCTTCAAAGACGTCAATATTCCATTCGCGCAGCAATACGTGCTCGGAGGCACGTACATCGTTCCTCAGCACGAATGGAGTTCTCTGGGCGATCCGACGAAGGTAAAAATCACATGGCAGAAGGCGATTGGTACTGGCCCGTTCAGGCTCATCGCATTTTCGCCGCAGCAATACACTTTTGAAGCCAACGGTTTCTACTACAACGGTGTGCCCAAAGTAAAATACGTTCGCTATCCAGCGTACACAAGCAATCAGGCTGCCGACCTGGCGCTCGCGAGCGGCCAGGTGGATTGGGCCGGGATCGACATTCCCGACATTCAAAAGACGTTTGTGGCCGCCGATCCGGCGCATCATCACTACGATTTTCCGCCTGGCGGTGTTGTCGAACTATATCCGAACTGGAATAACCCGCTTCTTGCAAATCTGGCGGTTCGTCAGGCTATCAGCCTGGCCATCAACCGGAAGGCGATTCAGCAAATTGGGGAGACAAATTATTCGGTGCTTCCGGTTCCGACCAGCCTGATTCCTTCGCAGATGTCGTGGCTTGACCCGAACTTGCCAAGCCAGGATCGACAGTTCACCTTGAACGACGAAAAAGCGATTGAAATTCTCGAGAAGGCAGGCTTTAAGAGGAACAGCCGCGGCATTTTCGAAAAGGACGGGAAAGAGCTGTCCTTCAATTTGCTCACGGTGTCTGGATGGAGCGACTGGGACGAAGATGCGCTGCTCATCAAGCAGGAGCTTCAGCCCGTTGGGATCAACATCAATGTCGTCCAACAGCAGTTCAACGCCTATTTCAATTCCATCAATCCGGGCGTCGGTATCAAGCCGAATTACGATCTCGCCTTGTCCTGGACCAATGAGGGTCCGACACCTTATACGATTTACTATGACATGCTCGACTCCAAGGGCAACTGGAATATTGAACAGTATCGAAATCCGCAGGTTGACCAGGCGCTTGCTCAGTTTGCTTCCACGACGAATCCTGCGGTGCAGCGGCAGGCGCTGTATAAGGTCGAGCGGATCGCGGCCGAGGACTTGCCGGTCATCCCCGTTTTCGACGGCGAGCTGTGGTACGAATACAACGACGCGCACTTCACGGGTTGGCCGACGAAGCAAAATATGTGGATTAACCCTGCGCCTTATACGTTCCAGGCGGCTGCAATCATCATGGATCACCTCAAACCGGTGTCCTGAAAAACTCACTGCAGGAATCGAGCCACGGAGCCATGCAAGGGCCCGTGGCTTTTCTCGTATGGCTTGCAACATCTGCGACGTTGCGATATACCTCTGAAATGACTCGAACATGTTCCTACGCTGTGGGGACAAGAGGGGTTCCCGCATGATTCAGACTTGCGTTCTGCACCGCCTGTCTCTGCCGCTCAAGTTCCCGATGCGTACAGCCCACGGACATATCCGCGAGAAGCAGGCCATCCTTGTCCAACTCGTCGATGCCGACGGGATCGAGGGGTGGTCCGAATGCGTGGCGCTCGCGCAACCGACCTACACGGAGGAGTGCACGGACACCGCGTGGGTCATGCTCGTCCATCATCTGGTGCCGAGATTCGCCAGATGGCTACGCGGTGCTGCCCAAGGCGCCGATCCGCGCACGGTCTGCGAGGCTTTTCGCGACGTGCGCGGCAATCGAATGAGTGTGGCTGCACTGGAGATGGCGGTCTGGGATTGGTACGCGGCGAGGACCGGGCAACCTCTGGCCAGCCTGCTCGGGGGCGGCCGAGATCGCGTGGAAGTCGGCGCGACGCTCGGGCTGCCGGAATCGCTGGATGCGCTTATCCGCTCCGTCGACAGGGCGGTGGAGCAGGGGTTCCGCAGAGTGAAACTTAAGATTGCGCCGGGGCGGGATCAAGCACTCATCGAGGCGGTCCGCCTGCGTTATCCGGACCTCGCCATTGCGGCGGACGCCAACGGGAGCTATCGCCCAGAAGATGCTCCCATGCTCCAACAGCTCGACGTATACGGTCTGCAATTTATCGAACAGCCGCTGCCAGAAGACGATTGGTTCGATTTGGCCGACCTACAGGACTCGTTGCGAACTCCAATTTGCCTCGATGAAAGCGTCCGCTCCGTGCGAGAGCTGAAGCTCGCGGCTCGGCTCGGCTCGGCTCGCGTGCTAAATGTGAAACCTGGGCGGCTGGGTGGCTTTGGAGCGACGCTGCGGGCTCTTGACGTGGCGGGTGAGGCAGGCATGGCTGCTTGGGTTGGGGGGATGTATGAAACGGGCGTCGGGCGCGTGCACGGGCTAATTGCCGCTTCACTGCCTCTGATGCGGTATGCGACCGATCTCGGTCCGAGTGATCGATACTTCGAACGTGATGTCCTGAAGGAGCCCATTGCGTTCGTCGAACCAGGGGTGATCCAGGTCCCGCAATGCGCCGGCGTGGCGGATTGGGTCGACCGCGACGCCGTGCGCCGGTTTTCGACAGCGACCTGGACGGTTGACCTGAGAACGCTCTGAGTCAAGTTCGCATCTTGGACACCATTTGCCAACAGGATTTTTGGCGCGCGGTGTCGAAGTGGGTCAGTATGTGTCGTGGGGGTCGAATGTGCACCGGGGCAAAAAGGTCACACGTGGACAGACGAGAGAGAAGAACATGGTCACTACATCATGGGATGAGGGGTAGATCCGCACAGTGATTGAAATGCAGGACGTCTGGAAGGAGTATCCCAACGGGACCCAGGCCCTGAATGGCATTTCGGTTCGTATTCAGAAGGGCGAGTTCGTGTACATCGTCGGCCCGAGTGGAGCCGGAAAATCGACCTTCATCAAGCTGATGTACCGCGAGGAGCGACCGACGCGCGGACACATCTTCATCAACGGATTTAACATTGAGAAGTTGAAAGATCGCAAAATTCCCCTGTTGCGACGGACCATTGGCGTGGTCTTTCAGGACTTCAAGCTGCTGCCCAAACTGACGGCGGCGGAGAACGTGGCGTTTGCGCTGGAGGTCATCGGCGCGCCGCCTAAGTACATTCGCAAGCGGGTGCGGGAAGTTCTCGAACAAGTGGGTTTGGAAGACAAGATGAACATGTATCCGCATCAGTTGTCGGGCGGCGAGCAGCAGCGAGTGGCCGTCGCGAGGTCGCTCGCGAACAATCCGGCGGTGCTCATCGCGGACGAGCCCACAGGCAATCTGGACCCAGAGACGTCGTGGGACGTGATGCGCCTTTTTCAGCGGATCAACGATCTCGGCACGACCATCGTGATGGCGACGCACAACCGAGAGATTGTCAACACGATGCGCAAGCGCGTCATCGCGATCGAGAACGGCGTGATCGTGCGAGACGAGGAGAAAGGGTATTACGGCTATGATGACTAGGTGGCTGCGGCACGTACGCGAGGGGTGTAAGAACGTCATACGCAACGGTTGGATGTCGTTTGCGGCGCTGAGCGCCGTGATCGTGACGCTGGCGGTGCTCGGCTTTTCGCTGATTCTCACCTTCAACGTGGAGCAGATGTCGAACAGCGTCACGGGGCAGCTCGAGTTCAGCGCGTTCTTGAACGTGAATGCGTCGGAGAAGCAGGGTGAGCAGGTGGCGCAGGAGATTCGCGCCCTGCCGGGCGTGGCGTCCGTGCAGGTGATCTCCAAGAACGAAGGGCTTCAGCAAATGAAACAAGAGCTGGGGCAGGAACTGAGCGACGTGCTGAACGCCTTCAAGCAAAACCCGCTCCCGATTCAGATTGTCGTGAAGCCGCAGGATCCGCATCAGATTGACCGACTGGCCAAAGAGGTGAGCGAGATCCCGGGGGTCGCGGCCGTGCGGGATCCGCACAAGCTCGCGGCCGCCATCTTCCGCACTTTGGCCGTCGTGAGGGATATTGGCATCGTGTTCGTGGTG
Organism: Alicyclobacillus acidocaldarius subsp. acidocaldarius DSM 446; assembly: GCF_000024285.1. Classification (GTDB taxonomy): domain Bacteria; phylum Bacillota; class Bacilli; order Alicyclobacillales; family Alicyclobacillaceae; genus Alicyclobacillus; species Alicyclobacillus acidocaldarius. The sequence goes on from NC_013205.1 coordinate 470,262, forward strand.
GGGCTCGTCATTACGTCGATGTTCCTCATCTCGAACACCATCCGCATGACCATCTTTCACCGCCGCAGAGAGATCGAGATCATGAAGCTGGTCGGCGCGACCAACTGGTTCATCCGCTGGCCGTTCATCATCGAGGGCATGATCATCGGGCTCATCGGGAGCGTGATCCCGGTTGCGCTTCTCGTGTACGGCTACCGTTCGCTCTACGCGAAGGCGAAGGGCGTGTTCAGCGGGTTGGCATTTCCGCTTGTCCAGGCGAGTCAGATCGAGGTCAAGCTTGCGGTGATTCTGATCGCCATGGGACTTTTGATCGGCATGTGGGGAGGCGTCATCACCGTCCGGCGCTTTCTCCGCGTGTAGCATGGCTTTCACCGCGGGCTAGAGAAAGGGATACGCTTTCATGCATGTGACGGCGAATGGCTGGTGGGCGCTCGTTGGCCTGTTGCTGCTGAGCTTTGTGCTGAACCCTTATCACTACTTGGCGACAGGCTTCGTCATTTGGGACCTGCTGAGAAACGTGCGCCGAGAACGCGTTTGGTTCGGCGTGCGCGTCACGCGAATCGGGAAGACACTCCTCCTCCGCTACGGCAGGGCGGTTGTCGTGGGCCTCGCAGCAAGCTTTGCGTTGCTTGCGGCCGGGGCCCAGGTGACGATCTCGTCCGCACTGTACGTGTTCATGGTGTCGATTGTGCTCGGCGTGATCCGATCACGGATGGCCGCGGCGCCCATCGCCATCTCGGTCTCCGTTCTGCTTTCCTCGCTGGCGCGCGCCTACCACGGCGCTGTGCCAGCGGGACTTCTGCCTGTCTGGCGGGCCATCGTGGAGATGCCGCAAGCGGATTGGCTGGCCATCGCTGCCGCAGCCGCGCTGTCCGAGGCCGTGCTTGGCCTGTGGGGGACGCGCGACGCCATCCTGCCGGCGCTCGTCACCTCTCGGCGAGGCCGGCGGATGGGCGCGATGAAGCTTCAGTTCGGTTATGTCGTCCCCGTGGTCGTGTGGATCACGCCGCTCGCGCACTCGGAGCTGGTGTTCGTCTCGGGCTGGCATCCTTGGCACGTGCCTTTCGGCCTGCCGCTCGAGTGTTTCGCCGTTCCGCTCGCCCTCGGATGGCACGCTCTGCTGACTTCTCTGCGCGTGGAACGCGTGCTGCGCTACCTGCGTTGGCTCGACTTGCTTCGGGGTGCGATATTGGCAGCCGGGTTCGTGGGCGCCTGCATGTGGCGTCAGCAGTCTGCGCTCTACGCGGCGGCGGCCGGGATCGCCGTGACCGAACTGTTTCGACTGGCCGTACGGCGAATGGATCGGACCCTAGAGCCTCAGTTTGCCCCGGACGGCCAGGGGCTTCGCGTGCTATACGTAATCCGCGGGTCGCTCGCAGAGCGGCTCGGCATTCGGCCGGGAGAACTCATCACGCACGTCAATCAAGCGCCCGTTCGCACGGAATACGACTTTCACTTTGCGCTTGAACAAAACCCGGCGTATGCGCGCTTTCAGATCACGGACGCTCGCGGCGAACCTCGGCTGGTATCAAGCCCCGTGTTTGAAGGAGAGCGCCACGATCTCGGCCTCATCTTCGTCCTACCAGGGGAAGAGCCCGCGCTTCGCTTGAAACGCCCGTTCGGCTTTCTCGAGACGCTGTATCTGCGCGTACCAGGCGGTGTGAGGCGCGATGACACATCTCGCTCGTAGAGGGAGGCGTTCGGATGGACCTTGCAACGGTACTCGGCTTGCTGCTCGGCATTGGCGGTCTTCTCGGGGGGTACATCCTCGACAAGGGCAACATCGCCGCCCTGATCCAGCCTTCGGCCATGATGATCGTCTTTGGTGGCACGCTCGGCGCGACGATGCTGTCGAGCTCCCTGAAAGTGTTCCTGTCCCTGCCGAAGTACCTGCGGATCGCCTTCTTCGCACCCAAGCGAGATCCACGCGCGCAGATCGACCAGTTGGTCGATCTCGCCGTCATGGCCCGCCGGGAAGGCATTCTCGCGCTGGAGGACCACGTCAACTCGTTCGATGATGCGTTCATGCGGAACGGCGTCCGGCTGATCGTGGACGGGATCGATCCGGAATTGGTCAAGGACATGCTGCAGACGGAGCTCGCCCACATTGAAGAGCGTCATGAGGTCGGGATCAACATGTTCGAGGCAGCGGGCGGATTTGCGCCGACCATGGGAATCATCGGCACGGTGATGGGGCTCGTGCACGTGCTCGGTAGCCTGAGCGACGTGAGTTCGCTGGGGCCGGAGATCGCGACGGCATTCATCGCGACCCTGTACGGCGTCGCGAGCGCGAACATCTTTTGGCTCCCCGTCGCCAACAAACTGCGGGCGCGATCGCAGGAGGAGATGCTCGAGCGCGAGATGACGCTCGAAGGCATTCTGTCCATCCAGGCCGGCGAGAATCCGAACGTATTGAGGCAAAAGCTTCTCTCGTTCCTGGCGGCGTCCGATCGCGTCGAGAAGAAGGCGGGGGTTCAGAGTGGAGCGGCGCAAGAAGCCTAAGCACAAACAAAATCACGAGCGGTGGCTGGTGACGTACTCCGATCTCATCACCCTGCTTCTCGTGTTTTTCGTCGTGATGTTCGCCATGTCGACCATCGACAAGACCCGCTTCGCGACGCTGGCCGAGTCGCTCTATCAGGCGCTTCATCCCGGCCAGCAGATCCCGCTCAACATGGGCACCACGGCGCTCCTGGAAAGCGGCGATCAAAACAACGGTCAGCAGTTCCCCGACAACCTGCAGAACCCAAACAACCCGTCCAACGCGACGACGCAGAACCAGCAGTCGAACGAGGACCTTACCGACGCGAAGCAACTGGACCTATTGTATCGAGAAATTCAGCAGTATATCGCCAGCCATCACCTGTCGGGCGAAGTTCAGGTCATCGACGAGGCACGCGGTGTGCAGATCACGATGCGCGATGTGGCGCTCTTCAACACAGGCCAGGCCGTGCTACTGCCCAAAGCCAAGGCCATTATCGAGGGGCTGATTCCCTTCTTTAAACAAATCTCGAACGACATCGTCGTGGAAGGCTACACCGACACGCAGCCCATCAACACACCCATCTACCCGTCCAACTGGGAGCTGTCCGCCGCGCGCGCCATGAGCGTCGTGCGCTTCTTGGCCGATCACGGCATCAACCCCACGCGCCTGGCCGGCATGGGCTACGGCCAGTATCATCCGGTGGCGTCCAACGCCACGCCGGCAGGCCGCCAGGCCAATCGCCGCGTGAACATTGTCATCCTGCGCAAGATTTACGCGCCGGGCACCGCTCCCGCCCTCCCCACCAACTGAGACTCGAGTCGCGACGGATGTCGATTCAGAAGCTCCGCTTCTCCGCGCGGGCGCCTCTGTTGGCTGGGGGCCGCTTTCGCGCGAGCGAGGGAAGGAGGGGCCGAGTCCGCTTTGCACCCGTCCCTGCCGATTTTTTATAATGAACAGGTGATCTCGTGTAAACTGGATCGCAAGTTTCAAGGGAACGTGTGTTCCCTTTTTCTCGTTCGGTATGGTAGAGTGAAGCTGTGCCCATCCCCGTCCACGGATGAGCCAACGAGCAAGGAGGGCGAGTCATGTCCCAATTACCTGGCAAGTTCGAGCTTGTGACGGACATGAAACCTCAGGGCGATCAGCCTCAGGCCATTGAGGCGCTCGTCGATGGGGTGTACAGCGGCCTCCGTCACCAGACGTTGCTTGGCGTGACGGGATCGGGGAAGACGTTTACCATGGCCAACATCATCGCGGAGGTCAACCGCCCGACGCTGGTCATTGCGCACAACAAGACGCTCGCCGCGCAGTTGGCGGCAGAGTTTCGCGCATTCTTTCCCAACAACGCGGTGGAGTATTTCGTCAGCTACTACGATTACTATCAGCCGGAGGCGTACATTCCGTCGACGGACACGTATATCGAGAAAGACGCGAAGATCAACGACGAGATCGACAAACTGCGCCACTCCGCGACGGCGGCCATTCTGGAGCGGAACGACGTGCTGGTGGTCGCGAGCGTATCCGCCATCTACGGCCTCGGCAATCCTGAGGAGTATCGGCATCACGTGCTTTCGCTGCGGGTGGGTGCCGTGATGGACCGCAACCAGATGCTTCGCAAGCTGGTGGATATGCAATATACCCGCAACGACATCAACTTCACGCGGGGTACGTTCAGGGTGCGGGGGGACGTCGTCGAAATTTTCCCGGCATCCCGCGACGAGAATGCCATTCGCGTCGAATTGTTTGGGGACGAGATCGACCGAATCTCGGAGATCAACGTGCTGACCGGCGAAGTGGTGGCGCGAAGGTCGCACTTCAGCGTGTTTCCCGCGTCGCACTATGTCACGTCGCGCGAGCGGTTGGAGAGGGCCATCGAGCGAATTCGCGCGGAGTTGGAGGAGCGGCTCGCGGAACTGCGCGCTCAGGGCAAGCTGCTGGAGGCGCAGCGACTCGAGCAGCGGACCCATTACGACATTGAAATGATGCTCGAGATGGGATTTTGCTCCGGAATCGAGAACTATTCGCGGCACCTCGAGGGCCGCGAAGCCGGAGAGCCTCCGTACACGCTGCTCGATTACTTTCCTCCGGGCTTTCTCACGTTCATCGACGAGTCTCACGTCACCATCCCGCAGCTGCGAGGCATGTACAACGGCGACCGAAGCCGCAAGCTGACGCTGATCGAGCACGGGTTCCGGCTGCCTTCGGCCGCAGACAACCGGCCGCTCAAGTTCGAGGAGTTCGAGCGGGCCGTGGGGCAGTGCATCTACGTCAGCGCCACGCCCGGGCCTTACGAGCAGCAGCATCAGCAGCGCATCGTCGAGCAGATCATCCGCCCGACAGGGCTTGTGGATCCGGAGATCCACGTGCGGCCCGTCAAGGGGCAGATTGACGATCTCGTCGGCGAGATCCGCGAGCGCATCCGGCGTGACGAGCGCGTCCTCGTGACCACGCTGACGAAGAAGATGGCGGAGGACCTGACCGATTATCTGAAAGAGCTCGGCATCAAGGTCCGCTACCTTCATTCGGACATCAAGACCATCGAGCGCATGGTGATTTTGCGCGACCTCCGGCGCGGCGTGTTCGACGTGCTGGTGGGGATCAACCTCCTGCGAGAGGGGCTGGATCTGCCGGAGGTCTCGCTGGTCGCGATCCTGGACACGGATAAGGAAGGCTTTCTCCGGTCGCACACGTCGCTCATTCAGACCATCGGCCGCGCGGCACGAAACGCGAACGGCACGGTCATCATGTACGCCGACACCATCACCGAGTCGATGCGCATCGCCATCGAGGAGACGGAGCGCAGGCGGCAAAAGCAGATCGCGTACAACCGAGAACACGGCATCACGCCGCAGACCGTTCGCAAGGCGGTACGGGACGTGATTGAGTCCACCAAGGTGGCGGAGTCGGAAGAGGATTACGTGGCCGTGGCGGAGAAGGCGCAAAAGCTGTCGGGCCGCGAGCGCAAGGAGCTCATCGCGAAGCTGGAGCAGGAGATGAAGGCGGCCGCAAAAGCTTTGAAGTTCGAGCGCGCCGCGGAGCTGCGGGACATGATCATGGAACTCATGGACGCGTCGTGAGGCGCGAAGGAAGAAGGAAGACGGCATGCCACAGGATTACATCCACGTGCGCGGGGCTCGCGTGCACAATTTGAAGAATATCGACGTCAAGATTCCGCGCGACAAGTTCGTCGTGATCACCGGCCTCAGCGGATCCGGCAAGTCGTCGCTCGCCTTCGACACCATCTACGCCGAGGGACAGCGGCGGTACGTGGAGTCGCTTTCGGCTTACGCCCGCCAGTTCCTGGGCCAGATGGATAAGCCGGACGTCGACGCCATCGACGGCCTGTCACCTGCGATTTCCATTGATCAAAAGACGACCAGCCGGAATCCGCGATCGACGGTCGGCACGGTGACGGAGATCTACGACTATCTTCGGCTCTTGTTCGCGCGGGTGGGGCAGCCGTTCTGCCCCCATTGCGGCATCCCGATTCAGTCGCAGACCATCGAGCAGATGGTCGATCGCGTCCTCCAATTACCCGAGCGGACAAGGCTCCAGGTGCTGGCGCCGGTGGTGCGCGGGCGCAAGGGCGAGCACCAGCGGGTGTTCGAGCAGATGCGGAAGCAGGGCTTCGTCCGCGTGCGCGTCGACGGCGAAGTGCGCGATCTCGACGAGGACATCCAGCTTGAAAAGAATCGCAAGCACACTATCGAGGTCGTCGTCGACCGGCTCGTCGTGCGCGACGACATCGCGAGCAGGCTGGCGGATTCGCTGGAGACGGCGCTCGGCCTGTCCGGCGGGATTGCCGTGATCGACGTGATCGACGGCGAGGAGATGCTGTTCAGCCAGAACGCCGCATGCCCGCACTGCGGTTTTCAGGTGGACGAGTTGGCGCCGCGCATGTTCTCGTTCAACAGCCCGTTTGGTGCGTGCGAGACGTGCACGGGCCTCGGTGTCAACCTGGAAGTGGACGAGCAGCTCGTCATCCCGAATCCGTCGCTGACCATCGAAGAAGGAGCCATTGCGCCCTGGAGCGGATCGTTCTCGAACTACTATCCGGAGCTGTTGCGAGCGGCGTGCAGGGCGTTCGGCATTCCGACGGATGTGCCCATCGCGGAACTGCCGGAGGAGGCGGTGCAGCTTCTCTTGCGCGGAAACGGCCAGGTCATTCGCTTTTCGTATGAGAACGATTTTGGCCAGCACAAGACCGCTCACATTCCGTTCGAGGGCGTCATTCCGAATCTGGAGCGCCGATACCGCGAGTCGACGTCCGAGTCCATCCGCGAGTTCATCGAGTCGTTCATGAGCGCGAAACCGTGCCCCGCATGCCACGGCCGGCGCCTCAAGCCGCAAAGTCTGGCCGTGCGCGTGGGCGGGAAAAACATCGCCGAGGTCACGGAGATGACCGTCGCCGAGGCGCTCGAGTTTTTCCGAAGGCTCACGCTGTCCGAAAAAGAGATGCACATCGCCCGCCAGATCTTGAAGGAGATTGAGAGCAGGCTCGGATTTTTGCGAGATGTGGGGCTCGACTATCTGACCTTGGCGAGATCGGCCGGCACGCTATCGGGCGGCGAGGCGCAGCGGATTCGGCTGGCGACGCAACTCGGATCGTCGCTCATGGGCGTGCTGTACATCCTCGACGAGCCGAGCATCGGCCTTCACCAGCGCGACAACGAGCGCCTCATCCGAACGCTCGAGCACATGCGCGATCTCGGCAACACGCTGATCGTGGTGGAGCACGACGAGGACACCATGCTTGCGGCCGATCACATCCTCGACATGGGCCCGGGCGCGGGCATTCACGGCGGCGAGGTGGTGGCGCAGGGGACGCCAGCCGAGATCATGGCGAATCCGGCGTCGCTCACGGGGCAGTACCTGTCTGGGCGGCGCTTCATCCCTGTGCCGGAGGAGCGGCGAAAGCCGGACGGTCGCTGGCTCGAGGTGCGCGGCGCGCGCGAGAACAATCTGAAGAACATCGACGTCCGCATCCCCATCGGGCTTTTCACGTGCGTGACCGGCGTCTCCGGCTCGGGCAAGTCCACGCTGGTGAACGAGATCGTGCACAAGGCGCTGGCGCGGGACCTGAATCGGGCGCGCGTCAAGCCGGGCGATCACGACGCCATTCTGGGGCTCGAATACCTGGACAAGGTCGTCGACATCGATCAGTCGCCCATCGGGCGCACGCCGCGGTCGAACCCGGCCACGTACACGGGCGTGTTCGACGACATCCGCGACCTGTTTGCCGCGACGAACGAGGCGAAGATGCGCGGATACAAGAAGGGACGCTTCTCGTTCAACGTGCGCGGCGGCCGGTGCGAGGCGTGTAAGGGCGACGGGATCATCAAAATTGAGATGCATTTCCTTCCGGATGTGTACGTGCCCTGCGAGGTGTGTAAGGGCAAGCGGTACAACCGCGAGACGCTCGAGGTCACGTTCAAGGGCAAGAACATTGCGGATGTGCTCGACATGACGGTGGAGGACGCGTGCGCGTTCTTCGAAAACATCCCGCGGATCCGGCGCCGCCTGCAGACGCTGGTGGATGTGGGGCTTGGGTACATCAAGCTCGGCCAGCCCGCCACGACGCTCTCGGGTGGCGAGGCGCAGCGCGTGAAGCTGGCATCCGAACTCCATCGCCGGTCGAACGGCCGCACCCTGTACATTTTGGACGAGCCGACGACGGGGCTCCATGTGGCCGACATCGAGCGGCTCTTGACGGTGCTTCACCGCCTGGTCGAGAATGGGGATACGGTGCTCGTGATTGAGCACAACCTGGACGTCATCAAGACGGCGGACTATCTCATCGATCTCGGCCCGGAGGGCGGCAGCCGCGGCGGGCAAGTCGTGGCGGCCGGCACGCCGGAGGAGGTCTGCCGCAATCCCCAGTCGCACACCGGGCGGTTCCTCGGACCCATTTTGGAGCGGGATCGCGCCCGGATGGCCGCGCGCCGAGCACTGGACCTCGAGGCGGCTCGCGACTGAGCGCCGGGAAGGGAGGATGGGGCCGTGGCCAATCTGCGGGGAGTGAGTGTCAGGCAGCTGGTGCGCGATCTCGATCTGCACGTGTTCAATGAGGACGCGGATCTGGACCGCATGATCTACACGCGCGACATCAACCGCCCAGGGCTGGCGCTCGCCGGCTACCTGCGCTATCACCCGGCGGAGCGCGTGCAGATCCTGGGCAGAACCGAGCTGTCGTTTTTGCGCGGTCTCAACGAGAAGGAAAGGGCCCTGCGCGCGTTTGCCTTCTGTTCGTATCAGCAGACGCCTTGCATCATCATCACGCGCGGCGACACGCCGCCGCCGGTGTTGCTGGAGGAAGCCGCTTCTCGCCGCATCCCGGTGCTCGGCACGCCCATGGTGACGACGCGCCTGACCGCGCGCATCTCCAACTACCTCGAGGACAAGCTGGCTCCGGAGACCTTACAGCACGGCGTGCTGGTCGACGTGTACGGCATTGGGATTCTCATCATCGGCTCGAGCGGGATCGGCAAGAGCGAGACGGGGCTTGAGCTCATCAAGCGCGGCCACCGGCTCGTGGCGGACGACGCGGTCGTCATTCGGCAGATCTCCGACGACTACCTCGTCGGCAGCGCGCCGCCATTGTTGCAGAACCTCATCGAAATTCGCGGCCTTGGCGTCCTGAACGCCATGACCTTGTTTGGCGCCGGGGCCGTACGGACGCACAAGCGCATCTCGATGGTCGTGCACCTCGAGGCTTGGCGCGATAACCACGCGTACGATCGCCTCGGCATCGAGACGGAGACCATGAAGATCCTGGACATCGAGCTGCCGAAGGTGACGGTGCCGGTCCGGCCCGGGCGCAACCTCGCCGTCATCGTGGAGGTCGCGGCCATGAACTTCCGCCTGAAGGGCATGGGGCTCGACGCGGCGAAGCAGTTTGCGGCGGAATTGGAGCAGATGATCGCGGCACAGTCGGAAGGAAGCGCCTGAGGCGTGATGAATGGGCCCATACGGGGTAGCGTCGACGGTGCGTATGCCTGGCGCTCAAAGCAAAAGCGGCGGACATCTCCGCCGCTTTTACATTTCCTCCGGCGCCTCGATGCCGAGGAGGTAGAGGGATTTCGCGAGCGCTTCGCGCACAGCCCGCGTGAGGGCCAGTCTGGACGTGCGCGCCGGCTCGTCCGCCTGCAGGATGGGGTGATCGTGATAAAAGCGGTTGAACGCGTGACACATCTGAAGGGCGTACCGGGCGATCACGGACGGATCGTACGTATCGACGGCGCGCTCCAAGGACTCGTTGGCCTGCGCGAGAAGGAAGATAAGCGCCCATTCCGCGTCATCCGGCTCGTAGTCCGGGGCCCACTTCGCCGCCGCGTCCGCCTCGGCCTTGCGAAGCACGCTCGACGCGCGGGCATGGGTGTATTGCACGTAAGGGCCGGTCTCGCCGTCGAAATTGAGCACGTCCTCGTACCGGAAGTCCACCTCATGAACCCGGTACGTCTTGAGATCGTTGAAGATCACGGCGCCCACGCCGACCTGGCGGGCGATGGCGTCCTTGTTCTCGAGCCCAGGGTTTTTCTCGTCGATGATGGCGCGCGTTTCCTCGATGGCTTTCTGCAGGACGTCCTCGAGATATACGACGTGCCCGCGCCGGGTCGACAGGCGCTGGCCGTTGAATTTCATCAGCCCAAATTGGACGTGCACGCAGTTTTTCGCGTAGTCCCGGCCCATGAGCTCGAGCACCTTGAACACCTGCTCGAAGTGCAGCTTCTGCTCCGCGCCCACGACATACAGGAGCGTGTCGGCACCAAACGCGTGATGCCGGTAGTCCGCCGCGGCGAGATCGCGCGTGGCGTAGATGGACGTGCCGTCCGACTTGACGATGATGCAGGGCGGCATGCCGTACGCGGACAAATCGACCACTTCCGCGCCCTGGTCTTCGACCAACAGCCCCTTCTCCCGCAGTTCCTGCACAATGGCATCCATCTTGTCGTTGTAAAAGCTCTCGCCGATGTAATGCTCGAACTCCACGCCCAGGAGATCGTACACCTGTTTGAACGCGCGCAGGCTCTCGTCGATGAACCACCGCCAGAGGCGCGTCGCCTCCGGATCGCCCTCCTCCAGCTTCTTAAACCACAGCCGCCCCTCGTCTTCGAGTTCGGGCGACGACTCCGCCTCCTGGTGAAACCGGACGTAGAGGCGGAACAACTCCTTGACCGGGTCCTTACGGACCTCATCCTCGCTGCCCCACTTGAGGTACGCCGCGATGACCTTGCCGAACTGCGTGCCCCAGTCGCCCAGGTGGTTGACGCCTTCCACTCTCCAGCCGTCCTCGCGCATCATGCGCTTGAGCGCGTGGCCGATGATGGTGGAGCGCAGATGTCCGACGCCAAACGGCTTGGCGATATTGGGAGACGAGTAGTCGATCACGGCCGTCCGCCCGCGGCCCCGCTCTTCTGAGAACAGATCGTGCACGGAGGCGATGGCCTGTCCCACCACGCGTTCCGCGAATTGGGACCGCGCCAGCCGGATGTTCAGAAACCCTTTCTCGGCATGTGCGCTCTCCACGCCGTCGACCTGCCGGACGCGCTCTGCGAGCTCTTCCGCAATCTGCACCGGGTTCTTCCGCATCTCCCGCGCGAACGGAAAGCAGGGCAGGGCGAGATCGCCAAGCGCCGGATTTGGCGGATACTCGAGCATGCGGGCGATCTCGTCGGTCGGCCGCGCGACGACGTCTGCAATCGCATGTGCGATGGCACGTTTGATGGATTTCACGTTCATCCCCCTGTACAGTCCTCCAAAAGCGTCTATTCATTATAGCATGTACAAATTTCTTGAGGAACTTCGCCATTTCTGGCCCGCTGTGCTATACTTTTTCCACCAGTTGCGGGCGCGAGCAGCGCGTTCGCCCGATCTCGCCACGAAGTGCGTGTGCCGTTGGATGGTGCAAAGGAGGCGCTGCACAAGGTGCAAATGGACAAACGTCGCCATCGCTACAACAAGGTGGATCGACCCGAGAACGTCATTGCGATGAAGCTGGACGCGTCCTACTTCTTCGAGCGAGGCATGCGCTTCTTGCAGCGGAATGATCTGGCGCGCGCGGTGAAAGCGTTCCAGAGGACCGTGGAGTATGAGCCCGACAATCCGGTCAATTACTGCAATCTCGCGGGCGTGCTCGCGGAGCTCGGCGATTTTGAAGCTTCCAATGAACTGTTGCACTACGTGCTTGAACATATGGATCCGCACATGTCGGAATGCTGGTTTTACCTCGCCAACAATTACGCGAACCTGGGGGACTACGACGCGGCTGAAGAACACCTCCTTCGATACCTGGATCTCGATCCAGACGGAGAATACGCCGCCGAGGCGGAAGAGATGCTCTCCATTCTCATCGACGAGTTTGGCGGCGGCCGGGCGCTGGAGCGGCGGAGGCGCGAGGAAGCCCGCGCGGAAACGATGCAGGCCATCCAGGACGGGCGCTACTTTCTCGAAAACGGGCAGTTTGAGGTCGCCGTGGAGTGGCTGGAGCAGGTGGTGGCGGCCGATCCGTCTCACATCGCGGCGCGCAACAACCTCAGCTTGGCGTACTATTACACGGGCCAGTACGACAAGGCGCTTGCGATGGCGGAGAGCGTTCTTGAACGCCAGCCCGACAACCTGCATGCGCTCTGCAACCGCGCGCTTTTGTTGCAACATTTCGGCGACGAGGATCGGTTGCGGCGAGCGGTGGAGCCGCTCCAGAAGGTCATCCCGCTTCACCCGGACATCGCGATGAAGGTGGCCATTACGCTGGGGTTTGTCGGCCGCCACGCCGACGCGCTCGCCGCGTTTCGCCGCCTCGCACGCCTCGTCCCACCAGATCACCCCATGTTGCTGCACGGTCTCGCCGCCGCGCATGCGAACCTCGGCAACCTGACCTGCGCGGAAGCGCTTTGGAGGCAATTGTCTCGACACGAGGACTGCGCGCGCGTCGCGGACTATCACCTCGAGCGGGTGCGCCAAGCGCGGGGAGCGGGGCTCACCTCGGTGAGCGTCAGTTATCAGCTGGACATCCCGGTCGAGATGCAGCTCGCCGAAGTCCGAGATCGCCTACAGACGTCGTCTCCAGACGAATGGAAGCGAGATCCGCTCCTGCGCGCGTCGCTCTACTGGAGTTTGCGACATGGCAACCGCGAGGTGCGCCAGCGTGTCATTCGCGCGCTCGCGGTCGTCGGCGACGGCGACGCAGAGCAAGCGCTGAAGTCGTTTTTGGCTCGGCCCGACATCGACGCGTCGCTTCAGGAGCAGACCCTCGTGGCGCTCAAGCGGATGGGCGCGAAAGGCTCAGTTCGAATCTGGCGCGCCGCGGGTCCCATCGAGATGCGGCTGGAGGACGTGCGGCAGGACATCATCCTGGATCTGCAACCGCAGTGGCGAGAAGTTTGGGACCTTGCGGAGGAATGGCTCATCGCCCGCGGTCTTCGTGCCCTGGTGGGTCAGGCGCGTCGGTTCTGGCTCACGTACTTGTACGACGACCTGTTCCTCGATCTGCGCAAGCGGATTGTGAAACCGGAAAGCTGGGCGGCCGGCCTCCTGTATGTGGTGCTTCGCTACGCCAACGTACCCGTTTTGCAGCGCGATCTCGCCGCTCATTTCAGCGTTTCCGTGTCCTCGCTCAGCAAATGCAGTTCCCGCATGGAGCAGGTGGTGCTTCGGGCGGGATGGCGGGCGCGGCGGAGCCGCGAAGAGTGACGGATCGGGGGAAATGTTCGGCGGTCATCAAAATTTCACGAGGATGTAACACGGTTGAAACATGTGCGGTCTACTCTATAGACGTAGCACATTTGACCCCCTTTTGATATAGAGGTTCTTGGGCACTCGGCTTCCGAGTGCCGCTTTTTTTGCGTGGAACGCATCCCTGGTATACTTTTGGCGGAGCATGCTATGCTGTTCACAAATGGGGTGGGCGCCTTGCAGGTGATTGTCAACTGCTATGCACCGTTTGACGGCGGGTTCGTGATGTTGCGCAAACCGCGCCGCGGATGGTGGTACCTGCCGGGCGGCAAGGTCGAGCCAGGCGAATCGTGGCGGCTCGCGGCCATGCGCGAGTTCACGGAGGAAACGGGTTTGCATCTCGAGGACGCCCATCTTCGCGGGGTGTACGAGATCCACATCGCCGCGGGGCCCGAGGAAGGCGAGAAGCGGCGCATCATCGCCCAGTTCGTCGGGCGAGGGGCCTCGGGAAAACTCCGGACCGTCCATCGAGAAGGCACGCTCGCCATCGTGACGAAGCTGGAACTTCCGCGCCTGCCCATGGACGAAGGAGATCGCCTCATGCTTTTACATGCCATCGCCGCCGAGGAGCGCGGTGATGACAGGGTGTTCTTTGGGAGCTTCTCGTACGACGCGGAGCACCGTCTACTTCGCCATGAAATGGATCCCGAAGGCTATCCGCTGGAACCGCTGTTTGCGCGCAGCCAAGAGGGGGATGTGCTGTGACCAACCGCTTGCAGGCGATTGTGCTGACCGGCATGTCAGGCGCGGGCAAGTCCACCGCGATGCAGGCGTTCGAAGATTTTGGATTCTTCTGTGTCGACAATTTGCCGCCTGCGCTCATGCCGCGGCTCATCGACATGGCCGAGCACGCGTCCGGCAAGCTCAGCAAGATGGCGTTTGGCTGTGATCTGCGCGGCGGTGAACTGTTCGAGCCGCTGCTGATGACCGTCCAGGAGATCAGAGACCGCAAGGACGTCACGGTGACGCTTGTGTTTCTCGACGCGGACGACGCGACGCTCGTGAGGCGGTATAAAGCCTCTCGCCGCCGCCATCCGCTTTCGATGGGAGGCAGACTGCTCGAGAGCATTCAGGCCGAGCGGCAGAAGCTCGCGGGCGTGCGCCAGGCGGCCGACGTCGTGATCGACACGTCGAACCTGTCCGCCAACCAACTCAAGCAGGAGTTGAGCCGCCGATTTGTCGAACATGCGATGCGCCTGCCGGTGCACGTCGTGTCGTTTGGGTTCAAGTTCGGCGTGCCGCTCGACGCGGACATGGTGTTTGACGTGCGGTTTTTGCCGAACCCCCACTATATCGATCATCTTCGGCCGTACACCGGAGAAGACGAACCGGTGTACAACTACGTCATGCAGTGGCCGCAGACACAGGCCTTCTTGAAGAAGGCGGAAGACATGCTCGACTTTCTCATCCCGGAGTTTCAGCGGGAAGGGAAGAGCCATCTCGTCATCGGCGTGGGTTGCACGGGTGGCAAGCATCGCTCGGTAGCCGTCGCGAAGCATATCGCTGAACATCTGCGAGACATCGCCGTTGTCGATCTGACGCACCGGGATTTCAGGCGGGAGGACTAGCCCATGCGACAGTGGTGGTTGCTTGCGTGGACCATCGCCTGTTTCGGCATGGGCCTTTTGACGGGCGTCTTGCGGCTTTCGCACTGGCCGCACGCCGCCGAGATCGGCGTCGCAATTGTGCTTGCGGCTGTGGTGTTGCTCGCGTTCGGATGGTGGTCGGACATTCGGCGCCAGCGGCGATTGCAACGGTGGCGAGAGCGCAGGCTGAAGATTGTGTGCATCGGCGGCGGAACGGGCTTGTCGACCATTCTTCGCGGTCTGAAGGAGTATGACGTCGATCTCACTGCGGTCGTGACGGTGGCGGACGACGGGGGGAGTTCCGGGAGACTGCGACATGACTTCGCCATGCCGCCGCCCGGGGACATTCGCAACTGCTTGGTCGCGCTGGCGGATACGGAGCCGCTGCTCGAGCGCCTGTTGCAGTTTCGCTTTCCCGCTGGAGAAGGGCTCGAGGGTCACAGCTTCGGGAACCTGTTTCTCGCGGCGATGACGCATATCATGGGCGATTTTGAGTCGGCGATTCGCGAGACGAGTCGCGTACTGGCGGTTCGAGGCAAGGTGTTGCCGGCCGTGCGCGAGGACGTGCGCCTTCGCGCGTACCTCGAGGACGGCCGCGTGGTTGAGGGTGAATCGCGCATTCCGGAGGCCGGCGGGCGCATCGAGCGACTAGAGCTTGTTCCGGCACACCTGGAACCTCTGCCCGACGTGATCGCGGCCATCGAGTCCGCAGACGCGATCGTCGTGGGGCCGGGGAGCTTGTACACGAGCGTGCTGCCGAACCTGTTGGTTCCGGGTATCGCTGAAGCCATTGCGTCGAGCCGAGCCTGCAAAATCTACATATGCAACGTGATGACTCAACGCGGGGAGACGGACGACCTGTCGGCATCGAGCCACGTGCGCGTGATTTATCGCCACGTGGGTCGCCGGTTGTTCGATTATGTGCTGGTCAACGCGGCGCCGCTGCCGGAAGAGGCCCTGCGGCGCTATCAGGAGCAACAGAGCTACCCGGTTCGGGTGGACATGGAGGAACTGCACAAACTCGGGCTCAAGGTCATCGCCCGCGACTTCATTCATTACGCGACCTATGCCCGCCACGACAGCCGGAAGGTAGCGGAGCAGATCGTGAGCCTGTTGGGCTACGAGCGGGACACCAAGCACGCGACGAGATAGGAGAGATAGCGATGTCGTTTGCCGCGGAGACCAAAAAGGAATTGACGCAGATCACCTCGGATCCCGCGGCAACTCGGTACGAGCTCATGGCGGTGTTCGCCCTGAGCGCGTCGTTTCGCCTCAAGGAGGGTGCGCTCGTCATCGAGACCGAGAACGTGGCCACGGCCAGGCGCGTCTACACGTCCATCAAGCAGCTGTTGGGCATTCGCCCGGAAGTCGTGGTGCGGCGGAAGATGCGCCTGAAGAAGAACCACGTGTACACGTTGCGATTGAGCCGAGCGCAGGCCGAGCAAGCGCTCGCGGAGTTGGGATACGGCGGTGAGATCGCAGAGGGGCCTCTGGCCGTCGCGTGGACGCTCCCTCGAAAGGACGAGGCCCGGCGGGCTTTCCTCCGAGGGGCGTTTCTCGCCGGTGGTTCGGTGAACGCGCCCGGGAGTTCCTCGTATCACCTGGAAATCTACGCGCATTCGCTCGATCTCGCCGAGTGGCTGATGCGGCTGATGAACCACTATGGGCTGAACGCGCGCGTGACCGCTCGGAAGAAGGGCTACATCGTTTACATCAAAGAGGTCGAAAAGATCGTCGAGTTTTTGAGCGTGATCGGCGCGGTGCGGGCGCTGCTTCAATTTGAAGATCGGCGGATCGTGAAAGGGATGCGAAATCAGGTGAATCGCCTGGTGAACTGCGAAACGGCCAACATGAACAAGACGATTTCGGCGGCCATCCGCCAACTGGAACACATCCGCTGGATCGAGCGTACCATAGGGCTGGAGAGTCTGCCCGAACACCTGCGCGAGGCCGCGATGCTGCGGCTCCAATACCCGGAGTCGAATCTCCAGGAACTGAGCGCGGCCATCGGAGGGCGGGTGTCGAAGTCGGGGTTGAACCACCGGTTTCGCAAGCTGGAGGAGATCGCCGATCGGCTGCGAGATCGTTCAAAAAAAGGTCACGTGGCTGTCGACAAATCGTCGGAAATGACCCATAAAGAGCCGTGAAACCGCTATCTTCCGCGGTGCATGGGATGGTATACTGAAGATCAATCCTGAGGACTTGGTGATGAAAATGTTTGAGAAAGAGACGATTGTCCGCCTGCGCGGCGGTTTGTTTGCGCGTGCGGCCGCCAAGTTCGTTCAAGAGGCGACGCGCTTCAAGTCGGAAGTGTTTGTGGAGAGGGACGGCAAGACGGTGAACGCCAAGAGCATCATGGGCGTCATGAGCCTCGCCATTCCGTCCGGTGAGCGCGTCATCATTCGGGCGAGCGGCACGGATGAGCAGGCCGCGGTGCATCAGTTGACGAAGCTCATCGAGTCCGAAGAACTGTTCGTGTGATGTCGCGTCGTCCGCGCTCGTTCTCCCCTTCCGCTCCGGTTCATACGATCCACCGTGGAGAACCGGAGGTGTGACAAATGGCGCGGAAGATGCGTGTCGGGAACCGGCGGCGGGCGCCTGTCTGGCTGATGATCGCCGCAGCATTGGCGCTTTTCCTCACGGTGTACGAAGGCTACCGCATGATCATGCCCTTCGTTGCGCGAGATCCCCTATATCACGAGGTCAACTTCGGCCAGCGCGTGATCGACGACTGGCAATACGAAGGTGAAAATGAGGAGGGTTACCTCCTCTTTTACAATCCCATCAATGGCGATCGCGCCATGCTCCCGCCTCAGAGCAGGTTGTTTGGCGCAGACGGCAAGTGGGTCGTGATCGAACACGCCGACGCGGCCTCGCTGACCTACGCCGAACCGCTGGAGGCGGCCCCGTGGTACGTGTATCTCTTGCTGCTCGCGGCGATAGGTGCCGGCGCGTGGTGGGCGGTCAAGCGCGTCCGGGTCGTGCGCGGCAAGCGAATGCGGACGCGCTCGGTCCGCAGGCGGGGCTTGGCCGAGCCTGTCGGGGTTCGGCGTTTGAGGCGGAGGTTCAAGCCCCGGCGAGGTTCGCGGCCGTCGTGACGCCCTTCCTCCGGCTTTGTGATTTACGCAACTCATGGTAGTCTATATGAAAAGCGGATCTTATGGACAGGCAGGAGGGGCGTTCGTGGCGCTACGAGAGGGCCGCGTTCAACAAATTCACAAGCGCGAAGAACGCGGAATCGACCGCTCGAATGAGCCTTTCGTGATTGAAAAGCTCGTTCGCAGACCTGGTTTGGTGGTCGTGCAGCGCCCCGCATTCGAACAGGGATACACGAATCATTTGCGCGAGATCTATCCGCAGTGGGGGATCGCGGTCAGCACGTGTATGGACAAGGGTGTCCCGGTCAAGCATCCCCGCCTGCGCTTTGACCATTACGTCGATCTCGTCAAGGTGTGGGAAGATCAGGAGTATATTTACGTGGAAGACATGTACGTGGATGTCCTTCTGTACGAGCGGTCGTACTACCACATCATTGATCTCGAGGAGTTCGGTCAAGCCATCTTTTCGAGGCAGATGAGCCTGGCTGAAGCGAGGCGCGTGCTCGACAATACGCAGCGGTTTGTGGATAGTTTCAAGCGAAGCCGCCTGTCGTACCAGGTCTGGAAGCACAAATACGGCGTCCACCGACGCTACCCATAGCTTCACTGCGATACGACTTCAGAGAGGCCCGCGTCCCCGAAGGGGCGGGCCCGACAAGTCTATTCGCGGATTTCGTCCATCATCTGTTGCGCAAGCTCCTGTGCGGCATTCGGCATTTGATTTTTGTTCTGCATCTGACGCATGGCCTCCCAGGCCGCAATGCCCACGCTCGCGCCGATGAGCAGGGCCGTCATCGTTCCCATCCCGTGACTTTGCCGCCGCCAGTTCATTCTGCTTCGCGCCATCCCGCTCATCGCGTTCATCATGTTCCACATGGCCAGCCACCTCCCCATGCGTATTGTTCTCTGCTGCGGCAGGTGGTATGAGGTGAACGCGATCCAGAGCAGGCGCGAACGGGAAGGAGCGTCACTTAAACCGTGGAAGAAAGCTTGGCAGCTTTCGCACATACACTAGAAGCGTGGTACACCCAGACGAGCCGCGATCTCCCCTGGCGCCGCACGGCCGATCCATACGCGATTTTGGTCAGCGAAACCATGCTTCAGCAGACGCGGGTCGAGACGGTCATCCCTTACTACCATCGGTTCATGGAGCGCTTTCCTACTCCGCTCCATCTCGCGGATGCTGACATCGACGACGTGCTCAAGATGTGGGAGGGGCTTGGGTATTACCGCCGCGCGCGCAACCTCAAGGCGGCCATGGAGGTGGTGCGAGATCGCCACGGCGGGCGGATTCCGGACCATCCGGATGAGCTCAAGGCACTTCCGGGGATAGGGCCGTACACGCTCGGGGCGGTCCTCAGCATCGCGTTCAACCGGCCTTATCCAGCCGTGGACGGGAATGTGCTTCGCGTGATGTCCAGGTACCGCGCTATCGAGGAGCCGGTCGATCTGCCCAAGGTCAAGCGCCAGATTGAGCAGGACGTCGCGGAGACGCTCGAGCGCGGCACACCGCGGGTTCTCACCCAGGCCCTCATGGAGCTCGGTGCGCTCGTCTGCACGCCCAAAAAGCCGCGCTGCTCTGCATGTCCCGTCGTCTCGGGTTGCGCGGCACGAGCGCACGGTTTGACGGACGCATTGCCCAAGCGGCTCCCCAAGCGAGCCCGCCGCAGGCAGACCGTGGTGGCGCTTTGGCTCACCCGCGGAGACTCGTTCTGGGCCGAACAGCGGCCGGAAGGAGGACTTCTTGGCGGTATGTGGCAGTTGCCCTCCGTGGAGCTCGACGATCCGTCCACTTCCTTGGAGTGGCATGCGCGCGCCCGTTTTGCGGAGCTTCGTTTTGGGCATGCACAAAGGGGAGAAGCAGTTCGGGAGCCGGAGGCCATGGCCTTCGAGCGCGTGTGTGAGGTCTCGCATGCTTTCACGCACTTGGATTGGACGGTTGTCGTGTTTGCACCGGTCGAGTATGATCAAGCTGGAGGCCAACCCTTGGAGATTCATCCGGGCCATGAAGGGGCGTGGGTGGGTTTCGAGGAGATTTCGAACTTCGTGTGGCCTAAAGTATATCAGGACGTTTTACGCCAATTGATCGCGCGAAATCACAAGCAGTTGACGCTGTTTCAACGCTAACAGGGCATCCCACTGGAGGTGGTGATTCGATGCAGCAGACGTATACGATCACGCAAAACAAAATTCTGTCGCGCGTGTTTCTCGGGCTGTGCGCCTCGCTCGTGACGGCCGGGGCCGGCGTGGTGGTGGGCACGCGCCTGCCGTACGGTTTGACGCCCATCCTGTGGCTGGTGGAGCTCGGGATGATCGTCTACGCGATGTTCCGGCAGTATACGCGCGCCATTGGATATCCGTTCGTGTTCACCTTCACGTTCATCTCGGGCATGACGTTGTCGTACGCGCTCCTGTCGTACGCATCCGTGTTTGGCATGGGTCTTGTCCTGAAAGCGCTGGCCGTGACGGCGGGCGCGTTCCTCGTCGCTTCGTTCGTCGCATCCCGCACGTCGATGGATTTCTCGTTCCTCGGCGGCTTTCTGATGATCGGTACCTTGGCGCTTCTTCTGATGGGCCTGGTGGCCATGTTCACGGGCTTTTCGTCCGCCGCGAGCTTGGTGTACGCGTATCTCGGCGTGGCCATCTTCATCGGGTATGTGCTGTTTGACGTGAATCGCCTGGCGCAGTACGGCGTCGCGGAACAGCACGTGCCGTGGATGGTTCTGTCGCTGTACCTCGACTTCATCAACCTGTTCCTGTTCATCCTGCGGCTCATGGGCATCATGAGCGGCGGGAACGATCGCCGATAAACGGCGCATGAAGCACGGGGCGCGTAGGCGCCCCCCTTTTTTATGCACTGGGCTGGCGGGGAAAGGCGGAAGTGGCATTCCGAGTGCTGAGCGTCCTATAATACGGGACGAGAGTCTGGATGAGCGGAAGGCGGCCAGGCCGCAACCGATGGCACAGGAGGACAGCCGATGGAATATCGTCCACAGCAAATTGAACAGAAATGGAAAGCTCGGTGGCGTGAGCAGAACGCTCACAGGGCCGACGGGAAGAGCGGAAAACCCAAGTATTATTGCCTCGATATGTTCCCGTATCCGTCCGGGAGCGGCCTGCACGTGGGGCATTGGCGTGGATACACCATTTCGGACGTCTGGAGCCGCTACAAGAAGCTGCACGGCTACGAGATTCTCCATCCCATGGGATGGGACGCGTTTGGCCTGCCGGCCGAGAACTATGCTATCCAAAACGGCATCCACCCACGGATTGCGACCGAACAGAACATCGCGAACTTCAAGCGACAGCTGGAAGAAATCGGCGCGATGTACGACTGGGATCGCGAGGTGAACACCACCGATCCGTCGTTTTACAAATGGACACAGTACTTCTTTGTCAAAATGTTTGAGCGGGGCCTCGCCTATCGCAAGAAGATGCCCATCAACTGGTGTCCCAGCTGCAAAACCGGCTTGGCCAACGAAGAGGTGGTCGACGGCTGCTGCGAGCGTTGCGGCGCGCCGGTCACGCGCCGCGAGATGGAGCAGTGGATGCTCAAGATCACAGACTACGCGGATCGGCTGTTGAACGACCTGGACAAGCTCGACTGGCCGGAGCACGTGAAGCGCATGCAGCGCGCGTGGATCGGTCGCAGCGAGGGGGCGCGCATTCGCTTCCGCCTGGTCGATCACGACGGCGAGATCGAAGTGTTCTCGACGCGACCGGACACGATTTACGGCGCCACCTACATGGTGCTCGCGCCGGAGCATCCGCTCGTGTCTCAGATCACGGCGCCGGATCGGAAGGCGGAGGTCGAGGCGTACGTCGAACAGGCGCTTCGCAAGTCGAACGTCGAGCGTCAGGTGGTGGACAAGACCAAGACCGGCGTGTTCACCGGTGCCTATGTCCAGCATCCGCTGCTCGACAAGCGTCTTCCCGTGTGGATCGCCGACTACGTGCTGATGGACTACGGCACGGGCGCCATCATGGCGGTGCCGGCGCACGACGATCGCGACTTCGAATTCGCGGAACAGTTTGGGCTCGAGATCGTCGAGGTCGTGCGGCCGCGGGACGGCGCGTCGGAGCTTCCGTTCACCGGAGACGGCGTGCTGGTGAACTCCGGACCGCTCGACGGACTCCCGGTTGAAGAGGCTAAGAAGCGGGCCATCGAGCTCATGGCGGAAAAGGGTCAGGCGGAGCCGGCAGTCTCCTATCGCTTGCGCGACTGGGTGTTCGCCCGCCAGCGCTACTGGGGCGAGCCGATTCCCATCGTCTATTGCCAGGTCTGCGGCACGGTGCCGGTTCCAGAGGACCAGCTGCCGGTGCTTCTGCCCGACGTGGAGCGATACGAGCCCACGGGCACCGGTGAGTCGCCGCTTGCCGCCATCGAGTCGTTCGTCAACACCACCTGTCCAAAGTGTGGCGGCCCCGCCAAACGAGAGACCGACACGATGCCGCAGTGGGCCGGATCGTGCTGGTACTTCCTGCGCTATGCGGATCCGCACAACGACAAGGAGCCGTTTTCGCGCGAAGCCGTCAATTACTGGCTGCCCGTCGACATGTACATCGGCGGCGTGGAGCACGCGGTGCTTCATCTGCTGTACTCCCGCTTTTACGTGAAGTTCATCTACGATCTCGGCCTGATCGACTTCGACGAGCCGTTCCAACGCCTGTTCACGCAGGGCATGATCACGCTGAACGGCGCGAAGATGTCGAAGTCGAAGGGCAACGTCGTCAACCCAGACGACATCATCGCCCGATACGGCGTGGACGCGCTGCGCATGTATGAGATGTTCGTTGGTCCGCCGGAGGACGACGCCGAGTGGAGCACCAACGGGCTCGAGGGCGTCGCGCGCTTCCTGGCTCGCGTGTACCGTCTGTATGCGCAGCAGGTCGACAAACTCGTGCCGGAACGCCCGTCTTTGACGAAGCTTCGGCATCGGTTCGTCGCGACGCTCACCGAGCGCATGGAGAGTTTCCGCCTCAACACCGCGGTGAGCGCGTTCATGGAGTACGTGAACAACCTTCAGCAGGAGGCGAAGGACGGGCTGGATCGCGCCACGCTGGAGACGCTCGCCATCGCCATTGCGCCCTTCACCCCGCACCTGGGCGAGGAACTCTGGGAGATGCTCGGGCACACAGACTCGGTCTTCGAGCAGTCCTGGCCGACCTACGACAAGGCGTGGTTGCGCGACGACGAGGTCGAGATCGCCGTGCAGGTCAATGGCCGCGTCCGCGGGCGTTTGACCCTTCCGGCAGACGTCAGCGCAGAGGACGCCATCGCTCGAGCGAAGGCGCTGCCGGACATTCGCGAGTGGATCGAGGGCAAGCAGGTGGTCAAAGAGGTGTTCGTCCCCGGGCGGATTGTCAACCTGGTCGTCAAGTGACGGCGGCGTCGGTTGAATGCGCTCGACCCGGAGGGGGATGCGACCATGCGCGAAGCTTCGAGCAAACTGTACATGGAGATCGCGGAGGAGATTCGCAGGCAGATCGAAGAGGGCGCGTTTCGGCCCGGCGATCGCCTGCCGACGCTTCGGGAGCTCGCGGACCGGTTTGGCGTGAGCCGCGCCACCGTCCGCGAGGCGTTGAGCGCGCTGCGCGGCCAGGGGCTCGTCGAGTTCCGCCACGGCATGGGGACCTACGTGCGGGCGGCTTCGGTGGAGATGTGGATGCAGCCGCTGGACGCAGCGATCCTCCTCAGCTACGACAACGTGCGCGATCTCGTCGAGCTCCAGACGGCCGTGCTGGCGCAGATCGCGTATCGCGCCGCGGCCCAGCGCATGGAGTCCGACTACTCCGTGCTGTCACACGCGCTGTTTGAGCTCGAGGCTTCGCCTCGCCGCGGCGAGCACCGCATTGCGAGCGAACTCAAGTTCTTCAGCGTTCTCGCCGAACTCGCCGGAAACCGCTTGCTGGAGAATGCGCTTCGCGTGTTGCAGGAGGCCCTCCGGTCCAGCCTTCGACTCCTGAATCCGAAATTGGATCTCGGCGTCCAGGCATGTCGGAGGGTCTACAACGCGGTTCAAACAGGGCGGCCGGCTGACGCTCGCGACGCCGTGTATGCGTACGGTGAAGCCATCTTGAGGGCGGTGGCGGAGAAAAAGGGAAGAGGGCAATCCGCCATGATGTGAGGTTCCTTTGCCGAGCCGTCTGTGGTATACTCAGGATGTAAGCGCTATCAGAGCGGATTCATCGAGATGCGAGGATAAACGAGGATAAAATAGATGAGCTTGGTCTGCTGGATGATGTGTGGTGATGGTGTATGAAGCGGAGAAGCAAGGAGACTCAGCGGACAAATGAAAGGTTGGTTTACGTGGGACACAAGCTGTTGATGGTCGCCTGCTCCGACGCAGACCGATGGTTCGTGGATCGCGCGCTCGCCGTTGGGCTTGACGTCCGCCTGCTCGTCTGCTTCGAGGATGTTCAGCATAAGATGCGAGCCTGGTATCCGGACCGCCTGCTCGTCGTGCCTGCGCACAAAGCGAGCGTGACAGCGGCCGTGCGCGCTGAGGGTTTCGGAGCCGCGCTCGTCTGTGAGCTTGGAGATCCCATTCGGACCGCGCTCGTGGTGCAGGCGCTCCGCGACGCCAGTGTTTCACGCGTGGTTGTGCTTTCGCGCCATCCGGCGCGCGCCCAGTTGTACATGAGATCGGGGGCGCATGACGTGTTGTGCGCGGATGATCGAGAGCACCTGTGGGCCGCCTTTTTGAACGGCATGAGCGTCCAGGAGCCCGCTTCGTAACTCAAGACATGAAGAAGATCAGCTGCAGGTCCTGCTTCGCCGCCGCGGTGTGCGACGGCGAATTTTTTTGGCTTTGGCTGCCTTGTCCGGCCCATCTTGTCGAGCGCGCGTTGCGAGTGTGGTATGATGAGAGCGGTGTAGCAGGACCCTCTTTTCTCACGAGATGGGAGGCATCGGATACCGCATGTCCGTGCAGATCCGGATCATGTTTTTCCTCATTGCCCTTTTCACCATGGGCGGCTTGGCCGCTGGCGCCGTGCTCATGGCGCAAGGCCACCACGGCTGGCTGTCTGCATTGTGTTACGTGGTCGCTCTGTTGCTCGCCGGAGTGGGTTTCATGCTCCGCCGGCGCTTCGTGAAACCGATGGCCACCGAAAGCCAAAATTGAAGGAGAGCTGCCGTTGCGACGTATGGCACGAGATGCCCAAATGCGCCGCTACCTTTGGCGAGTGCTTGAAATCGTCATCCTGCTGGCGTTCATCGCCGCTTTCATTCTGGCGCTCGCGTCTCTGATGCAGTACATTTTGCCGTTTGTCATCGGCTGGGTCTTTGCCATCCTCCTGATTCCAGTGGTCCGATGGCTGGAGCGCCGCGGCATGAAGCGCCTGCCCTCGGTCCTCTTGGTGCTTGGGGTGAGCGTGCTTCTCATTGTGGCCATTTCGGCGGGCATCATCATCGGCGCGCTGCGCGAAGCCACGTCCTTCGTCTCGCACAGCCAGGTGTTTTTCCGCGTACAGCTCGCGCAGATCGAGGGCGAGATCGAAAACAGCGAATCGCTCTATGGACAACTTCCCCCTCAGGTGTCGAACGCGGTCCAGTCTGCGCTTACCCAGTTCGCGCATGGCCTGGAGGGGAGCGTTCACAAGATCATCACCGGTCTCATTGGGATTGTCACCCATCTCCCCGACACCCTGTTCATCGCTGTGATCTCGGTCGTCACGGCGTTTTTCATCCTGCAACGGCGCGAGCGCATGCTGGCCCGCTTCTACCGCATGATGCCCCCTGGGTGGGCGCCGAAACTGAACGCCGTGTTTGAGGACATGGAGCGCGCGTTTCTCGGCACCATTCGCGTGCAGTTCATCCTGATGTGCCTGTCGATGTTCCTCGGCATGATCGGGATGTTCGTGCTCGGCTTTCCGTACGCCATCTTGCTCGGCATCCTGTTTGGCCTCGCAGGGCTCGTGCCCATCGTCGGATCGGCCATCCTCACCGTGCCGTGGGCCATCGTGGCGCTCATCACGGGGCATGTGGCCGTGGCCATCAAGGTGCTGGCCCTGCAGGTGGTCATCTCGATCATTCGCCACGCCGTCGAACCGAAGATTCTAGCGGACAGCGTGGGCCTGGATACGCTCGCGACGCTGTTCGGCCTGTACGTGGGGTTCAAGGTCATGGGGTTCATCGGGCTATTCATCGGCCCCATTCTCCTCATCGGGGCGAAGGGCTTGCTTCGGACGCGGCTCTTCAGTGACTTCCTTCCCGCCGAGGCAGGCGCGGAACCCGCTCCAGATCCCGGAGGGGACGAGGCGTGAGGCTCATCAGCCTGAGACCGGACGGCGCTTTGCACCGCGTGTGGTCGGCGGCGGAGCCGGGGCGGTTTGGCGGGTGGTGGATCCCACCTGGGACGCCGGTGGAGGATGACGGGGGCACGTGGAGTTCGCCCTATCCGGTCGCTGCCATGGCCTGGCCCAAGGCGTGGTTTCAGGTGTTCGTCCTGCTGAAGCCAGACCGGACGGATTACTACGTCAACATCTGCACGCCCCCCTGCCTCGGCGCGGATGTGGTGTGGATGGATCTCGATCTCGACGTCCGTGTCGAAGCCGGGTGCGCGTGGGTGGCCGATGAGGACGAGTTTCAGGACAGGAGCCGTATGTACCCACGAGCCTGGCGCGCCTCCGCGCAGCAGGCGGTGGTGGTCGTACAAAACGCGGTGAGAACCGGCGCGCACCCGTTTCGGCCTTCGTTCGCCGACGCGCTGCGCGCCGAGTGGGTTCTGCGATCACGTCCCGGCGGAGCGGTTCTCGGCTAGGAGCTTGCGCGCCCGTTCCATGATGGCGAACAGCGTGCGCGAATCTTCCTCAAGCTGCTCCGGTGACAGCGGCAACTCCGGTCCGCCCTCGCGAAGTTGCGATTCGAGCGCGCGCACCCTCGCTTCCAGTTCGGATTTTTCCCGTTCGATGGCCGAGACGTACTCGCGCAACCGCTGATACTGTTCGTCGTACGTCTGCAAGAACCGAATGACTTCCTGCATGGACGCCGTGGGAGCGGTGGCCGCCTTCTGCGTCTGCGTCTTCACGTGGAGGGCTTTGCGCTCGGCTTTCGCCGCCTCGATCTCGTCCCGATATCGCTTGCGAATCACGCCGTTCCAGCGGTATCCGCATGCCGCGGCCGTCCGGCCGAGTTGCTCGGCCGCCTCCTCGAACGCCTTCAGTTGGGTGCTGCCGGTGCGAATGTGGCGAAGTACCAGCTGCGCGAGGCGCTCATCGTCCTCAGCCGTCCACGCATCCGAGCGCACTGGGCTTTTCTCGACGGATGCCAAGGTGATTCCTCCCTTGTCTCAGTACTATACTTATGGCCATGGCGCAGAAGTTTCATACGCATCCTACCTGTCGCTTTGCTACATGGTATGATTGAAATCTGATTTCGTGACTGAAGAGACAAGGCGTTGCAGCGCGTTCTTCTCTTGAGTCTCTCTCATAGAAGCGGATGATGAACATGAACCTGGAACAGCTGTTGGACGAGTGGCGGCGCGATTCGCAGTTTCGGGAACAGGTCTCGGCGTGGCGCGTGATGCCCGCGCGCATCGGGCGCTACGCCGACTTCCCAGCCGAGCTTCACCCCGAATTGTGTGCATCCCTCGCCGCGCGCGGGATCGAGCGCCTGTACGCGCATCAGCGGGAGGCGTGGGACCTCATTCAGGCTGGCCGCGATGTCGTCATTGCGACTCCTACCGCGAGCGGCAAGACGCTGTGCTACAACCTGCCCGTGCTCCAGGCCATCCTGCGGGACCCGAGCGTGCGTGCGCTCTACGTCTTTCCCACCAAGGCGCTCGCGCAGGATCAGGTGGCGGAATTGCACGATCTCGTCCAAAACCTGAAGACGTCGGTGCACACGTTCACGTACGACGGGGACACGCCCGTCCACGCGCGCCAGAAGATTCGGGAGGCGGGCCACATCGTGGTGACCAATCCCGATATGTTACACGCCGCCATCCTGCCGCACCACACCAAGTGGCTGCGGCTGTTCAAAAACCTGCGCTACGTCGTGATTGACGAGGCGCACATCTACCGCGGGGTGTTTGGCAGCCACGTGGCGAACGTCATTCGCCGGCTCCTGCGCATCGCAGCGTTCTACGGCGCTCGCCCACAGTTCATCTTCTGTTCCGCCACCATCGCCAATCCGGGCGAACTCACGTCGCGGCTCTTAGGGCGGGAGACGGCTGTCGTCTCCGAGTCGGGCGCGCCGGAAGGCGAAAAGCACGTGATCCTGTACAACCCACCTGTGGTCGATCCATCTCTCGGCTTGCGCCAGTCGGCGCTCCGGGCGGCGAGGCGACTCGGAGCGCGGTTGCTTCAACATGAAATCCCGACCATCCTCTTTGCGCGCACGCGCAACCAGGTCGAGCTTCTGGCATCCTATCTGCGCCGCGATGCGCGCGATCGCGTCCGCTCTCGCATCGTCAGCTACCGCGGCGGCTATCTGCCGAACGAGCGCCGCGCCATCGAGAGGGGCCTGCGAGAAGGCCAGATCGTAGGCGTCGTCAGCACCAACGCGCTGGAACTCGGCGTCGACATTGGCTCCTTGCAGGCGGCCATCACGGTTGGTTATCCGGGCTCCGTGGCTTCCACCAGGCAGCAGATGGGCCGGGCCGGGCGCCGCAAGGGCATCTCCGCCGCCATTTTCGTGGCGACGAGCTCCGCGTTGGACCAGTGGATGGTGCGCCATCCCGAGGCCCTGTTGGACGCGTCGCCCGAGGCGGCGCGCATCTACCCGGACAACCTCCTCATCCTGATGGATCATCTCAAGTGCGCTGCCTACGAGTTGCCGTTTTCGGCGGACGAGCGGTTTGGCGTCGAGACGACGGACGAGCTCCTCGACTACTTGGTCGACATGCGCGTGCTGCACCGTGCCGCGGACGGCCGCTACTTCTACATGGCGGACGATATGCCGGCGCACGCGGTGTCCTTGCGCAGCGCCGCGCAGGAAAATGTCGTGATCGTCGATCAGTCCGCGCATCCACCGGTCGTCATCGGCGAGATGGACCGGTTCAGCGCGCTGACGATGCTGCACGAGGAGGCCATCTACCTACATCAGTCCCAGATGTTTCAGGTGGAAACGTTGGACCTCGAGAACGGGAAGGCGTTTGTCCGCCCGGTGGACTGCGACTACTACACGGATGCCGAACTCGCCGTGCACCTGCAGGTGCTCGAGGAGAACCAGCACACCGAAGATGGACCGCTCTGCCATTACACGGGCGATCTCGCCGTCCACGCGACGCCGACCCTGTTTAAGAAGATCAAGCTCGAGACGCACGAGAACGTCGGATGGGGAAAGATCTATCTCCCTGAGGCGGAGTTGCACACGTCGGGCTACTGGGTGACGTTTGATCGCGCTGGCTGGTCTGCATCGGACGACGAGTGGGAGGCGGCGCTCAAGGGTTTGGGCCACGTGCTCAAACACGCCGTGGCGCTGCACGCGATGTGCGCCTCGTCCGACGTGCACGTGGCTGTCGAAGTGCGCGATCCGCACTACGGAAGGCCGTCCGTATACGTGTACGACGCCTACCCCGGCGGGGTGGGCATCGCGGAGCGCGTGTACCGGGATCGTGATCAGATCTTTGCGACGGCGTTCGACATGGTGCAAGGCTGTCCGTGCGAGTCTGGATGCCCAAGCTGCGTCGGGCCGCCGACGAGCGGGGAGCCGCTCAAACAGTGGGTGGAGGCGCTCGTCACCTCCGTCGTCGGGGCGGGCGCGCCGCGGGGGGCCTGACCATGGGGCGAAGCTTGTTGGACAAGCTCAAAGACCTCGAACGAACGACGGGCGTGCGCAGGTCGAGCGGCGAAGATGCGCCAGCGGACGAGGCGCGCGATGCCTCACCCGCACCGCAGGCGCGTGACATCGAGAACGATCGCGAGGCCGAACTCGCCGACGCGGGATTCCAAAGGATCACAACCCCGCATGGGCCTGTGTGGGTTCGGGACACGGGCTTCGACCTCTGCACATCCTACGGAGACCGCCCGTTCGCCGATTTCCTTTCCTGCGATCTCGGCCGCCTGAGCCGGCTGGCGAAGGCCGACGTGGCGCCGGAGCGGATGGTGTTTTACGACGTCGAGGCCACCGGGCTCGGGCACGGCGGGGGCACGGTGCCGTTCCTGCACGCCGTCGGCTACTTCGCGGATGACGAGTTCCGCGTGGCCCAGTACTTCGTGCCGGATTACGCGGCCGAGGCCGCGGTGGTGCGCCTGCTCGCAGACCGTTTCGGGCGGGACGGCAGCGTGATGGTCACGTACAACGGGAAGTCGTACGACTGGCCGCTATTCGTGAATCGATGCGTGCTTTACGGCCTGCGGCCTCCCGAGCCCGCCCACCTGGACCTGCTGCACCCAGCGCGCCGGCTGTGGAAGGGCGTGGTGGGGCGCATGAAGCTGGCGGACGTTGAAGCCTTGCTCGGCGTGAGGCGCGATGGCGACTTGCCCGGCAGTGAGGCGCCGCTTCGATACTTCGCGTACGTGCAAGGCGCGCCGCTCGCCTCGATGGAAGACGTGTTCGCCCACAACCTCCGCGACGTCTGCACGTTGGCGCGCCTGGCGCTTGAGATTGCGGAAGCGCTGGAGGAGAGGCGCTCGTGGTCGCACGCGGCCCCTCACGTGGGGCTCGCGACCTGGTTCGACGCGTGGAGGGAGTGGGAGTCCGCGGACGCGCAGTTTCGCAGGGCTGTCGAGCAGGAGGACGCGGACTGGCGGGCCCGCTGGCTGTTCAGCCTCTTTTTGAAGCGCCGCGGCCAATGGGAGGAAGCGTGCGAGATTTGGTTCGAGCTGGCGAGGGACTTTCCGAATCGCCCCGAGCCACTCGTGGAGGCTGCGAAGTATTTCGAGCATCATCGGCGCGATCTCGCCAAGGCCCTCGAGGCTGCGGAAGGGGCGCAGGTTCGGACCGACCAAGGATCCCGTGAACACGGCGAGATCGCGCGGCGAATCGAGCGCATTCGCCGCAAGCTCGAGCGGGGAGCGGCTTGCCAGGCTGACCCGCGTCGTCTACTGTAGAGGGAGCAAACTCGTAAGGAAGGTGCGGGCGGTGTTTGCAGGGTGGACCGCTGAAGACTTTGATGCGATGACGGAGCCAGGTCTCGCTCCGCGCATGGAACGGATCCGCGCGCGGATTCAACCGAAGTTCATCCAGTTGGCCGAACACTTCGAACCGTGGCTGGCGGAGAAGCTCGGCGTGCCCATGCACACACATGTGGCGAAGCACGCGCGACGCACGGTCCATCCGCCGGAGAGCACGTGGGTCGCGTTCAGCTCGGATTCTCGGGGCTACAAGAAGCACCCCCATTTTCAGATTGGGCTCTTTTCCACGCACGTGTTCGCGGTGTTTGGCTACATCGATGAGGGCATCGATAAGGCCGCCTTCGGCGCGCGAGTGGCCGCGGAAAGCGAGGATATGTTCGCGATGTTGCCGGGCGATTTCGCCGTGATCGAAGACCACACGTCGCCGGATTTCAAGCTCGTGCGCGATCTCGGCGCGGACGGATTGCGCCGCGTCGGAGAGCGATTGGCCGCGGTGAAGAAGGCGGAGATGCTCGTGGGCCGCACCATTGTCCGCGACGAAGCGGTGCGCATGACGGGCGAGGCGTTCGTCCGGTGGGTGGAGGAGACGTTCGCCCCTGGCTGCGCACTGTACGAGATCGCCAGGCCCATCGCCCAGAAGTAGCGGGGTGTCGACGTGCGCATTCACCTGCTTCACATGAACGACCTCCACAGTCGGCTCGAAAATCACATGCGCATTGGGGCGAAAATCCGCGCGCTGAGAGCCGAGTTCGACCGGAAGGGCGAAGCGTCGCTCACGTTCGATCTCGGCGACGTGCTGGATCGCGTGCGGCCGGAGACCGAAGCGACGTGCGGCCTACTGAACGCGGATTTCATGCGAGCGCTCGGCGTCGACGGCTGGATTTTTGGCAACAACGAGGGCCTCACGATTCCGGTGGAGCGGTGGGAGGAACTCGTCAAGCGGTCCGGTGCCATCGCGTTTGGCACGAACCTGCGGCGCTCGGACGGAAGCCCGTTTTCGTTCTTTCGCGATACGCACGTGTACGAGGTGGGCGGGATGCGCATTGGGGCGTTCGGCCTGACGCCCAACTACGATTTGCCCTACCACATGCTCGGCGTCCATGTATTGGATCCCATCGAGGCCGCTCGAAGGGCTGTGGATCAGCTTGTCGCGCAGCGGGTGGATGCCATCGTATGCCTGTCCCACATGGGGCTGCGCTTTGACCGGGCGTTGGCGAGCGAGCTTCCTCAGATCACCTGCGTCCTCGGCGGGCACACCCACGAGACCATGCACGAGGCGGAGTACGTCGGCCATACGGCCGTCTTTCAGCCTGGAAAGCACGGGTTTTCCTTCGGGCACACGGTCCTCGAGCGCTCGGGCGGGCGCGTCGCGGCGCGCTCCGAGCGCATCCCCGTGGAGCCTTGGGAGCCGCTGGACGCTCGCATGATGCAGGTGTACGCCCGGGAGCAGGCGTTCGTCGAGCGGCAGCTGGGGCACACCGTGGCGGCCTTGTCGGATCGCTTGCAGCTCGAGTATGAGGACGAGTGCACGTTCGCCAATCTGCTCACGGACATTCTGTACGACGCCTTCGAGGGCGATCTCGCCCTCATGATGGCGGGAGCGCTCAATGCCAGCCTGTTGCCCGGCACGGTCGCCATGGTTCACGTGCTCGGCGCGTGCCCGACCCCCACTCGGCCCATCGTGGTGACCATGCGAGGCGCCGACATCCTCGAGGCCATCGACCTTGCCCTGAAGCCCGAGATCCACAATCGCCAGGGCATCGGCTTCGGATTTCGCGGCGGCAGAATCGGCGTGCTCGCCATCTCCGGGGCGTTGGCCGAGATCGAGCACCGGGCCGATGGGCGGCGCGTGCGCCGCGTCGTGCTCGGCGGGCGGCCGCTTGAACCGGACCGCGATTACCGCGTGATCACGTGCGAGTATCTGTGGCTGTCCCCCGTGTTTCCGCCGTTCCGCCGTGCGCGAGACGTGACCTACCAGCGTCCGTTGGTGCGGGAGCTTCTCATCGAGCACATCGGCGATCCCGGCCGCGTGGAGCGGGCGCGGCTCCCGCGCTACGAAGTGGTAGATCCGGTGGAAGGGAGAACAAAAGGCGCATGGCCGAGCTAGATCGCGAAACGTCGGTGCGCGTCGTGGAGCGGTTACTCGAGGCGTATCCAGACGCGCGATGTCAACTGCATTTCACGACCCCATTCGAGCTGCTCGTCGCGACCATCCTGTCCGCCCAGTGCACGGACGAGCGCGTCAACATGGTCACCCCAAGGCTGTTCGCGAAGTACCGCGGGCCCGAGGGGTTTGCGAAGGCGAGCCCGGACGAGGTCGCGGAAGACATTCGCGAAGTGGGGTTATTTCGGTCGAAGTCCAAGCATATCGTGGAGACGGCGCGCATCCTCGTCGACGAGTACGGCGGCGAGGTGCCGAAGAGTCGCGATCGGCTGATGGAGCTGCCCGGCGTGGGGCGGAAGACGGCAAACGTCGTGGTGTCGAACGCCTACGGCGTGCCCGCGTTTGCCGTGGACACGCACGTGCAGCGCGTGACGAACCGCATCGGCCTGGCCAAATCGAACGATCCACTCAAGACGGAGCAGCAGGTGTGTGCGAAGCTGCCACCTGAACTCTGGACCAAGGCGCACCACGCCCTCATCCTGCACGGGAGACGGGTGTGCACCGCTCGCAAGCCGAAGTGCCACATCTGTCCCGTGGCGGATCTGTGTCAGTGTGCGCGCAACCAGGCAGAGCAAAAGGCCGAGCAAGTGTGACGGAGGGAGGCAGTCCGATGTGGAAGCGGCTCTTCATCATGCTCGCCGCGCTCGATCTGCTCGCCGTGATCGCGGGACTCATCGTGTGGAACGGTCTGCCCAAATCTGGCAACACGACAGCTCCGACTGTCCCTGTGCCCGCGAACGCACCCACCGTACAAGTCGATATCGGGGCGGACGCCATCAACGCCTACCTCGCGTACGCCATCGCGCACGATCCCGAGGTCGGCCGCGTGCTCGACTCCGGTAGTGTCCAATTCGGCAATACATGGGTGTGCGACTTCGCCGTCAAGGTGCTCGATCACGCCCTGCCCATGCAATTCGTCGTGACGCCCATCGTTCAAAACGGCAATCTCATCCTGCACGTGGACAGCGCCCAGCTGTCGTTCCTACCGATTCCGCGAGCGATGGTCTTATCTGTGCTCGAGCGGGCCCCCTTGCCGAACTGGATCCAGATCGACGGCTCGTCGCAGAACATTGCGCTCAACTTCACCAACCGGCCCCCCAAGCCGTTTGCCATCCGCGTGGTTCAATATTCCCCCACCGAACAGAAACTCTCGCTCGATCTCGCCATCCCACCGCAGACCCTCTCTCATCAGGCGCCCTGATGTAGCCCTGCGCCGGATAACTTCCGCCGCCTGGAGCAAGCTAAGTGCGCGAGGAACCAGTTCGCATGGGAGGTTGCTCCAGTGGACGTGGGAGTTGGAGGCGCGCTGAAACGGCTGTTGACCGTCGACGACACCGTGCTGAACGACGATTTCTCCTTGTCGAGCGACGACGATGACCCGGGTGCTGACAAGTATGGCGATGAGCCTGAAATGGAGTCGGTGAACTTTACGACGGCGGAAAACAAGATGGACACCGCCAAAAAGCCTGTCTCCATGCGCTCCTTTCTGCGGCGGGCGGGGCGGGAATACGAGGAGGCCGTCGACAAGGCGCACGCCGGTCAGCAGGACAACATCGAGCTCGATCTCGACGACATGAAGCGCCGCCTTTCCCGCTTCTTTCACCTGCCACAAAACAAGGACATTGTGGTTCGCGAGTTCTCGGTCGGCGTCGAGGGCCGCTCGCCCTGGCGAGGAATGGTCGTCTACGTCGATGGATTGGTGGACAAGAACGTCATCAATTGGGCCATCCTCGAACCCCTGATGGTTTGGTCGCATCTGGCTGACGATCCGAAGCGAACGCTCTCCTATGTCGTCGATCACCTCGTCCCCGGCCACCAGACGCAGCTCATCGAGAAGTGGTCCGAGGTGGTGTTCAACGTTCTGGCCGGATCGACCGTCGTGTTCCTCGACAGGTGCGACGCAGCGTTGGTGGTGGAGTCTAAGGGCTGGGAGCACCGCAGCGTCGCCACGCCGAAGATGGAGAACGTCGTCCGTGGCTCACAGGATGCGTTCACAGAAAACTTCCGCACCAACACGGGTCTGGTGCGCATGCGGCTCCGCTCGGAGCATTTGGTGACCGAGATTCACGCAGTCGGCAATCTCGCCAAGACGGATGTCGCCATCATGTACATTCATGGCATGACGAATCCCAAACTCGTCAAGGAGGTTCGCCGGCGCATCGCGGACATCGACGTCGACTACGTGCTCGACGCGGGGATGCTGGAGCAGTTCATTGAAGATCGGCCGAGCATGATGATTCCCCAGGTGCTCGTGACGGAGCGGCCAGATCGCGTCGCGGCGATGCTGGCGGAAGGATACGTGGCGATTTTCGTTGGGCATAGCCCGGTTGCGATCATCGTGCCGGTGGTGCTGTGGTCGTTGATGCACACGTCCGAAGACACCAACCTTCGCATCATCCCGGGGACGTTTATCCGCTTTATTCGCTGGGTCGCCCTGCTCACAGCTCTGCTGCTTCCTGGACTGTACATCGCGGTGACGAACTATCATTCGGAGATGCTGCCCACGGACCTGATGTTGGCCATCGCGGGAAGCCGAGAGCAAGTGCCGTTTCCGGTGGTGGTCGAGGTCTTGCTGATGGAATTTGCCATCGAGCTGATCCGCGAAGCGGGAATCCGGATCCCCTCGGTCATAGGACCAACAATTGGAATAGTTGGTGCTTTGATCATCGGCCAGTCGGCGGTGCAGGCCGGGATCGTCAGTCCGCTGCTTGTCATCGTGGTAGCGACAACGGCGCTCGCGTCGTTCACGGTCCCCAATTACGAGCTCAGCATGGCCGTTCGAATTCTTCGGTTCGCATTCTTAATTGCTGGAGCCGTCCTGGGGTTTTACGGGATCGCCATTCTGTTTGTCGTATATGTGGTGAGGCTGTCCATGCTGAAATCGTTCGGCGTGCCGTTCTTATCGCCCATCGCGCCGATCAGTGGTGCGGCCAGGGACGTGCTCGTGCGCGGTCCGATTTGGGGAATGAACAAACGCCCGGCCTTCCTCAACACGCTGCGCAGTTGGCGGCAGAACCCCATGACCAGGCCGTGGTCTACGGCGACGCGCAAAGAGGCCGGAGAGGGGGATGGGAAATCATGAGCCAGTCCGGCAGGAGGGACGCGAAGGTACCTGCGGCCGAGATGACGGCGATGCTGATCATCTTCGTCTCGACCAACGCCTTTCTCACGTATCCTCGCTACATCAGTTTCAGCGCGTATGAGGCCGCGTGGATGGAGCCCATCTTCTCCGGTGCGCTGACGCTGGCGCTGTTTTATTTGGTGGAATGGATCATGCGCAGGTACTTTCAAAACCTCGACATTGTCGAGATCGCGAAGGAAGTGTTCGGCCGGTTCGGGGCCATCTGCATCGCGCTCGTGTTTGCGCTGTATTTCCTTTGCTCCACTGCCGCAGTGATGAGGGAATTCACAGAAAATGTGGTAAGTACCGTGCTGCCGTCCACGCCAGTGTTGTTGGTTGGGGCAGTGTTCATGTTTGCGGTGGGGTACATCGCGTACGCCGGCCTTGAGGGCATTTGTCGCACGGCGTTCATTTTCTTGCCGATTCTGCTTGTCGGGCTGGTCGGCGTAAACCTGATGACGGTGAACTGGTGGCGCCCGTACCTGCTGCTTCCCCTGTGGGGCACGGGGCCGGTGCGCGTCATCATGGGCGCCATGCAGTACAGTTCCATCTTCGCCAATGTGCTGCTATTGACCATCATCTTCCCGCACGTCAACAACCCGCGCAAGATGCGTCGCATTGGCGCAGTGAGCATCATCGTGTCGACGCTGTTGCTGGTGTTTCTCGTCGTGTCGTATCACATGGTGTTTCCGGCGGCCGAGACCGGGAAGACGTCATTCGCGCTGTACCGCTTGGCTCGCATGATCCACATGGGTCCTTTCTTCCAACGCCTTGAGAGCATCTTTATCTTCCTGTGGGTCACGGCGGCCACCGTTCGCATGGCCGTCACCATGTGGGGCTCTGCCTACCTGTTGTCGAAGGCGTTCAGCTGGCCCACGTACCGGCCTGCCGTTCCCGCAATTGTGCTGCTCTCGTTTTCGCTCGGCATGTGGCCGCAGAACTGGATGGACGTGATCGAATTCGACGGCACGTATCTGCTCAAGTGGGGGTGGATTGTGGTCTTTGCCATTCCCGTGGCCGTTCTTCTGAGCGGCTGGGCCAAGCGATCTCGTCGACGGAGCAGGAGGGTGCGGCATGTTTAAGTATCTGTTCGCGATGATCATCCCAGTCGGCATCTTCATCTACACGCTGTCGTTCATGCGCTGGGCGGGGCGGAAGAGTGGCGCGGTGGCCTCCGTGTCAGCCGGTGCCTTGGCGGTGATCTCGCTCGTGGTGTCGGGCGCCACGCTGTGGCGGATCCTGACCTGAAAGGCGCAGCCCGAGATGTCGGGGGGTATCACCGGTTGTATGAAAATCACGACATTAATGTTGTGAGAATCGACATGTTCGGGCGCTCGAGATGGATCCGCTGTAAGCCGCCGCTGCTTGGGAGTGGCGGCTTAGCGGCACTTGGAACGAATCTTGCTCACCTCCCTGACGTTGAAAGCGCTATCTAAGGCGAGGTGAGCAGGGTGTTTGGAGAGTTCAAAGTCCCGGAGGCTGTGTACGCCGGGCGCGGGGCGCTGCAGATGCTGCCGCAGGCGTCGTCCAGCCTGGGAAAGCGGGCCCTCATCGTGACGGATGAGGTGATGGAACGGCTCGGCTACGTGGCACAGATGCAGAGGATGTTGGCCGAGGCGGGCGTTCAAGCCGACGTGTTCGCGGAGGTGAACACGGAGCCGACCGACGTGCACGTAGAGACCGGCGTGCGCGCGTTCTTGCAGCACGGCTGCGACCACCTCATCGCGCTCGGCGGGGGCAGCGCCATCGACGCCGCGAAGGGAATTTCCGTCATGGCGGTGCACGAGGGATACATCGGCGACTATATGGGCGGCCGCAGGACGTTCGACAAGGCGCCGTACCCCGTGATCGCGATCCCGACGACTGCCGGCACGGGATCCGAGGTCACCAGCGTAACGGTTATCACCAATACCAAGGACGACGTCAAGATGATGATCCGGCAACCCGCGCTATTGCCCAAGGTCGCGATCGTGGACCCCCAGCTCACCGTCTCGTCGCCTCCCCATGTCACCGCTTCGAGCGGCGTGGACGCGCTGTGCCACGCGATCGAGGCGTTTATCTCGAGAAGAAGCCATCCGCTGACGGACGCGCTGGCCACGGACGCTGCGAAGAAGATAGTGACCTACTTGGAGCGGGCGTACAACGACGGACAGGACCTGGAGGCGCGCGAGGGGATGGCGATCGCGGCGCTGGAAGCTGGCATGGCCTTCACGAATTCATCCGTGTGCCTCGTGCATGGCATGTCCCGCCCCATCGGCGCCTTGTTTCACGTACCACATGGTTTTGCCAACGCCATGCTCCTTCCGACTGTGCTGGAGTTCCGACTTGATGACTACGCGCCGAGGCTGGCGCTGCTCGCGCGGGCCCTGAATCCAGAACTGTCCGGTGCGTCGGACGGCGAAGCCGCGGCGTGGGTCGTGAGGCGAGTGAAAACGCTTGCCGAGAGGCTCCAGATCCCAAATCTCAAGACTTGGGGAATTGAAAGGGATGCCTTCGAGCGCGCGCTGGATAAGATGGCGAACGATGCCCTCGCGAGTGGCAGCCCAGCGAACCACCCGGTCGTGCCCTCGCACGAGGAGATCGTCCAGCTGTACCGGCAGGCCTATGACGCCACGTGGGATGCAGCGCCGATGGAATCGCTTACAAAATGAGGGGGAAGGGAAGATGCATAGGACGTCGTCCGTGAGTGTAGCCGGGCACCTGCGCAATTGGATCGGCGGCGCGTGGCGAGACGCGGAAGCCAGCGAATACCTCGACGTCTTCGATCCGGCGACCGCGGAGGTCATCGCTCAGGTGCCGCTGTCGACACAACAAGACGTGGAAATGGCTGTGGCGGCGGCTGCGGAAGCGTTTCGGGAATGGAGCAAGACCCCTGTACCTCGCCGCGCGCGAATCTTCTTTCGCTATCAGCAACTGCTCGTCGATCATTGGGACGAACTCGCCCGACTGATCGTCCGCGAGAACGGCAAGAGCTACAAGGACGCCTACGGGGAGGTGCAGCGCGCGATCGAAAACGTCGAGTTTGCCGCGAGCGCGCCGACGCTCCTCATGGGAGAACAATTGGCCAATATCGCGACATCCTTGGACTCGGGCATGTACCGGTACCCACTTGGCGTGGTGGCAGGCATCACGCCGTTCAACTTTCCGATGATGGTCCCTTGCTGGATGTTTCCTCTGGCCATCGTCTGCGGGAACACGTTCGTGTTGAAGCCTTCCGAGCGGACGCCGCTTTTGGCCCAGCGGTTGGCCGAGCTGCTCGAGGAGGCGGGCCTGCCCTCCGGGGTCCTCAACATTGTGCACGGCGCCCGAGAGGTCGTTCAAGGCCTGATCGAACATCCGACGGTTCGCGCCATCTCGTTCGTCGGATCGCAGCCGGTGGCCGCGTACGTGTACCGCGAAGCGGCAGCCCACGGCAAGCGCGTGCAGGCGCTGGCAGGCGCCAAGAATCACACCATCGTGATGCCGGACGCGGATCTGGACGAAGCCATCCCCCAGATCATCTCGGCCGCGTTCGGCTCGGCGGGCGAGCGCTGCATGGCCTGTTCCGTCGTCGTGGCAGTAGGTTCCATCGCAGATCGCCTCGTCGAAGGCCTGAAGTCCGCTGCCGATCAGATCCGCATCGGCAACGGCCTAGACGAAGATGTCCTGCTTGGTCCCGTCATCCGGGCAGAACATCGAGATCGGACGTTGCAGTACATCGATCTCGGCATCCAGGAGGGCGCGGTCCTTGTGCGCGACGGACGCCAGGATCGCGTGGATGCAAACGGGTACTTCGTCGGACCCACGATTTTCGATCACGTCCGCCCTTCCATGAAGATCTGGCAAGACGAGATCTTTGCGCCCGTGCTGTCGGTCGTGCGGGTGGGCACGCTGGACGAGGCCATCGCGTTGGCCAACCGGTCCCGGTTTGCGAACGGAGCCTGCATCTTCACGAACAGCGCGTCCGCCATTCGCAAGTTCCGCGAGGAAATCGACGCAGGAATGCTTGGGGTCAACATCGGTGTTCCTGCTCCCATGGCGTTCTTCCCCTTCTCGGGGTGGAAGGATTCCTTCTACGGCGATCTGCACGCCAACGGCAAGGACGGCGTGGCGTTTTACACGCGCCGAAAGATGATCACGGCAAGAGTATGAAGGAGGTCGATATTCATGGCGGATCGCAAAGTCGCAGACAACCCGCTCGCGAGGTTGGAGCGCATTCCGATCTGGCCTCACGGGGCCGGCCTACTCATCGTGTTGGGGCTCGGCTATTTCTTCGCATTTTTCGATATCACCAACATCTCCTATGGCATTCCCGTGATCACGAAGCAATTTCACGTTTCCTCTGGGCTCGCGTCGACGGCTGTCTCCACGAGCCTTGTGGGCTACATCGTAGGCGCTGTGATCGTCAGCGTGGTGAGTGACTATTTCGGCCGTAGAGTCGCACTCATCACGGGCATCGTATTGTACACAGCTGGTTCGCTTGCCACGGCGTTCAGTCCCTCGGTCGGTTGGCTCATCGGATGGCGCCTGGTGGTCGGCATGGGCATTGGAACGATGATCGCGCAGGTTTCCACCTACATGGGGGAAATCTCGCCCGCCGTGCTCAGGGGGCGTTTCACCGGGCTCGCCAATTTG
The DNA here is from genome assembly GCF_000024285.1 of Alicyclobacillus acidocaldarius subsp. acidocaldarius DSM 446. Lineage (GTDB taxonomy): Bacteria > Bacillota > Bacilli > Alicyclobacillales > Alicyclobacillaceae > Alicyclobacillus > Alicyclobacillus acidocaldarius. The sequence goes on from NC_013205.1 coordinate 511,084, forward strand.
TTCGCCTTCTCCGGCCTTGCGGCGGTTCCGTTTGTCTCCATGTGGCTGGTTCCGCACTATGCGTGGGGGTGGCGAGCGCTGCTGTTCATCGGTGCGCTCGGCGGCCTGACGATGCTGTTTTTGACGCGCAGCCTGATCGAGTCGCCTCGGTGGCTGATGATCCACGGCCGCTACGAGGAAGCCAAGCGCCTGGTCGACGAGATCGAGCGGCGCGCCATTGCCAAGATGGGCACGTCGGAACTTCCTCCGCTCATCGATGTTCCTTGGGAGGAAGAGGCGCGCGGTTTTCCTATCACGACGCTTCTCAAGCCTCCGTATCTGTGGCGCATGATCATCCTTCTCCTGTACTGGTTTTTGTGGTATGTGGGCGACTACGCCTACCTGGGTATGGCGCCGACCGTTTTGGTTCAGTCGGGATTTGGGCTCGGAAATAGCATCGGTTTCTCCGCAATATCGGGCGTCGGGTTCGTGGTTGGGGCACTCTACGTTCTGTTCTTCGGTGACAAAATTGAACGCAAGTATTCTCTCATTGCGAGCGGAGTCATTGGGTCTGTCGCGGTCATCCTTGCCGGGTGGATGCCCTCGTCGGTCATGGTCGTGATCGCCGGATTCTTCTTCACGACGACCATCGCCATGTTGTCGATTTTGGGTTACATTATCACTGCAGAGCATTTTCCGACGCGGGCGCGGAGCTCGGGCCTGGCCATCTGTGACGGCATCGGCCACTTGGGAGGCGCAATTGCCCCTGCCGTGACGTTAAGCGCTTTCAATACATTCAAAATCACCGGCGCCTTCTCGCTCATGGGTGTCATGACGCTTGTGTCGCTCATTTTCATCGCGATGACCACGCGCGCGACGAGAAAGAGCCTCGAATCGGTGAATGACGCGCTCACGCAGCGCACATCGGTCACGATGTAGTGTAAGCGCCTTCTCGCCGACGGGGCGGAGGTTGGCAAGGGGGGTCGTGACATGCACGAACTGGCGGCATCGGGCGACGTCCTGCGCCTCATCCTTGACTCGATGTACGAGGGGATCGTGCTCGTCGACGCGAAGGGCCACATTGTGGAAATCAACCAGGCGTATCTCAAACTGTTGAATATGGAACGAGACAGGGTGATCGGCCGTCACGTGACGGAGGTCATCGAGAACACGAGGTTGCATCGGGTCGTCGAGACCGGCATCCCGGAGCGAGGACAACTGCAGCGGATTCGTCAGCACGACATGGTAGTGCACCGCATCCCGATCTGGCAAGGCGGCAAGGTCGTCGGCGCGATCGGCGTCCTCATCTTTGAAAGCATCCGGGATCTCTACGAGATCATCGAAAGGCTGCAGGAACACGCGCCCCAGGTACCTTCGGCGCGCCCGGAGACCGAGCAAGGATCGGAAGCTCACCAGGTGAGGTGGGCCTATCGGATCGACGATTTTCTTGGGCAAAGTCGGGCCGTCTTGGACCTCCGCAGGATGGCGCGAAAGGCGGCCCAGACGCCCGTGACTGTGCTCATCACCGGGGAGAGCGGGACCGGCAAAGAGGTGTTGGCGCAAGGCATTCATTTTGAAAGCAACAGGGCGAATGGGCCGTTTATCAGTGTCAATTGCGCAGCCATTCCCGACAGCCTTCTGGAAGCGGAGCTTTTCGGCTACGATGAGGGCGCGTTCACCGGGGCCAAGCGGGGTGGCAAGCCTGGTCAGATCGAGCTCGCGCACATGGGAACGCTGTTTTTGGATGAGATCGGCGACATGCCACTATCGATGCAGGCCAAGCTTCTGCGAGTTTTGGAAGACCGGCAGGTGCAGCGAGTTGGGGGAACCGTCAAGCGTGAGGTCAACCTGCGCTTGATCTCGGCCACCAATCGCGATCTCGAGCGAATGGTGGAGGAGGGGCGGTTTCGCGAGGATCTGTACTATCGGCTGAACATCATCCGGCTGCACATCCCGCCTCTCAGGGAGCGGAAGGAGGACATTCCGCTCCTTCTTGCGCACTATCTGGACATGACCTGTGAACGGCTGGGCAAACCCCGCATGCACCTGTCGTCCGAGGTGGTGGAACGGCTTCTTGCCTATGACTGGCCCGGCAACGTACGCGAACTGGTCCACATGGTCGAAGTGCTTGTGAGCCTATGCGATTCGGCCTACGTCAGGCTGGACGATTTTCCGCCTCATCTGCACAAGCTCTTGCAAGAGCGCTCCTCCCGATCGCCCGCGATCACTCCATCCCGAAGCCCTGCGTGCGACGCGGTTCCCGGTCCCGCAGTTGGATCGCCGGGAGCCGGTGCAAGGGAGCGAATGATGCAGGTCGAACGGGAACTCATCGAGGCGGCTTTGCGGGAGTCGGGGGGCAACAAGTCCTTGGCCGCCAAGCGATTGGGTGTCCACCGCTCGACGCTGTATGACAAGATAAAAAAATTAGGAATCTTGTGAGCCTGGCGGCTCTGGGTGCCGTGCCACAGGGAAATGAAAGGCGCGATCGAGCATGAGGAGGTCGTTCTCATGGACGACCTTTGGACGGTGGATGGGGACGATCTGCGGAAGTTGCCCTACGGGGCGATGTATGCCAAGTTTCGGTGGCCCACGCCGGATCGGCTGAATATCGCCGAGTGGGCGTGTCGCAGGCATGCGCGGGTGTGCCCGGATGCGCCCGCTATTTGGTATGACGTCGACGGTGGGTCGGCGGAAATGTGGACCTTCGGCCATCTGTGGCGCACCACAAGCAGGTTGGCCTGGGCTCTTCTGAGAGGCCTTGGGGTTCCAACCGGGGGACGGGTGGCCATCCTTCTCCCGCAGTCTCCCCAGCTCGCGGCGGCCCACCTCGCCTCGTACGCTATCGGGGCGATCGCGGTACCCCTGTTCACGCTGTTCGGAACGGACGCGCTTCGCTACCGGCTCCAGGATAGCGGCGCCACAGTCGTGGTCACGGACAGCGAACAGGCGAATCGGATCATGGATATCAGGGCCGATCTTCCAGACCTCGAGCACGTCATCGTCACAGACGCCCGCGTTCCAGGCACGCAGTTTTGGGATGATGTCCTCGCCCTCGCGTCGTCTGCTGAATACCACCCGATGGACGCTTCGCCCGACGATCCGGCTGTCCTCATCTACACCTCCGGCACAACCGGGTCCGCGAAGGGGGCGCTTCACGGCCATCGCATCCTGCTCGGCCACCTGCCTGGCGTCAGTCTTCCGCACGATTTCGCGCCGCAGCCGGGTGACGTCTTCTGGACGCCCGCGGATTGGGCATGGATTGGCGGGCTGTACGACGTGTTGCTGCCAGCCCTGTGCTGGGGTGTCCCGGTGGTGGCGCATCGCATACGCAAGTTCGATCCCGAACGTGCCTTCGCCCTAATGGAGCGGTGGCGCGTTCGCAACGCCTTCATGCCTCCCACGTCCCTCAAGATGATGCGCCATATCACCGACCCCAGAAGCCGATGGCATCTACACCTGCGCACGTTGGCGACGGGCGGCGAACCGCTCGGCGCGGAACTTCTCTCGTGGGCTCGCGAGGCGTTAGGCCTCTCGATTCACGAGTTCTACGGCCAGACGGAGTGCAATCTGGTTGTCGCCAACTGCAGCGCATGTTTCCAGCCGAAGCCGGGTTCCATGGGACGACCGGTGCCAGGCCACGATGTGGCCGTGATCGACGAAAACGGCCACGTGGTATCTCCTGGCGTGATCGGCGAGATCGCCGTTCGCCGTCCGCATCCGGTGATGTTCATCGGCTATTGGAACCGCCCTGAGGAGACCGCCGCGAAGTTCGTCGGGGACTGGCTGAAGACGGGCGATCTCGGCCGCATGGACGAGGAAGGCTATCTGTGGTTCGTGGGGCGCGCGGACGACGTCATCACGTCGGCGGGCTACCGGATCGGCCCGGTGGAGATCGAGGAGGCGGCGCTTCAACATTCGGCCGTGGTCATGGCGGCGGCCGTTGGCACGCCCGATCCTGTTCGCGGCGAGGTGGTGAAGCTCTTTGTGAAACTCCGTGAGGGCGTGCCCGCGAACGAGTGCCTCACCGCGGAGCTTCAGAACTGGGTCAAGGAGCGGGTGGGCGCGCACAGCTATCCGCGGGAGATCGAGTTCGTCGACGAACTTCCCCTCACGCCGTCGGGCAAGGTGCGCCGGCGAGCGCTGCGCGAACGGGAATACGCGCAAAAGGGCGTCCCGCTGCCCGGTAAGCGCGGCTGAGGCGAACTTCCCCCACGCCTGGAGCATCTCCGCGATTTCGGACCGGCCGATTGCGCCAGGGTCCGCTGTCGACTATGCTGGTCCTTACGAGAGCCCGAGAGGGCGAAGGAGGACGGCCATGAGCGACGAGACGGTGATTCTCTACACAGATGGAGCGTGTTCAGGCAACCCGGGGCCAGGCGGATGGGCGGCCATTCTGCAGTGGAATGGGCACGTCAAGGAGCTCTCGGGCGGCGAGCGCGAGACGACGAACCAGCGCATGGAGCTGAAGGCGGTGATCGAGGGGCTCAAGGCCCTGAAGCGGCCGTGCGACGTGATCGTCCATTCCGACTCGGCCTACGTGGTCAACTGCTTCAAGCAGCGTTGGTACGTGAATTGGCGCAAGAACGGGTGGATCAACAGCAAAGGGGAGCCGGTTCAGAATCGCGATCTGTGGGAGCAGCTGCTTGAGGCCATCGACGGCCACCGCGTCCGCTTCGAGAAGGTGAAGGGCCACGCTGGCGTGAAGTGGAACGAGCGATGCGACGAGCTGGCGCGGAGTGCGATCCCGCGGTGACCGGTCGCGACAAGCTCACGCTCGCGGACATCCGGCCGTTGGCGGAAGAGGTGGGGCTTCCGGAAATCGCGGCGACCGACGCGTCTCCGTTTGACGATCTCGCCCGCCCACTCGCGGACTACGAGGCGCGCGGGCGCACGGGCTTCGAGTGGGCCGATGCGGCGGAGCGGATGGATCCGCGCTTTTGGCTGCCCGAGGCGAAGTCCATCCTGACGGCGGCGCTCCCTTATCTCACTGAAGAGGGCGCGCGGCGGATGCGGGAACACCCGCGATCCGAGATCTGCGGCCAAACCTCGTGTTACGTGTATGGCGAAGACTATCACCGCGTGCTCTCCGATCGCCTGACCGCGCTGGCGGGGCGCATCGGGAACCTCGTCGGGCGCGAGATCCGGTACCGGGTGGCGGTCGACACCTCTCCGCTCGTCGATCGCCGCGTCGCCGAGCGCAGCGGGCTTGGCTGGATCGGCAAAAACGGCATGCTGTTCAGCCCACGGTACGGATCGTACGTCTTCCTCGGGGCGCTGCTCATCGACGTCGAGATCGAAGACGCGTTGCACCTCCCCCCGGCCATCGGCAAGCACTGCGGCGACTGCGATCTCTGCATGCGTGCGTGCCCCACGCAGGCCTTCGTCGCGCCGGGCGAACTGAAGGCGACCGCCTGCTTGTCGTACGTGACGCAGATGAAGGGGATCATTCCTCGCGCTTATCGCAAACCGCTCGGTCGGCGCGTGTGGGGCTGCGACGTGTGCCAGCAGGTGTGCCCGCTGAATCGAGATCGTGCCCACGCTGAGGATCCCGCGTTCACCCCTGATGCCGAAGCCGCGTATCCCGATCTCGTCAGGCTGCTCGGGATGTCGAATCGCCAGTTCTTGCGCGCCTACGGCCGTTCGGCCATGGCGTGGCGAGGCGTGAGAACGTTGCAGCGGAATGCGCTCGTGGCCCTCGGCAATCTGCGCCGCCCGGAAGCCGTGCCGATCGTGGCGCGATTTTTGGCGTCGGATCGGGTGGAGTTGCGCGCAAGCGCCGCATGGGCGCTGGGCGAGATCGGCGGACAGGATGCGCTCCGCGAGCTTCGAGCTGCCTTCGCTTCGGAACAGGATCCGGACGTGCGGAAGGAGATGGAGGATGCCATCGCGAATGCCTGGGGCAAAGCCTGCGAAGGAGACGAGGGACGTGATGAGACGGGATCGGGCTATCGCGACTGTGACCACCCCTGTCGGGGAGATGTGGCTGGTCGCTGAGGAGGAAGGTGTCGTGGCGGCGGGTTGGGCGAGGCTCGAGTCGCCGCCTGTGCAGGATGAAGCGCGCGCGTGCGCAAGCCCCGAAGCGCTGGCCGTCGCCGAGCGCGCTGTGGAAGAACTCACGCTTTACTTTGCTGGGCGATTGCAGACGTTCACTGTGCCGCTCGTCCTCCGAGGAACTCCGTTTCAAATGGCGGTATGGGAGTCGCTCCGCGCCATTCCGTTCGGCGCGCGGGTCTCGTATCGAGATATCGCGATGGCCATCGGCCGCCCGCGGGCGGTTCGCGCCGTGGGGCAGGCAAACCGCGCGAATCCGCTGCCCGTCTTCATCCCGTGTCACCGCGTGGTGGGCGCTGATGGGCGCCTGGTTGGGTACGCGGGAGATGCCGTGGATCTCAAGTCGTGGCTGCTCGATCACGAGCTGCGCGTGCTTCAGGCGCAAGCGGTGGTGTGACCGTCATTCGCCGAGGTGCTCCACCTGCTGCCGCAGGCTCGCGAGGAACGCCTGGCGCTTCTCCGCCTGCACCGCGTACTGCTGAAGCGCGTCGAGCTGACTCGGATCGGCCGCGAAGTGGTATCGCGCGTGCGCGATCCGCCAGGGCAGGTAGGGAAAGCGCAGGATGGCCTCGACGGCGCGATACTCCGATTTTGGAATATTGCGGACTGCGTCAAAGTGCAGAAAACATGCGTAGGCCAAATGTCCGTCCCAATTGCCGCGTTCGAGACTGCGGCGCAGCAGGTGGGCCATATCGAGCGCTCGGGGCGCCGGGCGCGCGAGTTCGAAATCGATCAACACCACCTGGTGTTGCGGCGTGTACAGGCAATTCGACGGAATGACGTCGAGGTGGCACCAACCGCCGGACGAGCGCTCCGCCTCCAGGTACGCGATCACGTCGCGATCTTCGAACAGCGCCAGGCTTTCGGCCGCATCGCGGTGGAGTTCGTCGCGCATTGAGAGCAACAGTTGGTCAAATGCGTCCTTCTCCCTTTTTCGGTCTGCTCCAAGCCACATCTGGCGCAGATCGCGCCATCGCGCCTGAAACAGGCCGAACACGTCGTCCGCTGCCTCGTCCGGCTTCCAATCCGTTCGAAAGCTTCGCGTGGCCTCGTGAAACTGGGCCAGGGTGTACGCGGTCTGGGCCACGTGTTCAGGCAGCCCGAAGTTGGCGGGTTGTCCAGACACCCACTCCGTCACGTAATAGGTGAAGTCCCCATGGCGCACGTATGGGGCGTTGGACGACGTCGTCACGAACCGAGCGAATTTGGTGAAGCCCTGTTCTTGGGCGTGGCGGAGACACTGAACCATGATGCGGCAGTGAGCCGGCGCGATGGAGGATCGCTTGGCGGCGTAGCGTCGCCCCTTGCTGTCCGTCCAAACCTCGATATTCCCGTCCGCGTGCCGTTGTTGAATGGCGAGATCGTACTTGGATACGACGGCCTGCGGGATGAGCGGCGCCTGGCTCCGCGAGCCGAGTCGCGCCGCATCTTCGGCGGTTCGCCTAGAACCCCGCATCTCGTCTGCTTCGCGCGGAGGGCGTTCAGCCACGGTGGCCGCGGGCGAAACCGCGTTGGGTGCTGGATGGCGCCTGGATTCAGATGGCGGCGCGTCCGGCGATGGCTGCGAGGATAGAAACGCTGGGGGAGCAAGCAGTTCCGCGAGCAGATGCTGCACCCATTCAGGCATACTGGACTTCTGGCTTTTCATCGGCGGTCCCCCTCCGCCAAAGCCTATGCCTCTTGAGGGAGATTCGGGCGGGCGATGGCCCAGTACGGCGAAAAAGGAAGCCGGGTCGGCCAGAGAAGGCGGCCGTAGAGGGCTCGCCGCCGCTCCGCGTTCGCTGCCGGGTCAAGGCCCGAGCGGGCGAAGCGGCAGCCCCTGTTTTGCGCGAAGAGGTCAAACGGCGTCGCCGAACGTGCTCCAGACCTCGAGTTTCGTCCGAACCCTCCGAATGACTTCGTCCGTGAACTCGGTGGTCGTCGCGTGGCCGCCGAGATCGGCCGTGCGAATCCCATCGACAATGGACTCGAGCGTGGCCTCGTAGATGGCCCGCGATACCGTGTGGGCGTCCTTGTCTTGGATGTAGTTCAACAGGGCGGCGCCGGCCAGGATCATGGCCATCGGGTTGGCCATGTTTTTCCTGAAGAGATTGGGCGCCGTCCCATGAGGCGCTTCGGCCATCACGACCTTGGGCTGGAACGACTCGTCGAGCGACAGAAGCAGTGATTCTGATCCGGCGATGGTGCCGAACATCTGGAGGACGAGATCGGACAAGCAGTCGCCGTCGCGGTTCAGCGCCGGGATGACGAGTGCTTCACCCGCGCGCGCCAGGAGGAGCGCATACGTCGCGTCGATGAGCTGCGGCTCGTAGCGCACGTCGGGATATTCCTTGGCCGCGGCGTCCATTTCTTCCTTCAGCATGCCTTCGTACACAGGGCTCACGGTGTATTTGGGCCCGCCAAACACCTTCGCGTGCATGCGGCGCGCGTGCTGGAACGCGTACTTGGCCACGCCCCGGCAGACGGATCGCGAAATTTTCTCCGTGCGGTACGCCACCTCGTCGCCGTTTTCCAGTTGTTCGCGCCATTCCTTGGCTCCGTAGGCGTCGTCCACCGCCATGCGGATGACCGAAATGGGCGAGTAGACGCCCACCGGCGGCGCGATCCCCGGGATACGGCGTCCAGTGCGGACAATCACCGTGCCGTTGATTTCCTTGCGCAGGATGGCGTTCGGGCTACCCACGTCGCCCTTTTCTTCCGGCGTGATGGTCGCGGCCTTGAGCCCGAGGCCCGTGTCCCGCATGGCTTCTGCGGCCTCGTGCACCACGGCATTTTGCGTGCGCCGGCGATTTTCGAGGCTCAGATCAAACTTGCGAATCTCAATCTCGTACCCCGTGACATCGGGCGACAGCACGCGGAGCGCTTCCTCCAGAAGCTCCTGTCCCGTCTGATCACCCTCCATCACGATGATGGTCGGTTTCCCCATGTCCGTCACCTCAAATCTGTTGGCTTGGTCGATCCGTCGCGGCTATTCGGCCAGCCGCTCGGACAACTCCTCGGCGGCCCGCTTCAACGGCGTGACCATGTCCCTCATCTTGTCCTCCGTCATGCGCTCCACGGGTCCCGATACCGCAATCGCGTACAGGCACGATCCGTCCTCGTTCAAGACGGGAGCCGCGATGGCCGCCGCGCCCGCGTCCCGCTCTTGCCTTGAGAGCGCGTAGCCCTCGCGGCGAATGGCCTCGAGCTGTTGGCGGAGGTCCACTTGCCGGACGCCATTCGGCAGCCGGTCGGGATGGCATGCCGCCTCGATCACGGCCGAATTCGAGAAGGCGAGCAGGACCTTGCCCGAGGCGCCGATGGTGAGCGGATATCGCTCACCCACGGATGCCACGTTCCGAATGGGCTGCAGGCTCTCGACTGCCAAGATCCGAATTCGCTCCAGGCCGTTGCGCACGTAGAGACTGACCGTCTCGTTCGTCTCGTCGCGCAGGCGGCGCAGAATGGGTTTGGCCGCGTCGGACCAGCGATCGTGGAGGGCTGCATTGGCCCCGAGGCCGTACAGGCTCCATCCGAGCACATAGCGATCCGACTCCGACTCACGGCGAACGAATCCCTTCTGCTGGAGGGCCAGGAGCAGGCGGTGAACCGTGCTCTTGTGAAGCCCCGTGGCTCGCGCGATCTCGCTCAAGCTCCATGCGCGAGGCGAATGTGTGAAGAGCAACAGGATGTCGAGGGCCCGTTCGACGGCCCGTACCGTGGTCTGCCCACTTGGCGTATGCGGCATGTGCAGGACGTCCCTTCCGTTTCAACGTGCAAAACGCGCCCCGCCGAGAAGTATATCACAGTCCGCGCCAACAGGGGCGAATTCCCCGCCGTCACCAGACATGGGCTTTCGTCATACCATGCGGTGAGTGAGGTGACGGCGCATGTCTTCGTGCTTGGATGCTCTGCGAAGCTACTTCGACACCAGAGCTCGCGCGTGGCTTCACACCTCGAAGGACGGAACGGCTCGGACAGGCGGCTGGGTGGGCCTCGAACGCTTGGTTCATCTGGCGAAACAGAAGAAACTTACGTATGAGAAGCTGGGTAAGCGGCTCGCGCGCGTTCACACGCAGGTGCGGATCGAGAAGTTGGAGGAGAGCCGCGATCGCTCGGCCGCGGATGTGTGGGCGACGGAGCGCATCTGTTTCACCTATTACGAGGGTGGCACGCCGTGCGTGGAATGCTGTCAGATCCGACACGAGATGAGGTGGGTACGCGTGGCCGACGGATGGGAAATGGTGCACGGGCGAGAGTCGGCGATGGGCCATGAACTTCCTGGCGTTCGGGCGGCAACCGCGGAGCATGTGCTGCCCCGGTTTCCGCGCGATCCCGATTGGCGCAGCGGCTTGTACGATCGGATCCGCGCCGTCCGCTATGCCGACGCCTGGTGGGATGGAACCAATCCGCGATATCCTAGGTTTTCGGACGACTGTACGAATTTCGTCTCGCAATGCCTGTTCGCGGGGGGCCTGCCGATGTGGGGCGAACCGGATCGAGCATCCGGCTGGTGGTTTCAGTTTGGCGTGAAGCCCAACTGGAGCTACAGCTGGAGCACCGCGCATGCGCTCTATCTGGTGTTGACGAAGGCGTTCGGCGCGCGGGTGGTGTCCGATCCGGCAGAACTCCGGATCGGCGACGTCATTTTCTACGACTGGAACGGAGAAGGGACTTACCATCACAGCACCATCGTGACGGATTTCGACGCTCTGGGCGAGCCGCTCGTCAACGCGCACACCATCGACAGCTACCACAGGCCGTGGCTGTACACCGACAGCCCCGCGTGGACGCCGCGGACGAGGTACGCGTGGGTCCATTTGCCCGATCGCGTCCGACTGTTGAGACCATAGCCGATGCGCGTTGGCCGAGCCGGATGTCCGTGATAGACTGGGGGGCGGACAATCCGCGAGGAGGTTTGGGCATGCACATCGTGCTGTTCGAGCCCGAGATCCCAGCGAACACGGGCAATGTCGCCCGCACCTGCGCCGTGACGGGCTCAACGCTTCACCTCGTCGGCAAGTTGGGGTTTTCCACGGACGATCGTCAACTCAAGCGGGCGGGACTCGATTACTGGCATCTGCTCGACATCCGGTATCATGATTCGCTCGAAGAACTGTGGGCGTTGTATCCGGAGGGCGTCTTTCACTATGTGGAGACCGAGGGTGGGCGGTGGTACACCGAGGTCGCGTACGGGCCGAACGACTTTCTCGTGTTTGGCAAAGAGACCAAGGGGCTGCCCAAAGACGTGATCGAAGCCCATGCCGATCACGTCGTCCGCATCCCCATGATCGACCACGCTGCCGCGCGGAGCCTCAATTTGTCGAACGCCGTGGCGGTCGTCGTGTTTGAGGCGCTCCGGCAAAACGGATTCCCAGGGATGATTTGACGAACGCCGTTCATTGCGCGGGAAATATGTCGAAAAGCCGCCCGAGCGGACGCCCGAGCGGCTTTTTGCATGTCTTATCCCTTGATGATGTGAATCGGCTCGCCGAGGCCGACTTCGGCGGCTTCCATGACCATCTCTCCGAGCGTGGGATGGGCGTGAATGGTCAGCGCGATGTCCTCGAGCGTTGCGCTCATCTCGATGGCAAGCCCGAGCTCCGCGATGATGTTCGACGCCTCGACGCCAACCACCTGGGCGCCGACGAGCACGCCGTTCTCCTTGTTGGCGACGAGCTTGATGAAGCCGTCGGTCGCGTTGAGCGCCGTCGCACGCCCGTTGGCGGCGTACGGGAAGCGGCCGACCGCAACCTGGCCGTACTCCTTCTTCGCCTCTTCCTCGGTCAGGCCGACCGACGCCATCTCCGGATCCGAGAAGACGACGGACGGGATGCAGCGGTAGTCGACGATGGACGGCTTGCCCGCGATGACCTCCGCGGCCACCTTGCCTTCGTACGACGCCTTGTGGGCGAGCGCCGGGCCAGGCACGATGTCCCCGATGGCGAAGACGTTCGGGTTGGTGGTGCGGCACTGCTGATCGACCTTGACGAGGCCCTTGTCCGTCAGCTCGATGCCCGCGTCCTGCAGGCCGATCTCGTCCGTGTTCGGGCGGCGACCCACTGTCACGAGGACGTAGTCCGCCTCAATGGTCTTCTCGTTGCCGTCTTTGTCCTTGTAGGTGAGCTTGACGCCGTCCTCGGTCTCCTCCACGCCCTGCGCGAGCGCGTTGGTCTCAATCTGCACGTTGTACTTCTTCAGGTTCTTTTCCACAAGGCGGACCATCTGCTTGTCAAAGAGCGCGAGGATGCTGTCCAGGCCCTCGATGATGGTCACCTGGCTTCCGAACTTGGCGAACGTCTGGCCGAGCTCGATGCCGATGTAACCGCCGCCCACCACGACCAGCCGCTTCGGGACGTGATCGAGCGAGAGCGCGCCGGTCGAGTCAATCACGCGCTTGCCAAGCGGCAAATTCTTCAGCTCGATGGGCCGCGAGCCGGTCGCCAGGATGCAGTGTTGGAACTGCAGCCGCTGGCTGCCGTTCTCCTGCATGACGCGCACTTCGTTCGGCTTGGTGAAAAATGCTTCGCCGTGGATGACGTTGACCTTGTTCCCCTTCAGGAGCTGCTGTACGCCGCTCGTCATCTTTTTGACAACCGACTGCTTCCATTCCTGCACTTTCTTGAAATCGAAGGTTGCGGTCGTCTCGATGCCCGGGAACGGCGACTCCTTGGCCGCCTCGTAGTGATGGGCGGCCGAGATGAGCGCCTTGGAAGGAATGCAACCGCGGTTCAGGCACACGCCGCCCAGCTCGGCCTTGTCCACAATGGTGACCGACTTCCCGAGCTGCGCAGCCCGAATGGCTGCCACGTAACCGCCAGGGCCTGCGCCAATGACGAGGACCTCAACCTCTTCCACAATATCTCCGACTACCATCCGTCACACCTCCAGGAGCAGCAAGCGCGGATTTTCAAGCAAGCGCTTGATGTCGTTGATGAACTGCTGACCGAGCGCGCCATCGATCACGCGGTGGTCGAAGCTCAGCGACAAGGACATCATCTGGCCCACAGCGAATTCGCCGTTCTTGATGATCGGCTTCTCCGTGATCCGGCCGACGCCCAGAATCGCAACTTCAGGGTAATTGATAATGGGGGTGAAGAACAAGCCGCCTGCCGATCCGATATTCGTGATGGAAATGGTGCTGCCCTTCATCTCCTCGGGCTTGAGCTTTCCGGCGCGCCCGCGCGTGGCGAGATCGTTGATCTCTTGGGCAATGGTCCAGATGTTCTTCCGGTCCGCGTGTCGCACCACGGGCACGAGCAATCCGCGCTCGGTGTCGGTCGCGATGCCGATGTGGTAATAGTGTTTGATGACGAGTTCCTGCTTCTCCTCGTCGTAGGATGCATTCAGCTGCGGCTTGGTGCGAAGCGCCGCGATGAGCGCCTTCACGATGAACGGCAGATACGTGATCTTGATGCCGCGCTCCTGCGCGAGGGGCTTGACCTCGTTGCGCAGTTTCACAAGCTCCGTGACGTCCACCTCGTCCATGAGCGTGACGTGCGGCGCCGTATATTTCGACTTCACCATGGCGCGGGCGATGGCCTGGCGGATCATCGGCATGGGCACGCGTTCCTCATATTCCTCGCCGTACGCCGCCGGTGCCTGCTGCGCTTGCGCAGGCCGCTGCTCTTTATCCTCGGCCGCCTGCTGAGGAGCTTGAGTGCCAGATTTGGCGCGGTCGATATCCTCCTTGGTCACCTTGCCGTGGTTGCCGGTGCCCTTGACGGTGCGGATATCCACACCTTGTTCGCGAGCGTACTTGCGGACCGCGGGTGTGGCGAGCACCTCGTGCGCGGCGGACTCCTGGGTATCTGCCTTCGCCGCGTCGGGCGCGGGCTTGGCTGCGGGCGCCTCGTCCGCCTTCGCGTTTTGATGCGCGTCTGCCTCGGCCTTCTGCGCGCTCTTGTCGGTCGGCTTTTCGTCCGCCCCGGCCTCGGCGGGTGCGTCCCCTTCCACCTCAAACGTCAACAGCACGTCTCCGACCACGCACGTCGTGCCCTCCGGCACCTTGATCTCCTTCACTTTTCCGCTCACCGGCGAGGGAAGCTCCACGAGCGACTTGTCGTTTTCGACTTCCGCAATCGGGTCGTCCTCTTGCACCGTGTCGCCGGGTTGGACGAGCCACTTGCTGATGCGGCCTTCGTGCAGCCCTTCGCCAAGCTCAGGTAGGCGAAATTCAACAACGGCCATGGTGTCACCTCCGGGATTATAAGCTCATGACTTTATCGAGCGTCTTGAGGACATACTCGGGTGTCGGCAACCATTCGTCCTCAATCATACCAAACGGATACACCGTGTCGGGCGGCGTTGCGCGGAGAACCGGTGCTTCCAAGTAGTAAATCGCGTTTTCGTTGATTTGCGCGACGATCTCGGCCGCGGCGCCCGCCGAACGCTGAGCTTCCTGCACGACGATGGCGCGGTTCGTCTTCTTGACCGACGCCACGATGGTATCGATGTCAATCGGGTTGACGGTGCGAAGATCGATGACCTCGGCCTCGAGGCCCTTTTCTTTCGACCACTGTTCCGCGGCCTTCAGCGCCACGTGCACCATGGCCCCATAGGCGATGACGGTGGCATGCTTGCCCTCTCGGACCACGTTCGCGACGCCGAGCGGGATGGTGTAATCGTCCTCCGGCACTTCCTGGCGGAACGAGCGATACAGTTTCATGTGTTCCAGGAAGATGACTGGATCCGGGTCCCGAATGGCCGACAGCAGCAGTCCCTTGGCGTCGTAGGGCGTGCTCGGAATCACCACCTTGATGCCCGGTGTTTGAACAAACAGGCCTTCCAGGGAATCCGCGTGCATTTCGGGCGTGTGCACCCCGCCGCCGAACGGAGAACGGATGGTCACAGGCGCGGTGTAGCGGCCGCCGGTGCGATACCTCGTGCGCGCCAGCTGACCCGCGATCTGGTCGAACGCCTCGAAGACAAACCCAAAAAACTGAATTTCGGGTACGGGGCGAAACCCTTGAATCGCAAGGCCGTTGGCCAGTCCGATGATGCCACTCTCCGCGAGCGGCGTGTCGAACACGCGGTTGGGCCCGTATTTCTGCTGCAGGCCTTCGGTCGCGCGGAAGACGCCGCCGTTTTTGCCGACGTCCTCGCCGAAGACGAGCACGCGCTCGTCGCGCGCCAGTTCGAGATCGAGGGCGTGCGTGATCGCCTGAATCATCGTCATCTGCGCCATGTCAGTTCGCCTCCTCGCCGGCAAATTCCGCCCGCTGGCGCTTGAGCGTCGGGGTGAGTTCTTCGAACATCGAGTCGATGAGACCCGGGATGGTCATCTTCTCCGCCGCATCCGCCTCCTTGAGGGCGTTGTTGACCGTCTCCTTGGCCTCCTCGATGTAAGCCTCTTCCTCTTCTTGAGACCAAAGTCCCTTTTCCTCGAGGTACTTGCGGAAGCGGATGAGCGGATCCTTCTTCTCCCACTCTTCCTGCACGTCCTTCGTGCGATAACGGGTCGGATCGTCGCCCGACATCGTGTGGGGGCCGTAGCGGAAGGTCACGGCCTCAATCATGGTTGGGCCCTCGCCGTTGCGCGCGCGCTCAAGGGCTTCGTGCATCACGTGGTACACGGCCAACACGTCCATGCCGTCGACTTGCACGCCGGGGATGCCGGCCGCGATGGCCTTCTGAGCGAGCGTCTGCGCACGAGTCTGAAGCTCGCGAGGCACAGAAATGGCGTACTGGTTGTTCTGAACAAAGAACACCACGGGGAGATTCATGGCGCCCGCGAAGTTCATGCCTTCGTAAAAGTCGCCCTGGCTCGTGCCGCCGTCGCCCGTGTACGTGACCGCCACGCGCTTTTCACCGCGCAGCTTGAACGCGAGGCCGACGCCCGCCGCCTGGACGATTTGCGCTCCGATGATGATCTGCGGCACCATACAGTTGACGCCTTCAGGAACTTTGCCGCCAAGCTGATGTCCGCGGGAGTAAAGGAAGAGCTGATGCAGCGGATACCCGTGGAAGTACAGCTGCGGGATGTCGCGATAGCCCGGGAGCAGGAAGTCCTCTTTCTTCGTGGCGAACTCGCTGCCGATCATGGACGCTTCCTGGCCGGACACCGGCGCGTAAAAGCCCAGGCGTCCCTGCCGGGACAGGCGAATTGCGCGTTGATCCCAGATGCGCGTGAAGACCATGCGCTTCATGAGCTCGCGCAGGTCGTCGTCCGACAACTCCGGGACCAGGTCAGGGTTCACGACGTTCCCGTTCTCGTCCACGATTTGGACGTACGGGATCTCAAAACGAGCAACCACCTGGCTCAACATGGTCACCTCATCTTCGCATTAGTAATACAGGTCGCTTCACATTATAATACACCCGGGCAGAGACTGCGAAAGCAACAGTAACGTTCGAGTGAAGTTCTGTTATAGAATAACCTCTCGTCCGTCATAGAACAGGCGGATGTAGCGCTTTCATTCGGGGGCTTTCTTCGCGATCTCGCCCCCATTTCTCTGGAGGTGTGTCACCTTGCAGGCTTCCACCAGGAAAGTGGAGACGCACACCCTTCACAGCCAAGCGCTCGGCGAAGAGCGGGTGCTGAAGGTGTTTGTTCCGCCGGGTGCAGGCGACGAGCCGCTGCCCGTGGTCTATTGTCACGACGGCATCGAGTTCTTCACGCACGGTCGCGTCGCGACGCAGGCGCACGAGGCCATTCTCGCCGGGAAACTCGCGCCGTGTTACATCGTCGGGATCGCCGTGAACCTGGACCGGCGGCGCGACGACTACGCGTTTGACGGCGCGCGCCACCGCGAGTATCTCCAGTTCGTGGCGGACGAATGCATCCCGTTTCTGGATGAGCGATATCCCATGGACGATCGCCGCCGCTACATGGCTGGCATCTCCCTTGGCGCGGTGGCGACGCTCAGCTTCGTACTCGAGTATCCGCAGTGGTTTCATCGGGTCATGTTGTTTTCCGGCGCCTTCTTCCCGCCGTATCAGCGGCGGGTGGCGGAGGCCATCGACTTGTCGCGCCTGTACGCGTATATGTTCATCGGTGAAGACGAGCGGCAGGCGAACACGCCGAGCGGCGTCTTCGACTTTTGGAGTTACAACGAGGCGATGCGGGACATCCTGATCGATCGCGGCGCCGAGGTTTCGTATCACACGGGGCCAGGGAATCACATCTGGGGCGTGTGGCAGCGCCACCTGGTGGCTGCGCTTTCGGAAATTGTCCTCGTCTGACCGCGAAACGGCCTCCTCATCCCCTTGGCCGCCTGTTCGATCTGCGGTACGGTGGAAGGGAGAAGAAACGGGGTAGGGGGCGAACGCGATGGACGTGATCGTCGAGACGCGATACGGCAAGGTGATGGGGCGAGAAGAGGATGGGGTTCGCGTGTTTTTAGGCGTCCCGTACGCGAAGGCGCCGCAGGGCGAACGGAGATTCTTGCCGCCGGAGCCGGTCGAGCCATGGGCCGACGTGCTGGATGCGCGCGCACACGGGCCCATCTGTCCACAGGTGGCCAATCCGCTGAACCCTGTCGACGGTTTCGTGCAGTCCGAGGATTGCCTGCGGTTGAACATCTACGCGCCAGCCGAGGGGACGGGCCACCCTGTGATGGTCTGGATCCACGGCGGCGCGTTCGTGTTTGGATCGGGCCAGTCTCCGTGGTACGACGGGCGCGCGTTTGCGAGAGACGGCGTGGTGCTCGTGAGCATCAACTACCGCCTCGGCCCGCTCGGCTTTCTGCACCTCGCCCACCTCGGCGGCGAAGCCTATGCGAGCTCGGGCAACGCGGGCATTTTGGACCAGGTTGCCGCGCTCACGTTTGTGCGCGACACGATTGAGGCGTTTGGGGGCGACCCGAACCGGGTGACGGTAGCGGGCGAATCGGCCGGCGCGTGGAGCGTCGGCACGCTTTTGGTGATGGAATCGGCGCGAGGGTTGTTCCAGCAGGCCATTCTGCAGAGCGGCATTCCGTTTGCGTATCGGACGCCCGAGTTTGCGGAGTGGTGGACCACTCAGCTGCTCGATGCGCTCGGCATCAACCAGGCGTCGTGGCATCGCCTCTTCGACGTTCCCGCCGCCGATCTCGTCGCGGCCGCAGCACGCATTCCCGCGCGGGATGGGCTGAATCTGCGCCCGGTCTTGGACGGCGTGACGCTCACGCGGTCATTCTGGGATGCGCTGCGAGAAGGGCAGGCCGCGCACGTGCCCACCCTCGCCGGATCGAATCGGGAGGAGCTGATGTTGTGGATGGCCCGCGATCCCGAGTGGCGCACGCTTTCCGACGAGGAACGCATCGCGCGCGTGGATCGCATGTGGGGGCCACTCGGCGATCGCGCCCGAGACTACTACGTGGATGGCCGCACGGGCGACGAACTGGAAACGTGGCTCGTCCGATTCGCCTCCATGCGGAGTTTCACGTATCCGACCATCCGCGCGGCCGAGATTCAGAGCGAATACGCCCCCGTCTATCTGTACCGGTTTGACTACAGGCCCAGTCAGCTGGGCGCGGCCCACGCGCTCGAAATCCCGTTCGTGTTCGGCACGTATGCCCATCCGTCGGCGCGGGTGCTCGTCGGAGACCGGCCTTCGCATGCCGCCGTCTCGGACGCGATGCACGCGGCTTGGGTGGCGTTCGTCCGCCATGGAAGCCCGCAGGCGCCGCACCTCCCGGAGTGGCCGACCTACGACCCGAAGCGCCGCTCGACCATGATTTTCGACGAAACGTCTCGCGTCGAGGAGGATCCCGATACCGCCGAGCGCGAGCTCTGGTCCGAGATGATGAGCCTGTCGATGTGACGTCGCATCGCGTGGCGCGGGCGGATCGCACAAACGAGGCCGGTGGCGAGTCCACCGGCCTTTGCCATGTCGATGGGCTACGGCGGAATTCGCGATGGGGCGCGCCCAAACTGGACGGCACGGGTATGTGGAAAAGCCGCTCGCTCATAGGATGAGAAAAAGCCTCCTGTCACTCACCGCTTCAGACGCGAAGGCGTGCATCCGTATCGCAAGGAGGATGGGATCATGAGTTTCCTGGAACGCCTGAGCTCGTATCGCGCGGAGGAGGAAGCACTTCGTTGGCGGGGCACATTCGCAGACTATCTGGAACTCGTGCGTCAGAATCCCAACATCGCGAGAACGGCTCACGCTCGCATTTACGATATGATCGTCGCCGCTGGCGTGGAGACGGACGCCGACGGTAAGCCGCATTACAAGTTCTTTGAAAAGGAGATCTTTGGGCTCTCGGACACCATCGAGCGGCTCGTCGAGGAGTACTTCCACGCGGCCGCGCGCAGGCTCGACGTCCGCAAGCGGATCCTGCTCCTCATGGGCCCCGTGTCCGGCGGCAAGTCGACCATCGTGACGCTTCTCAAGCGGGGGCTGGAGCAATACTCCCGCACGCCCGAAGGCGCGCTGTACGCGATTGCGGGATGCCCGATGCACGAGGAGCCGCTTCACCTCATCCCAAACGAGCTTCGCCCTGACTTTGAGGCGGAGTTCGGCGTCAAAATCGAAGGCAACCTGTGTCCGAGCTGCCGCCTGAGGGTGGATGAGGAGTTCGGCGGCCGGATCGAAGACGTGCCAGTGGAGCGCATTGTCCTGTCGGAGGAGCGCCGCGTCGGCATCGGCACGTTCAGTCCTTCGGATCCCAAGTCACAGGACATCGCCGATCTCACCGGCAGCGTCGACTTTTCCACCATCACCGAGTACGGTTCGGAGTCCGATCCGCGCGCGTACCGGTTTGACGGGGAGCTCAACAAGGCCAACCGCGGCCTGATGGAGTTCCAGGAGATGCTGAAGTGCGACGAGAAGTTTCTCTGGCATCTCCTCAGCCTGACGCAGGAGGGCAACTTCAAGGCCGGCAGGTTTGCGCTCATCTCCGCCGACGAGATGATCATCGCGCACACCAACGAAGCCGAGTATCGCTCGTTCATCGCCAACAAGAAGAACGAGGCTCTGCAGTCGCGCATGATCGTCATGCCCATTCCGTACAACCTGCGCGTCGACGATGAAGTCAAAATATACGAGAAACTGGTACAGCAGAGCGATCTCAAAAACGTTCACATCGCGCCGCACGCCCTGCGCACGGCGGCCATCTTCTCCATTCTCACGCGCCTGAAGGAGTCGAAGAAGCAGGGCGTCGACCTGATGAAAAAGCTGTACCTGTACAACGGGCAGGCCGTCGAGGGGCTCAAGGACTCCGACGTGAAGGAGCTCAAGGCGGAGTTCCCCGATGAGGGCATGAGCGGGCTGGATCCGCGCTACATCATCAACCGGATTTCCACCGCGCTCATCCGGCGCGACACGCAGTGCATCAATGCGCTCGACGTGCTGCGCGCCATCAAGGATGGGCTGGATCAGCACCCGTCGATCACGCCCGAAGACCGCGAGCGGCTGCTGAATTTCGTGGCGATGGCGCGGCGCGAATACGACGAAATGGCGAAGACCGAGGTGCAGAAGGCGTTCGTCTATTCGTTCGAGGAGTCGGCGAAAACGCTGCTCGAAAATTACTTGGACAACGTGGAGGCGTACTGCAACTGGCAAAAGATCAAGGATCCGCTCACCGGCGAGGAGATGGATCCGGACGAGAAGCTCATGCGGTCCATCGAAGAGCAGATCGGCATCTCCGAGAACGCCAAGCGCGCGTTCCGCGAGGAGATCCTCATCCGGATTTCGACCTACGCGCGCCGCGGCAAGAAGTTTGACTATCACTCGCACGAGCGTCTGAAGGAGGCCATCGAGAAGAAGCTGTTCGCCGATCTGAAGGACGTTGTGAAGATCACGACTTCCTCCAAGACGCCGGACGAACAGCAGCTGAAGAAGATCAACGAGGTGACGCGCCGACTGATCGACGAGCATGGGTATTGCCCCGTGTGTGCCAACGAGCTCCTGCGCTACACCGGAAGCCTTCTCAACCGCTGACAGGAGGGAGAGGCCGTGGTCGAATTCACACTTCAACGCGAAGACTGGTCACTCCACCGCAAAGGGCATATCGATCAAGAGCGCCATCGCGAAAAGGTGCGCGAGGCCATTCGGGAACATCTCGCCGATCTCGTCAGCGATGAAAGCCTGATCATGTCGGACGGGAAGCAGATCATCAAGATTCCTATCCGGTCGCTTGAGGAGTACCGCATTCGGTACAACTTTCAGAAAGGCAAGCACGTTGGCAGCGGATCCGGTGACACGGCCGTGGGCGATCTCGTCGCCCGCGGCAAGCCGGACGCCGACGGACAGCCCGGTCCGGGTCAGGGCGAGGGCGCCGGATCGGAGCCGGGGGTCGACTACGCCGAGGCGGAGGTGACGCTGGAGGACATCCAGCAGGAGCTGTTCCGGGAGCTCGAACTTCCCGATCTCGCCGAAAAGGACGAGGCGGACATGGTCGTGGACACCGTGGAATTTCGCGACGTCCGCAAGAAGGGCATCACGGCCAACATCGACAAGAAACGGACCTTGCTTCAGGCCCTTCGCCACGCCAAGAAGGACGATCGCGTCGTGATCACGCCGGACGATCTGCGCTACAAGACATGGGAGACCATCGTCAAGCCAGATTCGAACGCGGTCATCCTCGCGATGATGGATCTGTCGGGATCGATGGGCCTGTTCGAGAAGTACTGCGCAAGGACCTTCTTCTTTTGGATGACGCGGTTTCTGCGCACGAAGTACGCCAACGTCCAGATTCGGTACATCGCCCATCATACCGAGGCGCATGAGGTCGACGAGGAGTACTTTTTCACAAAGGGCGAGAGCGGGGGTACCATCTGTTCGTCCGCGTATCAGTATGCGCTCGACATGGTGAACCGGGAGTATCCGCCCGAGCGGTACAACATTTATTCCATCCACTTTTCGGACGGCGACAACCTGACGTCGGACAATGAAAAATGTGTGCAGTTGGTGAAGGAACTTTCCAGCGTTTCGCGCATGTTTGGCTACGCAGAGGTGAACCAATACTCGCGTTCGTCGACGTTGATGAGTGCATACGGGAAGCTCCAGATTCCTCGATTTCGCACGTACGTGATACGAGATAAATCCGAGATCTACGGTGCGCTTCGCCACTTCTTTTCCCAGCAGCAAGGGGTGAAGAGCGCATGACCCATCGCGAGTTGGAAGAGCTCGAGCGCGCCATTGAGCGGATGATGGATCTCGCCCGGGCGTTCGGGCTCGACTTCTATCCCATGCGGTTTGAGGTCTGCCCCGCAGACGTGCTGTACACCTTTGGAGCGTACGGAATGCCAACCAGATTCCACCATTGGTCGTTTGGAAAAGCGAAGCACCGAGAAGATGAAACTAGACATTCCAATGGATGACCGGCGGTTGTCCCTTTCGAGGGATCTCAATATACGAAATCGCGGCACGTAAGACATTTTTCTTTTCATCAAAGGTCATGTAATCCCAAGCCTCTTCAATAAGCTTTGCAGCGTTGAACACACGTTGCGGTTGTGTATCTTTCACAAGTGTGTCTTGCAATTCTTCAATATTGGTCTGTAATCTCCTTCTTTCCTCTTCGAGATGCTTAATCCGATCTCGCAACTGCGTAGCATCTATCGTCCCCTCTTCAAAGGCCTCGTACCATCTATTCAACTTATGCTCTATATCTGATAGGTTTTTCCTTAAATCCCTAAGTGTATCTTCGGTTTCATCAGAATTGGTTTCTATATTTGCGATTTGGTGTTCAAATTCTTCTGCATCCAACCTTGCTATTCGTTTCACCTGTTCGATTACCCATGACTCCAACTCTTCACGATTGCGATAACCGACGGTGCAAGCTTGTTTCGGAGCCCTTCTTGGTACCTTTTTAGGGCGTTGGTGTTGAGATCTGCATCCATACAAGTAATAGACATACGGTCCCTTTTTGCGAATGACGTGTATGAAAGAACTTCCGCATTCCGCGCACCGCAAAAGACCGGACAACAAGTATTCGCCTTTAGGAGTAAAGCCTTCGCGTCTTCGAACCATTTCCTGTTGTACTTGTTCCCACAATTCGCGTTCGATGATGGGTGGGGCGATTTCTGTACTTCTTAGAGTTCCATATGGCATAACACCCGTATACGTTTCTCTGGTCAACATGTCTCGAATCCTTGCGTGATCCCAATAACGAGCGGATGTCTGTGATTCGATCCAATCAGACAAATCACTAAGACTGTATCCTTGAAGATATTTTTTATACACCTCCCTCACAAGAAAGGCTTCATGAGGTGACACTTCAAACTTTCCAGTCTGGGAATTATAGACGTAGCCAAAAGGAATTCTCCCGCCGGAAAATTTCCCCGATTTAACACGAAGTTTTTGTCCAGTAGATAGGCGCTCAATGATGGTGTCCCGTTCAAGTTGAGCGAATACCGCGAGAATACCTAACATTGCTTTGCCGAGCGGCGTACTAGTGTCAAAGGGTTCTGTAGCGCTCTTGAACACCACATTGTTCTTATCAAAAACGTCTTCGAGTAGATACAGCACGTCGCGTTGTTTTCTGCTTAACCTATCAAGCTTGTACACGATTACTGTATCGATCTTTTTTTCTTTGATGTGTTTGATGAGCCTCTGCAGCGCCGGTCGATCCATGTTCGTACCAGTGTATCCGTCGTCTATGTACAGCCGATATTGATCCCATCCTTGTGATTTACAAAAGGCAATCAATCGTTCTTTCTGATTGTCGATAGAGAAACCATGCTCGGCTTGTTCGTCTGTCGATACCCTACAGTACAAAGCCACCGTCATCAAAAGCACCTCTATGCTGAATAGCGTATCAATTTTAATCTTACTTCCATGATTTCGACAGTGACATTGAAATAATCGGCCAGTTCATTGATACTCATATCTTCAAGATGATGTGGGTCAATGTCGCCATCAGGAATTAAAAAGCGCGCAGCCCATCTCAATGCGCGAAATTCGTCACGGCTGAATGTGAGTCTATCTGCGTAACAAGCGAATGGACGATAGCATAAGTAAAATGGCACAGTAAAATAATGCCCCAGTTCTTCAGCAAGAACACATCTGTGAAGGACCTGGGAACGTTCGATGCGAGGATTTAAGACAATAAAAGGCTTTTTACGAATATGTTCATAGAAGTAAATTCCATTTATCTTCATGTATCCGAAGTCTAAATCATCCCAATCTAAAACAATCCCTTCCTTTTTCACGATGGAATACATTTCGTTAAGTTTTTCGTCCATCACAGCTCACCGATTCTGCTGGTCTTGGCTGGCACGTTCATCATATCGACGAATGACACGTCTCATGATCTCCTCAAAGTGTTGAATAAGGTCTTCGTCTCCGTGCGCGTACAATGCTTTTTCCATATTCGCTGCAATTTCTCGCACGTCATATTCTACCACAGGCTGTTCTTCCTTGGATCTCAGGTATTCGGCAAAATCGGCGACCTCTTGCTGCTTCTCGACTGACATTTGAGATAGCGCTTCCAACGTTCTTTTAACCTCATTAGTCAAGCCGTTAAAATCTGACACATTGGGCTTTCCCAATACGAGAAAGTCGATACTTACATCGAAGAAATCCGCTAGTTTCTTCAAAGTCTCAATGTCAGGTTCTCTTGTGCCCTGCTCATAATTAGCGATTTGCCCGCGTGTCATTTTGAGTTGTTCCGCTAAAGCGTATTGACTCAAACCTTTTGACCGGCGTAACTGTGCCAAACGTTCGCCAAACGTCATCATCATTGATCACCCGTCCTCAGTATACGTAGAAACAATCCGTTTCAGATTTATAGACACAAAAAGTTTCAATACCTCTTGACAGACACGAATTGTTTCGTGTAGGATGTGTGTCAAAAGAAACGCTATGTGTCTATGAGGTGTAGAACCATGTCAGGGGTAAGAACCAAATTAGTCGAAGCCAGGGGTGATAAGCCGAGAAGCCTAGTGGCGCGGGAACTCGGCATTACGCCGCAAGCATTAGGAATGATTGAACGCGGCCAGCGTACCCCGCGATTTTCGCTTATGCAAAAAATTGCTGACTACTACGGAAAAAGTGTTGACGAATTATTTCGGGAGGAACACAGTACGTGTCCATGAGACCAGCAAACACGTCTGTCATCCACCTCGCTTACGAAAGCGAACAAGCCGTTCGCTCATATCGTGCTACTGAGGTGAGGCTGGTGGATCAAATCACTTTAAGCCGAGAGGCCACCCGTATCATTGTTCAAATTTGCTTAGCTGCATTGATGCGAAAAGAACGGTCAAAGCAGAAAGAAGACGTGGCGTAATCGCTCAAGCGGCGGCATGAACCGCCGCGCATGGTGGACAACCCCACCCGCCCGCCTTGGGAATGGCGGGGCGAGGCGCTGAGGTGGGGACGGGGAGCTCACGGTTCACAGAATACAAGCGAAAAGTCGAGTCTACAATATCTAGGAATATTCCTAAAGGAGGTGATTGGAGACGGAGACGATGTGGGTTGGACAAGCCCTGCGGATGCTTCGACTCCACACGGGCGTCACACAGGACTACGTCGCGTACTGCGCAAGGACAACCCAGGCGCAGATCGCAAGGGTGGAGCTCGGTACACGGCAGCCGACGCTGTGTGTGCTGAGAGGCTACGCGCGGGCGACGGGGCAGCCGGAGGCGGTGATGAGGATTTGCGAGGCGGCGATTCTCGGGCTGGAGTACGATGCGATGAGCGCGTAGGGCCCTACGGATCCCACCCAGATGAGGGGGAGCGGGGTGGGGGCGTGGGGTCATCGGAACGCCCGGCTAAGTAGTCGAGCCCCACATTAAAGTAGTCGGCCATCGCCACAAGAACATCGAGAGTGGGGCTCTTAGCGCCAGTGATGTAGTACTGAATCATGCGCTCTGATATCCCAATCGCGCGCGCTAGGGCACGTTTTGTTGAATTGGTCGCAGACAAAAGTTCTGACAAGCGTTCCGGAAATGAGGACATGAAAATTCTCCTTGCGCACTTGACAAGAACTATAGTTCCAACTATCATGCAAGGTAAGAACTAAAGTTCCAATAAGAACGATGGTGGTGATGATGACCAAGACATTAGGGCAGCGACTTAAAGAACGCCGCTTGGCAATGCAACTCACGGTGAAGCAAGCCGCCGAAATGCTTAACATGACTGAGCGCGGTTATCGATACTTGGAGGCTGATGAAAAACGGCCATCCATCGAAACCGCAGTGAAGATTGAAGACCGATTCGGAATCTCGATTCGGGAAATGGTCAACGATGCTGAACACTCAGCGTAGGCTTCGAACCTTGACAACTTAATCCGCAAACGGATCGTCATCCTCCGGCCGCGGGTCCACCCACTGACCACGAGGATACGGCCTGAACTCCTCGGGCAGGTCGCTCCAACGAAGTACAGAGAGTGACCAACGGCGCTCGGTGTCGCGCAGGACCAGCATGGTGGGTGAGACTTCGACGAGCATGGCGGACTCGACGAAAAACGCGCCGCCGTCCAGCGCGATGAGGCCGCCTTCGTCGCGACGGCTGACACGGTGGATGACGGTGTCGAGAATAAAGGATGACTTTCCACCGACCATCAAGGTCATGCGAACGGGCACCCCGACGAAACGTTGGATGATTTCGTCGGCGCGGTCGCGGGTTTCGGGCAAAGGGATCACTCCCTAAATCATTTTCGTTCTGGATTCTCTGAGCGACCAACAAGATAGTCCAAACTCACATCAAAGAAATCAGCAATGGCAATTAGAGTTTCAACTGTTGGATCTTTCTTTCCGGTTATGTAGTACTGCACCATGCGTTCAGAGACTCCGAGTGCCTGTGCAAACGACCGACGCGTGGTTCCCGTTCGGTCGAGTAATTCGGTCAGTCGCTGAGAAAAAAGAGTCATAACCTCCTCCAAAAGAGGGTTGACAGGAACCCTTGGTTCTAACTATACTAAAAGCAAGTTAGAACTAATGGTTCTAACCCAGAAGGTTGGTGATGTGAGGTGTTGCAGTCTCGACTTCGCGAGGCGCGAATTGCTAAGAACATGAAGCCTTCCGATGTAGCCAAAGCAGTTGGAATCACAGAACGAGCCTATCGGTACATCGAAGCGGGCGAGAGAGTCCCGTCGTTAGAAACCGCGATTAAGTTGGAACAAGTTCTTGGAATTCCGCCTCGTGAACTGTTAGTTCAAAGCAATTCTACATCGGAACCAGGGAGTGAACAAGGTGAGCACACGGCCTGATTGGACTCAGTCGCTTGCCGCAGACATGAGAACGCTGATGAGCGCCATGGAGCGATACAACGCGAAGTACAACGACCCGGCAGTTGATCAGGCGATTCGGACGCTTGGATGGAACGTGAAGCAGTTGATGGAGGTTGAGTGGCATGCAGTATGAGCTGGTCCTTGAACGCATTTCCGACGGCGACCGAAACGACCCTGACCGCGCTCGGTACACCATCGCGGACCTTGAAGCGTTGTGCCAGGAGGTTGAAGTGGCATGACCTACGACCAGTGGAAACTGATGACCCCCGAAGAAGACGCGGCGTTTTGGGGACTCGGCGAAGACGAAGCCACCGACGAAGCTGAAGTGCTGGAGTGCGAGTGCTGCGGAGATCCAATTGACGAAGACACAGCGATTCAAGACGGTCCTTCGTGGTTCTGTCCGGAATGCTGGGAGTCGATGGAGATCATCGAGGAAGACGAAACGGATGCAGGAGAGGTAGAAAAAGCGACCGCCTGACGGCGGCAGGAAGAACACAAACATTCGGACAAGCACACCACAGATTGTAGCACGGCACTCTGGACTTGACAAGGGGAAGGGAGCGAAAAAGTGTGGAAGTTCTTACTCATTCGCGCATCGCCATGAGGCAGGTTTGCCCACAAAAGGAACATTACCACTATGTGGAACGTCTTCGCCCGCGCGAGGTCGCTTGGGCACTGAGTGTCGGTTCGGCATGGCACAAGGGGCTGGAGGTTTGGCAGCGCGGGGAAGCTGACGAAGACGGTGCGGTGGCGGCGGGGCTGGCGACCCTGGACTGGATCCGGCCTGAAAACGATGAAGAGGCGTACAAGCTTCAACTTGAGCGGATCCGTACAGAAGTCATGATCCGGTTCGCGATTCGACACTTCCGGCCGCGGAATCTAGTTGCCGTCGAGCGTGAGTTCCAACTTCCGATCGTCAATCCAGCCACCGGACGCAAGTCGAGAAAATACTTGCTCGGTGGAAAAATCGACGGGGTTTGTGAGGATGAACAAGGAAAGTTGTGGATTCTTGAGAACAAGACCACGGCTTCCATCGAACAGTTCAAGCAAAGCTACGGTATGTCCCAACAACTAACATTATATGTCTACGCTGCAGCACGGATCTTTGACAGACCGATTGCAGGCGCTGTTGTTCGAAGTGTTCAGAAATCGAGAATGGAACCCAAACATCGCAACGGTGAGATGGTGGAAACCTGGGAAGACTTCCGGGACCGCTTGATGGCGGAGTATGAGGAGAATCCAGCCAAGTATTTGAGTGAGGATGAGGTGCTGAGGAGTTCGGAGCAGGTCAAACAGCTTGAAGCTGAGTTGTGGATGGAGTGCTTGGAACGCAATTGGCAAGCGCGTTCCGGAGTAATTCGTCACAACACGAGCAATTGCCATCAGTACGGCGGCTGCCCATTCCTTCCACTTTGCCTTGGTGTAGAAGGTGCAAGAGAGTCAATGTTCTTCGTCAGTTCGACAACGCATGACGAACTGAGTCTCAACGAAACAGCGTGAAACAGCGTAACGAACCAACGAATTCAAGGAGGAATGAACCATGACCACACTGGCACAGTACGATCCGAATCTGCTTCAGAAGCTCGGACTGACGGTCGAACAGGCGCAGGAGCTCGAAGCCCAAGGAATCTCACTCGAACAATACGCTGAGACCATGCAAGACGCCGCGCAACTGGAAGAGAACGCCGAAATTCTTCCCGTAAGATATCGGATCGTCGCGCAGGCAGCCGCCTTTCAAAATGAGGCGACAGGGGAGATTATCCAGAAACTAAGAGTGCGAGTGCCATTTTTTCACACGAGTCGAGGGCTGTTTGCGCCTCAGAACGAAGGTGAAAGTGCACCGCCGCTCTGCACGAGTCACGATGGCAAGCTCGGACGCTACGTTGCGGACGATGGGCTCATTTCATACCGAAAGTGCCAGGGTTGTCCTTTTGATCAGTTTGGTAGTGATCCAAACGGAGGAAGAGGAAAAGCGTGCAAAACGGTTCGTCGAATCTATCTTCTGGAAGAGAATTCGCAAGTCCCAGCGATTCTTGGACTACCGCCTTCGAGTCATCGGGCATGGGACCAGTTTGTTTCAGCGCTTCGCTTCCGCGGGCAACTGGTCAGCAGTTACGAAATTGAGCTTTCGCTAGAGACCAAGAGAAACGGCGCGTTTGTTTGGAGCCAACTGCAGCCGCCAAAAATCATTCGAGAGTTGAGTCCAGCGGAAAAGTTTCGTGTCGTGTCGATCGGAAAGGAGCTTGAAGCGCGACACAAAACGATCACGATGGGGATCGAAGATTATCTACAAGTCAACGTGGAAAACTCCAACGGCGCGACAGCGGAAGAGACAGCACAAGGCGAAACAGCCGGGCACACAGCATGAACAGCGGAGGGTTTGCCTCCGCGCCGCGCTCCCGAAAGCTCGGGGGCGAGGTGGGGCGGCGAACAGGCCGCCCCAATCTAAGGCTCGGCATGGCGCGGCGAGCCCTGGCGCGGTAAGGCGCGGCGCGGTTTGGTGTGCTGTGGTAGGGTGTGCCATGGCGAGGTATGGCGTGGTCGCTTCGCCCGTTGTGCGCTGTGCACCTTGGTAGTGCGCGAAAACAGCGGGCACCACAGCCCGCCGTTAGGTGGGCGACTCCCTTTGTCAGCCTAGAGGCGCGCAGGGTTTCGCCCCTGCGCCGAGCGCTCAAGGGTGCGGGTGGCACGGCGATGACTGGACTGATCATCCAGTCGGAGCTCCCGGTGCGAGTCCAGGCTTGAGCGCCGGGTGGAGGGGCGAACCCTCTCGGGTGTCAATCGGCACCCGCATTGAACGACAGCAGGAACGCCGTGAGCGCGATTCCGGTGCCAGTGTATCGCCGACAAATCAGCATGATGTAACGGCAAATGATGCGATGTACGGCGCTAGACAGGACCTTGAAAACTAAATATGCACGATGTGCATGTTAGCACATTTCATCCATGCGAAAATTTCATAATCGAGATTTCGTTTGGATGGAAATAACAAACCCAGGCGTTGCGCGGGTTTTCGGGATTTTTGCGAACAGGTGTTTGTCGTGCAGGACACCTATAGGTAGAGAGGTCTTCTCTCTCGTCACCCGCACGTGCCACTCCGCCGTCTGGCCCGGCGCGCGAGCTGCAACCATTACGCGCCTGATGCGCGCTGTTGTCCCAACGGTTCGCGCGCTGCGCAGGGCGGCGGAGGCACCGCCCGCTTGTGGCGCTTGGCAGGCGCAAAATCGCGGAACGACGGCAAAAAGCGAGTCTTCCGCGCTTCAGACACGTTCACGCCTGTCGGGGCGCCATCGGGAGAGAACTCTCGCCGCCTAACGCCTTACGTGGCATAGCGAGCCTACTTAGGGGCATGGTCGCTTCGTCCGCTGTGCGCTGCCCGCCGTGGTAGCGGGTGAAAACAGCGGACACCACAATCCGTCACGTTACGGGGGTGATTTCGAGAGACAGGATTCACACGCATTTCGAAGAATAACAGGGGGTGAGGGTATTCACGACTGGCAAGCTCGGAATTGGGATTGGGATCCGCGACCGGATCTCGTCAGCGACCACAGACTGTGGGAAGTCCTTCTGACCCAGATTGTGGATGATGAGGCGGCTGGTTGGGTTCTAAATGCTTCCAGGTGTGATGGCGCCACATTGAGATGGGACAACGGCATGTACCACATTGTGCCGATTATCGATCCAAGGCTCGGGTTCGACAGCGAAGAAGACTGGCGTGAATTCCGAGAGAAGTGGTTGATGCCGATGAAGCAGCAGATAGTGTCCTATCTGAAGAAGTTGGCTGTCCAAATGGAAGGTGAAAAGGCATCATGAACCAACGGTCCTGCCGGTAGCCCAACCGTGGTCTAGGACCAGTCCGAGACGAAAAACCCCGAAATCCCTTGTGGCAGTAGGGACGGTCCGACCGGTCCAGGGTTCGAGACGACTTTCTCGAAGATCAATGAGTGTGATGTAACGAAACCAATAGAGTCTATGAGAAGCACTAAATGGAAACGCAACATTACACTCATGATCCTCAGATCTGTGAATCATACTAGGACCACTCGGACCAACCACGAAAATCCTTGCTGTTACAAGCAATCTCAGCTAATCGTTACTAGGACCATACTAAGACCGCACCAGGACCACTCTCGGACCGTTTTTAATACTACTCTTCACTTCTTCCTCTCTTAGGAAAGAAAAAGAAGGAGAAAGAATAGTGAAAACCTTTCATTGGGTGTGGTGTTTTGATTGTCAACTCCCAAAAATTTCTTTCGCCTCGAATTCAAGAGCTGGGAGTGAGAGGAATGCCACGGGACTGCAAACTGTGCAATTCTCCCATCCGCGAGGAGATCGAAGCTCGGTGGCTAAATGGAATAAGCTACCGAGATTTAGAGGCGGTATGTAAGGAGATGGGTGAAGACCTGTCGCATACGGCGATCTGGCGGCACATGAGCGAGCATGCCTTCTGTGGAAGTCCCGAGGAGTCTATCGACTTCCTGCGGTGGTGGTTCGAGGGTGGCGCCGGCTATGTGGAGATCCGGCCGATTCCGAATCGAAAGGACGATCGGGAAACGGCGATCAAGGCCGTCAAGGCGCGGCGGTCGTTCACCACGAAGGACTTTGAGGCATTGCGCGACTACTTCGCGAGAGGCTATCAGAGTCCGGACATGGCGCGGTGCGGCTGGTACTTTGGCACCTGCTTGCGGGATAAGCCAGTGCAGCGGACGCAGGAGGGGCGCTGGATTGGCGGCAGCGCGGAGGACGTGGTGGCTTGTCCAGGCGCTTGGGCCGACGTGGACGACCACGGTCGGGAAGACGACGAGGAGCGCATGGCGCAAGCGGAACGTGTGCTGGTTATGCTGGCGGAAAAGGGCTTTGTTCCAAGCGCGGTCGTGCGTTCGGGTGGAGGACGGGGACGGCACCTGTACTTCAAGTTCATGCGCCCCGTGGATCCTGAGACGGGACGACGAATCGTCTGGAAGCTCGCAAAGGTGTTGTCGAGTGATCTCAATGTGGCGGATGTTGCGAGAGTGATGCGGATTCCAGGCTCAATGCACACTCGGGCGGGGCGCATCGTCAAGGTCACGGTTGAAGAGTTGCGCAAGGACGCGCTGTACAGGCCGGACGAGCTCGAAACAGCGATTGATGAGATTGCTGAAGCGCTGGGCGTTGACTTGACCCGGACAGAGTCGGTGCCCTCGGTAAGTGACGGCGCTGAGTTCACGGGGGATTGGAAGCCCGTCCCTGCGGAGTTTGTCGAAGAGCAACTTCCGACCATTTGTGCAAGGTTCAAGGCTTATGTGCAGGATCCCAACATTGTGAGCGAACCGATATGGCATAAGATGGCGTGCTTGCTGAAATCGATGAATCCCGACTCTTCCCTCTTTCACAAGTGGTCGGAAGGCTATGACATGGGACCGGACAAGCGATACAACTGGAGCGAGACCGAGAGAAAGTTCCGCTCGTCACGGCCGTTGGCTGTTCGGTGTTCCACGTTCCAAGAACTCGATCCGATGAGTGTTTGCGCAGCGTGCAGGCACTTTCAACGGGGTTCCAGTCCGGCGACGTTTGTTCGGAGAGCCTATGCGGCGCAATTAGGACTTCCGGGACTCTACGGCGCCCCGGTTGAAGCTGACGGACCGAAGATGGACGGGCTTCCGACACAAACGACGGAAGAGGCGCTGCATGCTAACGGAGGAACTCGGGTCGCCGCGGGCGCAGAGGACTGGGTTGAAGCTCCCGAGGACGTGATCGTACATGAGCCCGTCGCTTGGACGGAGGATTTAAGCGAGGCGCCGGAAGACAACACGAACTGGAGCGAACAGCCGTTTACGAATCGCACTGCTCGGGAATGGGCGCGGGCGAAAAAGTGGCATTTCGTCTACATCGATGAGGAAAAGGGCAAGGAACATCTGCTGCTTCGTCGCATGGCGACCACGATCAAGAAGGATTTCAATCTGCAGTACTTCTTCCAATCCTGCTACTACTACGACGGGACGATTTACACGACGCCGACCGACGACGGGGAAGACGAGGCCGTCATTCGGGACTTCATCTTGGAGGCCCTGGAGACCTTGAAACCGACCTGGGCGACGTGGTCGCGCGCGGAAGAGATCAAGCGGATGCTCATTAACAACGTCCAGCGCGACAAAGACCATTCCGTCGAATCCATTCGGGTGCATGAGGTTTGGAACACCGAGCCGTTGGTGCCGTTCGCGAACGGACTGCTGGACATGAGCGATCCGTTTGACCACGATTGGCGCGTCTATGATTTCTCGCCAAAGCATCGAATTAACTGGAAGCTGACGATTCCGTTCTTCGAAAATTGGCACCGAACTCCGAAGTCATGGACGCTTGCGATGAAGGACGCGGAAGTCGACGTGCTGGACTTCTTCCGCACGACGTTTCCTGACGACGAGACGCGACGTTCGATCCTCGAGTTTCTTGGTTATTGCTTGTGCAGGTGGGATCAGTCCGAAGAGTGTTACGCCATTCTCTACGGGCCCGGTCAAAACGGCAAGTCGACGCTTCTCGGCATGCTGGCGAAGGCCTTCGGGGTTTATGCGGTGACGGAAAGCGTGCAAAGTCTCGAGCGCAACCGCTTCGCGTCGGCTTGTTTGACTCGGGCGGCCATCGACATCGTGCCGGACATGGCGGGCACAGGGATCGAGGACACCAGCTTCCTGAAAGGCTGGATCGGCAACGATGTGGTCCGAGCCGAGCGCAAGTTCAAGGCGTCGTTCGAATTCAAGCCGCAGACGAAGTTGATTTACGGCGCGAACGAGTTACCGCCGACCAAAGACCCGACACATGGTTACTTCCGAAGGATTCTTCTGTACCCGATGATGGAGCGCTTCAAGCGGCAAGGCCCGGGGTGGGTGGAACGGCTGAGGACGCCCGAGGCGCTGTCGTACATGTGCTATCTCGGGTTGCTGCACTATCGGCAGATGCGACGTGAAGGTCGCAACATCACGGAGTCCAAAGAGATGCTTCGCGAGAAGGATTTTTATTGGAGAGCAAATGACTTGGTCAAGGCAGCCATCGACGAAGGGATCATCGAGCTAGGGAAAGATTACAGTGTGCCGCGGGACCTGCTCCAGAAGGCGATGGAGATCTACGCGAAGGAGACGGGGCGCAAGTATCCGGGAGCTGCGAAGTTACTCGAACGGTTGCGCAACTATGCTCCCCACAAGATCGATTATTCGCGGCCTAGATGGAAAGGCGGAAGAATTCACGTATGGACAGGTGTGAGACTTGGCGAAGCAGGACGGTCGTTGCTGGTCAGTCGTGAAGTCGTGAATTTGGACCGCCGCACTCTTGAATACATCACTTTACCAGTCACGGAAGCTTATGCTCGCGAACGAAACTTAGAGGATGTAGAATCGCTGGAAAATGGGGAATTGCCCAAAGGCGATCTTCAATAGCAAGAGGTGATGAGCTTGAGGGTCATCACGGCCAAACACCAAAACGAACTCAAACTCCGCGACTACCAACTCGAAGCCGTCGACGCCATTCGACGATACCCGAAGCCGCGTCCGATCCTCGTCGCGGCGACGGGGGCCGGAAAGACGGTGATGTCGTCACAGTTTGCGGTGGAACGTCTTCAACGCGGGCCGGTGCTGTTCCTGGCGCATCGTGACGAACTCCTGGATCAGACGCTCGACAAGTTCGCGATGGTGTTCGACGCGTTTGCCGAACGGGGCCGCGAGGTCAAGGTCGGGCGGATCCAGGGCTCGGACGACGACGTCGAGGCGGACTTCGCGGTGGCGAGTGTCCAGACGATCTCGCAGCCGGAGCGCTTGGAGCGTTGGATGACGGCGCACGAGACGACGCCGACGGTCATTACCGACGAATGTCACCATGCGACAGCGAGGACGTACATGCGGATCTACCACGCACTGGGGTTTCTCGGCGCAGTGCCCGAGGGCCACGTGCATCTGGGACTCACGGCGACGCCGTACCGCACCGACAAGGCGGATCTCCGTAAGGTGTACGATGGTGTGGCTTACGCGATCGGGATCCACGACCTGATCGACATGGGTTTCCTGGTGCCACCGAGGTCGGTGAAACTCGAGATCGTCGAAGGCCTCGAAAGCAAGGACGACGGCGACTGGTCGAATGCCGAGGTCGAAGGCGCGGTGGACACGCCGAGCGTCAACAAACAGATCGTCGCGGCGTGGCAGGCGCAGGCCTCCGACAGATTGACGATCGCGTTCTGCGCGAGCGTCGAGCATGCGTATCACCTGGCGGAGGAGTTCGAGCGGGCCGGAGTCCCCGTGGCAGTGGTGCACGGCGCCTTGCCCAAGGAAGAGCGCCGACAGACCCTTGACGCGTTCTCAGATGGAAATATTCGAGTCCTATGCAACTATGGAGTGCTTACAGAAGGATTCGATCGTCCT
Organism: Alicyclobacillus acidocaldarius subsp. acidocaldarius DSM 446; assembly: GCF_000024285.1. GTDB lineage: Bacteria > Bacillota > Bacilli > Alicyclobacillales > Alicyclobacillaceae > Alicyclobacillus > Alicyclobacillus acidocaldarius. The sequence goes on from NC_013205.1 coordinate 546,575, forward strand.
GAAGTCTCGTGCATCATCATGGCTCGACCTACCTTGAGTCACAGTCTCTATGTACAGTGTGTTGGGCGCGGGTTACGGATTGCGCCGCACATCTTCAAGCAGGATTGTCTGGTGCTCGACGTGGTTGGGGTCACAGACGTGCATCGGCTGATGACAGTGGATCGGTTGCTCGCGGGCGAGGACAAGGACGAAAGCGGCGAGAAGCGCGAGCGGGTCGGCGGCGAGCGCGGGCCAAGGGTCGCCAAGCGGCTTACGGCGAACGCGTTCCGGTGGATGCGGGTCCGAGATCGCGTCTGGCTTGCGCGGGACTTCCGAGGCAACTACGTCCGGGTCGAACAGACGCAGGTCGGCTGGTACGTGGCCTATGGGCGATTCAGTACGGACGATCCGAGCGACAAGCCCGAGATGCACCGGGTGTACTTCGGGCCGGACTCGGAGATGGCCTGGGGCGCGGCGGCGACGTACGCGCAGATCGGGCTCGCCCGCAGCGCAGTGGGGGCCGAGGAGGAGTGGATGGACCTGCCGCCGACGGAGAAGCAGGTGGCGGCGTTGGAGCGCCGAGGCCTTCAGGTGCCGCAGACGCGGTGGGAGGCGGCGGAACTCCTGACGAAGCCGACCCCGAAGCAGGAAGACCTGCTCAAGCGGATCTTCAAGGCGAACAACATCCCGTACGCGCTGTTGCCCGAGACGATGGACGAAGCAAACGCATTGCTCAATGCGGTACTCGGGCAACGGTTGGAGCGTCAGGAGTTTCTGGTGAGGTATTCGATGGTGCTGCCGCACAGGTGGGAGATCTTTCGGGACGTTGTGCAGCGGCACGAGGAGGCGAAGGTGGCGGCAGAGGCGGTGGGAATCGTGTGAGGAAGCCACGTGTTCTTAGAAGGGTCACTTTCCTCTTTCGATCCAACCTTATCGTTTTTCAGTACGAAATCAACTTGAGAGTTTCTGTATTGAAAGGAGAATGCGATGGAGACCGTCGTTTCGAAGGACTACCTAGACGCGCTCATCAATATCGCCTGCGAAGCGGACGAACTGATCGTCGAACTGGAGGACTACGACCCGCGGGCGGGCCAGGCGCTGCGGGCCCGGTTCGCACGGTGGTTTGAGGTCATTGATCGATATGCGGAAGAACAGGAGAGGCGATGAATCGAGTGGCACTGAAAAACCTGGAGACGCTCAAACGTGATGGGCGTTGGTATTTGGCAGGTCCCATGTCCGGTTACCCGGACTTCAATCGTCCGGCGTTTCATGAGGCGGCGGCAAGGTTGCGAGCGCAGGGCCTCATTGTGGTCAATCCAGCGGAGATCCGCGGCGACGAGGACTGTGAGTGGGACGACTGGATGCGGGCGGCGTTGCACTGCCTGCTCGGTTGTCACGCGGTGGTGTTCCTGCCGGGCTGGGAGTTTTCGCGAGGGGCGCAGCTTGAGTACATGGTTGCGACGGGTTTGGAGATGCCGGTGTTCGAGTATCGCGACGGTGAGATCACGCCGCTTGTCGTGCAAACCGCGCGTAGGTCAGGAGGGATTCGATGATTGAATTCGCAGTCTGGGAGCAAGGACGAGTGCGTATCAAGCGCGGCATGTGCTTGGGGATTGTCGAAGAAGGCGAATACCCGCCGGTCTACGAGAAGCGCGTGGCGCGAATGACCTACGATCCTCATCAACCCTGCAAAGAGACGCGGTTGCTCATGGCGGTCTCCAAGCACTGCAAAGCCACGATCGTGAACACGGTGTATCTCGTTCTTCCCGAAGCGATTGCGCCGTGGGACCGTGGCAAGTTGCGTGAGGTATTGATGGGCGGATCCGAGGAGGATGAGACGCCATGCGCTGTCTGATCGAGCAACAGGTGCTGGAGCCCGCGCTGAGCGCACTGGCGCGCATTGCGCAGACGCGCGCGCCGGCGGCGGTGTTACAGGGCGTGCTCATTGAGGCGGAGCGCGGTCAGGTGACGTTGAGCGCCTACGACTACGACGTGGCGCTGCGCATGACCGTCGAGGCGTCGGTGGTGGATCCGGGCGGCGTCGTGCTCCCGGCGAAGCTGTTCGCGGAGCTGGTTCGGCGGCTTCCCAAGGGGACGGTTGATGTTGCGACGATCGCGCCGCATCACTTGAGCGCGTCGATTGACGTGGGCACGACGCACGCAGAACTTCACGGCTTCGATCCGGAGGAGTTTCCCGAGTTGCCAGATATGAAGGGCATTGCGCCAGTGGAGCTCTCGGCGAAGACGCTCGTGGAAGCCGTCGAGTCGGTCGGATACGCCGCAGCGAAGGAAAATGCGGCGCGACCGATCCTGGAGGGCGTCTACGTAGGCTACGAGGGCGGCAAGTTGATTTGGATGGCCACAGACGGGCTGAGGCTGGCGAGGGTGTCGCAAACGGTCGAGCGGGAGATGTCGATTCGCTGCACGATCCCGCGGCGTGCGCTCACAGAACTCACGAGGCTCCTGGATGCGGACCACGACGCGCCCCTGCAAGTCTACCAGTCGGCGAGTTACGTGATGTTCGCGTGGGACAACGTGCAGTTGTTCGGGCGTCTGTACCAAGGCGAGTATCCGGACACGTCGCGGGTGATGCCGCGGGAGTTCGCGGCGGTGTGCAGGGTGGAGCGGAGACGGTTGGAGGAAGCGATTGAGCGCGTGACGATCCTGGCGGAGAACGAGCGCCACACGGTCTTGCTGTACGTCAAGGACGGTGTGTTGGAACTGACGTCGAGGTCTGCGGAGCGCGGGCATGCACGTGAAGAAGTGCCGTTGGTTGAGTTCAAGGGGGAGGAGGTCAAAATCTCACTCAATGCGCGGTATGTGCTGGACACTATGAGCGCGGCGGAGTCGAGCAAGACTATGCAGATGCAAGTGGCGCGGGATCGACGCTCAGCGCTGTTCTCGGATGAGTCCGACAATGTGCATCTGATCTCCGCGATCCTGACGCGCGACTGATTTGCCCTGCAAACCACGCAGGAGTAAGAGGTGGTGATCATGCTTGATCGAATTGCTCGACGACGATCCCCGAGGTGGGAGACAAGCGAGGCCTATCGAGTCTACCAAGCGGCGCTGTTCGAGGCTCTTGAACGTCTTCGCGCCTCTGAGGTGGCTTACGATTACGCCGACGATCCTGCTGAACCTTTGGCGTTTGCAAATCTGCAAAAGACGCGAGCGGAAGTCTCCATCATTCTACGTGAGGCAAGGGAGGCATGGCGGGATGGAAACGACGTGGGACGTGCCGATGGTTGAGGTCTACAACCGTTTGACGATGATCTGTGAGTGCTATGACCGATTCTTGCGGGAACTCCAGTCGAACTGGGCGCAGTGCGAGACGAGCAATAATTCCGCACTTCGGGGTCGATCACGTGTGTATCGGGACGTGTTCGACCATCTCTTGGATCTCTATCAGGATCTCATTGAGACGAGAATGATGGCCAAAACCTGGTCGAATGCGGCACAAATGCGCGCGGTGTTTGGAGGCAACGCGGTGCTGATTCCGGCGGATCGGTACAAGGCACTGGTCGAGTTGTACGCGGCGGTGAAGCGCCGTGCAGACGCCGCGGAAGCCATGCGACACACTTACGATGACTTGGGTCGTGACCTGCTGACGGAACAGATGCGGATGGCGCTCGACGATGAAAAACGGGTGCTCAAGACCTTGGCGCAACAGGAAAAGGAGCTCGAACGGGAACTGGAGGGGACTGCATGCGGTTGAGCGTACGAGAAGCGGAAGTTCAGGTGATCGCCGAGGACTCGGGAATTCGTTTGATGATGCACGACGAGCATGGGACGCTGGAGGTTACGGTAGACGAAGCGACAGCACGCAAGTTGCGCGATGGGCTTGATCTGGTGTTGCGACGAGACGACGGGTTCCTGAGCGGCGGGCCGTTGGTAGTGAGTTGAACGATTTGCTTGGGGTGAAGGACGATGTTCGAACTGATGTACATCCAGGCCGCAACAAACGCGTGGATGATGTTTCAAAGTGTAGTTTTCTTCGCTTGTGTGGGTGTTTTGGGTGCATCGTTCTGGGTCTCCATTAGTGGCGGATGGAAACTTGGGATGGCTACCCTGATAATCCTGCTGATTCCGGTTTCTTTGGCTTTGCTGGTCTTGTCAATGTCAATCCATCATGATCTAGCAACTCTGCATGCGTCTTTACAACAACTAAGTCGCACAAGGTGAATCATGTCGTGATGGCGTGGTGAACAAAGCGGGTGAGAGCAAATGCCGTCGAGCCGCTGGGAAACGAATCTCTTTGGCAGTGTCGAGGTGGTCGGGGATCCCTATGCGGGCGCATTTCTAGCCGTGCATGTCCTCGACGGGACAGGCCATGGCGTTCGCCAGTTGTTCTGTCGGGTCGAGTCTGTCGGCCGTGCAGGGCAGTGGCTCGAGTTGTCGATTCCGCAGGCGCTTTTCGCGTGGGTCGTAGATTTGAAAGATGAGGACTCTGAATAGGAGGAATGAAGCGATGTCGAGATACGAGGTTTTGGTCTCGTGGAGCGGTTCACGGGTGTACACAGTGGAAGCGGTCAATGAATCCGAAGCGGAAGAAATCGCGCTTGAAATGGCACAAAGCGAACTCTGGTCTGACGATTGGGACGAGATCTGTGCCGAGGTGGAGCGCGAGCTTCAGGATGATGACCAAGATGCAATGGGGAGTGACGAGATATGACCACAAAACTCTGGTTCATCACCGACGGCGAAAACTACGGCTACGTCGTCGCGGATTCGCCGGTGGAGGCCTTGCAAACGGCAACCGGTACAATCGTCGACGATGAATTCGAGTGGCCGTTTTGCCAGGAGATCGTGATTCGGCTGGTGCCGAGCGGGGATCTCGTCACCCTGTGTGATGAGGGCGAAGAGCCGGTGACGAAGCGTGCGGTGGATTGGGTTCGGGAACAAGCGGAAACGCCGTGTGTGATTGGGGTGGCGGAGTTATGAAAGATTCGACTCCGATGCAGAAGCAAACACCTTGGGGAAAATTTTGGCCCGGCGAGCTTGTACTCATGAAGCGAGCATCGTTCTGCAACGCAGAAAACGTTCGGGTAGTGCTACTGTACGAGGTGCCCGAAGAGATGATGCCATGCCCGGTTTGTGACGACCCGACGTGCAGGGAATGGGCCAATGTACTGAGCGAGGACGGAAGATACTTCTATCACATTTCAGACTGTCAGTTGGAAAGGTTGAGCTGAAGGCGTGAAAAAACCAATTGTTTGTCTCCCACTCCCCTCTTGGATAGAGAGGAGTCGCCTTGGCGTACTCTCGTAACCTGGAACATTGAAGCATAGGAGGATGAAACATGAATCTAGCCGAGTTGGACAAGAAGTATCAGGACGTTGAGCCTGCCAAGGGCAGCTATCAGCCACTGCCGGACGGCAAGTACCTTTGCCGCTTGGAGAAGGCGGAGGTGAAGCGAAACAAGGGCAACGACGGCATCCACCTTGCGTTTGTGTTGGCAGTGGATGAGGGCTCGCACAAAGGCCGACGCATCTTCCACAATCGCCCCATCAACGATAACGAGAAGACGTTGGCGTGGCTCAAGCGGGATCTCCTTGCGATCGGATACACCGACTACCTGTCGCGATTGCCGGAGGTTCTGCCACAATGCCTCGGACGCCTGGTGAAGGTGGAACTGAAGACAGTGACGATCCCGACCACCGGGCAGAAGGCACAGATCGCGTATCTCGATCCTGTCAAGGGGCGCTGATCATGAGGACCACGCTAGAGCGGTACACAGCGGAGTTCGCCTTGTGGAGTCGCCACACACCGAATCGGGATCTCGTGGCGCTGGTGTATGACGTGCGGGATCGCGACGGGAATCTGCTGCGCAAGCACGCGTGGCTCCAGCTCGGGCGGTTCTCGCCTCAACATCAACCGCCGCTTCGCTCGGGCGAGATTGTCGAGTTCTACGCTCGTCGCGAGCGTTATCGACGCCGAAAGCCTCCGCCGTCAGGTGTGGAGCAGGAGCCATGCATTGGGTTCCGAGTAGTTGGGTGTCTGTATCCGGTTGACCTCGAACGAAAGGAGGACGACCATGAATCGACGCGAGGTTTGGCGGAGGCGCTTGCGTCGGCTGTTGGCGCCGTGGCGCAAAGAGCGGGTTTGGATCCCGATTGACCCGCCGGAGCGCCGACAACCGCCCGCGACGCCGGAAGCTTTTGCTGACGACGAATCGAGGTGACGGACATGACGAATCTAAACGAGCAGAGACAGGCGACAGTCGTCGAAGCCCGACCACTCAAGTGGCGACGTGGACTGCCGACGGTGCTTGAAGTGGTGATGGAGGTTAATGGTCAGGTTCGCATCCAAGAGTACATTTTACGACCGGAGAACGGGTTTCGTCACAAACGAAAGGTAAAATTCAAGCGTGCCTCGACGTCCAGTTCACACAATGGAGAGACCTAAATGCCGGTTCTGCGGCAAGCCCGTGGGCTACTATTGGAGCGTGCTCTGCGAGGACTGCCGCGACGACTACCAGGAGGGCGAAAAAACATGAACGAGCGATTCGAGTTCCTCGAGGTGCAGTTAAAGCAAGCCGGTGAGCGCGTTGCACGAGCGAAGGCCTTATGGTTGGTGAATTCCGACAGTGATCTTGCGAACCAACTCTATGAGCGCTATCGAGCCGAGCAAGCGTACCTTGCGCGTTTGCTGGACGCCCTCTTCCAATCCCAAAACCCGCAAGCCTCGTAACATGAATAGGAGTTCCGGTCGATATGCAACGTCTGATCTTGCCGCTCCCGCCTTCCGTCAACCACGCCTATCGGACCTATGTCCATCCGCAAACGGGACAGCGGATGCGGGTCCTTAACGCGAATGCGCAGAAGTTTCGGCGGGATGCGGCGTACTTGGCACTCCGATGGCGACAGGAGACAGGGTGGACGATGCCCCAACCAGGCACCAAGGTGGTGCTGAGGCTCTGGTACTTCTGGCCGTCGCGCCGTCGAATGGATACACACAACCGAGAGAAAGTGCTGTTGGACGCGCTCGAAGGCGTACTCTATCCCGAGGACCGATGGGTGCTGATTCAGGAAATGGACTTTGAAGTGGATCGGAAACGTCCTCGGCTCGAGATCGAGGTGCTTCTTCATCGAGACCTTTGTGCAACGTAACGATTCGGGCATGTGCATTACGAACGTGTATTCGCTATGCTTGGAATTAGAACGTATGTTCGTTAGGGGTAAGGGTTATGGAACGGAAATTCCAGCACGTGTTTCTGATGGGTCCCATGGGCGCTGGCAAGAGCACGGTGGCGCAGTACCTGCGCCGGGAGATGGGATACGTCCGGTATTCGATGGCGACGCCCGTCGAAACCGTGCTCGACATTGCCGCGCCGTGGCTCAAAGGCGCGAGCAAGGCGGTGCGAAGGCCGTACTTGCAACGAACGGGTCGTTTTCTGCGAGGCTTTAAGCCGAATCCGATGCTGCTCGCGGCGGAAGAGGTCTTGCGGCACGCTGTTAGTCCAATCGTGATCGACGACGGTCGAACGGTGGAAGAGGCAGTGTGGGCCGATCAGCACGGATTCTTAGTGATCGTGCTCACCGCCTCGGAGTTCGTGCGACGGCGGCGGATTTTGGAGCGAGACGGAGAATTGCCCGACATGCGGACGCACGAGGACGAGACGGAGCAACAGTGGCAGTACGCGCGCGGTCTGGTCATTGACACCAGTGACTTGACAGAAGACGAGATGTGCCAGATGGTTCGCGCCGCGATCGAGTCCCACCGTATGGAGCGATGCAAACGAGAGGAGCGAAGGGCCAATGGCAATGCGACATGAGCACGGTACGCCGGTGCCGAATCGGCACAGGGAACGGGCGAGCGGGGCGTCGGAGCTCTCTATCTATCGGATGGACCCGATTGAGATGGACCGGTATCTGCGGGAGAAGTACGGTGCGCGGGTGTTCTCGAAGCCGACGGGTAAGCCGCCGGTCGGCGCTGAACTTGAGGTGCGAAAGGCAAAGCGAAAGAAGGGAACGCGTTGAGATTACAGGAAGCGCGATTCGTGGTGGTAGACACGGAAACGACAGGGTTGCCGCCGGAAGGCCGCGTCGTCGAGCTCGCGCTGGTTGAGGTGGGGCTCGAGCGTGAGCCACAGATCGTGTACTCGGCGCTGGTCGATCCGGGCTGTCCGATCCCGCCGGAGGCCTCCGCGGTGCATCACATTACCGACCGCGACGTCGCAGGCAAGCCGCGGCTGTTTCAGGTATGGCCGAAGGTGCTCGAATACATCGGCGACGCGATTCTGGTCGCGCACAACGCCGAGTTCGACCGCGGGATGCTGCCGGAGACGGGTCGACCGTGGATTTGCTCGAAGCGCCTGGCGCAGCATCTCTGGCGAGACGCGCCGAAGCATTCGAATCAGGTGCTCCGCTACTGGCTCGGGATCGACGTCGAGGTGGGACAACCCCACCGTGCGCTGGGCGACGCGATCGTGACGGCGCACGTGTTCCAGCGGGAACTCCGGGCGTACCTTGAGGCTGGGTATCCCGACGACGTGGACGATCTGATCGCCTTTGCGGAGTCACCGATTGAGGTGCAGACGATGCCGTTCGGGAAGCACAAGGGCATGCCGCTCAAGGACGTTCCGCTGGACTATCTGGACTGGGCGCTGAGAAACTTGCAGGATCTTTCGCCGGATCTGCGGTGGAGCATGCAGCGGGTGCTGGAACAGGGGCTTGGATGGCCGGGAAGAGCAATTTAGGTGTGTCAAGCGTCAGTGAAAATGTCACCTTGAAACGCGTCATTTACGTCTTTGAATGTGTCACCTTGAGAGCGTTCGGACGTGCGCGCCGTACCCTTGCACGGGTGCAGGCCGTTTGACTTGAGCCTGAAGGGACCCAGGAGCAAGAGGCTCATGACGGACACTCCAGACCCCCTTCAGGCGACGCAAAAGTTTACCGCACCCGTGCAAGGGTCGCTTCGCTTACGGCGCGTTCCTTGAAGCCACCCCAGGAGCAAGCCTTGACGATCTGACCGTGGCTTGATTACGGTGAAATTGCCTCTGCAGACGGGGTTGGAAGCTTCGGTTTTGGGCGGCCGAGAGTCATTCGACGCCATGGATGGTCTGCAGGGGGCTTGTAGGGTTGGCGGGAAGGTGTGGGTGTGGCATCTTCCCGCCTTTTCACAGCCGGAGACTTCGAACAAGGCTCGAGACGATACAACCGACCTTGCCCCGCCACAATCCACAATTCTCCATTAGTAGTCACCCGAACCTCCACGGTGGAACGAGGGGCCAGAGTCTCCCGGTGCTGTTCGGGAACAATGCGGTACGTTTGTCCTTTCCACGAAATCGTTTGACCGGGTGAAACCTTACGCCAAGCCCGGTAGCAAAGAATACGGTGGAGGTTGTGGTGGGGAGCCAGTGGTCGGTATGCCGGTTCTGGTGACTCAGGCTCCACAGCAAAACGTGCGTTGAACCGCTCAACAAACGCGGGAAGGAAGGCATTTGCCGCTTCAAGGGTTGAGATACGGTGCAGGCGTAGTTCATGGGTTAGGCGGTCCTGAAGGGTCTCCCAAAGACGTTCAATTCGCCCTTTCGCCTGCGGGGAGCGTGCAAAGGTCAAGGAAATCCCGAGTTCGGCCACTGCCCTGCCAAGTTGAGTGGAAGGTTTGACGCCAGCCAGTTCTTCGTCGATCGTGAGTTTGTCAGCCTTGGGCGAGCGGAAGATCGTATGGCGATCCACGTACAGGGCGACGGGGATGCCATACGCCGTGATGCCGTGGTGAAGAACGGACCAATAGCCCTCAAGACACTCCGTGCGGGCAAATGCAGCACCGACGATTCGCCCCGTGGCGTCGTCGATCGCAGCATGCAAGGTCAGACGCGGTCCGCGGTCTTCTAACCAGTCGAAGGTACTGGCATCCATTTGCCATAGCAGGCCCGCTTGGGGCATTCTACGACGCGAGCGATGGGATCGTGGTGCACGATGTTTGCGGGCGGCTGAAATACCGGCTGCACGGAGGATACGCCGAACGGTGGACGTGCTGACGTAGATGTTTTCACGTACTGCCAAAAGCTCTGTGAAGTGCGTATCGTTACAGCCGCGATAGTCGTCCGACTGATACAGCGCGACAATCTTGTGCTTCAGGGATTGGGGTAACGTATGGGAAGGTTGGCGTCCTCGGTTTTTATGAATGACCCCTGCTTCCCCCTCCTCGAGGACGCGTTTTTTGATACGAAGAACTTGACGAATCGAAAGCTGTAAATATTCAGCAGCCTGAGCGACCGAGAGATGGCCGTCAATCAATTTCGAAATGACCGTGAGACGCCGAGCTTCTTCCTGCCGCATTACAAGATACTCCTTGCTCATACATGACATTTTCACGGACGAATCTCACGGTGACAATATCACTGACGCTCAACAGAAGAGCAATTTAGGTGTTGAAAACCAGTATATATGTGCTATTATAGGAATAAATAAGTTTGTTGAGAACAGAACCTGTGGATAATGTGGATGAATTGTGGATAACGGAGGGATGAGAGATGACGGAGTCGAAAGTGATGGAAGGTCGTATCTGCGACCCGGATGTCATGCTCATCTTGACCTCCCCGGAACGGACAGTTGAACTGTCGGATTTCGTCGCGCAACGGAATTGGGTGCGTGGCTATGGTCAGGAGGACTCGTTCCCGACGCCTGAGTCTGCGATCGAATGCCTCAGAAACGAGGATGTGATCGGGTGGCGCGTGTTTTGGCTTGGACTCCTGCTCCGTTGTCTTCTGCACCATTCGTCCGAAATTCGCGACTTCGTCCATGAAAGGTTCCCGCAGGACTGGGTCTCGGTCGTTGAGAAAGCCGACATCAGCGGTTGGTATCCGGCAATTCATCGTAATTTTGAGGAAGCAAGCGATTTGCTTGATACGATAGACGAGCATCTCACGGCAATCGACCAATGGGTGTTCATCGCGTATGACGGGCTTGAGGTTTTTGACGTCGCGGGCTCGTACATGCCGATCCGTGCGCTCATCGGGTTCTGGTTCGACCGTTTGCGCAGGTGGCAACGCCTTCGCGCGAAAATCTTCCTGCGGTCTGATCTTTTCAGCATTGGTCGTCTCAACTTCCCTGACGCCTCGAAGCTCTTCGGGCACTTAGTCCGCCTCGATGAATGCTGATGATGGGGGCTTGAGACCATGCGCCGCGATCTCGACGACCTGATCGCACAGTACGAGTTCACCCGCGAGTCAATTCGAGAAGCTTGTAACCGCGCGCGGCGAGAACAAAACGATCACGACGCCGCCCTGTACGACAGCATGGTGAAGACACTTGACTACGCGCTGGCGGTCATGGAGGGCGAGTACCGCGCGCCGCGGCGGGAGGTTCTCGTAGGCGACCTGGCCGACCTGGACAGGCTGGCGGCGCGGCGGAGGCGATGGGAAGCGTGGGATGAGGCGGATGGGGCAGACGAAGAGGAGGAGCGGCTGCCGGTGGCGTGGCTGTCGTTCCTGAGCCTGCGGGAAGCGGTATGTCTGTTTGCCTACGAGCACGGCATGACATACTCGGCGATTGCACGCGAGCTCGGGATCACGCGCGGCGCGGTGCAGAACTACGTAGAGCGGGCGCGGGAGAAGTTGCAGAGGGCGGAGCAGGTGCAGTTGGGGTTGTGGAGAGAAGAGTTTATTTCTTGAGGCTCGCTTCTGGCTCGGTAGGATACATATACGCTCGTGTGTGCTGGAGGAATATACCCGGTAGTTTGCTAAGGTTTCGGTTACGGTTGCCTGATTCAACCTAAGCGGTGAGGTCTTCCCCTACGACAAGTTGACACGGACTATCCGGTATCATTGTTTTTCCTACGTGAAAGCTTATCTGCTATAATCAGGTTGTCATAGAGATCCGCACAAGGAGAAAAAGTTATGAACGCGGAACGTGCAATCGGATTACTTGAAAGTCTCATACCGATGCTGGACTCTTTGCATGGCAAGTACGGTTCGGAAACAGAACGTGTTGCTTTTCAAGAGAAAGCCGAGACCTATATACATACGAGCCCTTTGCAGAATGACTGATTCCATCGCGAGCGAAAACGACGCACACTTCTCGTGAAAGATAACGTATTCCATAAAAATCCTTTTCTGCTGTGTGGATAGATCACGCCCCTTCGGTAGTGTTCGTTCGAATCATCAGGTTAAGCCACTTGCTCGATGCGATTCGTCCGGTGCATCGCCAGAGCAGATGCCAAGAGCACAATCGCGTGGATGTACGCATGTACGGTGACTTTCTCGATGCCACGTACATGCACGCCGTCCAGCGTCAGCCACTCTTTCAGCCGTGCAAAACAGCGCTCTACAGCGGTCCGTTCATCATAAAGCATCTTCCATGTGCGAGAGCCGCGATGTGGATTCGCGTATCGACGGACGTCCTCATCGATGTGCTTCTTCACGACCATGCCATAGTACGATGCAGAACAGGCAGCCATGCCAAGCGGGCAATCGACCTGGCCTGTCGCGTGCGGACAGCGAAACTTGAGCCAGGCGTTATGGACGCCCCAATACGTCATTCGGTACCCCATCGTGCAGCGGGGCGTGCCGTCGAAATCCATCCCTTCCGGCGGCTCTTTCTCATTCCGGCGATTCATCGGGATGATAGCCTGAGCGCCTAATGCTCGAGCGGCTTCATAGTTTTTCGTCTGGTCGTATCCTGCATCCATCAACACGAAGCGAATCCGCCAGTCGTGGTGATGAAGCTCTTCCATGAGGGGAATGGCCATCTCTCCATCGTAGACGTTCGCTGGCGTCACCGTGAGCGCCATAGGAAGTTCACTTTTTGCATCGACGGCTAAATGGACCTTGTAGCCAAACCACGCCAGCCTGTTGCCAAAGGCGTCGAACTTAGAGCCCCAGTTGGCCCGATTGGAGGGCTGGACACCTGAGCGTGGGTGTTTCCGCTCATAAGCATGGATCGCCGTGCTGTCGATGGCGACGTGTTCGCCCTCGATGAGCCCTTCGTCACGGCATTGACGAACCAACTCGGCAAATAGTGTCTCCGCAACCCCTTTGTCGACGATGGCCTGAAAGACGCGGCTTAGCGTCGAGACGGACGGAACCGATTCGTGAAGGGAGAAGCCGCACTGGTAACGAAAGCGCAAATCGCTCTCCAAACGTCGGTGAAGCTGCGTAAAGGTCGAGATACCTTCAAGGGGTGCCGCGAGAAATGCGCGCAAGATGGCTTCGCGAGAGATGGGCTTGGCCCCTTGGGGTGTCAAACTTCTCAACTTCGCGGCATACGGACCCAGATCGAGCGCGGAGAAAAAACGCTCACGCCGCTCCGAAGGGTTAATTTCCATCCATTCGTCAAAGGAAAAGAGCCATGTTTGTCGAATGTACACGTTGGACTTCGCCCCCGTAGAAATGGTTTGGTGGATACCATTTTCTTTCTCTCAAGTTGGGGTGAAGTCCTTCTTTGTGCTCGAAAAACCCTTGCCGCACAAGGGCTCGTGATTCTGCAAAAGGCTCGATTATATATCACCTCTTCCTAAAACCGAATGTTCTCACCCGAGATTTAGCTCAAAAAGACTACACGAAGTCATCAGAAATGATTCTTGTCGTTCGAAGCATGTATGCAGTAGTGTGTTGCTAGAAACGCATTATCAAAGATGATTTGGAGGTGAAAACATAAAGATCGAACTAACCGATAATGCGATGCAGTGGTTTAGAAATGAATGGGGATTACAACCCGGAGAGGTAATGCGCCTCTTCGTACGATATGGAGGTGTCGGAGGATTCACTTTGGGCTTAAAGAAAGATAAGTGCCTAAAGCAGCCGTGTATATCAGCAACAAAGGACGATATCACCTTCTTCATAGCCGAGGAAGATATTTGGTTCCTCGAAGACCAAAGCTTGTTAGTGGATTACGATACAACTCGAGATGACATCGTATTTTCAAGAGAGTTAAGCCTTCCTCTCACCATGCAAGAGAAATGAGGAGAGTGTAAAATGAACTGTGTAAACTCCCCGAGCCCAGGAGTGGGAGTCTACAAGGGGAGTGAATCGATATGGAACTTCTATCCAAGGAGCAAATCCGTCAACTCATTCGAGATGGCAAGTTGAAGGATATTCACGACGTCCAAAGCATGCTCAAGGATCTTTTCGCGAGCACCATCTGTCAACAGCGGGTTAAAACTCCCCAAAAAAATCGCGCTCGATTCCCCAAAAACAGCGGATTCGATTCCCCAAAATCATCGCGATTCGTTCCCCACACATACGTTCGCTTCGTCTCTTGTCCCCGAGAATGCGTGCGTAACGCCAGCTCGTAGCTTGTCTTTCATCCGGTAACTGTTGCCGCGGATATTCACCGTCGTTGCGTGGTGCAGCAAGCGGTCGAGCAACGCGGCGGCCAGGACCTGATCGCCGAAGAGCGTTCCCCAGTTCGTGAAACTCGTGTTGGACGTAATGATCAACGACCCTCGCTCGTACCTCTCCGATACCAGCCGGAAAAAGTTCGCGGCGTCGAGCGCGTCGAGAGGCAAGTAGCCGACCTCATCGCAGATGAGAATCTTGGGCTGCGTATAGACCCGAAGGCGCCTGTCCAGTCGCCCTTCTTGGTAGGCTCGACGCAAATCGCTCACGAGCTTCTGCATCGTGACGAAGTAGACGCTCATCCGCTGGCGAATCGCCTCCATGCCTAGGGCCACCGCCAAATGCGTCTTTCCCACTCCCGGCGGCCCCAGGAAGATCACGTTTCCACATTCTTGGACAAACGTCAGCGTTGCGAGCTCTCGGATTTGGCGCTCATCCACAGACGGCTGGAACGAGAAGTCGAAGTCGGCGAGCGTCTTGTGGAACGGAAAGTTCGCCAAGCGCAGCCGAGCCTGCATGGCCCGGCTGTGCCGTTCCTCCTGTTCAGCCTCCAGCAAACGCTGGAGAAATGCGACATAGGTCGCCTCTTGCCCGGCGGCCCACTCCACGCACGCCGGCAAGACGGCAGCAGCTCGCTTCAAGCCCAGGTCCAACAGTTGTTCTTCGACCTGAGCTACCAGTAACGCTTCGCTCATTGCACATGACCTCCCATCGCGATCTGTTCATAGACCGTAAGTTCGCGCTGCTCCACGTCCGGGTCGACTTGCCATCCCGCCGTCTTACCCCGCGTCGGATTCGCGCTATCTCGATCTGCAGGCGACCCGATTCGAACTCCCGAACCAGGACCGTGTGGCCCACATAGCGCCAGGGAACGGTGTACAAATTCGTATTCCAGGAAACCCGGCAGTCACTCATCACCTTCCGAAGACCTGCACATGCCAACACATAGGGGGTGGCCGGTAGCGGTTGCAGCTTTTCGGCTTGAAACCGCACGATGGGCTGTTCATGCGTCTTCCCGTGGATGCGGACGTTGGCTACGTGATCGCGCCACCATGCGACCTGTCGGTTCAAATCCTCTTCGTCCACAAAGGCAACTGGCCAGAAGCTGTCCCGGATATAGCGAATAGGCCGTTCTACCTTGCCCTTGGTGCGGCTCCGGCGAGGCCGACATGCCTTGGGCACGAATCCGTAGAACTTGGCAAAATCGAGATAAGCCGGTTGCAGTCGACATGGCCTTGACCGTCATTGGCGACCACCAAAGGTGAACAGTTGTCGCTGAGCATGACGCGCGGCACACCGCCAAAGAACTCCAGGGCGTTGCGAAGGGCCTGAAGGATGTGCAGCTGGTCTGCCGCTTTGATAAACTCAACGTAGAGCATGCGGGAGTAGGCGAGTACCATGGCGAAGGCCTAAATCGTTCGTCGCTGACCGTGCGAATCGTAGTAGGGGAAGGCCCCCAAATCGATCTGGGCTTGTTCACCAGGGTCCGACTCATAGCGTTCCGTGGCCTTGGCAGAGACCACCGGGCGAAGTGGCTTCATGAACTCACGTAGGACGGTGATACCGCCGGTATAGCCCTGCTCCCGAATCTCTCGCAGAATTCGTTCAGCGTTGAGAACACCGAGTTGCATGCGTTGCTTCACATAGTCCTTGTAGGGCTCCAGCTTGGAACCCCTCTTTCGCTCCCCACGCGACGCTCTTTCGCCCTGCTTCTCCTCCACCGATGAATTCAGTGCGTTGCGAATGGTCTTTCGGTCATAGCCGAATCTTCTGGCCAGTTCCGAGATGCTGACGCCTGCCTCGTAGAGTTGCCTGATTTCCATCCTCTCGTCCTCCCTCATGACGGGCACCTCCCATGAACGGATGACAGGTGCCACGATTCGACACGGGGGTGGGGAATTCATCCCGATGATTTTGAGGAATGTAGGCCGATGATCTTGGGGAATTCTCATCCGATGTTATTGGGGATTTTACAACCGATGTTGACACCATCCAAGAGATGCTCGAAGCCGAATTGGACACGCACCTGGGGTATGCCAAATACGACGCGAAGCACAAAGACACGGATAACGTCCGAAATGGCCACGGCGCCAAGCGGACGGTGCAGTCCGAACTCGGCGATATCGATATCGCGCTTCCTCGAGACCGGAAAGGCGAGTTTGAGCCTTTGATTGTGCAAAAGCGTCAAAAGCGCATGCCAAGTATCGAAGAGCAGGTCATTGCGCTGTATGCTCGCGGTTTCAGCACAAGGGATATCCAGGACCACCTCCAGCAGATCTACGGCGTGGATATGTCGCCCACGCTGGTGTCGAACCTCACCGATCGCCTCTTGCCGCGGATTCAGGAGTGGCAGAATCGTCCATTGCACCCCCTCTATACCGTCGTCTTCCTCGACGCCATTCACTACAAGGTGCGCGAAGAAGGCCGCTTGGTAAGCAAGGCGGCGTACATGGTCATTGGCATCGACATCGAGGGTCAGAAAGATGTGCTGGGCATCTGGATAGGGCAGAGTGAGTCCTCGAAGTTCTGGCTAGGCGTGTTGAATGACCTGAAGGCGCGCGGCGTGCAGGATGTGCTCGTCTTTTCGACTGACAACCTGAAGGGATTCAGCGAAGCCATCGCCGCCTGTTTCCCGCAATCCGATGTCCAAAAATGCATCGTCCACCAAATTCGAAATTCGCTGCGGTATGTGTCCTATAAGGATTTCAAGGCGGTCGCGGCAGCACTCAAGCCCATCTATCAGGCACCCACGGAAGAGGCGGCCTTGATGGAGCTTGACCAGTTTGAACGGGGATGGGGAGCGCGCTATCCCCTGTGTGTGAAGTCGTGGCGAGACAACTGGACGGAACTCGCGACGTTCTATCGGTACCCTGTGGAAATGCGGCGAATCATGTATACAACGAACATCATCGAAGGCTACCACCGGCAGCTGCGAAAAGCGACGAAAGGGAAGAGCATGTTTCCAAACGACGAAGCTTTGCTGAAGATGCTGTACCTGGCGACGATGGAGGTGACGAGAAAATGGACGATGCGGGTGGCCAACTGGGGCACCATTCTGGGGCAATTGGCCATCTACTTCGGAGATCGCGTGACGCCCTACCTTCCGTGACGACGTTAGGTGGCATGCCCACGGTGTGTGGCATGCCACGTCCGGCCAGGATGGCAGCCTAACATCGGCTGTCAAGGCTGGGAAACGTACCTTGACAGCCTCACATAGGTACGACATCCTGGTACTCGCTACAGGAACGAAAGTAATCTCTTCAAAATGGAGTTTACACAGAACGCTTGACACACCCCATGCGGACCGACCAATGCTGGTATGTGTTTTTCCAGCCAAGTCGCCGCTTCTTCGACCCGTCTCGCGATTTCCTCCTCGTTCACTGGCTTTGTCTTCACCTGCACTTCCGCCTGCATTTCCGAACGAGAAGGCGTGTTTGCCCGCAGAGGCTCGTGATTGGCGCGCGTTGCAATCAGCCGCACTAACGCATCCGCCCCTGGCTTGCTCCAACGTGCCCCATGGCGCTTCATCCGTCGCGCCACGTGGTGGAACACCTGACCCTCAATCGCACCCAGACTCACCACATCACCATCGCCCACAATGCCTTGCCAATTCTTCTCCATGTATAATTTCAGCTTCGAGATACGCTGCTTCTTCGCCCCTTCGCTTTGCTTCTCCATCTTCGTCAGCACCTTTTCAACCCGCGACCACTCCTCGGTTCTCACCGCATCCCATATCTTCCGGTAGGCCTGCGTCTCCTGTCCCAAGGCCGCAACCATCGCCCGCCGCAGGTGAAAGGGATCCAATCGATATCGAGCCCCAGGGAGCATTTCGACGCCCTTCTTCGCCCATTCCGCCCCGTCCGCACCGAGCCAACACCGTTTCACACTGGCCCAATCCCACACGCGCCAAAGGAGGACACCACTTCCTCCCAGAAGCGTTCAGCTTCCTCAGTCCCCGCGACCACCTGTCGATTCATCAGGGCGCGCCGTTCCCGCCCTTGTTCCTGCTTGCCTTCATACGCCCCGGCCACTTTCAATTCGAAGTGTGACTGGCCCTCTTCCTCCCTGCGCCCTCGGACATACACGCCATCCGCTTCCACGAAGAGTGTCTCGGCTTTGCGTCTCCCTCCCGGAGCGTCTCCTTGTTCGAACACCTTCTCGCGCTCCAGTTCCGCTCGGGCGCGCTTCTCCCCTCCGAGCCTTTGCACTTCTTGCCAAATCGCCATCGCGCTTATGTCCGGCACCCAAGTCTGTAGAATCTCTGCCGCGCGCCGGTACGACACATCTAAAGCCAACGCCACAGCTTGGTCTCTCAACTTCCCGCTCAATCGACGACGGGGTTCGAACCCTGCTACCTCATCCAACAGGAAGCGACGTTCGCCCGTCTTTCGATTGCGGTAGTAACGCCGACGATACGTGATCTCTCCCAGGGTGGACAACACGACCGTCCGTGGTTTACGCTGAATAAGTTCCCACTCATTTCGGTCACGCTCCGCCGCCAGCTTCTCGTCCCACGCTTCGAGCAAGCGCGGAACCATTTCCCTCATGAATTCGGCGAAGGACCTCATGAGCCTCTCTTCAAGAATCGCGAAGTCGCACGGATGCTCAGACAACCACAAGAGATTCATCCACAGCGGCAGGAAACCCGCCGCGCCATCAAGAATATCTAACATGGAGACCTCACCTCTTCATCCGCGCTGCAACGTGGGTTGTTTTTGTGCTCAGTGAGGTCTCTTCTCTTTGTCCCCGGAAAATCCCTCCGAGAACAACCCCCTACTCAAACTTTATACGCTCAACCTAACACCAGACACAACGGAACCAACTCGTGACGCAACTGACGCAGATGTTCGAATTGGACGGGAAGACCGGTCGGGAATATCTCACTTTAGTGCACATGTCCGAAGCCGTCCTTCCTAAGCGTACGTCTATTGTTTATTCATATGGTTATAATATAATATGTATCAAATAAAAGATATAAAAAGAACTAAATAGAAGAATGGCTTGAGCAGGTGGAAAGGCCGATATCAAGGAATTGAAATCCTTTGCCAGGGGCTTACGACGCGATTTGGCTGCGACGGCCGCTGCGTTCAGTCAATCTTGGAGCAACGGTCAAGTAGAAGGACAGATCCATCGTTTGAAACTGCTCAAAGACAAATGTACGGGCGTGTGCCAAGTTCGATTTACTCCGGCAGAGAGTCCTGTACCGTGGATAGTTTCTCTTCAAACTTCTGGTCGGCTAAACCCGTGCGAATGCACCAAAATGCGCAAGAGCCAATTCTCATCTGATGTTATTGGGTATTTTACACCCGACGTTGACATGCGACGTCCAAGGTGTTGGAGAAGTTTACGAGTACCCATCGCCGTTTCAAAGTCGTACATGACGACAAACCCCGCCAGAGGAACTAGCGAGGTAGTTTCACATTTTTGGGTTATTTCTCGTCTGGTTCGATCTGGCAGACGCTCGCGTCACGGGCAGTATGTCGTCCTTCACCGTCTGGAAGTCAGTCTGGATGAGTAGAGCTGTGGCCGAAAGAATGAATGATGTATGTTTGGGACAATGCGTAGGCGCAACACCCCATAAACAAAGCGGCTGCTCCCCAATGGAGTGTGACAATGAAAAGTTGGAGTTTACTCATGAGCGACAAAATACCGAGGGTAATTTGAATGCCGAGTAGTACCGTGATCATAAGGCTTGTCTTGACCAAAAATTGAGTTGAAAAAGAGGACATGGTGAACAGGATACAAGATAACAGCAACAGGAGGGTTGAACCTACATGGATAATGAGCAAGGCCTCACTTACCCCTTGTGAGGGAGGGACGTGTTGCTCGTGACTCAATAGATAGCTATCTTCACCGAACAACGCTTGGCTGGCTCCTGAGTGTCGAAACACTGCACCTAGTGCCACAGTCAACAATCCTGCCAAATAAAGCATCCATGCACGGTGTTTCATGACAGAGCCCGTCGATGAGATTTGGGGGAGGGTGGCTTGCACTAACCGGCTTTGTTTCATGGCGAGATTGGATAAATGGACGAACAAAGAAAGCATAATCACGCTGTTGATGACATCAACCGTTGTCGCAACACCAGGGAACACAAAGAGCACAATCATGCCAGCATAGATGATCTGCACTAATAGGGATATCATAGCAAAAACAACTGTATAAACCATCTGTTTGTTTCCGCGATAGGCTTTCAAAATCCATAAAAACAACCAAAGCGAAAGTACACCTAACACAACTGCGGCGATTCGGTGGGACAACTCGAATACAAGAGACATGTTGTCTTGCAGCGGATGTCCACACAACGGCCAATTTGGACAAACGAATCCAGCGTTTTCTCCCACGATTAAACCTGCAAGCACCATTTGTATCCCGACGAGTACGGTGACTGTCCAACTCAAATGGTGAAGTTTCACCCTCACTTACCACCTTCCTTATGAGAGTGTGCCACTGGCACTCCCATGCTAACGGGGTTGGCGGATAGAACCTAGACCCAAATGGACTACACGGGAGGACTATTTAGGAGTCTAACGTCGAACTGTTAACCTTTCGTTCGATGAGCTTTCGTTGTGGCAAAAGAGGCTGCGGCGGTTGCGAATGGTCTGTTTGGATTAGTCCATAAATGGTTTGGTTATGTCTCTGCACGGCTCTTCAAAAGGCATACGATTTCCTCGTCAAAATACAGAGAGGAGGTTCAGGGATGTCTCATGCCGCCTTGTCATCTCGAATACTTCTTACGGTGCAGGGAGGACTGTCGTCTGTACTTAAACCAGCTGGACCGGTAGCCGGACAGGAATTAAAGATCATTGCCGGCTCATTGATACTCACAATGATTGTTGTTGTGCCCGTCATCGTGTTGTTTGGTTTCATTCTATGGAGATACCGGGACAAACAAGATAATCCGGCTCGCTATGACCCCGAGTGGTCAGAAAGCAAAGTGTTGGAAATTGCGTGGTGGGGAATTCCAATTGTGATCATCGGCATTTTGGGAGCCTATACCGCCAAAGTTACCTATGCGCTTACGCGGCCTCCCGTAACGGACGTTAAACCAATGACTATCGACGTTACCTCTCTGGACTGGAAATGGTTATTCGAATATCCTGATCAAGGGGTAGCAACGGTTAATGAACTGGTCATTCCGGTGGGGGTACCCGTCGCATTCGATTTGACTGCTGACGGGCCGATGAATTCGTTTTGGATCCCGAGCCTCGGTGGACAGGAATATGCCATGCCGGGCATGGTGATGCGATTGTGGCTCGAGGCCAGCCGTCCAGGTGTGTATTATGGCCATGCTGCAAACTTCACGGGACAGCAGTTTGCAGGAATGCAATTCAAGGTCGTAGCAACCTCGCGTGCGGCGTTTTCAGAATGGGTTCGACAACTGAAACAGGTGGACCATCCCTTAACAGTGACCCTCTATAGTCAATTGCGCCAGCCCTCAGAGATAGGAGTCCAGCTGTATTCGTCCTATCCTCGCGATCTGTTTGCGGAAGTCGTATGGCGTGAAGGCGGTCAGTACATGGTAGATTCGATGCCGAGTTTGGGAAGCACACACGTCAGTGTGTCACCGGTTATGGTCAACGCCATGAATCAGTAAGGGGGAAGCTATATGCCCGCGTGGTTTCGCGACTTCGCTGACCACTATCTGATGTGGAACGAAGGGTACCTGATATGGATATCGGATATTTTGATTTTGCTCGTCAGCTTAGGCATAGTTTTTACGTTAACATATTTAAAAAAATGGAAATGGTTATGGAAGGAATGGCTCACAACTGTCGATCACAAAAAGATCGGCATCATGTATTTAATTTGTGCATTGTTAATGTTCTTCCGAGGCGGCGTAGACGCGCTCTTGTTGCGTACACAACTGGCCTTGCCTGGTGAGCACTTCCTGAGTGCGGAACACTACGATCAGATTTTTACAACCCATGGAACGATTATGATCTTGTTTATGGCCATGCCGTTTATGTTCGCGCTCTTCAACGTTGCCGTACCACTGCAAATCGGGGCGCGAGATGTGGCTTTCCCGTATCTTAACGCGCTGTCGTTCTGGTTGTTCTTCTTCGGTGCGTTACTGTTTAACTTGTCGTTTGTGTTTGGTGGTTCTCCAGATGCAGGTTGGACGAGCTATCCTCCGTTAACTGAAAACGCATTTGATCCAGGACCAGGGGAGAACTTCTATCTGCTTGGCATCCAAATATCGGGGATCGGTAGTATCGCTACAGGTATCAATTTCTTGGTAACCATTCTGAAGATGCGTGCACCTGGTATGACGTTAATGAAAATGCCACTCTTTAGTTGGTCTGTGCTCGCATCTTGTATCATTATCATCTTTGCCTTTCCTGCTCTTGCCGTCGCTCTTGGGCTTCTGATGATGGATCGCTTGTTTGGTGCGCACTTTTTCACCATGTACCACGGCGGCGATCCAATGATGTTTGTAAACCTGTTTTGGGTGTGGGGGCATCCGGAGGTCTACATCGTTGTACTTCCTGCGTACGGCGTGTACTCCGAAGTTATTGCGACATTTGCGCGTAAACGGATTTTTGGTTACACCTCCATGGTGATTTCATTAATGTTGATTGCTGTGATCAGTTACTTTGTGTGGGCTCACCACTTTTTCACGATGGGAGCGGGAGCAGACGTAAATACATTCTTTGCGATTGCGACAATGGCAGTAGGAATCCCAACAGGTGTTAAGGCTTTCAACTGGTTGTTCACCATGTTTCGTGGGCGTATCCAGTTCAAACTCCCAATGTTATGGGCTCTCGCGGCGATTCCGGCGTTCGCCATCGGCGGAGCCACTGGTGTAATGCTGGCAACCGCTCCTGGAGATTATCAGTATCACAACAGTTATTTTCTGGTCGCCCACTTTCATCAGATGCTTATCGGTGCTGTGGTTTTCGGTTACTTAGCAGGGATGTATTATTGGTGGCCGAAGATGTTTGGTTTTAAACTTGATGAAAGGCTTGGGAAAATTGCGTTTTGGCTCTTCAATATTGGCTTTTACGTCGGTTTCATGCCGATGTATTTCTTGGGGCTTAACGGTATGCAACGCCGGATGTACACCTATCCTTCGGATATGGGGTGGGGGACACTCAATTTCGTCGCCACCATCGGAGCCTATCTCATGGGCCTGGGTTTCCTCTTTATCGTGGCACAGGTTCTGTACAGCATTCGCTACGGCGAGCGAGACATCACTGGAGATGCTTGGGATGGCCGGACGCTTGAATGGTCGATTCCGTCCCCGGCTCCTGCATATAACTTCGCTGTGATTCCTACAATTCATGATCGCGATGCGTGGTGGGAGTTGAAACAGAGAGGCGAAGCAGATGCTTACAAAACGCGGCGAGAGGACGTTCATGACATTCATATGCCCAAGCCCAGTGGAAGACCATTCTTGGCGGGCGTAGGATTTTTCTTTGCGGGTATGGGGTTCGTCTTTGAATGGCGCTGGCTTGCTGTCTTAGGTTTGCTGGGTGTCGTGGCATGTCTCATTTCGAGGGCTCTCGACGACGAAGAGGAGTATGAAATGAAAGCCGACGACATCATTGAAACGGAAGCTAAGCTTGGGAGGTTGATATGACATGGCAAGCGTAGTCTCTAACCTCCGCACACCTGAGTATCGAAGTGCCTATCAAGCGTTGAAGATCACGGGGTTCTGGGTGTTTCTTGCCACGGATATGTTACTCTTTGGATGTCTCTTCGCAACCTATCTCGTTCTTCGTACACACACCGATGGTGGGCCGACGCCCATACAAATTTTTGATATTCCTGGGTTTACCCTTGAAACCTTTTTCCTCTTGACTTCGAGCTTTACCGGGGGAATTGCGACATGGGCGATGAGAAGCGGACGGCAGAAGCAGACCGTGTCTTGGATGCTTGTCACAATGATGTTTGGCTTGGCGTTCATTCTGCTCGAGGCGACCGAATTTGCACATGATGTGACGGTCGGTGCGACGATTGGACGAAGTGCATTCCTGTCTGCCTTCTTCACACTCGTTGGAACCCACGGGAGTCACGTGTCAATTGGACTCGTGTGGATGTTTCTAACGATGTTACAGGTTCTAAAACATGGGATTACACCTCAGACTGCGAGAAAAGTGTTCGTCGTGAACCTGTACTGGCACTTCCTTGATGTTGTGTGGGTGTTCATCTTTACAGTGGTTTATCTCTCGGGGGTGGTGTTATCGTGAATCGCACGTCACGCATTGAACCCGTTCATCCGGGTGGGCTCGCTAAGTACATCATTGGTTACGGTTTGTCACTAATCTTCACGGCAATTGCTTTTTGGCTGGCATTAAGTCACGCAATGTCGATACGTCCGCTCATCATCTTGTTGTTCGTTCTGGCAGCTTTACAAATTGGTGTTCAGTTGTTCTTCTTCATGCACGTGACCGAGGGTGATGGTCCTCCCTATCATGCGTTGCTCTTGCTCTTAGGGATGATTTTTACATTTGCTGTAGCCATGATGTCGATGTGGATTATGGCATTTGGCACAAATGTAAGCTACTAAAGGGCGAATTAGGCTGTTGAGCTCGAGACTCGAGCTTCAAGGAAGTGACATAGATTCGTTAAGGTTTTGCCACACGCCTTCTGCCACGGTCTGCTATAGTGATTCTGGAAGACACGGGCAAGAAGGCGTGTGGTGATCAAAATATGTTTGGTAATCGACTTCATCAAATTGAATCTGTGTTACTCCAATTGAAGAACGTCGATCCACATGTAGGTAGCTTGTTACGAGAACTCTCTGATATTAATGGTGCTCTCGATGAAGCCCTGATTGTGGCCATCACGGACGTGCGCGGAGTTATCACTTATGTTAATCGTAAATTTTGCGAGATGTCCCAATATAAAGCGGAAGAGCTTATTGGACAGACGCATAGGATCGTCAATTCCGGGTATCACTCAAAGGCATTCTTTAGGGATATGTGGAGAACCATCGCTCGAGGTCAAATTTGGAGAGGCGAAATCCGAAATCGAGCGAAAGATGGAACTTACTATTGGGTGGATACAATCATCGTACCTTGTTTGGATGCAAGGGGGAAACCATACCAGTACATTTCATTTCGTAATGTTGTGACGCACCGCAAAGAAGTTGAGGAGCGACTACAGACGCTTTTGGCCACGATGCCTGATCTCGTAGCATTTCTCGATGGTGAGGGTCGGTTGTTACAAGCGAATGATGCGCTGCTTCATTTTGTTGGATTGGATCGTGATATGTATCGTGGTCGCTCAATTGAAGAGTTGCTTTCAGCAGAGGTTTCTGGAAAGGCGCTACTGCGCGACTTGAAGAGAGGAATGGACGAAGCGTGGGAACGCAAGACCACTCAGATTGTTGAATCGTGGATTTCTACGGGGGAAGATGATTCATCGCGAGTGTTTGAACGAACACTGGTTCCGGTGCTTGAGGTTGACGGGCAAAAGAGCGGTTTGGTTGCTCTCTATCGCGACATTACGGAGCAAAAGAAGATGGAATGGTTTTTGCGCCGTGCAGATAAAATCTCCGCTATCGCGGAAATGGCGGCTGGAATCGCCCACGAGATTCGCAATCCTCTTGCAGCCATTCGCTGGTCGCTCGAGGCTATGGCGCTTCGCTTTCCAGAGGCAAAAAAGGAATTGTGCGCGATGACGGACGAACTGGCCCGCGTCGATTCCATCGTCGGTGAACTTTTGGTTCTCGCGAAACCTGCGGATGTTCAGTTCGAGGCCGTGCGCGTCGTCGATGTACTTGAGGTTGTCTGTTTGCTACTTCAAAGTCAAGCCCGAAAGCAGAAGGTGAAGATTCAGGTAGTCATACAAGATCACGATTTGACCGTGCTTGGTCAGCCAAGTCATCTGAAGCAATTATTTCTTAATTTGATGAAAAACGCACTGGAAGCTATGCGAACAGGTGGGGAATTAGAAATTGATATAAGGAATTCTAACGATGATTACGTGATTGTCTCTATGGTGGATGATGGGCCAGGGATTCCGCCGGAAGTGTTGCCTAGGTTAGGAGAACCTTTTTTCACTACAAAACCCAACGGAACAGGATTAGGATTAATGACATGTCACAAGATTGTGCGTGATCATGGTGGGAGCTTGCATATTGCCAATCGAAAACCTCACGGGACACACGTTGAAGTGCGATTGCCGATCCTGAAGGATGGAATGCTCAAACGATCCGGGAAGTGTGCAAGTGGTAATGAAGTCAGTATAGAAGCCCTTGCGGCAGGCGGGAGGAGCGAGGCATGGGGACATGGCAAGATGAGAGCGTAATCAAAGTCTTAGTGGTTGATGATCACGAGTTATTTCGGCGTGGGGTCGTAACAGTGCTTCGTTCGACACCAGGGATCTACGTCGTAGGAGAGGCGGGAAATGGCCGTGAAGCGATCGAATGCTTTCAGACGCTGCAACCGGACGTTACGCTTCTAGATATTCACATGCCCGTGTGCAACGGTCTGGAAACAGCCCGAAAGATGCGAGAAGCAAATCCGAACACGAAGATCCTCATGCTGACGGTGTCGGAAACAGAGGAGATGCTGTTCGAAGCTGTGAAAAGTGGAGCGTCTGGGTATGTGTTGAAATCGGTAAGTCCAGAACGGTTGATCGAGTGTGTTCGTCAAGTCTATGAGGGGGAACCTGTCGTTCCGAGCAGCCTTGCGATGAAAATGATTGCTGAATTCTCACGTACTGCTGAGACACGTATGCCTTCCAGTGAGTCGGTAACGGAATTGACGGAGCGCGAACGAGAAGTTCTTCAATATCTTAGTGCGGGGGCCAGCAACAAAGAAATTGCCCGGGCACTTTTCATTAGTGAAAACACAGTTCGCAATCATGTTCGGCACATCCTAGACAAGTTGCATTTGTCGAATCGCGCTCAAGCTGCCGCATACGCGGTGCGCAATGGTATTGCTCGAGGGCGTCAACTTACAAGCGATGTATGATAACCGACTAACCGGAACCCATAAGGTACCATTACGTCGACCAAAGCCCCGCTCAGAAAGCGGGGCTTCGCAGCTTAGGATGTTCGGCTTTGGAAGTCACTGTTCGACCCGAGTTCGACACTTGGTAGTCATACAAAGTCCCACGAACCCATTCCTGGCGCTAGTTCGTGGGACCTGTGGATAACTCGTGTAGTGTCTACAGCCCTCGTGTTCGAGGTTCCATGCGCAGAATTCTTGGTGGCTCCGTGATCCGTAGCGCTCGCAGGATTTCCCACTGTACCTCGGTCGTTTCTGTGCGCTGCACGACGATCCCATCTGGGGTGCTCTTGGTCACCTGGTGCATCGCTTGCATGTGGGAGCGGATGTCGGGCCAGGAGCGCCCTGTTTGGACTTCGGCGATGCGCACCAGCAACAAGGCCAGCCAGCAAAGCAGCACATGCGAACGGATCCGCTCGTCCTTCCGGTGATACATGGGACGGATGTCCAACGTCGTCTTCAGTGTGCGAAACGCGGACTCCACCATCAGGAGTTGCTTGTATCCCAGCGCGACATCTTCCGTCGACAGCGTGTCGTCGGAGGTGCGGATCAGGTACTTCCCGTCCAGATGAGCCGCTTGCCGCACGGCCTCCGGGTCAATTCTCAGGTTCCCCCATCGGTCCTGTTTCAGATAGCGCTTGAACGTTGGATGGCTCGCAAGCCGACAGTGCGCTTTCGTGTGCGCTTCGCCCTGAAGCTCCTTGAGGCGTTCCAACTCCATCCGAAGCTCGCGCAACATCGCCTCTCGGCGCGCCTCATCGCGTTTGGCTTCCTCGGGATTGAACGCCAACACGTAACGGACCCGGGCCTCACCGTCTCCCACCACAACCTCCTTCACCTTCAGGTTCGGACGAAGCTCACGAAAACGTCCAGGGCGCGCCAAGGCCACTTCCACCGCTGATTTCCCGGAGTTCATTTTCTCCCCAGCGATGTAGTGACCGCCGGCGCGTTGCAGGATCCGCAGATTGCTCTCCGATACGAAGCCGCGGTCTACAACCGTGATCACCCGGCCAAGCCGCCATCCGATGAGGCCCTGTTTGACTTCTTCGACCACGCTCATATCCGCCGTGTTCCCAGGCCACGTCCAACAGCGGACAGGGATGCCGTCTCGTGTCACCGCAAGGCCGATCACCACCTGTGGCAAATCGGGCCGATGGTCTTTCGAATATCCTTTGCGCCGTAGTCCGTCTTCGGGCTCGTCCTCCGTTTCGAAGTACGTGGACGTCGTGTCGAAGAACAGGAGGTCCACGTCCAAGTTCAAGAGATTGCTGACCCGCCGGAAGACCTCATATTGCAACTCTTCTGTCACATCGTGGAGAACGTCCATGGCCCGGTACGCCTGCCACACGTCCAACTCGGTCATACCAGGAAGGGCCACTTCGCGCTCGACCCACTCCTCCATGGCCAGCTTGCTGCTTGGCGCCAACGCGCGATTCGCGACCATGGCGAAGATGACACGCTCGACAGCCGCCTTGAACTTCCGGTCGACCAGCCGCTCGCGCAAGACTTCGTCCAATTCAAGCTGTCGCCACAGCTCGTCCAGCAGATACGCCCCTCCCATGGGACGGCTGTCCAGCAGCGTGGTTTGGATGGCTTCCGACTGGCCGCGCCCCGAGGTAAACTCGTCGCCCACGAAGCGATGAATACTCTGGGCAAGGCGCCGGAGCGCCTCCAGGTCCATTTCGTCTTCACGACCGAAGGTGTACAGGACCTTGGCCTTCGGCTGACCGGTCTGTGGATCGCGGTAGTTATGGGCCAACTGCACGTAACCGGTAACAGAACCGTTCTTGTTTTTTCGGCGAATGACGCGGATATACATGTCCACATGATACGACACATACTACGCCTATGTAAACACAAAAATAACGTTATCCACAGATAAACGCATGCCTACAAAAAAGCGATAGAAAACGCGGCGCATGCCTGTGGATAAGTCCGACAAGCCGCGCCGCTTCAGGATCCCACATCCATCCATGAGTCTACATGCTCTATCCAACTGTCGAAGCCGGGTTCGAGGAAGTCAACACGTACCTGGCAAGAGTCAAGGAGCAAACATGTCTACACATACTTCTCAAGCGCCTCTCTTATATCGTATCGCCTTCCAACAATGAAAGGCCATTCATGTTTCGTAAACCGGCGGGCTTCTGTAGCGCGCATCCTTCGCATCATTTCCACAATGCGATCGAGGTGATCAGATTCGAATGACAGCAGCCATTCGTAATCACCGAGTTAAAGTCTCAAGTGGTGGTGTAAAATCGGTCGGCCCGAATTGACGAGAAAGCCACCGTGCGTGTCTACTTGCATCTTGCGGATCCATTCCAAAACTGCGAAGCTATTGAGCAAAGCCATCGTGCGTACCTCCTACTCTTTCGTGTTGTGCCACACACGAGTAGACACGCACGGTGGCTTCACTGTCAACAACGAGCCGCAAATTTTACACCACTACTTGAGACTCTAACCGTAACACGTCGATGTGATCCTCATCTTGCATCTTGCACTGTGAAGCTATTGAGCGAAGCCATCGTTGCGTGCCTCCTACTTTTGGGGGTGGGTCACACTTCGAGTAGACACGCATGGGGGATTTCTCGTCAATTGGGACTGACGGATTTTACACCACCACTTGAGACTTTAACGATTTACGCACCTGCGCGTGAAGAGATGGTTGATTCATTGGGACTATATGAAAATGACTCGTTTGATGCTCGATGACATAATGGACACTGTGCAGAATGAAGTGTGGAGATTACGTAATCGTTCCATAGAGCGCGAGGGAGGCCAAGCGTATGACAATACGATTGACTCGGATTGTGATAATTGGAGTGGGTTCTGTAGGAACAGCCACTGCTTACACACTATATTTACGGGAACGAGCATCAGAAGTCGTCTTAATTGATGCGGATATGCAAAAAGCGGAAGGCGAAGCTCTAGATATGCAACACGGTAGTATTTATTGCGGTGGGACGAAAATCCGCGCGGGTACATATGAGGACTGTGCAACAGCAGACATCGTAATTGTCACGGCTGGAGTGGCTCAGAGGCCTGGACAATCACGTATTGACCTCTTGGTGAAGAATATACAAGTTATTCAGGATATTTCTTTTAAACTAAAACAATATGGTTTTAATGGAATTCTCATTGTTGCATCCAATCCCGTAGATATACTTAGCTATGTCGCATGGTATATTTCGGGCTTGCCATCTGAACGGGTAATAGGATCAGGGACTGTCTTGGATTCGCTCAGGTTCCGATATTACCTTGGTAGAGAATTGGGGGTCGATCCTGGGAGTGTCCATGCACAGGTGCTAGGCGAACATGGTGACACGCAAGTTCACATATGGAGTAGTTTGAATGTTGGTGGAGTTCAGGTGCCAATATCTGAAAGGATTAGGGGCGTCGAGGACCATACGCGTCGAGCTGCTTATGAATTAATTGAACACAAAGGTTACACAAATTATGGAATCGCATTAGTGCTCGATGCAATCTGCGAAGCTATATTACAGGACAAACATACGGTTTTGACTGTTTCAACAAAAGTAGCAGAATATCACGGGGTATCGGATGTTTATTTGAGTGTTCCGTGTGTTATAGGGGTGCGAGGGATCGAACGCGTTATCGAAGTTCCTATGAGTGACATGGAAGAGAGGGTGTTTCAAGAATCTGCAAAACATCTTTATAACGCCACGAGGGAAGCCATTCGTATCATTGGGTGGAGAGAGTCATAATGAGAGTTCTCATGTGCGTCGATAGCATTGAAGACATTGAGAAACTGAGTTATTTAAAGCCCACATTTCGCGCCCGTTTTTCGGGCTTGTGTTCATTTTCGACAGGAATTTTGATTCCACACGTGGAATTGGATAGCCCGTCGTATCTTCGTGCGGGAGGCTTTCCAGTTGTTCGGTCCAGTTCGCTCGTATGTCATGGGGCCTGCGCCCGTTTTAGCCAGACTGATCGACGAGTTGAAGTGGGTAGAGATTATCGACGAGTTCGTGCCACGTCCGGATAGCAAACTGTCCGTCGGGCTGCGTACCAAGGCGTTGCTGGTTAATATCGGCACGAATCGCGAAGCCCTCTACCGGGTGGAGGAGTTCTACGCGCAACGGGATGTGGAAGTCCTGCTTGGAAGCGGCGTCTCCGCAGACGATCTCCATGATGACGCTTTGGCCCGGGCTCTGGATGCCTTGTACGACGCAGGTCTCGAGGCATTATACGCGCGTATCGCCCTCCACACGCTACGCAGACTCCGGGTGCTCAGCGATTCCAACGAACTCATCCCCATCCATGCGGATACCACGTCGCTCTCTATGACAGGCGAGTACCTGGACCAAACAGCGTTTCGCATTGACCGGGGATTCTCCAAGGACCACCGGCCTGATCTCAAGCAAATTGTGTTTGGACTTTGCACCGTCCATGGTCTGGGGCTATGCGCGAACGTCAACCCTGGGAACTTGGACGATCACACATGGAATTTCGAGAACATCCAGCAACTCCTGAGCCAGCTCGATGAGGAGACGCGAAAGAGAAGCGTCTACGTCGCGGACGCGGCGTTGGTGACGAAGGACAACCTTGAGCTTTTGGCGGAGGAAGACTTCCATTTCATCTCACGACTGCCGGGGACGTATAAGCTGTCCGAGGACCTGAAGAGAGCGGC
Source organism: Alicyclobacillus acidocaldarius subsp. acidocaldarius DSM 446 (assembly GCF_000024285.1). Taxonomy (GTDB): domain Bacteria; phylum Bacillota; class Bacilli; order Alicyclobacillales; family Alicyclobacillaceae; genus Alicyclobacillus; species Alicyclobacillus acidocaldarius. The sequence goes on from NC_013205.1 coordinate 578,448, forward strand.
ATGGGAGAAAGAAAACAGCTGGAAAGAAGTCGGTCGGCTCGCTGAGGCGGAAGACAGCGCCCATTACAGGATCCAGGCCTTCCGTCGCACGCTGTACGGGCGAACGTATCGATTCGTCGTGGTGCGCTCCTCCAGCCTGGATACCCGGAAGGAGCGTAAGCTCAAAGAGGTGCTCAAGCGTGAGAAGGCTGCGCTGGAGAAAGCGGCCAAGGCGATGAGCCAAAACGTCTACAGTTGTGAACAAGATGCGCAGATGGCCATGCAGACCTTCATGCACGAACACCGTGCCACTTTGCATCCCATCTCCGCCCGCATATGTGCCGAGCAGGTGCAGGCAAAACGCGCGCGCCGCGGTCGCCCGCGCAAAGATGACCCGCCACCGCCGGTGCATACACAGTACCGTGTGGAAGTGGCGATCTTACCGCCTTCTGAGGAGCGGGTTCAGCAGTGGCGAGAGAAGGAAGCGACGTTTGTGCTCATCACCGACATCCGCGATGATCAGCGTGTGTCAGATGAACAGATCCTCCGCCTGTATAAGGAACAACACGAGGTGGAGGCGCGTTTTCGGTATCTGAAAAGCCCGTATCACGTGGGTCCCATCTACCTGCATAAGCCGACACGGGTGAAAGCGTTCGGTTTCGTCATGCTGTTATCCCTGCTCTTGTATAGCGTATTGGAATATCTCATCCGAGAGAAGATGAAGCGGGAAACGGAACCGCTCATGCTGCCAGGCAATCGAAAGAGTTTTCGTCCAACAGGGTTGGCCATCCTCGAGATGCTGGATGGAGTGACGACCGTGCACATGCAGGTCGGCGACACGTGGCAGCGAGTACCTGCAACGCCTCATAATCCTCAGATCATGAGGGTTCTTAAGCTGCTGAACATGGACCTGAGCATCTACACGGAAGCGCAAAAAACGGCTTGATCAACGTTTGGGTCCGTGTGCACAGGGTTTCCAAAACTGAACATTTCTCAAAAAGATCGCGCTTTCGATAGCCCACACCCTTCCAGTCCCACAGTCGTCGGACGCTCAGATGGCTACCTCGCTCGAGTTTCCAGCTAAGTTTCTGTCGCGCGGCGCGAAATGTGGGTTAAAGAGTTATTTCGGCGTTGTAGAGGATTTTAACATAACGGTTTTGTATATTTCGGACCCAACAATTGGATTAGCTTTTGGCGAAGACAATGAAAACAATGATGTTCATTATATTTTGCCGGATCAAGAATTGATATACAAACAACAACTCGAGGAATATGCGTCGCGCGTATTTCAACACTGGCTTTCAAACGTGAAGTTCAGACACGAGATAGGAGATCGAGTTCGAGTCATTAAACGAGTAATGCAACAAGAACAAGCCTATATATTGGCTGTAACTTGGAAGACTTATCGAAAGTACAAATTATCTAAACTTCGTATCCACGAAATACTGTTCGAGGAATATAAGTATAAATCAAGATGAAGCGGCTACTTATTATGACAGTTACGCGCATCGCTCAAACTACGTCTGGGGGTATGACAACATGAAACGCGTTGCTATTATCGGTGGTGGCATTGCAGGGTTGTCCGCATGTCTTGCGCTCGTCAAGGCCTTGGACAAATATCCGACAGAAATCATATTGTATGAGGCCAGCAATCGCCTTGGGGGACACGTGCATACAATTCACGATCCCTCTCTTGACCTTACAGTTGAAGCCGGACCTGATTCGATTTTAGCACGAAAACCCGCCAGTATACATCTCTTAAAGTCACTTCACTTAGAACACGAGATTGTTCATGCTCGACAAAGTGCAGGTAATATCTTCATTGTTCGGGATGGCAAATTGCACAAGGTTCCAAATGGGTATATGGGCATTCCATGCAGTGACACTGCTGTGGAATCAAATCTACTTAGTCGCGAAGGAAAACAGCGAGTGTTGGCGGAAGAATGTCTTCCAGTTCAGGATGTGAGTGTCGACATGTCGCTGGGTGCGTTTTTGCGCGGTCGGCTTGGAGACGAATGGGTTGAATATATCGGTGAGCCTCTTCTCGCTGGTCTTTACGCAGGAGCGATAGATAAACTATCTCTCCTTGCAACTTGGCCATTTTTGGTCAATTTGATGCGAGAACATGGGAGCCTAGTTGCGGCTAGCCGTGTGATTGCAATGGTTGGGAGGTCTTCTAGCACGACTGGTGGATTTGTGTCCGTTCGAGGCGGCTTAGAATTAATTATTGAAAGAATGTTGGGACAAATTTGTGAACATCGTAGTGCTGATATTCGGTTGGGGGCGCGTGTGCTTTCAATCACGAAGGACGGGCATCGATATCGTGTCACTGCTGAGACGGAGGGGGGCAATCGAACCGTGGATGACGTGGACGGGGCAATCATTACAGTTCCTTCGTTTGTTGCACAATCTATACTTAAACCCATACTTGAACTTCCGGATACGGGAGTGTTTTATCAGTCTACTGCCACTGTTGTGTTAGTGTATGAGAGACATGCAATAGATATCGATTTGGAAGAGGCGTCTGGCTTTCTAGTACCTCGACCGGAGGGGATGACTATTACGGCAACGACTTGGGTGTCCAGTAAATGGCCACATATATCTCCGCCAGAATATGCAGTCATTCGCGCGTATGTTGGGCGAAGAGATCAGGACCAGGCACTGACCTTGTCTGATGCAGATCTCGTTCGATCTGTCACGAAAGAGGTGGGGAAACTCTTAGGGACTGATGCTTGCCCGATTCGTCATTATATTACTCGCTTTGATAAGGCAATGCCCAATTATGCGGTGCATCATCTGTGTCGGGTTGAGAAAATCGAAGCCACTCTTAAGCAAAAATGCCCCGGTATCTTCTTGGCCGGAGCGGGCTATCGTGGAGTAGGACTGCCGGACTGTGTAGAACAAGGAACACGAGCGGCCGAGCATATTTTGGCTTCACTATTTCAGGTTTGACTATAAGAATGAAATTTAGGATCTTTTCTTTACGTGCGTCTATGTGAGGCTGATACTATACCAATATCACAGATGGGCTGCAGGTGATGTGAGTTAGAGGGAAGGTGCGGGAGTGCATCTTCCCATTTTCGACTCTGCAATCAAAGTCCATCGCGTGTCGCATTGCGAACTTCAACCGCTGAGTAAACCCCTGATTCCTGCGTCGCCTTTCCACCGCCGCGTCCTTGAATTTCTCCTTCACTACATAATTGTGTTGCAACATGACGGTCCTGTCTCTTTATCAACAACCTTAAATTGTGAAACGGGCGCGGTTCGATGAGCTTTTGGATGTTCGAGCGGCAGGTTGTACAGAACAGATCATCACATCTTAACGGTCTCAAGAGACTAATTAAATTAGTTCAAACGGGCGTCGCCTATTAAGAGAGCCTTTTGCAGAATGACGGATTCCATTGCGAGCGAAAACGACGCACACTTCTCGTGAAAGATAACGCATGCCATAAAAACCCTTTTCTGTTGTGTGATAAATCACGTCCCTTCAGTGGTGTTCGGTTCGAAGCATCAGGTTAAGCCACCTGCTCGATACGATTCGTCCGGTGCATCGCCAGAGCAGATGCCAAGAGCACAATCGCGTGGATGTACGCATGTACGGTGACTTTCTCGATGCCACGTACATGCACGCCGTCCAGCGTCAGCCACTCTTTCAGCCGTGCAAAACAGCGCTCTACAGCGGTCCGTTCATCATAAAGCATCTTCCATGTGCGAGAGCCGCGATGTGGATTCGCGTATCGACGGACGTCCTCATCGAGGTGCTTCTTCACGACCATGCCATAGTTCGATGCAGAACAGGCAGCCATGCCAAGCGGGCAATCGACCTGGCCTGTCGCGTGCGGACAGCGAAACTTGAGCCAGGCGTTATGGACGCCCCAATACGTCATTCGGTACCCCATCGTGCAGCGGGGCGTGCCGTCGAAATCCATCCCTTCCGGCGGCTCTTTCTCATTCCGGCGATTCATCGGGATGATAGCCTGAGCGCCCAATGCTCGAGCGGCTTCATAGTTTTTCGTCTGGTCGTATCCTGCATCCATCAACACGAAGCGAATCCGCCAGTCGTGGTGATGAAGCTCTTCCATGAGGGGAATGGCCATCTCTCCATCGTAGACGTTCGCTGGCGTCACCGTGAGCGCCATAGGAAGTTCACTTTTCGCATCGACGGCTAAATGGACCTTGTAGCCAAACCACGCCAGCTTGTTGCCAAAGGCATCGAACTTCGCGCCCCAGTTGGCCCGATTGGAGGGCTGGACACCTGAGCGTGGGTGTTTCCGCTCATAAGCATGGATCGCCGTGCTGTCGATAGCGACGTGTTCGCCCTCGATGAGCCCTTCGTCACGACATTGACGCACCAACTCGGCAAATAGCGTCGCCGCAACCCCTTTGTCGACGATAGCTTGGAAGACGCGGCTTAGAGTCGAGACAGATGGAATGGATTCGTGAAGGGAGAAACCGCACTGGTAACGGAAGCGCAAATCGCTCTCCAAACGTCGGTGAAGCTGCGTGAAGGTCGAAATGCCCTCAAGGGGTGCCGCGAGAAATGCGCGCAAAATCGCTTCTCGAGAGATGGGCTTTGCCCCTTGGGGTGTCGAACTTCTCAGCTTCGCGGCATACGGGCTCAAATCGAGGGTCGAGAAAAAGAGCTCACGTCGTTCACATGGACTCATTTCCATCCATTCGTCGAAGGAAAAGAGCCACGCTTGTCGAACATACACGTTGGACTTCGCCCCCTTGAAATGGTTTGCTGGATACCATTTTCTTTCTCTCAAGTTGGGGTGAAGTCCTTCTTTGTGCTCGAAAAACCCTTGCCGCACAAGGACTCGTGATTCTGCAAAAGGCTCAAGAAAATCAACAGTATTATCCATAAAGAACCTTCGAGGAAGCAACTTATCCTATCAGTCAAACGTTGAATGGAAAGCTTTCGAGACGGTCGGGGTGAACACAGAAGTGGATGTTGAATTGTTTCTTTTAGAGTGTGACAGACACTTAACACTGCTTGAGGCGTCTGGACTGCGACTTCAGCGTGAAGGTCCAAACGACCGACTACTTGAAGATATGTCGCTCCATGTGAGCACTCTAATGAATCTCAGTTTCCGCATGGGCATCATTCAACTTGTTTATCTTGCGTACGGTGTAGAGGTGATTTTGAAGAGGATATGTTCGAGTCACTATAAGCAAGACGACTATGAAATCCATATGTTATTTGTGCTCTTCGATAGAATGAGACAGCACCTCGATTCGATTCAAATAAATTATATGAAATACGGGAACAGAGGGCGCCATTCACTATCTGAATGCATATATGCACCTCCATTTCATTTGTACGACCCTGACAAAAACGATATAGATATATACCATAGGTTTCTCAAAGAAGATAATAAATCCCTATATAGCATTTATATTCGTATATGCAACGATTGTATTCGTATTCCGACGAAAATGTTGGCAGTGTACCAGGCTATTAAAGAAAGTGGGGAACTGATTGCCAGCCTCCCAGAGGAAACTGAGATATGGCGAGAACAAGTCAGTCAATCAGAGGTGAGAATCTTGGCTTATCTCGATTCTTTGATAATCAACGATCTGATTGAGACCATTTTTCATATTCGTGATGTGGAGGCTTGCGATATCTTAAAATTATCCAGTTAAAATAAAGCTCTAATACATTTATCATCCATAAATGGCTGGGAAAGTTTATATATGGCGAGGATTCTTGTAGTAGATGATGCAGCATTCATGCGGATGGTGCTTAGATACATCTTAGTAAGTCACGGCCATGAAGTTGTCGATGAAGCTGCCGACGGTAACCAAGCAGTGGAGCGTTATCAGGCGTTATCAGGAGTGCAAACCTGATCTTGTAACAATGGATTTAACCATGCCAAATGTAGATGGTATTCAAGCGATCAAGAAAATTCGGGCTATTGACCCTGACGCCAAACCGTTTCAAATTGACCGAGTAATAAGCGCTGTCGACAAAGCCCTGAATTGAAAATTATGTATTTGAAAGATGCATATGGGGAAGGGGATTCGCAAAATTGATCGTCCGAGAAGCTGTGCATGCTTTATGGGTTGCATTGGGTGTGATTAGTGCGTTGGAGTTTCTTAACATGCGGTCATCATGGCTGCGACGTAATCACGTTTATGAATTCTTTACAGATTGGCTTCCCTATGGACTGATTTGGATATGGATTGGTTGGGTCGATGGAGTCGGCAATGTGGTCATGCCACTGTATGCCACGTTATCGTGTGCCCTGCACACACCGAATCGCTGGAATCGAAAGATCAGTCTGCTTGGTATGATGATTCCAGCCGCGCTTTATGTCATACATGAAAGACATTTTGATCCGGTGGAAAGCGAGATATTGATAGGCATAGCGGCCGGTTATGTTGTGTTTCACAACAGGGTTCGAGCGTCGTATTGGGCGTACGGATGTGCAAACATTGTTGCAACTGGATTCTGCGTTTTGCATATGACCCCTTTTACATTCGGAACGTTCGAAGAAACATTGATTGTATCGACTATTTTTGCGTTGTACGAGCACGATGCCTTGATTCGTGCACGATACAAAGAGGAGCGAGGGCTTGATCCTCTTACTGGACTGTACAATCGTAGAGGCGCTGAAGAATGGTTAAACTTGCATGAGGGCAACGCGGGTATCGCAGTTTTGGTGGATCTGGATGATTTTAAGTTCATCAATGATTTCTTTGGGCATGACGCTGGAGATGAAGTTTTGCGCAAGGTCGGCGGATTGCTTTTGCGTTTCGTTTCATCTCCTGGAATAGGCGTTCGGTGGGGGGGAGACGAGTTTTTAATTCTCGCTGAGCACGAAACAGCACAAAGTGCTGAGCAATTTGTGGAGGAATTATTTAGTCAATTGTCTTCCCTGGAACTTTCCTTAAACGAACGTCGACTTCGTCTACGATGTAGTGTAGGTGTAGCATATGGACCTCTTGGTGATTTACTTATCACAGAAGCAGACAGGGCACTACTACGCGTGAAGCAGTCAGGTAAAGCGCATGTAGAGTGGTATCATTCTACGATCGAAAACCAAGGGGAACAACTGGACATCAATCAGTACGCGTTTCAAAAGGCGTTTCATCAGTTAACAGAGTTCTGTTCCGCGCCCTGTCTTGCGACTGATCTGGAATTCCGCATTATCGACTTGAACGAAGCTTATGAGCGAGTTTCAGGATATACACGTCATGCGTTGCGCGGACAAAAACCGAGTATGCTTGCATTTGGAGATTGGAATCGTCGGTGGTATCCCGAGATTCACGAGACATTACAGCGAGGACGTAGTTGGACGGGGATTCTTCATAATCAGCGTGAAGATGGAACGATATGGTCGGGGGAAATGGTCATTTCGCCGGTTCGCATTGGTGAAATTACAGCAGGCTATTGGTGTATGGTGCGAAGAGTGTTCTCTGGGGACAAGGTACGTACAGAGTTACTAAACTATGAGATCCAAGTAGATCAAGATACGGCTGAATATATAGAAAATATATTTTTGCAGGTGCTAGCTGAGGTTGCTGAATGGGGCGATCCTGAATTGCATGCACACGTATTACGTGTGCGCCGATACACAAATTGGCTGGCCGCTAAGCTTGCGGACCGCAAGTTGATTGACCCAAGAGATGTCCCGATCCTGTCGTCTGCGAGTATTGCACATGATATTGGTAAAGTGGCTATCGCGCGCGAGATTTTGTTTAAGCCAAATACTCTGGATGATGTGGAGCATTTATACATCCAACGACATACCGAGATTGGTGAACAAATTTTGCAATCCGTTTTGGACAAACTCGATGATATGCACGTACACGCCAAACGCGTAGTGGAATACGCTAAGGTCATCGCTGGTAGCCATCACGAATGGTGGAACGGTAAAGGGTATCCACGTGGTCTACGAGGAAATGACATACCTTTGCCTGGACGACTCGTTGCGATTACTGATGTTCTCGATGCACTCCTGAGCCGTCGTCCGTATAAGGAACCATGGTCTCTTGAAGAGGTGCGAAACTACATTGAATCACATCGCGGTCTTCAATTTGATCCGAAATTGGTCACGATCCTTCTCGAAGAATGGGCGGCGTTTGAAGACCTCGTGAAGGAAGTCACACTGTATGAGGTGAGAGAATCATGAAAACAAGCTTTCAAGCAAAGGTTCAGAAACCATTTTGGCGACAAGTTCGCGGAGAAGTGACTATTTATTGGCTGGGAGCTTCAGCTGGCGCGATTACAGCAGACCTTGTAATGTTTGGACTAGCGCGCCATACACATAATGTCTTGCTGGAATGGAGTTTGATCTCAGTTGTCATCCTGATCGTGATTTTGGCTATTCTAGTCCAATTAAGGCTTCGAGTACTATTCCGTCCTATTTCCGTATTGCATTCAGAGATGCTTTCCATGCAAGAAGGGGATTTGGGAGAGCGCATTTTAACGAAGCGTCGTTACTCTGACTTGGATGAAGTGGTGTGGGCGTTATCTACAGCAAAAGCAAATATGAGAGACATGCTCGAAACGGTAAAACAAGCTGCTCAGGATTTAACAAATGCATCTCAGTCCATGACTCTGCGAGCAAAACAAACGAGTGAAAGTTCCAAAACGAATTCTCAACTCATGGATGAGTTAAAAGCAGCTGTTCAAGAACAAGCTGAAATTGCGTTGGCTGTAGAAGGAGTCGTTGACGAAGCAGGGCGTAAAGTCGTGGAAATTGAAACAACCGGACAAAGCTTAAATGAATTAGCAGAGCACATTGAGACTCAGACCAGTCAGGGGCGAGCGCTTATGCACGTAGCGACAGATCAAATGGAGCTCATCTCGAAAAATGTCGATGACCTCGTGACTAGATCATCGAATTTGGAAATAGAGGCCCAACGAGTTTCTGAAACGATCCAACTTATTGGTCGAATTGCGGATGAAACCTCTCTGTTAGCTTTGAATGCATCCATTGAGGCAGCACGGGCGGGAGACGAGGGTCGAGGGTTCGCAGTCGTCGCTGAAGAGGTGCGGAAACTCTCTTCTATGGTGAAAGATGCATCGAACCAAATTCGCGAAGTCGTAGAACATGTCCTGAATGGTGTGCAGGAAAACCGACAAGCTGCAGACCACGTTGCTGAGGCCGTCGGGTCAGGGGCTTCTGCGGTGCGCCAAGCATCACAAGCTTTCCACGCAATTGCGGAAGATGTAGAGCGGCAAGTGAATTTCGTCCATGGAATTGATGCATTAACTCATGAAATTCACCGTCAGATGGATGTTGTCACGATGCGTATCAAGGACATGGTGTCTGGCGTCCAAGATCAAACAGAGCGGGTTCAGCGTGTTGCATCCGCAAGTCAGACTCAGGTCTCCATGATGCAAGAGGTCGAGGAAAACTCAACGTTAGTTCAAGAACTGGCTTCGGAACTTGGAAAACGAACTCAAAAATTTCGGTGGTGAGGAATTGAGAACGCAAGTCACAATGTGCTATGCAACATAACCAAATGTAGACGAAAAGGATGACTATGAATATGCGTGACTACGTGTTACCAAACGTCCTCAATTGCACATTTGAGGCCATGGGGTTGGTTTTTTCCTGTGAGTTTTACACGAGAGAAACTCGAGGTGATTACCCAATATATTCATAGTGAAGAACTTGGAGTGTTGATAGGGCTCACTCATGACCTTCATGGCAGGTTAATCATAGAAGGGCGCGTACCAGTCTTTCAAATATTGAGCGAGGCAATGTATGGGATGAAGCTGACTGGGGCTATGCTTGAGTCCTTTGTTGGAGAGCTTGGGAATATGATAGCGGGCAACATGTCAACACGGCTTGCTGAACAAGGTGCACATGTCGAAATCAGCCCGCCTACGTTGTTGCATCTATATCCAAATATTATATATACGTACAATAATTACGGTTCACCAACGCAAGCAGGTCAATTGTGCATGAAGTGTGAATAGGAACTAATGTAGGATTTTAAGGTAAGAACAAAGTGGAATAACCTATACAAGGAGAACCATGCAAAGCGCGACAAGGGGTTTTACAGTCGAGGATGAGTTTTCTCCGTTGAAGACCGGTTTGTTACTAGCTGTATTCAGTCCCCACATCTCGACTCGAACAACGGGTATATAATGTAGGTTGCCCAAAATCATCGTTGTCGAGGCATTCGACGCAATCCGGATCTGCTGCAGCGCGTGCCCGATCGCGAGGAGCAGAACTACTTGGCGGCGCTGGTATTCGGATGCGATATTTGGCGGTATCTTGCTGTTCTTGGTAGGCTACATCCACTTGGCACTCATGGTCAACCAGTTTGGATTGCATTCGCGGATCGGGGTTCTCTTTCTTTTGAACGCTATCGGAGCATGGGTCGCGCTCGTCTGGATTTTATGGAAAGGGAGTTGGCCGGGGTGGATCCTCGGGTTCGTGGTCTCCGGAGGCGCGGCCTTTGTGAAGCTCGGGATGGGCTCGATTCCGGGACTTCGGGCTTTGGTGTTCGGAAGGCGAGGGTTCCCGCGGAGACCCCCGGGCGGCCTGGGAGCGCACCGGTTTGGACACAGGCCAGCGCCTGGTGGTGCGCCGCCGTTCGTGGGACACCATGTCCTTCCGTTACCCGGAAGTATCGCCACATGGGCGCGGTGTCGGTCGTGATTCAGGTTGCGTTTGTTGTGCTGACTGTCGTAGCGCTGTTGGCTCAGGCATCTCACGCGGACGGAGCAAGCTTGCCAGGTGAAATCTAACACAGGCAGGAACGGGACGGGGCCATCGCGAACTGGAAAGCAGATAAGATCCAGGAGGCGAGGCGTGTGAGAGCCTGCTGGAGAGTGCGGCGCGTGGATCTACTGGAGAAGATGACGATTCCTCCAGAGGTTCGGGTGGCGTGAAATCTCCGGAATGGTGACCCGATGCGTTTCACGGTCGAGGGAGATTCCATTGTGGCTCAATGCGTCTCTCGTCGCTGTGTGTTTTCGATGGATCAAAGGAACCATTTACTATCGAAAACAATGGATCTGTGCAAATTGTGCCCATGAACTGAGGCGGATTTCGTGAAGAAGTGCCACACTGGAGTGATGGACGATGAAGACGATCGTATGGGCAGTGGACGGCTCGGAATGTTCATGGCGAGCTGGCGAGTGGGCGGTGGAGATATTGGAAAAGTGGTCGGAAGCGGAGCTTGTCGCGGTGTATGTGCATGTGCCGACGGTGCCGGCGGCTGATGCGTGGACGGGGATCGGGATGCCGACAGTCATGGACGTTGAGGCGCAGGAGTCGGCGATTGAACAGGAACTTCGAGAGCAAGTGCTGGAAAAGTTACAACCGTTTGCAGGGCGAGTGACGTTTCGTGGGGAGTACGGTGCGCCGGCGGACGTGATCGTAGATGTGGCCGAAGCAATGGGGGCGGACCTGATTGTGATGGGCACACATGGGCGGAAGGGACTCGATCGCGTGCTCATGGGAAGTGTTAGCACGGCGGTGCTGCACCGTGCGAGGCAGGCGGTGTTGGTGGTAAGGTAAATGCACGGGAGTTGGGAATGAACAGCGCAGAGGCTAGCCATAAGGATTCTCCATCCATAAATGGATTTCCTGCTTGACGCTGTGAGAACATTTCGTAAAGATCGATCGCGTCAGGGGGACACATCCATTTCTGGATTAGGGGGAATCCGCATGAGACCTTACGCTGTTGCCGAGGACCGATATTCGTCGAGTCATACGGCGTATCACGAATCAGCATCACGAGCGGCGGAAGCGAACCGTGTGACAACGAGATCACCTGAGCGAGACACGAAGACATCGACTGAGCCTTCGGTGTCGTTGGCGGCGGCGCATATTACGATTTCGGATGAGGCGTATCGGTTGTACCGTGAAAACCTCGCTGCTTCCGTGCAATCTTCACCGATCGTGAAGTCTGCACAGATAGCACACCCCATTTCTTCCCGTGAATATTCAAGCGTAAATCAATCTGCTTTACACAACAGCTATGCTTCTATCAAGTCTGAAGCGACAAAAGAAGATAGAGAAATGCTTCGTCATGTCGACACCAGCGGAAATGAGGAGCGGACTACGAGTTCACATCCAACTCCCGTATCCGTCGCGGAGAATGTAGGTATCGGTGTTTTCGATGGCGTGAAGCAAACGCTCGGAAGTCTATTCCACACGGTTGAACATCCTGTACAAACGATTAAGGCCCTCGGTGATGCCGTATCACACCCCATCGAGACGTACAAGGCTATGAAGCAGATGGCGATCGGAGACATACAACAGTTCAAAGAAGCGGATGCGAATCAAAAGGCACGTGACATTGGAGAGATGGTTTCTGATGTTGGATTGGCTATTGTCGGGACCAAGGGGTTATCTACCGTAGTCAATGTCATTTCAAAGGGAACTGAAGTTGGAGAAATCATTGGAGGAGTAGATTCTGACTTAGTCGCTAACGAAGTCCGAGGAGGACATACTATCTCCGAACATGTTGGAAAGACAGACGAAGAGCTTCTTGCGCGCTCTCGTTCTACTGGAAGACCATCATCCTCGTATACAGACTTGAAAACGGCGCAACGAGCTGTGAATGAAAACATGAGAGTTCATAGGTCACAGATTGAAGAATTTATGGCAAATGCCCAGAAGGATCAAAGGCTAATTATTACACATGATCATGAAAAAGTAATAGGACGTGGAGTGCAGAAGAATTCTTCATCTGTCGAGAGTATGACGAGATCGAAAGTCGTAATTGTAAAACATAGCCAAGATGGGGATGCATTTATTCTTACGTCCTATCCAATTAAGTGAGGAGGGTTATTTTTGAAGGCTGAATTCGAAGAGAGGTTAAAAAATTTCCTGGGTGGTTATTGGCATCAGGATGTCGCATCGACGGAGAGCGGATTGCAAGAAGTGTTTATGGAACACTCACCTGAAGAGATACGCGAGCTTATTGAAATAATTCAGGGCTTCTTGGATGAACCTGGTGATCTTGATTATAAAAGATCGTTTATCGATTATTGGGCGGATGGTGTGGTCTTCGAAGATCCAATAGAATGGTTGAGAGATATATTGAAGAAGATGTCCGAGTATATTAATTTGGAATGAGAAGCAATTAAAGTTGTGTACGTTTTAAGTTATCAAACTTTCCTGTTATCCAATTGGCCGGGTGCCTGCGTTGTGGCCGCCTGCTTCGCTCACCGTCCAGTATTCAGCGTGGTGCTGGGCCTGCTTGCGCGAGGTTGCTGTTGCGATAAGTCGGAGTTGAGGGGTGGATGCCACGAGGCTGGTCTGCGGCATTGGACGACCGGGTGCAACGGCTATTGACCACAGGAGATCAAGTTGGCGTGTCTGTGTCGACTCACGGTCAGGCCTCTGCTGCGTCGGCTGCCACACAGCAGCCGACGCATATCACCGCCACGGACGCCAAGCGACTGATGATGGACGCGGGTGTGCCCGCGCGGCATCGGGAGTTCCTATTGTTCGGGTTACCTCATGTCACCCGTGAATATCGCTTCAGCAATGAGGGCGAGGAACTGGAAACGCGGCGTACGCGCACGGTCGTCGGTCGGCTGTTTCGGGTGGAGGACGTGGAGCGCGCGATTGCGGAGTACAAGGCGAACCCGGACATGGCCCGGCAGTGGGACGAGCAGATCCGGCAGGAGCGGGCGGCGGAACGTGCCCGACGAGCAGAGGAACGAGCTCGGGAAGAGGAGGCCGCGCGCGCCGCGGAGGGGGAGAGACGGCGCGACCGTCGGGATCTGGAACTCGCCACGGCCAAGATCGCCGAGCTTGAAGCGAGGCTGCGGGAACTTGAGAACGAGCGGAATCGCGAACTGGCCGAGGGCGGATTCGAAGCCTTCCTCCGATCGATCGAGCAATGGGCGAACTCCGGCGGTCAGGAAGACGAATTGTCGACGATTCGGACGCAGCTTTACACGCTTCGTGAGTTCACCCACTGGTTGGAGCGAAAGCTCGAGAATCCGGCGCATCGGTACGCTGTCGAGCAAGTCAAGGCGTATCGCCGGGCGGTGGCGACGATGTTCGACTAATGTACAGAAGGCGCTGTCTCAATCTGCAATTCTTCGTTAACAAATCCATCTTATTTTGTATTTCGTTACGAAGTTTTTTGTATGTAAAATTTCTTGATATAGGGAGAAGGGATTTTACAATACCTTATCGAACAGTTTCGCAGGAGGGGTGTCTATGGCTGAAAACATGGAACTGGCTCGAAATGGGGAACGTATTGTAAAGGGAGATTCAGAAATAGTCATTCCAGTGGAACTGCAAAGAAGCTTTACGCAGATGCTGAGCAATTCTATGGAAATGGCAATTCAGTCTGTGAAGCAACAGGACAAGATGGACAATGTAGCGATATTTGTCGACTATGATAATGTGTATTGGACACTTTATAACAATTATCGTCATCATCCTGATCATGGAGACGACGATAAGAATTTATTTGTAAAGTTATGGGATTTTTATGGGCGAGATAACGTGAGGATATTTAAGGCATATGCGGACTTCGAGCAAATAAAGTCTGATTTAACGCGATTACAGAAGCGACGTGTACAAATTCGCCACGTTTATGCCAATGGCAAGACTGAACAAGGGCGAAAGAATGCATCAGATATCGAGTTGTCAATCGATGCAATTGAATTAACACATACAGATCCAGAAATAACGTGTTACGTGATAGTGACTGCGGACAGCGATATGATTCCGTTAATGAGTCGGCTAATGTACAAAGGTAAGCGCGTAGAACTATTTTACATTGAATCCGCATTGGCCAAACACACAGATCTACGCAATTATGCGCATATTAGTCGGGATTTGATTACATTCTTAAACGTAGATACTACACCGATAGATATCCGGGACAAGATCGCTGAAGCTATAGTTCATATACATAATTGGCATGAAAGATACAAAGAATCAGATATAACCTTGGGAAATAAATTTTTAAAGAATTTGTTTTGCGACAAGATGGGGCTCCCATCAGAAGCTGCGAGTCGATTGATAGATCTATTAAAACACGAGGATATCATTCGGGAAGATACGAAGGTAGTTAGTGGTGCGCCACGACAAACATGGGTTCTAAACAAGATGAACAGCACTGTGCAAGATGTATTGGCCCAAACACAAATGTACGTCGCCCCCACGAGCGAGTAAGAGCTCGAAAGCTTGTTCGCGTTGACTTTGTCAACAGGTGAACGTATGATGTAATCAGCTATTGATATTTGCAGTTCCATTCGAGGCATTCCCATATCGAGGCATTCCATTTTCGTCAGCATTCCATTTGAAGTAGGGCGGGGGCATCTAGACCCCGCCCTACCACTTTCGGGCGAATTTTGCCCTTCAAGTCCCCCTCTAACGAGATCACTTTCTCGTCGGAGGGGGATTTTTCATGACCAACTGTCTTTGTTGCGCGCGGACACTTCGCGCGGAACCGAGCATTCGCCGTGGGGCGGGGCCGGTGTGCGCGAAGTGGTTGTTGCGTCAAGTCGGTTGGACTGGGCGCGTGCCCAAGGGCTGGAGCGTCATGTCGGACGAGCGCGTCCAGCGCTTTCTGAAGCGACCGTTGGTGTCAACGGACATACCGGATGACCAGGCGCCCATCATCAGCACACACGGGGCGCTTGAGGCGATCACGCCCAAGGCTAGGCCATTGGAGTCGTATTCGGCAGAGGAACTACGTAAGGCCGTGGCTCACGTGCCAAGTTACCTTGCGGCGGAGTACGCCAACGAGGACTACCATGGTCCGAATCGAGAACTCTATCAGCGCGCGCGGGCGCTGGGACTCAACGAGGCCAGCGCTGCACAGTGGGCGCAGACGGGCGCGCCGCCTACATCGGTGGAGGCGGAAGATGAGGTTCCGATCGGTGGTCCGTCAACGTCTGACAATCCAGATGAAGCTTCGAACGAGACGACGGAACAGCGCGCGTTTGTAACCCACAGTCGAAACCCGAAAGTGCAGGAAGCGTTTGAAAGGCTCAATGCCTTGTTGGACACGTTCCAGGACAGCGAGCAGTTCAAGCGCTACCTGGAGTTCGCGGCGCGCGTGCCACGGTACAGCTTCCACAACGTGATGTTGATCTACGCCCAGCGTCCCAACGCCTCGTGCGTCATGGGCTACAAGAAGTGGCAGGAGTTCTGGCGTCACGTCATGCGTGGCGAGCGGGGCATCAGCATCCTTGCACCGCTTATCAAGAAGGTGCCGGTGGAAGACGAACACGGCGAACCCGTCATGAGGCAGAAGCTTGTTGGCTTCAAGACGGTGACGGTGTTCGACATCTCGCAGACGGACGGTGCTCCGATTCCGGTGCTCGATGAACGGATCGAAGGCGACCGACATGTAGAGCTTCGGGATCGGTTGATGAGAGTGATTCGCAATAAGGGGATCCCGGTCTCTTACGAGACTCGTTAGCGCTTGCGTGGCGCGAACGGTGTGTATCATCTGGAAGAACGAAAGATCAGCTTGTCCGAAGGACTTTCGCCGGATCAGGAGGCGAAGACGCTTATCCACGAGTATGCGCACGCGCTGATGCACGCCGACTTCGATGATCGGTTCACGGTTGTTGAGGGAGGCGGACCATCGCCCGAGCGTCAGCAGATGGAGGTCGAGGCGGAGGCGGTGGCGTTCATCGTCTGCGAGGCGTTCGGGTTCGACACGAGTGAGTACAGCGTCGGGTACGTGGGTGCGTACAATCACGATGACAAACGGCGGATGCGACAGAGCGTCGAGCGGATCACGCGGACGGCCGGGAAGATCATCGAGGAAATCGAGCGCGAATCTTTGGCTGAAGCTGAACGGAACGCGAGGCAGGCGGCGTCCGTACGGCTGCAAGGGCGCGCGATGGAGGCGGGTCGGCCGGTGTATCGCGACTTTTCGCTGGACGAAATCGCGGCGAAGGCAGCCACGAGCGAACTGTCGATCGAGGCAAAGCGCTTCAAGTTGAACGGCCGCGATGTCGAAGCGGGCACGGGCGTTTCGTCGTTTTCCGTCGGCGGGGACAACGGAACGCTTGAGCTGCGAGGCGGCAAACTGGTCCTGCACACGCAGGTGAGGGGCGAACTTGCGGAGGTCGAGATCGAGCCGGGAGACGTCGAGATGGTGTCGATTCTTTCATAGGGGCGCACGGCGGAGAGTCGGTGCTCTTTTATAACTATGCGTCCGTCCTTCCCTTTCTACGAGCGAAATCACGCTGCCGTCGCGTGCTTAATCATGTGGTGAAGCCACAGGGTTGACTGGAATAGTAGTGCTACCGTACATTATATTTATCCATATCAATATTGATGGTGATCGATGTGACGAACGAGGAAGTCTTAACTTGTCTTCATGCATTAGCGGACAAAAGTCGATTTCAAATTCTTCAAATGATGGCGAAGGGCTCAATCGCGACGTGTTGTGATCGGATTGAGGCGTATGAAAACGGATGTTGTGTTGCGGATGTGGTAGCCGTCACCGGACTTTCGCAGCCAACCGTCTCACATCACCTCAAAGTTCTTGAGAAGGCGGGATTGGTTCGCCGAGAATCCCGAGGTCCTTGGACGTGTTATTTTCCAAATTCACAAGCGTTGGAGGAGGTGGTGAAAGCACTCACGTCCGAGCTGATGATGCCGGCCAACGTCCACAATCATGAGAAGGGAGAATGTTGTCCATGTCCAGATGGAAGCCCCATGTCGCCATCAACGTGCGAAACTTAGAGCAATCAGTGAAGTTCTATCAAAATTTGTTTGGCGTCGAACCTGTTCGTGTTCGAAGGGGATACGCGAAATTTGATGTTGAGTTGCCTCCCCTAAATTTTGCCCTAAACGAGCACCCATATAGTGAAGTGGGAGCTCTGAATCACCTTGGGTTGCAAGTGTCGTCCACGGAAGAAGTCCTAGCTGCCAAGAGGCGCTTACAAGAGGCTGGACTCGCGACGTTTGATGATATGAATACAACGTGCTGTTATGCACTGCAGGACAAGATTTGGGTGACAGATCCAAATGGGATTCGGTGGGAAGTCTTTGTGGTCCTTGACCAAGAAGATGACCGTGTGCCGGATAAACAGAAGATCCTGGTTGAACAACCCGCAGTGGCTTGTTGTACCGCCTGTGAGAAACATTCGCCGTTGGCGAATGAATAGGGCCATCTGTCCTGCGTGAATCACCGGGATTCGTTCGATTGCGTGTGAAGTGAAGCATCAAGGAGAGACGTCATGACATATGTAGCGATTTTGTTGTTTTTGCTCACGCTCGTCTTCGTCATATGGCAACCGCGAGGCTTGTCCATAGGCTGGAGTGCCACGGGAGGCGCGGCGCTAGCGCTCTTGTTCCATGTTGTCACTTGGCAAGATGTGTGGTCCGTGACGAAAATCGTGTGGGATGCTACCTTGGCCTTTGTGGCCATCATTATCATATCAACCGTGCTGGACCAAATCGGGTTTTTCGAGTGGGCGGCGTTGAAAATGGCGAAGGCCGCTCGTGGCGATGGCAAGAAGGTCTTCTTCTACGTGATTTTGCTCGGTGCCCTTGTGGCTGCTGTGTTCGCCAACGACGGCGCAGCGTTGATCCTCACACCCATTGTTCTAGAAAAGATGAAGCTGCTCCAATTGGACGCTCGCCGGATGTTTCCGTTTGTCATCGCGAGCGGCTTCATTGCGGATACCACTTCGCTCCCGTTTGTGGTGAGCAATCTTGTGAATATCGTGTCGGCGGATTACTTCCACATCGGCTTTCTGACCTATCTGGCGCACATGCTTGTACCCGATGTCGTCTCGCTTGGAGCGAGCGCCGGCTTGCTGTACCTGTTCTTTCGAAAGGATATTCCGGAGCGGTATGATCCCGAGTTTCTTCCGCATCCGTCCCGCGCGATCGCGCATCAAAGGCTCTTTCGCATGTCTTGGATCCTGTTAATGGTGTTGATGGCGGGATACATGGTCACGGAGATCTTCCACATTCCCGTCTCCTTCATCGCCGGGATTGTCGCCATCGCACTGCTTGTGTACGGCGGCAAGGTCAAGGTGATTCGCCCGTGGTCCGTCATTCGGGGCGCACCGTGGGCCATTGTGTTTTTCTCCATCGGGATGTACGTCGTGGTGTATGGACTGCGCAATGTTGGCCTGACGCATCTCCTTGGAAATCTGATAGAACTCGCCGTGGATCACGGTCTGTTCGCCGGGACGCTCGTCATGGGCTTTCTCGCGGCGATATTGTCAAGCGTCATGAACAACATGCCTACGGTGATGATTGACGCGCTTGCTATTCATGTCACCCATACGACGGACACCGTGAGGAGCGCGTTGGCGTACGCCAACGTCATTGGTTGTGATCTTGGCCCGAAGCTCACCCCGATTGGGTCGTTGGCCACGCTGCTTTGGCTGCATGTGCTTCGCCAGAAGGGTGTCACCGTCACATGGGTCGAGTACATTCGCACCGGTGTCATCCTTACGATGCCCACGTTGTTGCTCACTTTGATGGGGTTGTACGGCTGGCTCGCGATCGTGAAATAGTGCAAACATCCATGAGCGGAGAGGAGCGCTTCATCACATGTCTCGAAAGCGAATTTACTTTCTGTGCACTGGCAACTCGTGCAGAAGCCAGATGGCCGAAGGATGGGCGCGCCATCTGGGAGGAGACCGGGTGGAGGTGCATAGCGCAGGCGTCGAGGCGCACGGCTTGAATCCGCGCGCTGTGCAGGTGATGCGCGAAGTGGGCATTGACATTTCTCATCATCAGTCGAAGCTCATCGATCCAGAGCTTCTCGAACAAGCGGATTACGTGATCACCTTGTGTGGTGATGCGAACGATCGCTGCCCCGTGACGCCGCCTCACGTGAAACGCCTGCATTGGGGCTTTCCTGACCCGGCGAAGGCGACCGGATCGGAGGAAGAGGTACTGAACCAGTTCCGCCAAGTCCGCGATGCCATCGGTGAGAGGATTCGGGCGTTTCTTGAGGAGGAGATCTTCCATGAAGGTGGATGTCAGAATCGCAACTCGAGAGGATCTGCCGGCGATTTTGTCGATTTACAACCAGGGCATTGAGGATCGAATCACGAGGTTGGAGCAGGATCCCAAGGATATGGCGTATATCGACACATGGTTTTCTCAACACAACCGCCGATATCCGGTCTTTGTGGCGACCGTGGGTTCGAACGTCGTCGGTTGGGCGGATCTGCATCCGTACTCGCATCGATTTGCTTATGCTGACGTGGGTGAGCTCTCGGTGTATGTGGAGAGGGCTTGGCGGGGAAAGGGAGTGGGACAGGCGCTTCTTCGCAACTTGGAGATTTATGCGGTGGAACACGGCTTTCACAAATTGGTGTTGGCTACGTTCCCCTTCAATCAAGCAGGGCAAGGGTTGTATCGCAAGATGGGGTTTCGCGAGGTCGGAGTCTTTCGAAGACACGGGAAACTGGGCGGAAAGTGGGTCGATGTCATGTGGATGGAAAAACCACTTGTATAATATGTAATTTACGTTGGATTTCGACCTAAACGAGATATCGATGTTACGATACAGGGTGAGATGGGCATTTGGTGGACTCTTGCTGTTTGCTTCCACCGCAACAGTGCACCGTGGTTCACACTTCTAAAATTATCCACATTATCAGTAAGGCTTAATGCCAGAGGAGGTATTAAAACTCAGGCAAAGCATGAACTGATGCGCGCCGCGTCGACTCCGAAGGTCTGGCGCGGCGCTTCTGCGAATGCACACGTGCGCGGGCGGTATTGAGCTTGCGCTCGAACACGAGTGTAAAACATATCCATGCACTCTGCAACTCACAATGCTCGAAAGACCGCGATCAACTCTTCGATGACATGCGTTGCCTGTCGATACCGATTTACGATATTTCGCGGCGCCTCGACGACATGGATTTCCGCACCCCGATACAAAGATTCGACTGCGGGTCTGCGGTGATTCGAGATCACGACGGTAACCCCACGTTCAGTCAGCGCCTGGGCATAACCCGCCAACTGGGTATGGTCTCGCCACGAAAAGCGCGTCGGCGCGTACTCCGTGAAGTTCGACGTTCGCGACAACGGCACGTAAGGCGGATCACAGTACACCACATCTCCTGGCTCGACTCTCTCCAACAGATCCCGAAAGTCCGCGCACACGAACGTCGCCTGCTTCGCCTTCTCGGCGAAGTACCGCATTTCCTCTTCCGGGAAGTACACCGTTTTTCGGTAGCCGAACGACACATTAAAGTCTCCGTTCCGAGTGTACCGACATAGGCCATGGAAACCGTGGCGATTGAGGTAGACGAACAGGATGGCCTTGCGCCATGGATCCGCTGTGCTGTTGAACTCATCCCGGAGTTCGTAGTAGCGATCAGGCGTGTTGTTCTCGGGCACGAACAGATCACGGCAGGCTTCAATGAACGCTTCGCCGTGCGCTTGGAGCATCTGGTGTGTGAGGATCAGGTCGCCGTTGGCGTCGCCGAGCAGGTATTCGGGATAATTGGCGTTCAGGAACACCGAACCCGCGCCGACGAAAGGCTCGATCAGCCTACGGCCGGGCGGCAGGAACGCGCGAAGGGCGGTGACGATGTGGGATTTGCCGCCGGGCCATTGCAGGTAGGAGCGAAGGACGGTCATGAACTGCACCTCCACCGGAGAGGGAGATGGAGGGCAAGGTCAAGGGAGGCGATTACATGTCGTTCGAGCAAACTCTTCTGCAAAAACTGGTTCGGCAGATGTTGAAAAATGCGCGACGGCATCAGCGAAAACGAGCGCGCCAATCATTTAACGATTACGAACGTGGTGCTGTGAACGCGTACTATGAAATGCTGAAATCGTTGCGAAACACGCTTGAGACGTTTGGTCAGGACTTTCGCGCGTATGAGCTGGACGTTGATCTGGATGAAGAACTGCTGAGCCTACGGCGGGCAAGGCGACAAGGTCCGCGCCGGAGCATTCGCGATGTGGCGGGCGCGTGGAAGGAGCATCAACAAGAGGTTCGAGAAGAATTGAAAGAAATTTTGGGCCGCGAGTGGTAAGCGACATCACTTGCGGCTTGTTTGTCGTACAATCCCCGTACGTGTGGAGACGAATCCGCTCGTATGGGAGGAACCCAACAGCCCGTCTTTCGCTATCCCGAAAATCCCCTGATTTTTCCTCGTGGTGTCCCGTCCTCGTACTCCGACATGCGAGTCATCAAACTTGAGCATCGAGAGCAGCGCGGATACCTCTGCCTTTAGGCATGGGGAGGAGCGCCGCTCCCTCCTTTCTTGTTGGCTCTCCGGTTGATCGGAGGGCCTTCGTTTTGTCTGCCATTCACCCCTCCAAGTGAGGGAGGTGAATGGCATGGAGCTCACCCGCACCATCCGTGTTCGGCTTGAACCGACGCCGGAACAAGCTTCTGCACTGGCTCGCACCGTCGAGGCCAATCGACAGGCCCTTGACTACGTGAGCCGCATCGCTTTTGAGCGCAAGATCCGAAACCGTGTCGCCTTGCACCGCGCCGCGTACCGAACCATTCGCACCCGATTCGGTCTGCGTGCGCAGATGGCCTGCACGGTGTGCCGCGTCGTCGCGGGCGTCTACAAGAGCATGAAGTCGAACGGGAATGAGGACACGCCCGCGGAGTTCAAACGAGCGAAGCCCGTGTTCCAGTGGAACAAGGACTACGTGCTGCGAAACGGCGTGGCGCACATCACGACGATCGACGGTCGGCTGCGGATCCCTTTCCGCGTGGAGCCTCCATACCGGCGGTACTTGCAGGACGGCTGGACCTTCGGTGCAGCCGAACTGGTTCGGAAGCGACACGGCTGGTATCTGCACGTGTCCGTCTCCAAGTCGGTACCGGATCACGCCGACGATTTCGACGCCGTGATCGGCGTTGACCAGGGCATGCGCTTCCTTGTGACCGCTTCCTGCGGGGATCAGGTGATGTTCATTCGCGGTGGCAGGGTCAAGCAGACCCGTCTCCGCTACGTCCGTCTGCGCGCGTCTCTTCAGCGCAAAGGCACTCGCTCGGCCAAGCGCCGTCTGAAGGCCATTGGCCGAAGAGAATCCCGTTTCATGACGGACGTCAATCACCAGATTGCCAAGGCCGTAGTCCGCTTCGCACAAGCCCAAGGTCAACGCCCGCTCATTGTGCTCGAAGACCTCACAGGCAGCAACTTGTCCGTCCGGTTCCGGCTTAAGGACCGATACTGGCGCATGAGCTGGGCGTTTCGGCAGTTGACGGACTTCATCCGCTACAAGGCGGAAGAAGCCGGGATCGCCGTTATGTTCATCGATCCGACGGGTACAAGCGAGACCTGCCCGAAGTGCGGGCACTGCGAAACCGCGAATCGAAGCCGCAAGCGTCACGAATTCCGTTGCAAGAAGTGCGGCTACCGTTGCAATGACGACTTAGCCGCAAGCCGCGTGATCGCTCAAAAAGGCCTGGAATGCTTGCGGCAGAGCCAGAGCGCATGACGCTTGGCTCGGGGGCGACGTCAACCGTCCCTTGTGCTCTCCCGACTGTGCTCGGGATCGAGCAAGCCCCTGGCTTGAGCCATGGGGTAGTTGATATGTACTACGGGGTGTCGGATGAGGCGATGGCGGGTGCAGACCTGTCGCTGCGAGACATCTTCGAGGCGCTTGCAGGCGTGGATGCTATGAATCCAGTGACGATTTAGAGGAATTTTGGTAGTCTATAGGTAGGCACCACCTTGGGGGTCACCCCTGCCCGCTCGTTAGAACGGGATGGGGTGAGGCCATGTCGGTGGCGGATGCGCTGTCACTAGCGATCCAGTTCGGGTCGTTCGTGATTACGCTGTTGTCGCTGGTGTTGGCCTTGGTTCTTGCCTTAACACGCAAGTAGACCGCCCCCATTAGGTTAGCGCCGGTGGGGCGGTCTCTTGCTCGTAACCGAAAGACGGGCAGGGACACTGCCCAGGCGTCGGTGCCCGAGCGTCGGAGCCGCGAACTCCGGCGCTCTTTTCAGTTTAAGTGTACCATATCGAGGATATTCGTCAATCCACGATTGTCCTTCACCGCCCTCACTGTTGGGGGCGATGCTTTATGGACACGACACTGGTATTTGCGGCAAAGCGCGGCGACCAGGACGCTTTCGCCGTACTCTATCGTGAATTCCGAGTCAGGGTCTGGAGTTGGATACGAAACTACTGGATACCCGGAGCCGACCGCGAGGATCTGATGCAGCACGCGTGGATCGGGTTCTGGGAGGCCATACGAGACTACGACGTTCGCGGTAAAGTGCCGTTTCTGGCGTTTGCGAAGATGTGCGTCGTGCGCGAGATCCAAACGGTGCTGCGGATGGCGCGCAGGCAAAAGCACACAACACACTTGACAGCGCTGTCGCTTGACGCGGAGTGCCCATGGATCGAGGACGCAGAACGCACGGTGCTGGACGTGCTCGTTGATCGTACGGCACCGAGTGTGGAGGATGTGGTGTTCGGGCCGCCTAAGGGTGTATCTGCGGAAGAGCTCGTGGCATGGGCTGAGCGGCATTGGAGACTTAACTTGTCGGAGCTCGAACGCGAGGTGTGGCGGTTGCGGATCGAGGGTCATTCGTACACGGAGATCCAGCGGATGTTGGGATGCGGATACAAGGCGGTGGACAATGCGGTGCAGAGGTTAAGGAAAAAAGCGCGAAGGGCACTCATGCGCCAGGAAGGAGCGGCGTTGTGATGCCGCACCCGATCCGCTCAGTCATGTGGTGAGGTAATAGGTGTGGCCACGTTGAAACCGGAACTCCAAGCTCAGTTAGACAAACTCTTGAGATTGCGCAACGGTTGGCTGGACGGCGACGGACGTGCGCCGAATAAGCAGCGGCTAAAGCGGCTGTTTCAGGTGCTGGACACGATGTATTTAACGGTTCCTCCACTTCCATACGTGTATCCGACCCCAGACGGCAATGTCCAGCTTGAATGGACCATCGGCAGGTCAGAGTGGTCGATGGAAGTCGATCTCAACACGTATCGAGGCAAGTTGTACGGGGTGTGGTTGGATTCTGGAAAAGAGGTGGATGGAGGTGAATACAATTTGGCACTCCACTTTGATCGCGAAAGGTTATGGTCGTTCCTGGTGCGTGTCAATCGCGCGGCGCAGTTGAGCGCGTCTATGGATGTGATACAATAAGGATGGCAGAGCCAATCGGCGGACTGAGTATTCAGCAGCGGCCTGACAAGATTGGCTGGATTTCAGACCCCGCTACGTATCGTGCGAGGTCAATCTCCTGCAGGGGACAGTTTGTTTTGGCCCGGTGTTTCGCGGGCGCCGGGCCTTTGTCATGCCCGCGTAGCTCAACAGGCAGAGCAGCCGCCTTGTAAGCGGCCTGTTGCAGGTTCGAGTCCTGTCGCGGGCTTAGGTCTATGGACGCATATTGCCCCATGTGGTAAGATAATCATGAACATAGCAGGAGGGTTAACCCCTCCTGCG